>JAJZRE010000068.1 GCA_021802945.1 Pseudomonadota bacterium
GGGGCTAGGGGCTAGGGGCTAGGGGCTAGGGGCTAGGGGCTAGGGGCTAGGGGCTAGGGGCTAGGGGCTAGGGGCTAGGGGCTAGGGGCTAGGGGCTAGGGGCTAGGGGCTAGGGGCTAGGGGCTAGGGGCTAGTTAAATTTCGCGGCCTCCGGCCGCTCATTCCCTAGATCCTAACTCCCAGATCCTAGCCCCTGCTTTTCGCCTGCTCGATTTCCACCGCGCGCACGTCCTGCGCCAGCTTGTCGAGCACGCCGTTGATGTACTTGTGGCCGTCGGTGCCGCCGAACTTCTTGGCGAGTTCGACGCCTTCGTTGATGACGACGCGCCACGGCACGTCGGGGCAGTGCAGCAGTTCGTACGCGCCGATGAGCAGGATGCCGCGTTCGACCGGCGACAGCTCGGCGAGCGGGCGGTCGAGCAGGGGCGCGATCCGTTCGCCGAGCGTGGCCTCCTCCTTCAGCACGCCGTAGAGCAGGGTGCGGAAATAGGCCTCGTCGGCGCGCCTGAACTGCTCGTCCTCCTTGAGGTTGGCGGCGATCAGGGTGACGTCGGCGCCGCCCACCAGCCAGCCATAGACACCCTGCAGCGTGAACTCGCGCGCGATCTTGCGGGAGCCGGCCATCTCAGAGACGTTTCAGCAGGTTGGCCATTTCGATCGCCGCGCGTGCGGCGTCGCGGCCCTTCTCGGCCATGCGCTTGTGGCCCTGCTCTTCGGTGTCCACGGTGAGGATGGCATTGGCGATCGGTACGCCGGTTTTCAGCTGGACGTCGAGGATGCCGCGCGCGGATTCGTTCGAGACGACTTCAAAATGATAGGTGTCGCCGCGCACCACCGCGCCGAGGGCGATGAGCGCGTCGTATTTCTCGGACAGCGCCAGTTCCTGCAGCGCCAGCGGATGTTCCAGCGCGCCGGGCACATTGACCAGCAGCACGTCCTGCCTGGCCACGCCAAGCCGCAGCAGCTCGGCCTCGCAGGCTGACAGCAGGCCCTCGCAGATGTCGCGGTTGAAGCGGCTCATGACGATGCCGAATTTCAGCCCCTTGCCCTGGTAGGCGGGGTCGAGTTCGGAGAAGGTGTCCTTGTTGGTTCCCATGGTGGTCCTTTTTTTCAGTGGCTCATGCTTTTTCGGAATAGCCGGTGACTTCCAGCCCGAAGCCGTCCATCGCGGGCATCTTGCGCGGGCTCGCCAGCAGCTTCATCTTGCCGACGCCGAGGTCGCGCAGGATCTGCGCGCCGATGCCGTAGTCGCGCAGGTCGTATTTGCGGTTGTCGACCGGCGCCGGATTGATGCGGTGCAGCAGGGCGTCGGCGGTTTCCGGGCGGTGCAGCAGCACGATCACGCCGGACTGCGACTCGGCGATGCGCTCCATCGCGCCCAGGATCGGCCACGAGTGGCCGCCGCCGGTAACGTCGAGGAAGTCCATCACGCTCAAGGGTTCGTGCACGCGCACGAGGGTCTCCTTGTCCGCGTGGATCTCGCCCTTGACCAGCGCGAGGTGGGTTTCGCGCGCGCTGGTGTCGCGGTAGGCGATCAGGCGGAACGCGCCGTAGACGGTCTGGATCAGCCGGTCGGCGGCACGCTCGACCAGGCTTTCGGTCTGGTTGCGGTAATGGATGAGATCGGCGATGGCGCCGATCTTGAGGCCGTGCTCCTGCGCGAACGGGATCAGGTCGGGCAGGCGCGCCATGCTGCCGTCGTCCTTGAGGATCTCGCAGATCACGGCGGCGGGCTCCAGCCCCGCGAGCCCGGCGAGGTCGCAGCCGGCCTCGGTGTGGCCGGCGCGCACCAGCACGCCGCCGGGCTGCGCGCGCAGCGGGAAGACGTGGCCGGGCTGGATGATGTCGGTCGGCCTGGCGTCCTTCTTCACCGCGGCCTGGATCGTCACGGCGCGGTCGGCCGCGGAGATGCCGGTGGTCACGCCCTCGGCGGCCTCGATCGACACGGTAAACGCGGTGCCGTGCGGGGTCTGGTTGTCGGAGACCATCTGCTTGAGGCCGAGCTGGCGGCAGCGGTGGTCGGTGAGCGTCAGGCAGATCAGGCCGCGCCCGTGCTTCGCCATGAAGTTGATCGCGTCGGCGGTGACGTGCTCGGCGGCCATGACCAGGTCGCCTTCGTTTTCGCGATCTTCCTCGTCGACCAGCACGACCATGCGCCCGGCCTTGAGTTCTTCAATGATTTCCAGCGTGGAGGCGAGGCTCATCAGTCGTAGGGCTCGTTAATGGTTAATCTGGGCAAACGCTGGGGTCGATTCTGGTGCAGACCAAGGCGCGAGACGCGTGGTTGTGTCATTCACAACAAGCGGCTTGCAACACCGGTATGCGCCAAAAGCGGCCCCAGCCCGGAGGGTTGCTGCGTATTCGGGCGTCTGCGGCGTTACGAGGCTTGCGAATGGAATAACCATTCGCTGCCCCTCGCGCCTTGCATCCATCCCGAATACGCAGCAACGTTTGCCCAGATTAACCATTAACGAGCCCTTGGTCCGTTGTATTCGTAAATTGCATCATGCGTTCGACGTAGCGCGCGATCATGTCGACTTCGAGGTTGACGCGGCTGCCGGGTTGCAGGCGCTTCAGCGTCGTCATCTCCAGCGTATGCGGGATGAGGTTGAGCGCAAAACGCGCGCTGTCCACCTGGTTCACGGTGAGCGACACGCCGTTCACCGTGATCGAGCCCTTGCGGATGATGTAGCGTGCGAGCGCGGGCGGCGCGTCGATCTCCAGCAGGTGCGATTCGCCCGCCGGCACGAAGCGGTGCACCGTGCCGACGCCGTCGACGTGTCCCGACACCAGATGCCCGCCCAGGCGGTCCGACAGTCTGAGCGCCTTCTCCAGATTGACCTCGGCGCCCGGCGTGAAGCCCTCGGTGACGCGCAGGGTTTCGGCCGAGACGTCGACCGTGAAGCTGTCGGGCGTCAGCGCCACCGCTGTCAGGCACACGCCGTTGACCGCGATGCTGTCGCCGGGCGCGACATCGGAAAAATCCAGCCCGCCACCGATGATGGCCATGCGTGCGTCGGCGCCGCGCGCTTCGTATTCGTGGATGCGGCCGATGGATTGGATGATGCCGGTGAACATGCGGTAAGAGACCTGCCGGTTGTGACCCCGCATTGTAGGCGTTTAGGCGGGGCGGGTGAACCACCCGCGCCGCCGGCCATGTACGGGGAAGGGTTGGACAAACCCCGATCAAGCAAATACGATAAGCACATCTGTATGTATGCGTACCGCTTCGGGCGGGCTCGAGATCACGCCATGTCGCTTCCTCCGGTTCCGGTTTTCTCAATCAAGGGGCGAAGCCTGCTGCCCGTCGTTCAGGGCGGAATGGGCGTGGGCGTATCGGCCCACCGCCTCGCAGGGGCGGTGGCGCGGGCGGGCGCGATGGGCACGATTGCCAGCATCGACCTGCGGCACCACCACGCCGATCTGTCGGAGCAGGCGAAGCACTGCCGCGACCGTGACGAACTCAACCGGCTGAATCTCGTCGCGCTCGACCGCGAGATCAAGGCGGCGCTCGAAACGGCGGCGGGCAAGGGCCTCGTCGCGGTGAACGTGATGAAGGCGGTCGAGGCCCACCCGGCCTACGTGCGCCAGGCGTGTGCCTCGGGCGCGCAGGCGATCGTGATGGGCGCCGGCTTGCCGCTCGACCTGCCGGAACTCGCCGACGGCTATCCCGACGTCGCCCTGGTTCCGATCCTGTCTGACGCACGCGGCGTGGCCGTCGTGCTGAAGAAATGGGCCCGAAAGGGAAGGCTTCCGGACGCCATCGTGATCGAGCATCCGCGCTACGCCGGCGGCCATCTCGGCGCGCCGAATCCGGCCGATCTTGCAAATTCCCGGTTCGATTTCGCCGAGGTGCTGCCCGGCGCCTTCAGGGTATTCGAGGAGATGGGCATTGCGCGCGGCCAGATTCCCCTCATCGTCGGCGGCGGCATCAACAGCCACGAAAAGATGCTGGCCGCGCTGGCGCTGGGGGCGAGCGCGGCGCAGGTCGGCACGCCGTTCGCGGTCACCGCCGAGGGCGACGCCCACCCGAACTTCAAGCGCGTGCTGGCCGAGGCCGGACCCGAGGACATCGTCACCTTCATGAGCGTCGCGGGCCTGCCGGCGCGTGCGGTGAAGACGCCGTGGCTCGCCAACTACCTCAGGCGCGAACCCCGGCTGCAGGCGCTGGCCAAGGCCGATCCCGGCCGCTGCGCGATCGGTCTGCACTGCCTGACGCAATGCGGCCTGCGCGACGGACTCTCGAAGGCGGGCCAGTTCTGCATCGACTCGCAACTGGTCGCCGCGCTGAAGGGCGATGTCGCCAAGGGGCTGTTCTTCCGCGGTTCGGAGCCGCTGCCCTTCGGCAGCGAAATCCGCACGGTGCGGGAACTGATCGACTATCTGCTCACCGGCGTGGAACCCGCGCAGGTGGTGACGGAACTGGAAGCGTCGGCGGCGTGAGCACGCTGAGCGACCGCATCCACACCTTCGGCAGCGCCATGCTGGCGCGCCACGGCGAGCGGGTACACAAGGTTGCGCTCGACGCCGGGTTCACCTGTCCCAATCGCGACGGCAGCAAGGGCATCGGCGGCTGCACCTTCTGCAATAACAAGTCCTTCGCCCCCGGCACGCGCGATCCGGCGCCGCTCGCGGCGCAGTTCGAGCGTGCGCGCGGACACATCGCAAGAGGGACGGGCGCACGCCGCTTCATCGCCTATTTCCAGGCCTACACCAACACCTATGCGCACGTGGACGAACTGCGCGCGCTCTATGACGCCGCGCTGGCAGCACCCGACGTGATGGGCTTGTCGATCGGCACGCGGCCCGACTGCGTGCCGCCGCCGGTGCTGGACCTCCTGGCCGAATACCGCGAGCGCGGCCACGAGGTGTGGCTGGAACTCGGCCTGCAGTCGTCGTTCGATGCCACGCTGCAACGCGTCAACCGCGGCCACGGCTTCGCCGAATACATGGAGGCGGCACAGGCGGCGCGGGCCCGCGGCATTCCGCTGTGCTGCCACCTCATCGTCGGCCTGCCGGGGGAGGACGAATCGCACAGCCACGCCAGCCTCGACCGCGTGCTCGAGGTCGGGGTCGACGGCCTGAAGCTGCATCCGCTGCACGTGGTGAGGCACACCCGGCTCGCGATCGAGTGGCGGCGCGGCGAGTACGAACCGCTCGCCGAGGCGGAGTATGTCCGCATCGCCGCCGACCTGATCGAGCGTACGCCGTGGGAGGTCGTCTATCACCGCGTCACCGGCACCGCCGCGCCAGACATCCTCTTGGCGCCGGCGTGGTGCGCGAAGAAGTGGGGCGTGCTGAACGGCATCGCCGGCGAACTGGCGCGGCGCGGCAGCCGCCAGGGGTCGCGCGCGGGCCAGGTCTGGAAGGAGGAGCAACATGTCGCTTGATCTGGTGTGCCCCGCGGGCAGCCTGGTGTCGCTGAAGGCTGCGGTCGACAACGGCGCCGACGCCATCTACATGGGATTCCGCGACAACACCAACGCGCGCGCCTTTCCCGGCCTCAACTTCGACGACGCGCAGGCGGCCGAGGGACTGCGCTACGCGCACGACCGCGGCCGCAAGGTCTTGCTCGCGCTCAACACCTATCCGCAGCCCGACACCTGGCACCGCTGGACCGGCGCGGTCGACCGCGCGGCGAAGCTCGGCATGGACGCGGTGATCCTGGCCGATGCCGGCCTGATGCGCTACGCGGTCAAAAACCATCCGAACCTGAGGCTGCATCTGTCGGTACAGGGCTCGGCCACCAGCTACGAGGCGGTGAATTTCTACCGCGAGCACTTCGGCATCCAGCGTGCCGTGCTGCCGCGCGTGCTGTCGCTGCCGCAGGTGGAAAACGTGGTGCGGCACACCGACGTCGAGATCGAGCTGTTCGGCTTCGGCGGCCTGTGCGTGATGGTCGAGGGGCGCTGCCTGCTGTCGTCCTACTGCACAGGCGAATCGCCCAACACGGCGGGCGTCTGCTCGCCGCCGAAGGCGGTGCAGTGGAGCGACACCCCCTCGGGTCTGGAGTCGCGCCTCAACGGCGTGCTGCTCGACCGCTACGGCAAGGACGAAAAGGCCGGCTATCCGACGCTGTGCAAGGGGCGCTTCGAGGTCGGCGGCGAGACCTATTACGCCATCGAGGAGCCGACCAGCCTCAACACCCTCGACCTGCTGCCCGAGATGCTGAAGATCGGCATCGCCGCGATCAAGATCGAAGGTCGCCAGCGCAGCCCGGCCTACGTCGCGCAGGTGACGAAGGTATGGCGCGCCGCCATCGACGCGGTGAAGAAGAACACCGACGGCTTCAAGCCGGCACCTGCCTGGCAGGCCGAACTCAACAAGCTGTCGGAAGGGCAGAGCCATACGCTCGGCGCCTATCACCGGCCATGGAAGTGAGTGGTGATGTGCCCTCTTTTTTCTTGAATCTTGCACCTTTGAAATGAACCTGAGCCTGGGTCCCCTGCTGTACTACTGGTCGCGCGACGACGTGCTGGCCTTCTACGATGAAGCCGCGCGCTGGCCGGTGGCGCGCGTCCATCTCGGCGAAAGCGTGTGCTCGCGCCGCCACCTGCTGCGCCTGCCCGACTGGCTGGCGCTGGCCGAACAGCTCGCCGCCGCCGGCAAGGAGGTGGTGCTCTCGACGCAGACGCTGATCGAGTCGGAGTCCGACCTGAAGACGCTGCGCCGCATCGTCGCGGACGGCCGCTTTGCGGTCGAGGCCAACGAATGGGGCGCGGTGCGGCTGCTGTCCGAGGCGGGCGTGACCTTCGTCGCCGGGCCCACGCTCAACGTCTACAATCCCGAGACGCTCGACGTGCTTGCCGGCCTCGGCGCACAGCGCTGGCTGCCGCCGGTGGAAATGTCGCGCGCCACGCTGGCGTCGCTGCTCGAACAGGCGCCGGCCGGCATCCAAACCGAGGTGTTCGCCTACGGCCGCCTGCCGCTGGCGTATTCCGCGCGCTGCTTCACCGCGCGCCACTACAACCTGCCCAAGGACGACTGCCAGTTCCGCTGCCTCGACCATCCGGACGGACTGGCGCTGGCGACCCGCGAGGGCGCGCCCTTCCTCACCCTCAACGGCATCCAGACGCAGTCGGCCGGCGTCTACAGCCTGATCGGCGAACTGCCCGCGTTGCGCGAACTCGGCGTGGCCAGCCTGCGCCTGTCGCCGCAGTCGCGCCACATGGGGCGTGTGGTCGCAGCCTTCTCGGCGGCGCTGGCGGGCGAGGCCGGCGCCGCCGATGCGCTGGCGCGGGTGATGCCCGGTCCAGCGGTCGACGGCTACTGGCATGGCCGCGCGGGTCTCGAACACGGCATGAGAGGCTGAACCTGGGATGTCCGGATACCTGACATGCTAATCACACGCCGACTGGAATTCGACGCCGGCCACCGCATCCCGAACCACGCCAGCCAGTGCCGCCATCTGCACGGCCACCGCTACGCCATCGAGATCACCCTCTCCGGCGAGGTCGTCTGCGCCGCGGGCGCGGCGGACGAGGGCATGGTGACGGACTTTTCCGCGGTGAAGGCCATTGCGAATTCGGTGCTGGTCGGGCAGTGGGACCACGCCTTCCTGGTCCATCAGGGCGACCGCGCCGTGGTGGACTTCCTGGCGTCGCTGCCGGGTCACAAGACCGTGGTGCTGCCGGTGGTGCCGACCGCGGAGAACCTCGCGGCCGAAGCCTTCCGCGTCCTCGACGCCGCCTACCGCGACACCTACGGCCACCAGCTCAGGCTGCAGCAGGTGCGGCTGTACGAAACCCCCAACAACTGGGCCGACGCCGTGCGCTGACGTTCGCCCGAATACAGGAGCCATCATGCTGAATCTTGCCCTGCCGACCGCGCTGATCGCCCGCCTCCCGATCGCGCCGCCCAGCCTTGCGTTTTCCGTCGTGGCCAACCGCCTGCTCTGGCCCGCGCTGCAAACGCTCGACTGGACGCCGCTGGTCGGCCGGCGCTACGCCATCCGTGTGAAGGACATCGGACTTGTCCTGCGCTTCACCGTCGGCCCGCGCGGTTTCGCACCGGACGGTGGCGCCCCCGACCTCACCATCAGCGCCACCGCCCGCGACTTCCTGCTGCTGCTCGCCCGCCGCGAAGACCCCGACACCTTGTTCTTCAGCCGCCGCCTGGTGAGCGAAGGCGACACCGAGCTCGGGCTCACCGTCAAGAATCTGCTCGACGCCCTCGAGCCCGATACGATACTGCGCCGGCTGCCGGCGCCGCTGGCGCATGCGGCCCGGCGCATGATGGCGACCTGGTACGACAACCCATAAGTTTCGCTATGTTCAACGCGCCCCGCATCGCCGATTGCTTTGTCGCGCGTCCTCGCCATGGAACGGCTATGGCTGCGGTTCGCTTCGCGCAC
>JAJZRE010000069.1 GCA_021802945.1 Pseudomonadota bacterium
GCCGCGTCGTCGCTGGCGCGCGCCTCGACCCAGCGTTCGCCGTCCGCGGTTTCTTCCTTCTTCCAGAACGGCGCCTGCGTCTTCAGATAATCCATGATGAATTCGCAGGCGGCGAAGGCTTCGCCGCGGTGGCTGCTGGCCACCGCAGCGAGGACAATGGGATCACCCGGCAACAGGCGCCCGACGCGATGGATCACCGTCACGTCGCGCAGCGTCCAGCGCGTACACGCTTCGTCGACCAGTGCGGCAAGCGCCTTCTCGGTCATGCCGGGGTAGTGCTCCAGCGTCATCGCCGACACGCCGCTGCCTTCGTTCATGTCCCGCGCCAGCCCGACGAAGCTGGCGATGGCGCCGATGTCGGTGCGGCCCTGGCGCATTGCGTCGACTTCGGTCCCGAGGTCGAAGGCTTCAGTCTGGACCCGGATCTTCATCGCCTCATCCCCCGGTGACCGGCGGAAAGATCGCGACTTCGGCATTGTCCGGCAGGGCGGTATCGAGCGCGACGATGCTCTGGTTGACTGCCACCCTGAACGCCCGCCCCGCGCCAAGTTCCTCTGCCCAGACTCCGCCGCGCGCCCGCAGATGCGCGACCAGGTCGGCGGCGGTGGCACCGGCAAAATCCAGGGTTTCCCCGGCGGCCCCGAAGCGTTCGCGCAGTCGGGCAAAATACAACACGCGCAGCGTCATGCGAGAAGCTCCGAGAAGGGAATGAAGCGCACCCAGTCGCCCGGCCGCACGGTCTGGCCGATTTCGATATCGACGAGACCGTCGGCCCACGCGCACGATGTCAGCACGCCCGAGCTCTGGTTCGGGAACAACGCCAGCTTCCCGTCGGTTTGCAGTTGGGCGCGCAGGAATTCGCGGCGCGCGCCGGGTTTGCGCCAGGCGAAATCCGCCTGGACCGGGAATGCGCGATACAGCACATCGCCGGCGCCCATGCGCTTCAGGAGGAACGGCCGCACGAACAGGCAGAAGGTGACGAAGGCCGACACCGGGTTGCCCGGCAGGCCGATGAAGTCGGCATCGTTCACGCGTCCGTAGACGAGCGGCTTGCCGGGCTTCATCGCCACTTTCCACATTTCGACACGGCCGAGTTTCTCGACTGCGGCCTTCACGTAATCGGCCTCGCCGACCGACACGCCGCCGCTGGTGATGACGACGTCGGCCTCGCGCGCAGCGTGCGCCAGCGCGGCTTCGGTCGCTTCCAGCGTGTCGGGCACGATGCCGAGGTCGATCAGTTCGCAGCCGAGGCCGTTCACCAGCCCGGTCAGGGTGTAACGGTTGGAGTTGTAGATCTGGCCCGGCTGCAAGGGCGTGCCCGGCGTCACCAGTTCGTCGCCGGTGAAGAAGCACGCCACTTTCAGTTTCTTGAACACGGGCAATCCGGCCAGCCCGACCGAGGCCGCAAGCCCCATTTCAGCTGCGCCGATGCGCGTGCCGGCAGCAAGCACCTGCGCGCCGTCTTCGATGTCCTCGCCGGCGCGGCGGATATTCTCGCCCGGCCGCGGCAGCGCGTTGACGACGACATCGTCGCCCTCGGCGTAGCAGTATTCCTGCATCAGCACGGCGTCGGCACCCGGTGGCACCGGGGCGCCGGTGAAGATGCGCGCGGCGGTACCGGGCTGCAAGGGTTGGCCGACCGCGCCGGCAAGGATGCGCTGCGACACCGGCAGCCTGACCCCGGCCGCGACCACGTCGGCGACGCGCACGGCGTAGCCGTCCATCGCGCTGTTGTCGAGCGGCGGCACGGTAATGGCGGAGGTCTGCGGGGCGGCGAGGACGCGCCCGCGCGCCGCCGTCACCGAGACGGTCTCGGTGGAGGGTACGGGGCGTGCGCGTTCGAGCAGGGCGTCAAGCAGTTGGCTGGCTGAGAGCATGGTCGACAATGAAATCGGTCAGTTGGGAAACGGCATCGATGTCGATGCGGGGAAAGCCGCCGGGCGGCGCGACGTCGGACGCCACCGCCAGAATAGTCGGGTCGCCGGGAAACAGCCAGGGCTTGGCGGTCTCGGCGCGGTGCACTTCCAGCTTGGGGATCGCTTCGCGCTTGTAGCCTTCGACCAGCACCAGGTCGCACGGCGGCAACTTCTTCAACAGATCCTCCAGCCGCGGCGGCATGTCGCGATGTTCGGTCAGCACCGCCGTGCGGTGGTCGGACGCCAGCAGCACCGCCGCCGCGCCTGCCTCGCGCGCGCGCCAGCTGTCCTTGCCGGGGCGGTCGATGTCGAAGTCGTGGTGGGTATGCTTGATCACCGCCACCTTCAGGCCGCGCGCGGCCAGCAGCGGCAGCACGCGCTCGATCAGCGTGGTCTTGCCGCTGCCGCTGTACCCTGCGATGCCGAATACCTTCATGTACATTGCCTATCCGACTGAATAGGGTTATATTTTTTCATATATAACCCGTTCCTGCCAAGCGCCTTCATGAACGCAGCCGTTCCAACCGATCAGCCCGGCCTCGTCGACCAGTTCGGCCGCCGCATCGACTACGTTCGGCTCTCGGTGACGGACCGCTGCGACCTGCGCTGCAGCTACTGCATGCCGGAAGGCTTCAAGGGCTTCGAGGAGCCGGCGCACTGGCTCGACTTCAACGAGATCGAACGCCTGGTTGGCGCATTCGCGCGGCTCGGGGTGCGCCGCGTCCGACTGACCGGCGGCGAGCCGCTCTTGCGCCGCAACATTTCGGAGCTGGCCGGGCGCATCGCCGCCCTCCCCGGGATCGAGGATCTGTCGCTGTCCACCAACGCCACCCAGCTCGACAAGCATGCCCGGGCGTTGAAGGCCGCCGGGCTGACGCGGCTCAACGTCAGTCTCGATTCGCTGCAGCAGGCTCGGGTGGAGAGAATCAACGGCCGCGACGTGCTCGCCCGGGTGATGGCCGGCCTCGCCGCCGCGCAGGACGCCGGCTTCGCGCCGATCAAGCTCAACATGGTCGCCCTGCGCGGCACCAACGACGACGAGATCGACGAGATGGTCGCCTTCTGCATGCAGCGCGGCTTCGTGCTGCGGCTGATCGAGGCGATGCCGATGGGCGCCACCGGCCGCAACGCCGAATACCTCGACCTGCAGCCGGTGAAGGAACGTCTGCGCGCGCAGTTCGATCTGATCGAAACCACCCTGCCCGGCGCCGGGCCTGCGCGCTATCTCGGGACACCGGACGGCCGCTTCAACGTCGGCTTCATCACCCCGATCTCGCAGCATTTCTGCGAGACCTGCAATCGCGTCCGCGTCGCCGTCGACGGCACCGCCTACATGTGTCTGGGGCAGGACGAAAAATTCGAATTCCGCCCGCTGCTGCGCGGCGGCTGTTCGGACGCCGAGCTCGATGCGGCAATCCTCGATGCGATCAACCTCAAGCCCGAACGCCACGTATTCCGCGAAGCGCCGCAGAAGATCCTGCGCTTCATGTCGATGACCGGCGGCTGAAGCCGCCTCAATCCGCGCTCGCGGTGCGGAATCCGGCGAAGGGATCGCGCCGGTCCGGCAGGTAGAAATTGCGGAAACCGGGGTATTTCAGCGATCCATCGGTCACCGGCCCGCCGCCGCGCAATTCCCCATGCGTGTGGAACCAGGGCTGCGAATAGTCGCGGTAGGGATCGGGTTCGAAGCCGGGATACGGCACAAACGGATCGCGCAGCCATTCCCACGCCTTGCCCCATTGAAATTCCGGCCGCGCCGTCGCGCGCAGCCACTGTGCGGCCGTGGGCAGGCGCCTGCCCTGCCACGCGGCACAGGCTTCGGCTTCGTAACGGTTCACGTGCAGCATGGGAACATCCGCATGCAAGGGCAGCCAGCGATCGAAGCGGCGCACCTGCCAGCTGCCCTTTTCCTGCCGCCAGTAGAGCGGGTGGCTGGCATCGCTGGCCGTGCGCCATTCCCAGCCGGCTTCCGACCACAGCGTCTTGTGCTGGTAGCCGCCCGCATCGACGAATTCGGCGAAGGCTGTCTCCGGGACCGGGCTCGCGTCGATGTCGAACGCGGAAACCGGCACCGTGTGACGCCATTTCTCATTGTCGAAGATGAAGCCGGCGTCGGGGCCGCTGCCGAGCTCCACTTCGCCATCAGGAAGCGTCAGGCGCTGCACGGACTGGGGGGCGGCGACGTCCGCAAGCGCGGGCGGCGCATAGCCCAGGCTCTGGAACGCCATCCACCACGCCTCGATGTGCATCAGTTCGTGATAGAGACACAGTTCGGCGAAGTAGGCGAGGTCGCTGTCGAAGCCGCTGCGCAGGCGGCCTGCCACTGCGGCGGCGACCGCGTCCGCGTAGTCGTCGACTGCCGCGGGTTGCGGCAAGGGCAGGTCCCAGCGGATGCCGTGCGGCACGCTGGAGGAGTCGTAGAGCGCGTCGGCGCCACGCAGCAGGCTGTCCCCGCACCTGCCGTCGGACCGTTCACGCAGACACCAGCGCTCCTGGAACCAGACGATATGTCCGTATTCCCACAGCGGCGGATTGAGGTGTGCGACGCGCGGCCCCAGCCAGCCACCCTGGGGCAGGCATGCGATCAAGGCGCGCAAGCGGCCGCGCGCCTGCGTCAGCCGGCCGACGAGTTGGTCCGCCGTATAATGGGCGATGGGTCGGGTTCGGTTCATGTTATATAAAGCACTGTAGCCCATGCTTTCCGGGCGCCCACTCTACGACAGGCAATACGTACCATGAACGAACCCCTCCTCGCCCCCCCCATCCGGCTGACCCAGTTCTCCCATGGCGGCGGCTGCGGCTGCAAGATCGCGCCCGCGATGCTGCAGCAGATCCTCGCCGGCACGCCCTTCTATTCGCACCTGGGGGAGGCCTACCCCGACCTGCTGGTCGGCATCGAGCACGGCGACGACGCCGCGGTCTACCGGCTCAACGACGAGCAGGCGATCGTGGCGACCACCGATTTCTTCATGCCCATCGTCGACGATCCCTTCGAGTTCGGCCGCATCGCCGCGACCAATGCGCTGTCCGACGTCTACGCCATGGGCGGACGGCCGCTGTTCGCGCTCGCCATCGTCGGCATGCCGATCGGCAAGCTGCCCAACGACGTCATCCGGCAGATCCTCGCGGGCGGCGAGTCCGTGTGCAAGGCGGCCGGCATTCCCATCGCCGGCGGCCATTCGATCGATGCGCCGGAACCGATCTACGGTCTCGTCGGCATCGGCGTGGTGAACCCGCGCAAGGTCAAGCAGAACAGCGGCGGCCAGGCCGGCGACCACCTCATCCTCGGCAAGCCGCTGGGCGTGGGCATCTACAGCGCGGCGCTGAAAAAGGGCCTGCTGGCACCCGACCAGTACGCGGCGATGATCGCCACCACCACCCAGCTCAACACCGCCGGTGCCGACCTCGCCGACACCGCGGGCGTGAACGCGATGACCGACATCACCGGCTTCGGCCTGCTCGGCCATCTGCTCGAAATCACCCGCGCCTCGAAGCTGGCGGCCCAGGTCGAACTCGGCCGTCTGCCGCTGCTGCCGGGCGTCGGCGAACTGGCGCAGGGTGGCCACATCACGGGCGCCAGCGAGCGCAACTGGGCAAGCTACGGCGGCGAAGTGCAACTCGCCGACGGCATCGCCGGCTGGCAGCGCGCGTTGCTGACCGACCCGCAGACCAGCGGCGGGCTGCTGGTGAGCTGCACGACGGCGTCCCGCGGCGCGGTGCTCGACGCCTTCCGCCGCCATGGCTTTTCCCACGCGACGGAAATCGGCCGATTGCAGGCCGGCAGTCACGTCGCGGTCACGGCCTGAGTGTCGTTCACCTTCCAGGACTTTCCCGCCGCGCGCGACGACCTGCGCGCTGACGTGCTGGCTGGCCTCGCCGCCCGCCCCAAGGCCATCCCGCCGAAATACTTCTACGACGAGGCGGGCTGCCGCTTGTTCGAGGCCATCTGCGCGCAGCCCGAATACGCGCTATGCCGCACCGAGCAGGCCCTGATGGCCACCCATTTGTCCGACATCGCCGCCGCCCTCGCCAAGGTGGCGTGCATCGTCGAACCGGGTGCCGGCGACTGCGCCAAGGTGCGCCTGCTGCTCGATGCCCTGCGCCCCACCCATCTCGTGGTCATGGACATCGCCGGCGCGCCCCTGGCCGCATCGGCGCAGGCCGTCTCCCGCGACTACCCGAATCTTGAGGTCACCGCGCTGGGCATGGACTTCCTGCGCGACCTCGAGGCCGCGGCGCCGTGGCTGCCTGCCGGCCAGCGGCTCGTCTACTATCCCGGCTCCAGCATCGGCAACTTCCCGCCCGACGCGGCAAGCGCCCTGCTCGCCCGCTTTCGGCAACTGGCCGGCACGGCGGGCCGCCTGCTGATCGGCTTCGACCTCAAGAAGGATCCGCAGCGGCTGCATGCCGCCTACAACGATGCGGCCGGCGTCACCGCGGCCTTCAACCTCAATCTGCTCGCACGCCTCAACCGTGAGCTGGGCGCCGACTTCGACCCGGCCCGGTTCCGCCACTACGCCTTCTACAACCCGGTGGCAGGCCGCATCGAAATGCATCTCCTCAGTCTCATGGAGCAGGACGTGCACGTCGCGGGCGAACGCTTTCACTTCGCCCTGGGCGAAACCCTGCACACCGAACATTCCTACAAGTTCCGCCGCGACGAATTCGCTGCGCTTGCCCTCACCGCAGGCTGGCGGCTGGCCGGCGAGTGGGAACACGACGGCTTCGCGGTCCAGCTGTTCCGTTAGAAACCAAGCCCGGGCAGTGCCTGCTTCAGGGCGTCGAGGCACGCGCCGTCGATGGCGGCCCCACGCTCCTTCTCCATCATGGCGATGGCCTCGGCGACCGGGATCGGCCCGCGGTACGGCCGTTCGGCGATGATGGCGGAAAGCGAAAGCGCCTTCGTCGAAGCGACAGGGTGAAGATCGGGGGGACGCATGAAATGGCTTGCCTCCTGTGCGGGTCCGGTTCGCGCAGGCCGGTCAACGAGCGCGGCCGATACCGGTAGTAACGGCCGCGTTCGGCGGGGCTCAACCGCGACCGAAGCAGGGTTTTCTGCTTTTTCCGGCAGAAGGACGCGCGATCCGCCTGTCGGCGGGTAACCCTGACGCCTGTCGGGTAGCTCCGGGCCTGCCAGGACTTAAAATTCCCCCATGGCCAAACTTGAATCGCTGACCTTCGACAACGGCTTCGCCCGCCTGCCCGAAGCCTATTACTCGCGCGTCTGCCCGACCCCCGTACCCGACCCCTATCTGGTCTGCTACAGCCCGGAAGCGCTGGCGCTGCTCGATCTGGACGAGCGCGAGATGACGCGGCCCGAACTGATCGAGACGCTGGCGGGCAACCGGTTGCTGTCGGGCATGGACGCGCTCGCCGCGCTCTATGCCGGCCACCAGTTCGGCCACTACGTGCCGCAGCTGGGCGACGGCCGCGCGATCCTGCTGGGCGAAGTGAGGAATGCGGCCGGCGAAGGCTGGGAAGTGCAGCTGAAGGGCGCAGGCCGCACCCCCTACTCGCGCGGCGGAGACGGCCGCGCGGTGCTGCGCTCGAGTATCCGCGAGTTCCTGTGCTCGGAAGCCATGCACGCCCTCGGCATCCCCACCACCCGCGCGCTCGCCATCGTCGGCAGCGACCGCCCCGTATACCGCGAGGACGAGGAAACCGCCGCGCTGGTGACGCGGCTGGCGCCGAGCTTCGTGCGCTTCGGCTCCTTCGAGGTGTTCTACTACCGCAACCAGATCGAGCCGATCAGGCATCTGGCCGACTACGTCATCGCGCGCTACTACCCGGACCTGAAAGACCTCGCCGACCCCTATCCCGAGTTTTTGCGCCAGGTCGCCTTGCGCACCGCCGAGATGATCGCGCAATGGCAGGCGGTCGGCTTCTCGCACGGCGTCATGAACACCGACAACATGTCCATCCTCGGCCTCACCCTCGACTACGGCCCGTTCGGCTTCCTCGACGCCTTCGACCCCGGCTATATCTGCAACCATTCCGACACCGGCGGGCGCTATGCCTTCGACCAGCAGCCCGACGTGGCGGCTTGGAACCTCACCAAGCTGGCGCAGGCGCTGGTGCCGCTGATGTCGGTGGACACCGCGTCGCAGGCGATCGCCGAGTACCCGCGGGCCTTCGGCCGCGCCTACCTCGAACGCATGGCCGCCAAGTTCGGCCTGCCGCCGGGGGGCGATACTGCTTCTCTCGTGATGGATGCCCTGCAGCTGCTGGCGCGGAACCATGTCGACTACACGATCTTCCTGCGCCGGCTGTGCGACTTCGACAGCACGTTGGACGCACCCAATGCGCCGCTGCGCGATTGCTTCATCGACCGCGCGGCCTTCGATGCCTGGGCGTCGCGCTACGCGGCCGC
>JAJZRE010000070.1 GCA_021802945.1 Pseudomonadota bacterium
CCGCTGGCGCGCGCCACCGGCCTGGTGTCCGGCACGCCCGAATTCCGCTATCGCGACGAGCGCAACGAGATCGGCGCCGCGGCCGTTCCGGCTGTCCCCCAGCCGGAGGCCGAAGCCGCGCCCGAGCGCATCACCGGCGAAGGCCGCGAGCGCCGCATCACCGGCGACGCCTGGGACCGGGGCGACCGCGTCACCGGCACCGAAGGCCGTTCCGCGCAGCGCCGCAATCCGACCTTGCGCGGCGACCCGCGCGGCAACGGCGTCACCGCCCGCGACAACCGCGAGATCGAGCGCCCGGCACCGGCCGCCAGCCGCATCACCGGCAGCAGCGGCAACGCCGGCACCGGCGCGACGATCACCGTGTCCGGCGGCGCCCGGGGCTGAGCAGGCGTAGCGAGGACGAACCGGCATGAACACCCGTCAACGTCTCGACGCGATGCGCGCGCGCCAGCCTGCCCCGGCGGGCATGGCGATGCGCACCGCGCCGGCCGCGAGCAGCCTGCCGAGCTGGCCGCAGCGTCCGAGCTTCTGCCCCCCCGGCATGCAGGAACGCGGCGGCGAGTGCGTGAGCAGCGCATGCGCGCCGCAGGCCCACCCGCTGATCGACGTGGCGCGCAATGCGGAACTGGCCGGCTACGAGCGCACGGTGCGTCAACGCTTCGATGCCATCGTGCCGGCGCTCAAGTCGATCGCCGCGCAGCAGCATGAGGCCGGCTTCGAGCAGCGCGCGCAGCAGATCGCGCGCGAGCGCCTCGGCTTCGAACTGCCCGAAACGGTGCTCGCCGACGCCTGGGTGACCACGCTCGACATGCGCACGCTTTATGGCCACAGCGTGCTGCAGACGTACCACACGCTGGCCCGGGAATTCGCCGCGCGCTGGAATGGCCGCGACGACGTCGAGGCCATGCAGCGCTTCTTCATCGAATGCGGCTTCCACGAAGTGGACATCAGCCCCTGCGCCGACGGCCGTCTCAAGGGCCTGCTGCAGTTCGTGCTGCGCCTGCCGCTCCAGGCGGTGCGCCGCAAGTCCTACGCCGGCGCGATGTTCGACGTGGAACTGAACGTAAAGCAGTGGACCGAGACCGAGCTGCGCCGCTTCCGCGAGGGCGTGCCGACGCTGTCGGACGCCGGCACGCGTTACCTGAAAATCGCGGTCTATCACTTCAGCAGCTCGGACCCGCGGCACGAAGGCTGCGCGGCCCACGGCAGCGACGACAGGAAGGCCGCCCAGGCCGCGCTCGACCGCCTGGCGGCATTCCGCACCGCGATCGAGAACGGCTTCTGCTGCGGTGCCTCGGTCGCCACGCTGCTGATCGGCGTCGACACCGACAACGACGCGATCAAGATCCATGTACCCGACGCCAACGGCGAAATGGACACGGAATGCTTCGTCGACAACCTGGCCGTGTATCGCCAGACCGCCGGCATGGCCGCTTCGGAAGCGCGCCGGCGCCTCGGGACGGCGATAGACGAGGCGGCGCGCGCGGCCGGCCGCGGTGCGCCGGAACCGGGCATGCGCCGGCTGATCGAGCGGCTGCTGACGAACAACCTGTCGCAGATCGACTACGTCTGCGCCCACCACGGCGGCCGCTACGCCGACATCGGCCACGCCGAGCGCTTCATCAACATCGGCGACAGCTTCGACGTGCTGCATCTGCGCAACCTCGCCTACTTCGGCCATCTGCACACCATCGAGGAAGGCGCGGCGGACATGGACGTCGGCATCAGGATTTTCAGCAAGCTGAACGTGGCGCACGGCCTGCCGATTCCGATCGCGATCCACTACCGCTACGACGAGCAGGTGCCCGGCTCGCGCGAGCGCGCGGCGGCGCGCTGCCGGCGGATCAAGGCCGCGATCGAGACGCGCTACCCCCTGCTTGCCAGGGAAGGCCTGCTGTTCTGCGGCATGACGGTGCAGGGCAAGCAGCCGGGCAGCGCGCAGGAAGCCGTGACGGACATCGAACCCGATTCGCATGGGCATTGAGGTGAAGTCATGAAGATCATGCAAGTGGAAAAAACCCTGGTCTCGACCAACCGCGTACGCGAAATGGGCCACCGCCCCCTGCTGGTGGTGCGCGAGAAGGCCGGCGGCACGCGCAGCGTGGCGGTGGACGCGGTGGGCTGCATCCCCGGCGACTGGGTGATCTGCGTCGGCAGCTCGGCGGCGCGCGAGGCGGCAGGCGCGAAGGATTTCCCGAGCGACCTGACCATCATCGGCATCATCGACCACTGGCAGCAGGAGCACTGAGATGGAGATCATGCGCGTGGTGTCGGATCTGGTCTGTACCCGGCGCATTCCCGGCCTGTTCAACGCGTCGTTGCGGGTTCTGGCCGACGAGAAAGGCTCGCTCGCGGTGGCGGTGGACCCGGTGGGCGTGCCGGAAGGGAAATGGGTATTTACCGCCGGCGGCTCGGCCGCCCGCTATGGCGCCGGCGATTACAGGATTCTTACCGATTTGACGATCCTCGGGATCATCGATCAGTGGAATGTGACGGAAGAACGTCGCGAAGAAAGCAAGGCAGTTTCATTAACCGTGTAAAGGAGAAACATCATGGCAAACACAATGACGGGCATCGCCCTGGGAATGATTGAAACGCGCGGTCTGGTGCCGGCGATCGAGGCTGCCGACGCGATGACCAAGGCCGCCGAGGTGCGGCTGATCGGCCGCCAGTTCGTCGGCGGCGGCTACGTGACCGTGCTGGTGCGCGGCGAGACCGGCGCGGTCAACGCGGCGGTGCGCGCCGGCGCGGATGCGTGCGAGCGCGTGGGCGACGGTCTGGTCGCCGCCCACATCATCGCCCGCGTGCACAACGAAGTCGAAAACATCCTGCCGACCGCCGCTGCGGCCTGATCGGATTGAATACAACTTTTGATAGGAGTTAGAAAAATGGCTACTGGTATGACTGGCATTGCCCTGGGCATGATCGAGACCCGCGGTCTGGTTCCCGCGATCGAAGCGGCGGACGCGATGACCAAGGCCGCCGAGGTGCGCCTGATCGGCCGTCAGTTCGTCGGCGGCGGCTACGTCACCGTCCTCGTGCGCGGCGAGACCGGCGCGGTCAACGCCGCGGTGCGCGCCGGCGCGGATGCGTGCGAGCGCGTGGGCGACGGCCTGGTCGCCGCCCACATCATCGCCCGCGTCCACAACGAGGTGGAGAACATTCTCCCCACCGCTGCGGCTGCCTGATCGGGCCCCCATCATGGACATGATGGTGGACAAGGTCGAGGCGAAAAGGGACATCATGGCCAGCACGCGCACCGGCATCGCGCTGGGCATGATCGAAACCCGTGGACTGGTTCCCGCGATCGAGGCAGCGGATGCGATGACCAAGGCGGCGGAAGTGCGGCTGATCGGCCGTCAGTTCGTCGGCGGCGGTTACGTCACCGTCCTCGTGCGCGGGGAGACCGGCGCGGTCAACGCCGCGGTGCGCGCCGGCGCGGATGCCTGCGAGCGCGTGGGCGACGGTCTGGTCGCCGCCCACATCATCGCCCGCGTGCACGACGAGGTGGAGCACATCCTGCCGGCGCAGCCCAGCGCAGGCGGCGCCGGATGTGACGGCGACGTGACCGGCATCGCGGCATAACGAAGGGGGACCGCATGGCAATCGATCCACGGCTACTGGGGTATCTGAACCGGGCGCTGGGCCATGAAATGGCGGCAGTCCAGCAATACATGGCCCAGTCCAGGCTCTGCGACCTGTGGAGCATGACAGACTACTGCGCGCATTTCCGCCAGGACGTCATCGAGGAGCTCGGTCATGTGCAAAGCCTCATCGACGCCCTGCTCCGGCTCGGCTCCGCGCCCAACGCCACGCAGTTGCCGCCAGTCCGGCTCGGCCGCAGCCTGGGCGAAATGATCGCCATCGATCGCATACTGGAAGTCGAGGCGATCCGGCTGTACGAGGAAGCCGCCGCCTACTGTGCGCGGGTGCGCGACTTTGCCCACCACAGCCTGTTTGCGGGCATTCTGCGCGACGAGTTGATGCATCTGGACGAGCTCGGCAAGATGGAGGCTGACTTGCCCGAAAAGGAACCGCGTTATGCCTGAAGACAACAATCCCATTCCGCACTGGCAGCGGCAGGATCTGCCGCCGATGCTGACCCGGCGCTTCGAATTCGAGTCCTATCCGGAGACGCGGCGTTTCCTGGACGGCGTCGCCAGGCTCGCCGAAGAGGCCAGCCTTTATCCGAACCTGAGCTTCGGCAAGACCTATGTCAGCGTCACCATCGACGCCGACGGCAAGAAAGTCGGGCCCGACTGCGTCGCGCTGGCCCAGAAGATCGACGGCCTGGTCGCGTCGGCAACCTGATCGCCCATGCCTGGCCTGCGCATCGCGGTCGCGAACCAGAAAGGCGGCACCGGCAAGACGACGCTGGCGCTCAATCTGGCCGCCGGCCTGCAGCGGCGCGCCAGCACGCTGGTGCTGGATGCCGATCCCCAGGCGTCGATCAGCCAGTGGGCGGCCATGGGCGACACGGGCGGGCACCTGCCCGCCGTCCAGGCCGTGGCGCAGGACGACGTGTCCGCCCGGATCGCCCAGGGCATCCGCGAATACCGCCATGTCGTGATCGACTGCCCCCCGACGCTGCGGAACGCGACGGTGGGCGACGTGCTGAACAGCGTGGACATGCTGCTGGTCCCGATCCAGCCCTCGCCCGTGGATCTCTGGGCGAGCGTGGACATCACCGCGGCGGTGCGCAACGCGCGCCAGCGCAATCCCCGGCTCAAGGCCTTCGTCGTGCTGAACCAGCTGGACAGCCGCAATGCGCTCTCGCGCTCCGTGCGCGAAGCGCTGACCGAGCTGGAGTTTCCCACCCTGCGCGCCGGCCTCGCACGGCGCGCCGCCTACCGCAGCGCCGCAGTGGAAGGCACCAGTGTGTACGGGCTCGGCCACCGCGGCAAGGCGGCCGCCCGCGAAATTGAAGCCCTGATCCAGGAGGTATTGCAATCATGAACAAGACATCCAGCAAGCTCGCTGCCGGCATGCGCAAGGTGAAGGCGCAACAGGAAAGCGCCGTCGCGAAACCCGAGCCGCGCAAGGCCGCAGCGCCCGAACCCAGGCCCGCACCGGCACCGACGCATCCCGCCCGCGTGTGGCCGGATTGAGCTTCTGCAGCGATCGGCTGCCACGATCTGCAGCCGATACGCAACGCTGCTGACGGCATGGCGGCATCTGGCGCGCCGGAGCTCGCTGAACACGGGCACCCCGAAGCCGGTATGCGCGGCGCGATGTCCGAGCAACCGCGCTTCGGATTGCTCGCCGGCGTTCGCAAAGCGCCCGGGCCCATGTAAGCTTGCGGCCCATCCTGTTCACCAAGGATCGACGCCATGCCCTCTCTCACGCTCATCATCGGCAACAAGAACTATTCCTCCTGGTCGCTGCGGCCCTGGCTGCTGCTGCGCCAGGCGGGCATTCCCTTCGACGAGGTGCGCATTCCGCTGTACGCGCCCGGGTCGACCGAAGCGCTGGCGGCGTGGTCGCCTTCGGGCAAGGTGCCGGCGCTGCATGACGGCGACCTCCGGGTGTGGGATTCGCTGGCGATCTGCGAATACCTCAACGAGCGCTTTCCGGACAAGCAGCTGTGGCCGGCCGATGCGGCGGCGCGGGCGGTGGCGCGCTCGGTGAGCGCGGAGATGCATGCGGGCTTTTCCGCGCTGCGCGAGCACATGTCGATGAACATCCGGGCGCGGCGTCCGGGCCAGGGGCGCACGCCGGAATGCCTGGCGGATGTCGCGCGCATCCTGGCGATCTGGACGGAGTGCCGCGCGCGCTTCGGCGGCGGCGGCAACTTCCTGTTCGGGCGCTTTTGCATTGCCGATGCGATGTATGCGCCGGTGGTGCTGCGCTTCCAGACCTATGGCGTGGCGCTGGAAGGCGCGGCGCGCGATTACGCCGACGCGGTGCTGGCGCTGCCCGCGCTGCGGGAATGGGTGGCGGCCGGGGTGGCGGAAACCGAGCGCATCGAGCAGTTCGAACGCAACGATTAGGGCGATGGGGCGGCGGGACCACTATCACGTCTACGTGATCGAGCTGTCGAAAGACGTGCTCCTTGAGGCGCGGTTCAAGAAGTCCAACCCCCGCTACATCGCAGGCAAGCCGTGCATCTACGTCGGCATGACGGGCCTGGATCCGGACCTGCGCTTCGACAAGCACAAGGCCGGCATCCAGTCCAACCGGTTCGTGAAGGACTACGGCCTGCGCCTCTTGCCCGAGCTTTACGAACTCTATGGTCCGCTGTCGTATGAGGATGCGCGCATGCTGGAAGTCGAACTGGCGATCGACTTCCGCGAAGCGGGGTACGGCGTGTGGCAGGCGTGAGCCGCTGCTAGCCGACTGGCCCGACCGCACAGCCATGTCGGAAGACACGCCCGCCGACACGATGCGGGCATGGCATCAACCCTGGACAGCCTGAAACGGGACGGCCCCTGTGCGCAAACTTGCCGGCACGGCCTCTCGGGAGACGACTGAATTCGTGATCTGCGTCCCCGGCCGGACGTCCCGGATCGGGCCCCGCTGTGCCCCGGGGCTGGCGGGGTTGATGCAGAGATCGCTTAGTATTCGGGCCGTTGCCGGAGAACTTTTCTCTGCCTGTGTGGCCTCAACAGTGCAAAAAATTTCCGGGTCCCTTTGACTTATGCATCCCAGCAAGCATGCCTCGATGGCCGGCGCCGCAGCCGCGCCTGGAATGAATCCGGGTACGCCGCCGGGGCAAACCGGCGTCAATGGCTCCGTCTTTGGCGGCTTCAGGCAGGTGCTCCACAAGGGCGCGCTGATCTTCGCCCTCATCATCGCGATCCTGTTCGCCATGATGTTCTACCAGCACCAGCGCTCGGCCGAGGCGGTACGCTCGGTGGAGCATACGCGGCAGGTCATCGCGTACATCAACGCGCTGCGCACGTACCTGCTCAATCTGGACAATGCGGTGCGCAAATACGCCGAGTCGCAGAACCCCGCCGATCTCGATCCCGACCTGATATGCCATCAATCGTCGTGCCCCAGTGCCAAACAGCTGATCGTGCTGGTCGGTGACGACAGCGACCAGGCGGCCCGTCTGGCGCCGCTTCCGGCATTGCAGTCGGCACTGGAGACGGGATTCAGCGCGCTGCGTCAAGGCACGGCGGGTGTCGCCGTCGCGCCGCCGGAACGGGACCTGGGCGGATTCGACAAGTCCGCCATCGAGCAGATCCACCGCATCCTGATCGAGACCGAACGCGAGGAACTGAATCAGCTGGAAACACGCGAAGCGGAGCGCATTCACGGCGAGAACCTGTCGTCGGCGCTGCTGGGCATCGCCGGGCTGTGGACGGGCCTGGCGCTGCTCGGGCTGTACCGGGAAACCGTCAGGCTGATCCGGGCGGGCATCCATGCGGAGAAGACGATCACGCAACTCAGTCTTCGCGACCCGCTGACGGGCCTGGCCAACCGGCGTTTCCTGCAGGAAAACGCAACGCATCTGATCGCAGGCGCAAGGCGATCCCGAACACGGATGGCCGTGCTCGCGGTCGACCTGGACGATTTCAAGGCGGTCAACGACCAGTATGGCCATGCGGCCGGCGACGCGGTGCTCGTGACATCGGCGCAGCGGATGAAGCAGCTGCTCCGCGAGTCGGACGTGATCGCCCGTCTCGGCGGCGACGAGTTCGTCATCGTGCTGGGACAGGTCGAGCATGCGGATGCGGTGCGCGAGGTCGCGGGCCGCCTGGTGGGCAGCCTGTGTCAGCCCATACCCCTTGCCGGCGGGGGCACCGCGCGCATCGGGGCGTCGGTGGGCATCGCCATGTGCTGCACCGACGGCGAGACGCTGGACGATCTGCTGAAGCAAGCCGACGCGGCGCTGTACGCGGCGAAACGCGAAGGCAAGGGCACCTTCCGCCAGGCCGCGGATTCCGGCGCCTGACGCCGCAGCCTGAACTTCGAATACATCAGGTGGAACACGCCGTCGAACGCGGGATAGCTGCTGCGGAATTCCATCAGCTTGAGCAGACGCCGCCCCACGGGAGGCTCCTTTCCTTGCGGATGTGGATGCGTGCCAGGTCGTCCGGCGAGATCGGGCCAGGCTGATCGACAAACCGACGGCCTGCCTTTGCTGCGTTCGCCTGCGCCGGCGGCCGCCTACTTCGTCAGCGCCATGAACAGCTGCGGCAGCCGCTCCGGCAGCCGCTCGATGTGGTCGATGACGGTGAACTGGCGGCCGAAGATGTCGCCGACGTA
>JAJZRE010000071.1:0-4415 GCA_021802945.1 Pseudomonadota bacterium
ATCCCGGTGAGCGGCTGGATGGCGGACCGCTACGGCACGCGGCGCGTGTTCAGCATCGCGGTCGGCCTCTTCACCTTTTCCTCGGCTCTGTGCGGCCTGGCGCTGAACGCGCCGATGCTGGTCGCGGCGCGCATCCTGCAGGGGGTGGGGGCGGCGATGATGATGCCGGTGGGCCGGCTGACGATCATCCGCACGTTTCCCAAATCGGAACTGCTGCGGGCGATGAATTTCGTCATCATCCCGGCGCTGATCGGGCCGCTGCTCGGGCCCACGGTGGGCGGCCTGATCGTGCACTGGGTTTCCTGGCGCACCATCTTCTTCGTCAACGTGCCGATGGGCCTGCTGGCGCTGTGGCTGGCGAATCGCCACATGCCGGATTACCGCGGCGACGCGCCGCGCCCGCTGGATGTCGTCGGCCTGGTCCTGTTCGGCGGCGGGACGGCGCTCTTGTCCTGGCTGCTGGAAATCTTCGGCGAACACCGCATCGACGCCACCTCGGCGGCCGTGTTGCTGCTGCTCTGCGCGAGCCTGCTGGCCGCGTATGTCTGGCATGCCCGCGAGACGCCCCATCCGCTGCTGCGCCTGAGGCTGTTCCGGGTGCGCACGTTTCGCATCTCGGTGGTGGGCGGCTTCGTCACGCGGCTGGGGATGGGCGGGATGCCGTTCCTGCTGCCGCTGCTCTACCAGCTCGGCCTGGGCCTGCCGGCGTGGCAGTCGGGCCTGCTGATGATGCCTGCCGCGGCGGCGGCCATGGGCATGAAACTCATTGCTTCGCGCGTGCTGGCACGCTTCGGCTACCGGCGCATCCTGATCGTGAATACGGTGATGATCGGGGTCGTCATCAGCCTGTTCTCGCGGGTGAGCCCGGCCACGCCGATCGCGCTGATCGTGCCGCTGGGCCTGGCCATGGGATTCTTCAATTCGCTGCAATTCACCAGCATGAATTCGCTGGCCTACGCCGATATCGATACGCCCGATTCGAGCATGGCCAGTACGATCGCGAGCTCGCTGCAGCAGATGTCGATGAGTTTCGGGCTGGCGTGCGGCTCGCTGATCGCGGGCTGGTATCTCGGCGGCCTGCCGCAAACCGACCGCGCGGCGGTGACGACCGCGCTGCACCATGCCTTCCTGACGCTGGGCGGACTGACGATGCTGTCGTCGCTGTCGTTCTGGTCGCTGCGCCCCGGGGATGGAGAGAGCGTCAGCCGGGGGACGCTGCGTGTGACGGAATAAGCGCCGTTCGGCACGGTGCCGGTGCCACGGATGCCAATCGACCAGAAACAGTGGAGGCGGCGCGTATCAATTTGTCCCGCCTTGGCAGAACCCAGTCTCGTTTGTCGCCATCTGGCGACGGCACCAATCCGTTCTATCCGTTTGTTTTGTCTGGATATTTCTCAAATCAGCCGAATTGAGCGTCGTCCTCAGGCGACGTTTTAGCCTGTTTTTGCGCTCCGCAAATCCCAACAAAGTCCTTATCCACCTGTTTATCAACAGATTTCCCGTGCTGGCCCGCCTGTTGCTTTTCAACGCTTGCGTCCAGTTCCGGCCGCAACCACACCAGAGTGCTTTACCCCCCGCCTTACCCAGAACCATCCAGATACATAGAGAGAGACCCTATCCATGCTCAAATCCTTCATGCAACCCGGCACGACCAGCAATTCAAGAACCGATTCAACCCGGACGGGCCATACGGGCTACCCGGCCAAACCGGCCGAATCCCCCAAGACGACGGTCGAGGCGCCCAAGGCTGAATCCGCCCCGGCGGCCGCCAAACCCACGGCGAGCGACGAGGGCAGCAAGCTCATCGTCGGGCCGAACATCAAGCTGAAGGGCTCCGAGATCACCGATTGCGAAATCCTGGTGGTGGAAGGCCGCGTGGAAGCCTCGATGAACAGCCGCGTCATCCGCATCGCCGAAGGCGGCGTATTTTCGGGCAAGGCCGAAATCGACGTGGCGGAGATACGCGGCACCTTCGAAGGCGAGCTGACCGCCCGCAAGCGGCTGGTCGTGTACGCCACCGGCCGCGTCAGCGGCACGATCCGCTACGGCGGCCTGATGGTCGAGGAAGGCGGCACGATCAGCGGCAACATGGGGACGCATTCAGCCGGCCCCAGCCTGGCCACGGTGCCCGAGGCCGCCACGGAACCCCCCGTCTCCGAATCACTCCAGGAGAAGGCGGCGGAGCTTGAAGCGATCCGCTCGGGTTCGTTTGGTCGCAGCCAGCGGCGGGGTTGATCAGGGTCATGCGGCATGCACGCTGTCGTCGATATGCGACAGCGTCGACCCCGAGTCGGGCGCTGAACCGCAACGTCCTGCATGTCGGTTCGCGCAGGCTGGTGTCGCGCTTGCGCGCCGTGCGTCCGGACGATGACCTGAATCGCCTCGCGGCGTTCAGGCTCCACAGATTACGGCCCTTCAGGGTGCCTGTGCCCTTCAGGGTGCCTGTGCTGGCCAGGCCGGGGCTTTCAGGGGCGTCTAGAGTTTTGCGCTGCGTCCGCCATCCACCGCGAGGATCTGACCCGTCACGTAGTGCGTGTCCATCGCGAAGAAGCGCACTGCCAGCGCAATGTCGGTGGGATCGCCGGCACGCTTCAGCATGGTGTGCGAGACGATGCGCTGGCGCGAGACCTCGTCGAAATTCGAGTCGCCTTCGGGCCACATGATCGGTCCCGGCGCGATGCCGTTGACGCGCACTTCGGGCGCCAGTTCGCGCGCCAGCGATTTGGTCAGCCCGACCAGGCCCGCCTTGGCGACGGAATAGACGACGTAGCTCTTCATCGGCCGCTCGGCGTGGATGTCGGTGATGTTGATGATGCAGCCGCGGCGCTTCTTCAGTTCCGGCGCGGCGGCCTGCGACAGGAACATCGGCGCCTTGAGGTTGCTGCCCATGAGATCGATCCAGTCCTTTTCCACGATGGTGCCGACCGGCGTCGGGTAGAAGCTCGACGCGTTGTTGAGCAGCACGTCGAGGCCGCCGAAGGTGGCGACGGTCTGGTGCACCAGCGCGGGCAGGCCACCGATGTCGAGCAGGTCGGCCTGGATCAGCGCCACCGAATCGGGGCGGACGGCATTCAGTTCATCCTGCAGCGCGCGGGCATCGGTGGCCGAACTGCGGTAATGGATCATCAGGTTGGCACCGGCCGCGTGCAGCAGGCGCGCCGATGCCGCGCCCACCCGCTTGGCCCCGCCGGTGATCAGTACGACTTTGCCATGCATCGGGATTCGCCCTTATAGTCCTTGGATTGTGCATTATCCATGAACTCGATGCTGCCCGCCCCGACTCCCGACGCCCTTGCGCACAGCCAGCGCGTGACTGCGCACCTGCAGTCGCTGATCGAAGATGCCGGCGGCTGGATGCCGTTCTCGCGTTTCATGGAAGCCGCGCTGTACGCGCCGGGGCTGGGCTACTACGCCGCCGGCGCGATGAAGTTCGGCGCCGCCGGCGACTTCGTCACCGCGCCGGAACTGACGCCGCTGTTCGGCCGCGCGCTGGCGCAGGCGATCGCGCCGGCGCTGAAAGAGTCCGGCGGCGAGGTGCTGGAACTGGGCGCCGGCAGCGGGCGGCTGGCGGCGGACATGCTGGGCGAGCTGGAACGGCTCGGCGCGTTGCCGGGGCGATATTTGATCCTGGAAGTGAGCGCCGACTTGTGCGAACGCCAGCA
This sequence comes from Pseudomonadota bacterium, assembly GCA_021802945.1. Classification (GTDB taxonomy): domain Bacteria; phylum Pseudomonadota; class Gammaproteobacteria; order Burkholderiales; family Thiobacillaceae; genus Thiobacillus. The sequence goes on from JAJZRE010000071.1 coordinate 3,663, forward strand.
GGACACGATCGCGCGCGAACGGCCCGAACTTGCCGCGCGGGTGCAGTGGCTGGATGCGCTGCCCGAGCAGTTCAGGGGCGTGATCCTCGGCAACGAGGTGCTCGACGCGCTGCCGGTGGAGCTGGTGCACTGGACGGAGGCCGGCCCGCTGACGCGCGGGGTGGCGCTGGAGGGCGGGATGTTCGCGTGGCAGGACCGGGCCATCGACGACCCGATGCTGCGCGCCCGCGCGGACGCAATGAACCTGGCGCCGGGCTATCTTTCGGAGATCAACCTGGCGGCCGACGCGCTGATCGCCTCGCTCGCACACGCGCTCGACCGCGGCCTGGTCCTGATGGTCGACTATGGCTTCAACGCCAGCGAGTACTACCACCCGCAGCGCCACATGGGCACGCTGCGCGCGCACTACCGCCACCACGCGCTCGACGATCCGTTCCACCTGCCCGGGCTGTGCGACCTCACCGCGCACGTCGATTTCAGCGCGGTGGCGCGGGCGGGAAGGGAGGCGGGACTGGAGCTCGCGGGCTACGCGAGCCAGGCGAACTTCCTGTTGAACAGCGGCCTCGCCGGGTTGCTGCTGCAGACGTCGCCCGCCGATGCGGCGGCCTACCTGCCGCAGGCGAATGCGGTGCAGCGGCTGGTGTCGCCGGCGGAGATGGGCGAGCTGTTCAAGGTGCTCGGTCTGAGCAAGGGCGGCATCGCGCCGCTGGCCGGCTTCGCCCGGGGCGACCGCCGGCATGCGCTTTGAGGCAA
>JAJZRE010000071.1:4515-7845 GCA_021802945.1 Pseudomonadota bacterium
CGGCGGCTGTCGGCGCGCAGGATGCTGAACTGGAAACCGTCGAACTTCACCGATTCGCCGCGCTTCGGCAGATGGCCGAAACGCGAGATGACGAGGCCGCCGACGGTGTCGAACTCCTCGTCGGAAAACGTCGCGCCCAGCGCCTCGTTGAAGTCGGCGATTTCGGTGCCCGCCTTCACGCGGAACACGTCTTCCTTCTCGCGGATGACGTTGTCCTCGGTCTCGTCGAAGTCGTATTCGTCCTCGATGTCGCCGACGATCTGCTCGAGCACGTCCTCGATCGTCACCAGCCCGGCGACGCCGCCGTATTCGTCGACGACGATGGCGATGTGGTTGCGGTTGGAGCGGAATTCCTTCAGCAGCACGTTGAGCCGCTTCGATTCGGGAATGAACACGGCGGGGCGCAGCATGCCGCGGATGTCGCTGTCGGATTCGGCGTAGTGGCGCAGCAGGTCCTTCGCCAGCAAAATCCCGATGACGTCGTCGCGGTCCTTGTCGATGACCGGAAAGCGCGAGTGCGCGGTTTCGATGACGAAGGGAATGAAGGCCTCGGGCGCGTCGTTGATGTCGATGACGTCCATCTGCGCGCGCGGGATCATGATCTCGCCGACGCGCATCTCGGACACCTGCAGCACGCCCTCGATCATCGCCAGGGCGTCGGCATCCATCAGGTTGTTTTCGTAGGCGCCGTGCAGCAGCTCGATCAGCTGTTCACGGTCTTCGGGTTCGCGCATCAGCCAGTGGGAGATGCGCTCGAGCAAGCTCGGTTTGGGGGGACTACTGTCGGACTCCATGTGCGTCAGGAAGTGTAGGGATTGGGGATACGGAACCGTTTCAGTATAACGGCTTCGCGCGATTCCATGATGTCGGCGTCAGCCGGGTCGATATGGTCGTAGCCCTGCAGGTGCAGCACGCCGTGTACGGTCATGTGGGCGTAATGGTCCTGCAGCGGCTTGCCCTGCTCGCGCGCCTCGCGCTCGACCACCGGCGCGCAGATCACGACGTCGCCGCCCAGCACCCGGGCGCCTGATTTGTTCAAGGGCAGCTCGCCGTATTCGAAGGTCAGCACGTTGGGCACATAGCCCTTGTGGCGGTAGTCCTGGTTGAGCGCCTGCGCCTCCTCGGCGTCGACGAAGCGCACGGTGATTTCGGCGGCGTGTTCCAGCGCGGCGGCGACCCAGCGGCGCACCTGCGCGCGGCTCGGCAGGCTGTCGGCGTCGCTGGCGAACTGCACCGACAGGCTGAAGTGCGGGCTCACTTGTCCGTTTCCGCGCGGCGCGCGGCGTAGGCGTCGACGATGCGGCCGACCAGCGGATGGCGCACCACGTCTTCCGACTGGAAGTGGGTGAAGGCCAGCCCGCGCACGCCGGCCAGCACGTCGGCGGCGTCCATCAGGCCGGATTTGACGTGCTTGGGCAGGTCGATCTGCGTCGGGTCGCCGGTCACCACCGCGCGCGCGCCGAAGCCGATGCGCGTCAAAAACATCTGCATCTGCTCGGGCGTGGTGTTCTGCGCCTCGTCGAGAATGATGAAGGCGTGGTTCAACGTGCGCCCGCGCATGAAGGCGAGCGGCGCGACCTCGATGGCGTGGCGTTCGATCAGGCGCGTCACCTTGTCGAAGCCCATCAGGTCGTAGAGCGCGTCGTACAGCGGGCGCAGGTAGGGATCGACCTTCTGCGTGAGGTCGCCGGGCAGGAAGCCGAGCCGCTCGCCGGCTTCGACCGCGGGGCGCGTCAGCACCAGGCGCTTGACCTGTTCGCGCTCCAGCGCGTCGACCGCGCAGGCCACCGCCAGATAGGTCTTGCCGGTGCCGGCGGGGCCGATGCCGAAGGTGATGTCGTGGCCGCGGATCTGCTCGATGTATTCGCCCTGGCGCGGGGTGCGCGCGCGCAGGTCGGCGCGGCGGGTGCGCAGCGCGGGGCCTTCCTCAAAGTCGGCGTTTATGCCCTTCAGGGTACGGCCGCGCGTGAGCTCGACCAGGCCCAGCTGGATGTCGTCGAGCGAGAGTTCGTCGTGCGCGCGGTTGTAGAAATGCTCGATCGCCTGCGCGCCCTTCTCGGCCTGCGCCGCGTCGCCGCTGAAGCGGAAACTGGAACCGCGGCGGCCGATGGTGACGTCGAACGCCGCCTCGATCTGGCGCAGATTCTCGTCCATGGGGCCGCACAGGTTGGCCAGCCGCCGGTTGTCCTCGGGGGCGAGGCGTAGTTCGACTACGCTATTCAGGGCCTTACTCACGGTAGCAGCCCGTTCGCCTGTCGAAGCGCCGTAGTGATCGCGAAGGGGCTGCGGCAGGCTCAGCGCGAACGGGCCTTGGGGATTTCTCATGTCTCAAGATTGGCATTCAACCGTAATGACTTCGCCGCGCAGACTGTGCGGGTACGCCTGGGTGATGGTGACGTCGACGAAGCGGCCGGCCAGGCGCGGCTGGCCGGCGAAGTTGACGATGCGGTTGTTGTCGGTGCGGCCGGCGAGTTCTTCCGCGTTCTTGCGGGCATGGCCTTCGACCAGCACGCGCTGCACGGTGCCGACCATGGCCTGGTTCACCCGCTGCGCCTGCGCCTCGATCTGCGCCTGCAGCTTCATCAGCCTTTGCGTCTTCAGTTCGGCGCTCACATCGTCAGGATAGTCCGACGCCGGCGTGCCGGGGCGCTTGCTGTAGATGAAGGAGAAGCTGGCGTCGAAGTCGAGTTCCTCGATCAGTTTCATCGTCGCCTCGAAGTCGGCCTCGGTTTCGCCCGGAAAGCCGACGATGAAGTCCGACGACAGGCACAGGTCGGGACGCTGTTCGCGCAGCCTGCGCACGATCGACTTGAATTCGAGCACGGTGTAGCCGCGCTTCATCGCCGCGAGGACGCGGTCGGAGCCGGACTGCACCGGCAGATGCAGATGCGACACCAGTTTGGGCAGCCGGCCGTAGCATTCGATCAGCCGCGCCGTCATTTCGCGCGGGTGGCTGGTGGTGTACCTGATTCGTTCAACGCCGGGAATCTCGTGCACCATCTCCAGCAGGAAGGCGAAGTCGGCGGTGCCGCCTTCGTGCAGCGTGCCCTGCCAGGCGTTGACGTTCTGTCCCAGCAGGGTGACTTCCTTCACGCCACGGGCCGCGAGATCGGCCACCTCGGCGATGACGTCGTCGAACGGGCGCGAGACTTCCTCGCCGCGCGTGTAGGGCACGACGCAGAAGGTGCAGTACTTGGAGCAGCCTTCCATGATCGAGACGAAGGCCGACGCGCCTTCGATGCGCGCCGGCGGCAGGTGGTCGAACTTCTCGATTTCGGGAAAGCTGATGTCGACCTGGGCACGGCCGGTCTCGCGCTTCCTGGCGATGAG
>JAJZRE010000002.1:0-5101 GCA_021802945.1 Pseudomonadota bacterium
GGTGAACCGGCGTAGCCGAGAGCTTGACACCCAACGCGTGCAGCAGCTTGAGCATGGTGTCGTAGCGCGGTTTGGCACCGGGCGTCAGCGCCTTGTACAGGCTTTCGCGTCCCAGCCCGGCATCCTTGGCGAGTTGTGCCATGCCGCGGGCGCGGGCCACGTCGCGCACGGCGGTGAGGAAGACATCGGGGTTGGGGTCGTCCAGTGCGGCGGTGATGTATTCCGCGATGGTTTCCTCGTTGTCGAGATAGTCGGCGGCGTCGAAGGTGGAAAATTTGGCCATGGTTCACTCCTTGTCCAGCGTGCGCGCCATTTCAAGGGCGCGTTTGATGTCGCGCTTCTGCGAGGACTTGTCGCCGCCCAGCAGAAGCAGATAGATCACCTCGCCGCGCCGGGTGTAGTAGACCCGATAGCCCGGCCCGAAGTGGATGCGCATTTCGGAGACGCCTTCGCCAACCGGTTCGCAATCGCCGAAATTGCCGTGCCCGGCGGAGCGGATGCGGTGGATGATGCGGGCGCGTCCCAATTTATCCTTCAGGGCTGAAAGCCAGGTATCGAATTCTTCCGAGCGCAGAATGGTGTTCATACTTCAATGTATCCAATCGGATACCGGATTGCAAGCCTGTTATCAAGGGCGGGCATGAAAAAGCGCGACTGATTGCTCAGTCGCGCTCGATACAACAGACAAGGTCATTCGTGTTTCGATCGTTCGACAGGCTCACGATCAACACAAACGTCCTTTTGGCTTAATCAGCCCGGCAGCATCGCCAGCAACCCATTCAACCGCCGCACGAAGCTCGCCGGATCATCAAGCTGGCCGCCTTCTGCCAGCAGGGCCTGCTCGAACAACAAGTTGGCCCAGTCGGCGAAGCGGGCGTCGTCGGCTTCGCTGTCGAGCCGGGTGACCAGGGCGTGCGTCGGGTTGATCTCCAGCGTGGGCTTCACGGTCGGCGCGGCCTGGCCGGCGGCCTTGAGCAGGCGCTCGAGGTTGGCGCTCATGTCGCCTTCGCCGGTGACGAGGCAGGCGGGCGAGTCGGTGAGGCGGTGGGTGACGCGGACGTCCTTCACGCGCTCGCCGAGCGTGGTCTTGATGCGCTCGACCAGGGGCTTCATCGACTCTTCGGCTTCCTTCTGCGCGGTCTTCTCGGCTTCGTCTTCCAGCGCGCCGAGGTCCAGCCCGCCCTTGGCGACGGACTTCAAGGGCTTGCCGTCGAACTCGGTGAGGTTGCTCATCAGCCATTCGTCGACGCGGTCGGACAGCAGCAGGACTTCGATGCCTTTCTTGCGGAAGATTTCGAGGTGCGGGCTGTGCCTGGCGGCGGCGAAGCTGTCGGCGGTGATGGTGTAGATGGCGGTCTGGCCTTCCTTCATGCGGCCGATGTAGTCCTTCAGCGACACCACCTGCGCGTCGCTGTCGGTATGGGTGGAGGCGAAGCGCAGCAGGGCGGCGATGCGCTCACGGTTCGCGTAGTCCTCGCCGGGGCCTTCCTTCAGCACCTTGCCGAAGGCTTTCCAGAACGCGACGTATTTTTCCGGCTGGTTCTCGGCCAGGTCTTCCAGCAGGCCCAGCACCTTCTTCACCGAGCCATTTTTGATGGCGTCGATGTCGCGGCTGTTTTGCAGGATTTCGCGCGAGACGTTCAAGGGCAGGTCGGCCGAGTCGATCACGCCGCGGACGAAGCGCAGGTAGGCCGGCATCAGCTGTTCGGCGTCGTCCATGATGAAGACGCGGCGCACGTAGAGCTTGATTCCGTGGCGCTTCTCGCGGTCGTAGAGGTCGAACGGCGCGTGCGATGGGATGTAGAGCAGCGAGATGTATTCCTGCTTGCCCTCGACGCGGTTGTGCGACCAGGCGAGCGGCGGCTCGAAGTCGTGGGCGACGTGCTTGTAGAACTCCTTGTACTCGTCTTCGGTGACGTCCCTCTTGGCGCGCGCCCACAGCGCGGAGGCCTTGTTGACGGTCTCGTCCTCGTCGGTCGGCGCCTCGACGCCGTCCTTCCATTCGGTCTTCTTCATCACGATGGGCAGGGTGATGTGGTCGGAATAGGTGCGGATGACCGACTTGATCTTCCAGTCGGAGAGGAATTCGTCCTCGCCTTCGCGCAGGTGCAGCACGATCTCGGTGCCGCGTTCGGGCTTCTCGACGGTTTCCAGCGTGTAGTCGCCGGCGCCTTCGGATTCCCAGCGCACGCCGTGCTCGGGCGTGAGGCCGGCGCGGCGGGTGGTGAGCGTGACGCGGTCGGCGACGATGAAGGCGGAATAGAAGCCGACGCCGAACTGGCCGATCAGCGCGGCGTCCTTCTTCTGGTCGCCGGAGAGCTGGCTGAAGAACTCGCGGGTGCCGGATTTCGCAATCGTGCCGATGTGGTCGATGACTTCCTGCCGGCTCATGCCGATGCCGTTGTCGGAAATCGTCAGGGTGCGCGCGTCGCGGTCGAAGGCGATGCGGATCTTGAGGTCGGGGTCGTTCTCGAACAGCGCGGAATCGGACAGGCCCTCGAAGCGCAGCTTGTCGGCGGCGTCGGAGGCGTTGGATATCAGTTCGCGCAGGAAAATGTCCTTGTTGGAATACAAGGAATGGATCATCAGCTGCAACAGCTGCTTGACTTCGGCCTGGAAGCCCAGGGTTTCTTTGCTGCTGGTGGCGGACATGCCTTTATCTCCCGTGGTTACAAACACAACGCAAGGGGAAATGGGGGCGGGACGGCGGGTTTCAAGGGTTGTGGTGCGGCGCCGGTTCCGCCGGGGATTATTTCTGCCGCGTTAACAGCGCCAGCAGTTCGGACTGCGCACAGTAGCCCTTGGCGCGGCGCTTGGCGCGGCGGCGATAGCTGCCGTCGGGCTGCATGTCCCAGGCCTGCACGTTGTCGCGCAGGTAGGGCTTGAGGCCCTCGGCGATCACCCGTTTTTTCAGCCTGGGGTTGAGGACGGGGAAGGCGGTTTCGATGCGGCGGAAGAAATTGCGGTCCATCCAGTCGGCCGAGGACAGGAAGACCTTCTCGTCGCCGCCGTTCCTGAAATAGAAGATGCGCGTGTGTTCGAGGAAGCGGCCGACCACCGAGCGCACCCGGATATGCTCGGACAGGCCCGGAATGCCGGGCTCGAGCGCGCACACGCCGCGGATGATGAGGTCGATCTTCACCCCGGCCTGGCTGGCGGCATAGAGGGCGGCGATGACCTGCGGCTCCAGCAGCGCGTTCATCTTGGCGATGATGGCGGCGGGCTTGCCGGCGGCCGCCAGTTCGGCTTCGTGGTTGATGGCGGCGACGACTTCGCTGTGCAGGGTGAACGGCGACTGCCACAGGCGCTTCAGCTTGCCGGCCTTGCCGAGGCCGGTGATCTGGGTGAACAGGCTGGCGACGTCGGCGGTGATGGCCTCGTCGGCGGTGAGCAGGCCGAAGTCGGTGTACAGGCGCGCGGTGCGGGCGTGGTAGTTGCCGGTGCCCAGGTGCGCGTAGCGGCGCAGTTCGCCCTCCTCGCGGCGGATGACCAGCGCCAGCTTGGCGTGGGTCTTGTGGCCGACCACGCCGTAGACGACGTGCGCGCCGACTTCCTCCAGCCTCGCGGCCCAGTTGATGTTGGCCTCCTCGTCGAAGCGCGCCATCAGCTCGACCACCACGGTGACTTCCTTGCCCGACTGCGCGGCGCGGATCAGCGCCTGCATCAGCTTCGAATCGGTTCCGGTGCGGTAGACCGTCTGCCGCATGGCGACGACATGCGGGTCGGCGGCGGCCTGCTCGATGAAATCGATCACCGGCTGGAAGGATTCGAACGGGTGGTGCAGCAGGATGTCGCCCTTCTTGATCTGGGCGAAGATGTCCTCGTTCTTGGCCAGCCGCGCGGGCAGGGCGGGGACGAAGGGGGCGAACTTGAGGTCGGGGCGGTCGACCCAGTCGGGCACCTGCATCAGGCGCACGAGGTTGACCGGTCCCTGCTCCTGGTAGAGATCGTCGGCGTCGAGCTCGAACTGTTCGAGCAGGAAGGCCGCCATCGATTCCGAGCAGTTGTCGGCCACCTCCAGCCGCACCGCCGCGCCGAAGTGCCGCTGCGGCAGTTCGCCCTGCAGCGCCTGGCGCAGGTTCTTGGTCTCCTCGTCGTCGACGAACAGGTCGGAATTGCGGGTGACACGGAACTGGTAGCAGCCCTGCACCGTCATGCCGGCGAACAGCTCGCCGACGTGGGCGTGCAGGATCGAGGACAGGAACACGAAGCCATATTCGCAGCCGGCGATCTCTTCCGGCAGGCGGATGACGCGCGGCAGGGAGCGCGGCGCCTGCACCACGGCGGCGCCGGAATTGCGCCCGAAGGCATCGCGCCCGGACAGTTCGACCGCGAAGTTGAGGCTCTTGTTGAGAACGCGCGGGAAGGGGTGCGACGGGTCGAGCCCCACCGGCGTCAAGACCGGCATCAGCTCGCGGAAGAAGTAGTCGCGGATCCACGCCGCCTGGGTTTCATTCCAGTGCGTGCGGCGGATGAAGCGGATGCCCTGCGTGGCCAGCTCGGGAATGAGCGCCTTGTTGAAAAGCTCGTATTGCTTGGTTACCAGCGCGCGTGCCGTCTCCGTCACCGCGCGGAACTGCTGGCGCGGCGTCAGGCCGTCGGGCGAGCGCTGGGTGGAGTGGGCGCGGATCTGTTCCTTCAGCCCGGCGACGCGCACCTCGAAGAATTCGTCCATGTTGCTCGACACGATGCACAGGAAGCGCAGGCGTTCCAGCAGGGGCATGGACGGATCGTCGGCCTGGGCCAGCACGCGGCGCTGGAAGGCGAGAATGCCGAGCTCGCGGTTGATGAGCGTGTCGGGACTGGGCAGGTTCATGATGGATTTATTCGTAGTGTGCTTCAATGATAAACGCCCGTGTGTGCCCCGACATGACAGTTATATGACAACCCCGCCTCCGATGGAAATCGAGCTCAAGCTGGCGCTGCCGCCGCAGCAGGCCGCGGCCTTCCTCAAACGCATGGCCCGGCGGCGCAGCGTGCCGGTGCGGCAGGACCTCGTCACCCGTTATTTCGACACGCCGGACTTTGCCCTGAGCGCGCGGGGCGTGGCGCTGCGCGTGCGGCGTACCCTGCAGGGTACAAGCACCCTGAAGGGTACAAG
>JAJZRE010000002.1:5201-76184 GCA_021802945.1 Pseudomonadota bacterium
AGGGTACAAGCACCCTGAAGGGTACAAGGGCGGGACGGCGCTGGCTGCAGACGCTGAAGACCGAGGGCGAGCGGCAGGGCGGGCTGTCGCGGCGCGTCGAATTCGAGATGCCGGTGCCCGGTGGCGCACCCGACTGGACGCGGTTCCCGCCCGCGGCGCTGGCGTATGTGCCGGAATCCCAGCGTGACCTGATCGTGCCGGTGTTCGAGACGCGTTTTCATCGCACCGCCTGGCTGCTGAAGGGCAAGGGTGGCGCGCAGATCGAAGTGGCGCTGGATGTCGGCGAGGTGGTTTCCGGCGAACGCAGCCAGCCGATCTGCGAGATCGAGCTCGAATTGAAGGCCGGCCAGCCGGACGCGCTGTTCGCGCTTGCGCTGGAATGGGCCGGCGCGTTCGACTGCCTGCCGTTCGACGTCAGCAAGGCGGAGCGCGGGGTGCGCCTGGCGCACGGGGTGGAATCGGCGCCGGTCAAGTCCGTGAGGCTGGCGCTGGACGACGGGATGAGCGTGGAGGAGGGGTTCGAGGCGATCGTGCAGGCGTGCCTTGCGCAGCTCCAGGCCAATCTGCCGGGTGTGCTGGCGTCCGACGATATCGAGTATGTGCATCAGGCGCGGGTCGCGCTGCGGCGGCTGCGCGCGGCGCTGCGTCTGTATCGCACGGTCTGCGTGCTGCCGGACGATCTGCTGGCCGGCCTGCGCACGCTGACCGCCGCGCTCGGCCCGGCGCGCGACTGGGACGTGCTGTGCGGCGAAACCCTGCCGGCGATCGCGCCGCATCATCCCGACGCCGCCGTCTGGCAGCGCGGCATGCAGGCGCTGGAGCGGCATCGCATCGCGGTGCGCGCGGCGATGCGGGAGGCGCTGGCCGGCGCCCGTCCCGGCGCCTGGCTGCTGGCGCTGCAGCGCTGGCTGATGCAGCACGGCTGGCGTGTCCAGCCTTCAGGACATCCCGCGCCGGAAGCGCAGTGCGTCGCGCAGCTGGCGCCGCTCGACGCATGGGCGCGCCGCGCATTGCGGAGGGGGCATCGCGTTCTCGTCCGCGGGGCGCGCGAGTTCGGCACGCTGGCGCCGGCGCAGCGCCACCTGCTGCGCATTGCGATCAAGCGCCAGCGCTACGCGGCCGAGTTCTTCCAGACGCTGTTCGACGGGAAGCGGCAGGTACGCTATCTGGCTGCCCTGCGCCTCGCGCAGGACAGCCTGGGCCGGGCCAACGATGCGCACATCGCATCGGTCCTGCTGTCCGCGGCGCAGGTGGAGACGGGCCCGATGCGGGAATTCGCGCTCGGCTGGCTGGCGGCGACGCAGGCGGAAACGGCGAACGGTGCGTGCGCGAGGCGGATGCGCGCGTTCCTGGAATTGAAGCCGTACTGGTAGATTCGGGGTACAGGGGCGTGCGGCAGGGCGGATGGCTGCTGCATGACGAGCCTGTCATTTTTTGAAGGACGCCGGATGGAACTCATTTTGTGGCGGCACGCCGAGGCCGAGGACGCGGCCCCCGACCTCGATCGCCAGCTCACCGACAAGGGCCGCAAGCAGGCGGCGCGCATGGCCGACTGGCTCAACCCGCGGCTGTCGCAGGACACGCGGATCCTGGTCAGCCCCGCCATCCGCACCCTGCAGACCGCGCAGGCGCTGGGGCGGGGCTACCAGCGGGTGCCGGCGCTGGCGCCGGGGGAGCGCGCCGAAGCCCTGCTGGATGCTGCCGGCTGGCCGGATGCGGCCTGGCCGGTGCTGGTCGTGGGGCACCAGCCCACGCTGGGACGGGTGGCGATGCGGCTGCTCACCGGCCAGGCCGGCGACCTGGCGGTGAAAAAAGGCGCGATCTGGTGGTTCCAGAGCCGCGAGCGGGGCGGGCAATTGCAGGTGGTATTGCGCGCTGTGGCCACGCCCGACTGGTTATAATCGCGGCGTGACTACCCAAGCCATCAAGGTCAAGCAGCCGAACCCGACAACGCAGACGAGGTGCGTCCAGTGCCGGGTTGGCTGAGCAGTCTGCGCGATCTGATCGCGGAGGCGAGTCCGCTGCGCCGCTTCATGCTTGCCCTGCTGGTGTTGTTGCCGTTGGTCGCGCTGGCGGTGGCCTATGTCTGGTTCAACCCCACTGCCTATCGCGTGCTTTACCCCAAGCTCTCCGACCGGGCGGGCGGCGAGGTCATCGCCGCGCTCGAACAGCTCGACATTCCCTATCATCTGTCCGCCGCCGACGGCAGCATCGAAGTGCCGGCCGATCAGCTGCACGCGGCCCGCTATCGGCTCGCCGCGCGCGGCCTGCCCCGGTCCGACGCCGACGCGCGGGATGAGGTCGATCGCGCCCCTCGCTTCGGCGCCTCGTCCCTGGAGGAGCGCCAGCGCTATCAGCACGCGCTCGAAATCGATCTGGCGCGCTCGATCCAGTCGCTGGAAGCGGTCGATCTGGCGCGGGTCCACCTTGCCTTGCCCAGGGTTTCGCCCTTCCTGCGCGATGCGCCGTCCGCCACGGCCGCGGTGCTGGTGCGCCTGCATCCCGGCGCGCGGTTGTCGACCGAACAGGTGACGACGATCCAGACCCTGGTGGCGGCCAGCGTGCCGCGCATGAAGCGCAGCGACGTCCAGGTGCTCGACCCGCGCGGCGTCCTGCTGGGCGGCGCGGGCCCAGAGGTGGCGCCGTCGCGGCAACAGGCGCTGGAGCAGGATCTGGCGCAGCGGGCGCTGGCCGTGCTGACGCCCTGGCTCGGCAAGGACCGGGTGAGCGTGCAGGTGACGGCAACGCTGGAAGACAGCGACATCGAGCAGACGGTGGAACGGGTGCGCAACGTCGTGGTGGGCGGCAAATCGCGCCCGCTGGAAAAGACCGTGCGCACCACGCATACCCCGGAAGGCCGCATCCAGCGCGTGAACGCCATCGTGATCCTGGGGTTCGACGCGAGTGCCGACGAACGCACGCGCGCAGGAAAGCTGGCCCGCGAGGCGATGGGGCTGGTGCCGGCGCGTGGCGATACCTTGAATGTCTATGCGCTGCCCGTGGCGGCGCCGGTGGCGCAAGCCGCCGTGCCCACGGCGACGCCCGGGGCGCAGGCGCCTCGCCCGATTCAGCGGGTGCAGCCGCTTGCGCCGCCGCGGGTCGAGCGCAAGCGCCCGGATTTCCCGCCCTGGGCGCCCGCCGCCGCGGCGGCGGCTCTGCTTCTGCTCGGCGTGACCGTCTGGCTGCGCACGCGCCGGGCGCCTGCCGCCGAACCGCAGATCGAGGATTTCGACGCCGAACTCGACGCTGCCCGCAACGAGGTGCTGGCCAATCCGCGCGTGACCGCAGACGTCATCAAGCTGTGGATGCGCGCATGAGCCAGGCCGGCATCGAGAAATCCGCCGCGCTGCTGCTCGCTCTCGGCGAGGAGGCCACGGCGGCCGTATTCCGCTATCTGAGTCCGCTGGAGGTGAGCCGGCTCGGCACGGCCATGCGCGAAGTCGAGGTGCTGCCGCGCGAGCGCGTGCGTGCGATCCTGCGCGACTATGCCGCCGAGGCTGCCGAACAGACCGGTTTTGCGGCGGATACCGGCCGCTTCCTCGACGAGACGCTCAAGCAGGCCTTCCGCCCGGAGCTTGCGCAGGCCATGCTGCAGCGCCTGGGGGCGTCGGGCGTGCAGGCCCTGGAAAAGCTGGCCTGGCGCGAGCCGGCTGACATCGCGGGCCTGCTGGAGGCGCAAGCGCCCCAGCTGATCGCCGTGGTGGCGTCGCAACTCCCGCGCGACGTCGCCGCCGCGGTGCTCGAGCTGCTGCCTGGCAGGACGCGCGCGGACACCCTGCTGAGCCTGGCGCACAGCGAAGCCCCCGGCGCCGACATACTGCGCGATCTGGACGACTGGCTGGCCGGCCTCGATGCCGCCGCGCCGCCGCAGGGCGAAGCGGCGGTGGCCGGACTGCTGGGGCAGATGAGCGAGGGGAGCGTGGCCGCTGCCCTCGTCCAGCTCGACCAGAACGACGCGGAGCTGGCCGCCCGGTTGCGCGTGCGCAAGCTTGTGTTCGAAGACCTGGCGCGGCTGCCCGAGGCGGGCCGCAAGACCTTTTTGCGCAACGTCGCCGCGCGTACCCTGCTGCATGCCCTGAAGGGCTGCGACGCACGCGTGCTCGACGCGCTGACGGCCGTGATGAGTCCGACGGCGGCGCAGCGCATGCGCGTCGATCTTGACACCCTGGGCGCCCTGCCGGTCACAGCGATCCAGGCGGCCCAGGAAGAAGCGGGGGCGACGCTGCGGCATCTGGCGGCGGAGGGCGCAATCCAGTTCCCCGAAGAGGAGGCGGCATGAGCACCGACGACGACATTCCGCTCAAGAATCCCACCGCATTCGAACAGTGGGAGGTGGTGGAGCTCGCCGGATCCGCGAGCGAGGCCGCGCCCCTGCGGGTCGATCCCGAGGCCGAGCTGGCCGCGCTGCGCGAGGCCGCGCGCGCCGAGGGCTATGCCGAAGGCATGGCTGCCGGGCGGGCAGAGGGGGAGCAGGCCTGCGGCCGCATGAAGCAGCTGGCCGAAAGCTTTTCCACGACCCTCGACAACCTCGATTTCCGCCTCGCCGACATGGTGCTGGAACTGGCGCTCGACGTCGCGCGGCAGGTGGTGGCGGGCGAACTCGCGGCACGGCCGGAGCGTATCCTCGACGTGGTCAACCTGGCGCTGAAGCAGATGGCGGAAACCAGCCGCGAGGCGCGCCTGCTGCTGAATCCGGATGACGCCGCGCTGGTGCGTCCGCATCTCGACCAGGTGCTCGACAAGAACCGCCTGCGCATCGTCGAGGATGTGCGCATCGTGCGCGGCGGCTGCCTGATCGAAACCGCGCAGGGCGACCTCGACGCCACCCTGCCGGCGCGCTGGCGCCAGGTGGTGCAGGTGCTCGGCAGCAACCAGAACTGGATCGAATGATGGACCGCATCGTCCGCCTGCGCGAATACCTGGCCGACTGCCGCCGCGCGGTGAACTGGGCGACGCCGATTGCGACCAGCGGACGCCTCACCCGGGTGTCCGGGCTGGTGATGGAAGCCGTGGGGCTGCGCCTGCCGGTGGGCAGCCAGTGCCACATCCAGATTCCCGGCGGGCAGAGCATCGAAGCCGAGGTGGCCGGATTCTCGGGCGACCGCCTGTTCATCATGCCGGCCACCGACATCTACGGCGTGATGCCGGGCGCGCGCGTGATCCCCGACAATCCGCTGGCGGCCCAGCCGCCGCGGCTGGGCATGCGCTACATCCCGCGCCGCCGCGCGCAGGACCGGGTGCGCCAGGTGCCGGTGGGCGACAGCCTGCTGGGACGCGTGCTCGACGGCGCCGGCCGCCCGCTCGACGGCCTCGGGCCGCTGATGCTGGGGCGCCGGGTGCCGCTGTACAGCCGTCCGATCAACCCGCTGGAACGCGCGCCGATCCGGGAGACGCTGGATGTGGGGGTGCGCGCGATCAACGGCCTGCTGACCGTGGGACGCGGGCAGCGGCTCGGCCTGTTCGCCGGCAGCGGCGTCGGCAAGAGCGTGCTGCTCGGCATGATGGCGCGTTTCACCGAGGCCGATGTGGTGGTGGTGGGGCTGATCGGCGAACGTGGCCGCGAGGTCAAGGAATTCATCGATCGCATCCTCGGCAGCGAGGGCATGGCGCGCGCGGTGGTGGTGGCCGCGCCGGCCGACCATCCGCCGCTGATGCGTCTGAACGGCGCGGCGTACGCGATGTCGATCGCCGAATATTTCCGCGAACAGGGCAAGCACGTGCTGCTGATCATGGATTCGCTCACCCGCTACGCGATGGCGCAGCGCGAGGTGGCGCTGGCGATCGGCGAGCCGCCCGCGACCAAGGGCTATCCGCCGTCGGTGTTCGCCAAGCTGCCGCAGCTGGCCGAGCGCGCCGGCAACGGCCGCAGCGGCAGCGGCTCGATCACCGCGTTCTTCACCGTGCTGATGGAAGGCGACGACCAGCAGGACCCGATCGCCGACGCGGCGCGGGCGATCCTCGACGGCCACATCGTGCTCTCGCGCGACCTCGCCGACGCCGGGCACTACCCGGCGATCGACATCGAGGCCTCGATCAGCCGGGCGCAGCCCGACCTGCTCTCCGACGAGACGCTGGAACGCACCCGCCGCTTCAAGTACCTCTATTCGCGCTACATGCGCAGCCGCGACCTGCTTGCGGTCGGCGCCTACGTGCCGGGGGCCGACCTGGTGCTCGACGAAGGCGTCCGGCTGTACCCCCGGATGCAGGGCTACCTGATGCAGGGCATGCGCGAGCGAGCGCCGATGGAGGCCGCGCGCGCCGGCCTTGAGGAGGTGCTCGGATGAGGCCGTTTGCGCTGGCGCGGGTGCTGCAGCTGGCCGAACGGCGCAGCGAAACGCTGGCCCGCGGGGTCAAACGCGCGCACGGGGTATGGCTGCGGGCGCGTGGCCGGCAGGTGCGGCTGAGCACACTGCGCGACGCGCATATCGCGCAGCTGGCAGGCGAGCTGCGCGCGGGGGTGACGGCGGCGCAGCTGCAGGAAACGAATCGCCTGCAACGTGCGCAGGCCGCGGAAATGCAGGCCGCGCAGGCCGCCATCGACGCCGCCCATCGCGACTGGCAGGCGCGGCTGGCCGAGTGGCTCCAGGCCGAGCAGCGACTCAAGGCGCTGCGCCTGCTCGAGCAGCGCCATCTCGCGCAGGCCGCCATCCAGCAGCGGCGCAACGAGCAGCGCGATCACGACGAGCTGGTGGATCTGACGCATCGACGCGACGCGGGATTGCGGGGGCGCTGATGCAACTGCTTGAGCTCACGTCTGCCGAAATCGCTTTTCTGAAGGCGCCGTCCCAGGCATCCGATGGCTTGGCGGCGCGCCTGACCCGCAAGCTTGCGGCGACGCTGAGCGCGCGCCTGCGCCTGCCGGTGCAGGCGGTGGCCCAGCCGGCGCCCGAGCCTGTGGATGCGCCTGCGGCGCCCGCGTGGCAGCCCGACGCCGCGCTGGCCCTGCTGTGGCTGACG
The DNA here is from genome assembly GCA_021802945.1 of Pseudomonadota bacterium. Taxonomy (GTDB): domain Bacteria; phylum Pseudomonadota; class Gammaproteobacteria; order Burkholderiales; family Thiobacillaceae; genus Thiobacillus. The sequence continues at coordinate 12,159 of JAJZRE010000002.1, forward strand.
CGCCGCCTGGGCGGGCGGCATGTGTCAGGGCGGGGCGTCTTTGTCCCCGACAGCCTCGTCCGCACCCTCGATGCGGTGCTGGCGGAATGCTGGCTCGATGCGCCGGGGGCGGCCTCGCTGCCTCCCGCGCTCGCCTGGCACCTCTCGACCGAACTCACGCTGGCAACGCTCGCCGTGCAGTTGCCGCATTCCCCAACCGACATGACGCGCTGGGCGCGGGAGGTCATCCGGCATGGCTAGATTCGTCGCGGCAGGCACCTTGCTGCTGTTTCCGTCGTGGGCGCTGGCGGCGACCGATCCCGCCGGCAGCATGCTCACCGTGCTGCTGAGTCTGGCGCTCATCCTCGGCGGCTTCGTCGCGGTCGCCTGGTTCGTCCGCCGCTATCTGCCGGGCATGGGGGCGCAGGGCGCGGTCAAGGTGGTGGGGACGACTGCGGTGGGCGCGCGCGAGCGCGTGGTGGTGGTCGAGGTCGACGACACCTGGCTGCTGCTGGGCGTGGGCGGCGGCAACGTGCGGCTGCTGCACACCCTGCCGAAACCGGAATCGGCCCAGGAGCGCGCGCGATGAAGGCGATCGTTGTGTTGCTGCTGGCGCTGGGCCTGAGCGCGCCGGCCTGGGCGGCAGACGCCAGCGTGCCCCTGTTGAGCGTCACGCCCGGCGCGGGCGGGCAGGTCATCGGGGTGCCGGGGGCGAGCCTGCCCTGGCTGCTGCTGTTTCCTTTTCTGCCCGCCCTGCTGCTGGCGTTCACCGCCTTCACCCGTATCGCCGTGGTGCTGTTCCTGCTGCGGCAGGGGCTGGGCAGCCCGACCGCGCCGCCCAATCTGGTGCTGACGGGGCTGGCGCTGCTGCTGACGGTTTTCGTCATGTCGCCCGCGCTGAAAACCATCAATGCCGAGGCCTACCAGCCGTATCTGGCCGGCGTGCTGAGCTTCAACGCGGCCGCCGAAAAGGCCGCGTCGCCGCTGAAGGGTTTCATGCTGCGGCAGACCCGTGCCGAAGACCTCAGCCTGTTCACCGAGGGCGACAAAGGCGTTGATCCCAGGCGGGTGGACAGCGTGCCGCTGGCCGCGCTGGCGCCGGCCTTCCTCACCAGCGAACTCAAGACCGCCTTCCAGATCGGCTTCATGGTCGTGCTGCCGTTCCTGGTGATCGACCTGGTGGTCGCCGCCGTGCTGACCGCGCTCGGCATGATCATGCTGCCGCCGCAGCTGGTGTCGCTGCCCCTGAAGCTGCTGTTGTTCGTCACGGTGGACGGCTGGCACCTGCTGGTCGGCTCGCTGATCGGGAGCTTCTGATGGAAGGCATCGCCCGCGACGCGCTCTGGCTGGTGGCGATGCTTGCCGCGCCGGTGTTGCTGGCAGGGCTGGTCACCGCATTCGCCATCAGCCTGTTCCAGGCCGCCACGCAGATTCTCGAACCCACGCTCTCCTTCGTTCCCAAGCTCATCGTCGTGCTGCTCGTGCTGGCGCTGCTGGGCGGCTGGATGGGCGGGCAGCTGGTCGAGTTCGCGCGCAGCATGCTGACCGATTTCCCGGGTCTGCTGGAATGAGCGCCGCATGCCCCTGAACGAAGCGAGTCTGTCCGTCTGGCTGTTCGCCTTCGCGCGCCTCGCCGGCTGGGCCGTGTTCGACCCTCTGGCCGGGCGCCTGCCGCTGCTGTTGCGGCTGTTCATCGCCGCCGTGCTGGCTGGCGTTCTTGCGCCGGGCCTGACGGCCGGTGCGATCGCCCCTTTCACCGTGCAGGGCATGCTGGCGCTGGCCATGGAAGTCGCGTGGGGCGCGGCGCTGGCGCTCTGCGTATGGCTGGTTTTCGCGGCGGCGAGCGCGGCGCTGGCATGGGCCGGCCACACCGCGACCGCCGGCCTGCTGACCCTGACCGCCGAGCAGGCGGCCCCGGCGGACGCCGCCTGGCGCGCACTGGCGGGCTGGGTGGCGGCAATGGCGTTTCTGGGCGCGAGCGGCCACCTGCTGATCGTGCACGCGCTGCGCGACAGCTTCGCGGCCATGCCGGTGGCCGTCCTGCCCGCCGCGACCGACTTGCGCCAGCTGGCCGAGGCCGGCAGCTGGCTGTTTGCGGCCGGCGTGCAGCTGGCCTTGCCGCTGCTGGCCCTGGCGCTGCTGGTCCAGCTGGCCTTCGGCATCGTGGCGCGCACCACGCCGGGCATGGACATGTTCTCGGTCGGACTGGGCGTGGCGGCACTGGGGCTCGGGGCCCTCTGGATCGTGGCGGTGCCGCTGCTTGCACAGGGCGTCGGCCTGGGCATCGAGCAGCTGGCTGTCTGGCTCGGCAGGCTTGTGCCGAGATAAAGCCAGGCGCAGCCAGATAGATTAGAATGCTGCGATTTATCGTTGATTCGCCGGAACATCGGCGCGGTCCTGGAATATAGAGCGGCGGAAACAAGATGGCAGAAATGGAAACGGCCAGAGGCAGCCTGGTTGCGATAGTCACCCCCATGTCGGACGACGGTGCGCTCGACCTCGACGCGCTGCGCCGCCTGATCGACTGGCACATCGCCGAGGGGACCGACGGCATCTGCATCGTCGGCACCACCGGCGAATCCCCCACGGTCAGCTACGACGAGCACTGCCTGCTGATCCGCACCACGGTCGAGCAGGTCGCCGGGCGCGTGCCGGTGATCGCGGGGACCGGCGCGAATTCCACCGCCGAAGCGATCGAGCTCACCGAATGCGCCAAGGCCGCCGGCGCGCAGGCCGGCCTGTCGGTGGTGCCGTACTACAACAGGCCGACGCAGGAAGGCATCTACCAGCACTACAGGAAGATTGCCGAGTCGGTCGATCTGCCCTTGATTCTCTACAACGTGCCGGGACGCACGGTGGCCGATATGTCCAACGACACCACGCTGCGGCTGGCCGACGTGCCCGGCATCGTCGGCATCAAGGACGCCACCGGCAGCATGGAGCGCGCGGCCGACCTGCTGCGCCGGGCACCGAAGCATTTTTCGCTGTACACCGGGGACGACGCTTCGGCGATGCCCTTCCTGCTGCTGGGCGGGCATGGCGTGATCTCGGTCACCGCCAACGTGGCGCCGAAACTGATGCACGAGATGTGCGTGGCGGCGTTCGACGGGAACCTGGCGCGCGCGCGCGAACTCAACAATGCATTGCTGCCGCTGCACAGCAAGCTGTTTGTCGAGGCCAACCCGATTCCGGTCAAGTGGGCGTGCGCGGAACTGGGGCTGATTCCGCCCGGCCTGCGCCTGCCCCTGACCCCGCTGTCGGCCGGACAGCATGACACGGTGCGTGGCGCCTTGCGTCATGCCGGATTGATCTAGCGCGGCGCAATGTGCCGTGCCGCTTTGATGCAAGCCTTCGTTTAGGACACCTTATGCGTTTACTGCCCCTGTTTTTGATGGTTTCCGTGGCCCTGTCGGGATGCGGCATCGTGGAATCCAAGAAGATCGATTACAAATCGGCCGGCAAGGTGCCGACGCTGGAAGTGCCGCCCGATCTGGTGGCGCCGACTGCGGACAACCGCTACGTGGTTCCCGATACCCAGGGCGGCGGCTCCGCCACCCTGTCGACCTACAGCCAGGAACGCAAGACCGCGCCTGCCGCATCGACGACCCTGCTGCCCACCGAGGAGAAGGCCCGCATCGAGCGTGCCGGCAGCCAGCGCTGGCTGGTGGTCCAGGCGACGCCGCAGCAGGTCTGGCCGGTGATCAAGGACTTCTGGCAGGAGAACGGCTTCATCATCAACATGGAGTCGCCCGCGACCGGCATCATGGAAACCGACTGGGCGGAAAACCGGGCCAAGATTCCGCAGGACATCATCCGCCGCACGATCGGCAAGGTGATCGACGGCCTGTATTCCACCGCCGAGCGCGACAAGTTCCGCACGCGGATCGAAACGGACAAGGACGGCACCGAGATCTACATCAGCCACCGCGGCATGAAGGAAGTCTATGCCACCGAGGGCAAGGACAAGACCGTGTGGGAACCGCGCCAGCCCGACCCCGAACTCGAGGCCGAAATGCTGCGCCGCCTGATGCTGCGCTTCGGCGTGGAGAAGAGCCGTGCCGATGCGCTGCTGGCCAAGCAGCAGGTTCCGGAGCAGGCCCACATCGTCAGGGAAGCCGGTACGCCGGTGCTGGAAATGGATGAAGGCTTCGACCGCGCCTGGCGCCGTGTCGGCCTCGCGCTCGACCGCGTCGGCTTTGCCGTGGAAGACCGCGACCGCTCCAAGGGCATCTACTACGTGCGCTACATCGACCCCGAGATCGACAACGCCGGCAAGCGCGACGAAGGCCTGTTCGCCAAATGGGCCTTCTGGCGCAGCAAGAAGGCGCAGACCACGCCGCAATTGCAGATCGTGGTCAGCGAAGCCGGCGAGAAGAGCCGCGTCAGCGTCACCGGGGCCGACGGCAAGCCGGCCGATCCGAATACGCAGAACCGCATCATCAACCTGCTGCACAAAGAATTGAAGTGACGCGGGTGGGGGCGTAATGCGGTTCGCCAGCCTCGGCAGCGGCAGCGAAGGCAACGGCCTGCTGGTCGAGGCCGGCGCCACCCGGGTGCTGATGGACTGCGGTTTCGGGCTGGCCGACAGCATTGCGCGTCTGGCCAGGCTGGGCTTGCAGGCCGCCGATCTGGCCGGCATCGTGGTCACCCACGAACACAGCGACCACATCGGCGGGGTGGGGCGGCTCGCGCGCAAGCACAAGCTGCCGGTATGGCTGACGGCCGGCACGCTGGCCATGGCGCAGGATCTCGACGGCGTGGCGGTACGGGTGATCGACAGCCATGCGGCGTTCGCGGTGGACGACCTGGAGATCCAGCCGTTTCCCGTGCCACACGATGCGCGCGAGCCGGTGCAGTACGTGTTCGGCGACGGCAACCGCCGTCTGGGCGTGCTGACCGATACCGGTTGCAGCACGCCGCACATCGAAGCCATGCTGGCAGGCGTCGACGCGCTGGTGCTGGAATGCAACCATGACGCGGCGATGCTGGAAAACGGGCCCTATCCGGCCAGCCTCAAGCGCCGCGTGGGCGGGCGCTTCGGCCATCTGGAAAACGGCCAGTCGGCGGCCCTGCTGGGCACGCTGAAGCACGGCAGGCTGCAATGCGTAATGGCTGCGCACGTGTCGCGCAAGAACAATACGGCAGCGCTGGCGCAGCGTGCGCTGGCGGAGGTGCTGGGCTGCGCGGACGACGACGTGCAGGTGGCCTGTCAGACGACGGGATTTGATTGGATCCGAATTTAATGGACGGACTTTGACGACTTTTGCTGAACTCGGGCTTGCCCCCGACATCCTGCGTGCCCTCGACGAGATGGGCTACGTTTCACCGACGCCGATCCAGGAACAGGTGATTCCCCTGGCGCTCAAGGGCGGCGACATTCTCGGCGCCGCGCAGACCGGCACCGGCAAGACGGCGGCGTTCGCGCTGCCGCTGATCCAGCGCCTGCTGCCTTTCGCCAACACCGGCACGTCGCCGGCCAAGCATCCGATCCGCGCGCTGATTCTGACGCCCACGCGCGAACTGGCGATCCAGGTCGAGGAGAGCGTGCAGGCCTACACCAAGCACGTCTCGCTGCGTTCGCTGGTGGTATACGGCGGCGTCAACATCAACACGCAGATTCCGATCCTGAAGACCGGCGTCGAAATCCTCGTGGCGACGCCCGGCCGCCTGCTCGACCACGTGCAGAACAAGACGCTCTCGCTCTCCCAGGTCAACACGCTGGTGCTCGACGAGGCCGACCGCATGCTCGACATGGGCTTCATGCCCGACCTCAAGCGCATCGTCGCGCTGCTGCCGGCGCAGCGGGTGAACATGATGTTCTCGGCCACCTTCCCGGAGGAAATCCGCAAGCTCGCCGACAGCATCCTCAACAGTCCGACCTTCATCGAAGTCGCGCGCAACGAGACGGCGGTGACGGTGACCCAGGTGGTGCATCCGGTGCACCACGAACGCAAGCGGCAGCTGCTCGCGCACCTGATCAAGAGCCGCGACCTGCGGCAGGTGCTGGTGTTCACCGGCACCAAGCTCGGCTGCAACCGGCTCGCCAACGAACTCAACAAGGCGGGCATCCACGCCGACGCGATCCACGGCGACAAGACCCAGCAGGAGCGCATCAAGGCGCTCGACGCCTTCAAGGCCGGCACCATCCGCGTGCTGGTCGCCACCGACGTCGCCGCGCGCGGCCTCGACATCGAGGCGCTGCCCTTCGTCGTCAACTACGACCTGCCGCACAACGCCGAGGACTATGTGCACCGCATCGGCCGCACCGGCCGCGCCGGCGCCCTGGGCGAGGCGATCTCGCTGGTGAGCGAATCGGAAACGCGCTACCTCAAGGACATCGAGAAGCTGATCGGCAGCACCCTCGACCCGGTGATCGTTCCCGGCTTCGAGCCCGGCGCGGCCGATGTGCCGGCCTTCCAGCCGCGCGCGCCGCGGCCGGATCGCCACGGCGAGCGTGAGCGCAGCGCCCCGCGCAGCAGGCCGGCTGCAGCGCGCGATGCCTTGTTCGACACGCCCTATGAGCCGAGCGAGGCGCCGCGTTCCGAAAGCCCGCCCGCGCTGACGCGGCCGACACCCAAGAAGCAGGTGGCGGCGCTGTTCCGCAGTCCGGTCAAACCCGATTCCGCCGGGCAGTGAGCTGGGACATCCTGCTGCTTGGGCTGTTGGGTGCGGCCGGCTGGTACTGGTATGCCGGCATGCAGGCGCGTGAACAGGCCATCGCGGTGGGCCGCCGTGCCTGTGGCGACGCCGGGGTGCAGTTCCTGGACGAGAGCGTGGCGCTGAGCCGGACCCGTTTTGCGCGCAACGGCAGCGGCCAGCTGCAATTCCGGCGCGACTATCGCTTCGAATTTTCCGACACCGGCAACAATCGCCGCCCGGGCGTCGTCCGCATGCTCGGCGATCGCGTCGAATGGGTCAGCCTCGACGGGGAATGGCAGCCGGGCCACATGGCCAGCGTTGCCCGGCTGGTCGAGTAATCCCGTTTTCCCGAGCGTGCGGCCGTCGCATGGCGTGGCCGCCCCCCGATCTCACTCCTGCTCGACTTCGAGGACGGCCAGACTGATCTGCTGGCCCAGGTTGGCGTCCCACTCCGCCCAGTCCTGGTAGGCCTTGAGCTTGTCGGCGATGACGGGCTTCATTTCGTAATCGCTCTTGCCTTCGCCGTACATGCGCCGCACCTCGGACATCAGTATGCCGAAATAGGCTTTCTGGTCTTCGACGAATCTGCGGTCGCCCGTCTTGCCGTGGCCGGGCACGTAGCGTTTCGCATTGAGGCCGAGCGCCCGGTCGGTGGCCTTCATCACGCCCTTGAAGGTGCCGTCGCGCAGGTTCATCACCTGATGGTTCAGCACGTTGTCGCCGGTGAACAGGATCTGGTCTTCCACCATCTCGATCATCAGGTCGGTCCTGCTGTGCGCGTCGGTGGAGGAATGAATGCGGAAGGTCTTGCCGCCGATCCTGAATTCCTGGCCATCGGCCGCTTCGACGGTGGGGATCACGGCGCGGGTGCCGTCGGTGTAGCCGCCGGTCATGTCCGACATCAGCTTGATCCAGAACGCATCGGCGCCGTTTCTGGCGAGCTTGATCATGTCGGGGTGGGCGACGAGCGTGGCCTTCGGCCATGCCTCGAGAATCGCCTGGTTGCCCAGCCAGTGGTCGCCGTGGACGTGGGTGTCGAATACATGGGTGACCGGCTTGCCGGTCGTCTTGCGAATCTGGGCCACGACCATGCGGCCTGCCTGGACGCTGGAGCCGGGATCGATGACGACGACGCCGTCCTGGGTGACGACCCAGGCCGGATTGTTCATGAAGCTCTGGTTGGCCTTGGACGGCACGCCCTGCGGACCGTGGATGACATAGGTGCCGGCGCTGATCTTTTGCGCCGGATAGGTTCGCACCACGTCACTGGGGCCGGCGAGGGCCGGGCTGCAGAAGACCAGGGCGGTGATCAGGGTGATGAGACGCATGGGAATTCTCCGTTCAGATTGAAAGACAAACATGCACAGGCCGGGTGATGGACCCGACACAGGAAGGGCCTACCACCACTTCTCGAAAATGATGCGGTTCATCGGCACGCCAAGATCGTGCAGCAGGATGCTCATGTCCTCGACCATGCCCTTGGGACCGCACAGGTAATACAGCGTGTCGTCCGGCACGTCGAGCGCGTGCAGCTTGACCGGGTCGATGCGTCCGGTGAGGCCGTGCCAGAGGGAATCGGGCTGGGTGACGGTGATGCTGACGTGCAGGTTGTCGTGCGTGCGGACGGCCGCCTCGAGTTCGTCGCGGAACAGGATTTCGCGGCTGTCCGACACGCTGTAGACCAGATGCGCCTGCGTCGGCAGTCTGGCGTCGCGCACGTGGCGGAAGATGGACAGCAGCGGCGTGACGCCGACCCCGCCGCCGATCAGCACGACGTTGTCGCTCATCTCCGGCAGGTAGACGAACGGCCCCTGGCCCTGGCTCACGCGCACGTGGTCGCCGACGGCTGCGCGTTCGTGCACCCAGCGGGCCACCGGATGCCGTGCGCTGGCCTTGATCGCCAGTTCGATCTCGCCCTGATGGATGGGAGACGTGGTGACCGAATATCCTGCGGTGTGCGCCGCGCCGTCGACCTCGACGCTGAGATCCACCCACTGCCCGGGCAGGAACCGGAAGCTGCCGTCGGGAATGGCAAGGCGCAGTACGTGAATGCTGGGCGTGGCGGGCGTGATCGCCGCAATCCGGGCGTCAAAGATATGCAAGGCTCAATCCTGTTTTTTCTGGAAAGTCAGCGAGGCCGAGTTGATGCAGTAGCGCATGCCGGTGGGCGCGGGACCGTCGGGAAACACGTGGCCCAGGTGCGAGCCGCAGCGGCGGCACAGCGCCTCGACGCGCACCATGCCGTGGCTGCCGTCGGCTTTTTCCGCCACCGCGTCGGCGTTCAGCGGCTGGTAGAAGCTCGGCCAGCCGGTGCCCGAGTCGAACTTGGTCGCCGACGAAAACAGCGGCTCGCCGCAGGCGGCGCACCGGTACTCGCCGTTCTCGTGATGGTCCCAGTATTGCCCGGTGAACGCCCGCTCCGTACCGTGCTCGCGCAGGATGCGATATTGCTCGGGGCTGAGTTCGGCACGCCATTCGGCATCGGTTTTCGATTTGTCAAAGCTCATGAATCTTCTCCGTCAGGCAAAGAGTGTATACGAGGTTGACAGCGTCATCGTAGCCGGTTTAATCTTCGTTCAGGTATTAGACTTAGTCTAAAAACCGCATTTCATCCCCCCGCGAGCCTGCTATAAACAAGTGGCCGGGCGAGTGGGCGGGATGGATTATCAGTGCTGCAAGGCATGTCATCTAAACCAAGGAGATCAGGTTATGCAACTCAAAGGTTCGAAAACCGAAGAACATCTGAAAGCCGCCTTCGCCGGCGAATCGCAGGCCAACCGCCGCTACCTCTACTTCGCAGCGAAGGCTGACGTGGAAGGCTACAACGACGTGGCCGCCGTGTTCCGCTCCACCGCCGAAGGCGAGACCGGCCACGCGCACGGCCATCTGGAATACCTGGAAAAGTGCGGCGACCCCGCCACCGGCATGGCGTTCGGTCCCACCGCCGACAACCTGAAGACCGCGATCGCGGGCGAAACCCACGAGTACACCGACATGTACCCGGGCATGGCCAAGGATGCGCGTTCCGAAGGCTTCGACGAGATCGCCGACTGGTTCGAGACCCTGGCCAAGGCCGAGCGCTCGCACGCCAACAAGTTCCAGAAGACCCTGGACACCCTGGGCGCGTAATTTCGCCCGGGCAAGAAGCGGGTCGGCTTCGGCCCGCTTTTTTTTGAACTCGTTTTTCAACTGAGACCAATCCAAATGGAGTTCGCATGAGCACACGCGAAGGCAACCTCGACGCCCCGACCCGTCACCCGCTCGACTGGAAAAACCCCGATTTCTTCGACGAGGACAAGCTCAACCACGAGCTTGAGCGCATTTTCGACATCTGCCACGGCTGCCGCCGCTGCGTGTCGCTGTGCACCGCGTTTCCCACCCTGTTCGACCTGGTGGACGAATCCTCGACGATGGAAGTGGACGGCGTCGCCAAGGCCGACTACTGGAAGGTGGTCGACGAGTGCTACCTGTGCGACCTCTGCTACATGACCAAATGCCCCTATGTGCCGCCGCATCCGTGGAACCTCGACTTTCCGCACACCATGCTGCGCGCCAAGGCGATCAAATTCAGGAAGGGCGGCACCACGTTTCGCGACAGGCTGCTTTCCAGCACCGACGCGATGGGCAAGCTCGCCTCGATTCCGGTGGTGGTGCAGGCCGTCAACGCCAGCCTGAAGAACAAGCCGATCCGCAAGCTGGTCGACAGCGTGCTGCACATCCACCCCGACCGCCAGCTGCCCGAATACGACAGCGCCAAATTCCGTTCCACCGCGAAGCCGCGCGGCGATTTCGCCGCGAAGGCCGGCGGGAGGACGCCCGGCAAGGTGGCGATCTACGCGACCTGCTACGTCAACTACAACGAGCCCGGCATCGGCCACGACCTGCTGAAGCTCCTGGCGCACAACGAGATTCCCGCCGTTCTGGTGGAGAAGGAAGCCTGCTGCGGCATGCCCAAGCTGGAATTGGGCGATCTCGATGCCGTGGCCAAACTGAAGGAAGCCAATATCCCGCATCTGGCGAAGCTTGCCCGCGACGGCTATGCGATCCTCACCGCGGTGCCCTCGTGCACCCTGATGTACAAGCAGGAACTGCCGCTGATGTTCCCGCACGATGCCGACGTGCAGGCGGTGAAGGAGGCGATGTGGGATCCGTTCGAATACCTGATGGCGCGCAACGTCGACGGCCTGCTGAAGACCGACTTCAAAAGCCCGCTCGGCAAGGTGGCCTACCACGTGCCGTGCCACCAGCGCGTGCAGAACATCGGCAACAAGACGCGCGATGCGCTGCAGCTCGCCGGCGCCATGGTGACCCTGGTCGAGCGCTGCTCCGGCCACGACGGCACCTGGGGCGTGAAGCGCGAATACTTCGACAAGTCGATGAAGATCGGCAAGCCGGTGTTCCGCCAGATGGCCGAGCCTGCGCCCGATTATGTCAGTTCCGACTGCGCGATCGCCGCGCGTCACATCCTGCAGGGCATGGGCGAGTCCACCGCGCAGAAGCAGCATCCGATCACGCTGCTGCGCATCGCCTATGGCCTCGAATGAATCAACGCTTGCAAGGAGAAAAACATGCCGCACATCACCCGTGACAGCCTGATGAGTCTGGAAAGCTACGCCAAGGTTCGCCCGGCCATGCGCGCCGAGATCATGGCGCACAAGAAGAACCGCATGGTCGAGCTGGGCGACCACGTCACGCTGATCTTCGAGGACGAGAAGACCATGCGCTACCAGATCCAGGAGATGCTGCGCGCCGAGCGCACCTTCGAGGAGGCCGGCATCCAGGACGAGTTGGACGCCTACAACCCGCTGGTTCCGGACGGCAGCAACTGGAAGGCCACCATGATGATCCAGTATTCCGACCCGGACGAGCGCAAGGTGGCGCTGGCGAAGCTGAAGGGGATCGAGGACCGCGTGTGGGTCCAGGTGGCCGACCAGCCGAAAGTGTTCGCCATCGCCGACGAGGATCTGGAGCGCGAGAACGAGGAGAAGACCTCGTCGGTGCATTTCCTGCGGTTCGAGCTCGATCCCACCTCGATTGCGGCGGCCAAGGGCGGCAGTCCGATCCGCATGGGCATTGACCTCGATGCCTACCGGGTGGAGTCGATGACGCTGGCCGACACGACGCGCGCTGCGCTGGTGGTCGATTTGGCCTAAAGTCATAGGCAGGCGGCAAGACATTACGACAGCGCGCCGCAATCCCTGGAGGAGGTGTGATGCTGGATCAATTGCTGGTTCATCAGGTGCGGCGACGGGTGGAAGCATCCGGCTTGCCGTTTGTTGTCGAGCTGTGGAATGGCGAACAGGTCGGCTCGGCCGCCGGTGCGGCGGTGCGGGTGCGGCTGCATCAGCCGGCCAGCCTCAAGGCCATGGCCGACCCGAGCCTGGGCACGCTGGCCCGGGCGTATGTCGAGGGCGCTCTCGACCTGGAAGGCGACGTCCACGACATCCTCGCGCTGGGCGACCGCCTGTGCAACGCTGGCGACTGCTTGCCGAAAACCGGCTCCGAGGGCTGGAAATGGTGGCGTCATACGCGCAGCAAGGATCGCAGGAACATCCAGTATCACTACGACGTCTCCAACGACTTCTATGGCCTGTGGCTGGACACGCGGCGCGTCTATTCCTGCGCCTATTTCAAGTCCCCGGACATGAGTCTCGACGACGCGCAGGTGGCCAAGCTCGATCATATCTGCCGCAAGCTCGACCTCCAGCCCGACGAGCAGTTTCTCGACATCGGCTGCGGCTGGGGCGGGCTGATCCTGCACGCGGCGGAGCGCTACGGCGTGCGCGCGGTCGGCATCACCCTGTCGGATGACCAGCATGCCTATGTCAGCCAGCAGATCGAGGCGCGCGGCCTGGCCGGCCGCGTCGAGGTGCGGCGGATGGACTACCGCGACGTGCCCGAACATGGCGGCTATGACAAGATTGCCAGCGTGGGCATGTTCGAGCACGTCGGCCGTCCCAACCTGCGCATCTACTTCGACAAGATCAACGCGCTGCTGAAGCCCGGCGGGCTGGCGCTGAACCACGGCATCACCACGTCCGAGCCCGATGCCAGCGGACTCGGCAGCGGCATTGCCGAGTTCATCGAAGACTACGTCTTCCCCGGGGGCGAGCTGGTGCACGCCTCCGACGTGCTGCGCGCTGCCGCAGGCAGCGGCCTCGAATGCCTCGACGCCGAGAATCTGCGGCCCCACTACGGCAAGACCCTGTGGCACTGGGTCACCCGGCTGGAGGCCCACGCCGACGAAGCGCGGCGCCTGATCGGCGAGCAGAAATATCGCATCTGGCGCATCTACATGGCGGGTTCGGCCTACGCGTTCGATCACGGCTGGATGGAACTGTGGCAGGTGCTGGCCGGCAAGGCCGTCGACGGCATGCAGCCGAACTATCCGTTCAGGCGGGATTTCATCTACCGCGATGCCTGAGCCGCAGCGCGCGGGGTTCCGCAGGCCCGATGATTTGTAATCGGCGTCTGCACGGGCCATCATGCGTTAAAGCAATCAGGAGCACTCATGACGCCACGACCCATACGCCAGCTTGTCCCTGCCTTCGAGGTCACCGAAGGCGCGGGCGTCACGGTGCATCGCAGCCTCGGCACGCCGGCGCTGAAGAACCTTGATCCCTTCCTGATGCTGGACCACTTCGGCAGCGACAACCCGGACGAGTACATCGCAGGGTTCCCGGATCATCCGCACCGCGGCTTCATCACCTTCACCTACATGCTCGACGGCCACATGGAACACCGCGACAGCATGGGCAACCGGGGCGACCTCAAGGCCGGCGGCGTGCAATGGATGAAAGCGGCCAGCGGCGTCATTCATTCGGAGATGCCGCAGCAGACCAACGGCCTGATGCGCGGCTTCCAGCTCTGGATCAACCTGCCGGCACGCGAAAAGATGTCCGCGCCGGCCTACCAGGAGTTCTCCGCTGCGGCCATCCCGGAGGTGGCGCTGGACAGTGCGGCGGTGCGTGTCCTGGCTGGAGAACTGGGCGGCAGGCGTGGCGTCATCGACGATCCGGCCACCGATGTCCTCTACCTCGACGTCACCCTGGCGGGCGACGCGCGGTTCACGCTGCCGCTGCGCGACACGCACAATGCCTTCGTCTATGTCTTCGAGGGCAGCGCCCGTCTGGCCGGCGAGGACCTGGCGACGCACACCCTGGCGGTGCTGGGTTCGGGGGATACGGTGGAAATCCGGGCCGGTTCCGCCGGCGCCCGCTTCATCCTGGCGGGGGGGCGGCCGATCGGCGAACCCATTGCGCAATACGGCCCCTTCGTCATGAACACGCGCGACGAGATCGAGCAGGCCTTCGCTGACTATCACGCGGGCCGTCTGGTGCAGGCCAGGGCAACGATGACGGGGCATTGAACGAGCGACCGGCGAGTTGCCTGCGTTCCCGGGCCGGACTGCCGTTTGCGCGCGCGAGCGCCAGACGAGAGGGATTCTGGCAACCCGCGGGGCGGACAGGGGGAGAAGACATGGCCGTATTCCTTGCCGACGCGCTGGTGCTGGGACATCTGCTGTTCGTCGCCTTCGTCGTGGCTGGCGGGTTCCTGCTGGTGCGTTGGCCGAAGCTGGCGTGGCTGCACCTGCCGGCTGCCGCATGGGGGGCGATCATCGAATTCACCGGCTGGATTTGCCCGCTTACGCCGCTTGAGAATCACCTGCGCCTTCTCGGCGGGGAACGCGCCTACAGCGGCGGCTTTGTCGAACGCTACCTGTTGCCGATCCTGTATCCCGAGAATTTGACGCTGCCGATCCAGCAGGTGCTGGGCGGCGTGGTCGTGGGCGTGAACCTCGTTGCGTACGCGCTGGCGTACCGGGCCTTGCGCCGCAAGGTGGTGGCTCAGTCCGCCTGGCGATCCAGGTCCTGATCCGCCAGCGAGACCGGATCTTCCATCGGCTCCAGGTGGGTGGTGATGTGCGCGTGCGGCACGGCCCGGCGGATGTCGCCCTCGATGCGCTCCGACCAGTCGTGCCCATGCTGGACCGTCCACTCGCCTGGCACCAGCACATGGAAGCTGACAAAGGCCCGGGTGCCGGCCTGGCGCGTGCGCAGGGCGTGGAACGCCAGACCTTGCTGACGGTAGCGGTCCAGTATGCCTTCGATGGCCTTGAGGTCTTCCTCCGCGACGGAAACGTCCATCAGGCCCGCGGCGGAACGCTGCAGCAGTTGCCAGCCCGTCCACACGATGTTCAGGGCCACCAGAATGGCGATCACGGGGTCGAGCCAGAGCCAGCCCGTCAGCCAGACCAGGCCGACGCCCGCGATGACGCCCACCGAGGTCCAGACGTCGGTGAGCAGGTGGTGTGCATCGGCTTCGAGGGTGATGGATTTGTATCGCCGGCCGACGCGCATGAGGATGAGCGAGGTGGCCAGATTGATCGCCGAAGCGATCACCGACACGCCGAGGCCGATCCCCACCGCCTCGAGCGGCTGAGGATTGAACAGGCGCCCGATGGCCGCGTAGGCGATGCCGACTGCGGCGACGAGGATGAGGAAGCCCTCGAACGCGCTGGAGAAATACTCGGCCTTGCCGTGCCCGTGCGCATGATTGTCGTCCGCCGGCAGCGACGCGAGCGACAGCATGGCGAGCGCCATCATCGCGCCGGCCAGATTGACCAGGGACTCGAGAGCATCGGAAAGCAGGCCGACCGAACCGGTGAGCCACCAGGCCAGGCCTTTGAGCAGAATGGTGGCGAGCGCGGCGGCAATGGAGAGCCAGGCGTAGCGTTTGAGGGTGGCGGGCAACATGTCGATTCCGGGTGGGCTTCGATCGGGTCCGGATTGGCGCGTCCGGGTCCATTCGGGACGTGGGATTCTAACTTAGCCACCCGCCGCTCCGCATTCTGAAAGCGCGCCGTGCCCCGAATTCGCGGAAAATGGACCGATCTTTCCTGAAGACAGCGCGCGACTGAACCCATAAAATGCCGGACATGAGAATCCTGACTGCCCTCCTTCTGTGCCTTCCGCTCGCCGCCCATGCCGAGTGGCTGGATTTCGAACACGATTTCGAACAGGACAAGCCCTGGGTCGAGGTTGCGGCGCGGTTGCCGCCTTACCCCAAGGCCGAGAACCTGATTGCTTTCAATGTCTCGTCGGCGACGCGCAACCGCTTTTTTGTCGATGCCGCGTCGATCAGCGTCGGTGCCGACAAGGTGGTGCGCTATACGGTCGTGATCGATGCTGCGGGCGGCGCGCGGAACGTATCCTACGAAGGCATGCGCTGCGAGACTGGCGAACGCCGCCTGTATGCCTATGGCCACCCGGACGGTACCTGGTCGAAGGCGCGCAACGCGGGCTGGGAGGATATCCGGTTCCGTTCGCTGCTGTCGTATCACAAGGCGCTGTACGAGGATCATTTCTGTCCCGACGGGATCAATGTCAGGGATGCCAGGACGGCCGTGGACAGCCTGCGGCGCGGGGTGCGCTGATGAACTCCGTGGTGGGGCATGCCCGGCGCATCGTCGTCAAGGTCGGTTCCAGCCTGGTCACCGCCGAGGGGCGCGGACTCGATCACGCCGCGCTGTCGCGCTGGGCCGGGCAAATCGCCGCGCTGACCGCGCAGGGCAAGGAAGTGGTGCTGGTGTCCTCGGGCGCCATTGCAGAGGGCATCGCGCGGCTCGGCTGGAAGAAGCGCCCGAAGGCTGTCAACGAACTGCAGGCCGCCGCTGCCGTCGGCCAGATGGGGCTGGTGCAGGCGTATGAATCGATTTTCCGCACCCACGGCCTGCACGCGGCGCAGGTACTGCTCACC
Organism: Pseudomonadota bacterium; assembly: GCA_021802945.1. Classification (GTDB taxonomy): domain Bacteria; phylum Pseudomonadota; class Gammaproteobacteria; order Burkholderiales; family Thiobacillaceae; genus Thiobacillus. The sequence continues at coordinate 28,536 of JAJZRE010000002.1, forward strand.
CATGAAGATCTGGCCGACCGCACGCGCTACCTGAACGCGCGCTCGACCTTGCGCACCCTGCTGGAGCTCAGGGTGGTGCCGATCATCAACGAGAACGACACCGTCGCCACCGACGAAATCCGTCTCGGCGACAACGATACGCTCGGCGCGCTGGTGACCAACCTGATCGAGGCCGACTGCCTCGTCATCCTCACCGACCAGCCCGGCCTCTACACCGCCGATCCGCGCAAACATCCTGACGCCACGCTGGTGATGGACGCCCACGCCGGCGATCCCGAGCTCGAGCGCATGGCGGGCGGGGCGGGCAGCAGCGTCGGCACCGGCGGCATGCTGACCAAGATCCTCGCCGCCAGGCGCGCGGCGCGCAGCGGCGCCCATACCGTGATCTGCAGCGGGCGCGAGGAGAACGTGCTGCTGCGGCTGGCGGCGGGCGAGGCGATCGGCAGCCAGCTGGTGGCGCGCCAGGCGCCGCTCGCGGCGCGACGGCAGTGGCTGGCCGACCATCTGCAGCTGCGCGGCGGGGTGGTGCTCGACGCCGGCGCGGTGCGCGCCCTGCGCGAGGACGGCAAGAGCCTGCTGCCGGTCGGGGTGAAGGGTATCACCGGCGAATTCGAGCGCGGCGAAGTGGTGGCGATCGTCGATGCCGACGGCTGTGAAATCGCGCGCGGGCTCATCAACTATAGCGCCAGCGAGGCGCGCCGCATCGCCGGCAAGCCCTCGAGCGCGATCGAGGCCGAGCTCGGCTACATGGACGAGCCGGAGATGATTCACCGCGACAATCTGGTGGTGCTGGCGTGACCACCACGCTGGATCTGCTGCGCCACGGCGAGCCCGTCGGCGGGCGCAAGTATCGCGGTCAGATCGACGACCCGCTGTCGGAAAAGGGCTGGGCACAGATGCACGCGGCGGTGGGCGACGCCGCGCCATGGGCGCGTATCGTGTCGTCGCCGCTGCTGCGTTGCCGCGCCTTCGCCGAGACGCTGGCCGGGCGCCACGGTCTGCCGTTGGTGTTCGACGACCGCCTGAAGGAAGTCGGGTTTGGCGTGTGGGAAGGCAAGTCGGCTGCCGAGATCGAGGCGGACGCACCCGGCACGCTGGCACGCTTCAAGGCCGACCCGGTGAACGCGCGTCCGGCAGACGCCGAGCCGCTCGCGGACTTTCACGCGCGGGTCGCTGCCGCACTCGACGAGTTGCTTGCACGTCACGCCGGCCAGCACATGCTGCTGGTCGGCCACGCTGGCGTGATGCGCATGGCGCTCGCGTGGGCGCTGCACATTCCTCTGGAGCACGCTTATCGGATTGAAGTGGCGACTGCGTCGCTGACGCGTCTGCGTTTCGAGGGCGGCCGCGCCAGTCTGATCTTTCACGGCAGTCAGCGCGTCGACCGGTGATCCGCCGGGTCGCTTTCTGGCTGTGCCTGCTATTCGCCTTGCCGGCGCAGGCGGCCGCCATTCGCCTCATCGACGACGTCGGTGACGTTCTCGAATTGCCCCAGCCGCAGCGCATCATCGCGCTGGCGCCGCATCTCACCGAATTGTTGTTTGCCGCGGGTGCCGGGGCGCAGGTGGTGGGCGTGGATGGCGCCAGCGATTATCCGGAGGCGGCGCAGGCGCTGCCGCGCGTCGGCGACTTCAGCCGCATCAATTTCGAGCGCATCCTGGCGCTGAAACCCGATCTGATCGTTGTCTGGGTGGGCGGCAACCGGGCGGCGGACATCCATCGCCTGAGACAAATGGGCATTCCCGTGTTGCAGACCGAGGCCACCCGGCTCGACGACGTGGCGCGCCTGTTGCGCCTGATCGGGCGGGCGAGCGGCCACGCCAAGGAAGCGGAGCGGGCGGCCCGGGATTTTTCCGCGCGGCTGGCCGCGCTGCAGGTTCGCCCCGGCCGGAAACCGCCGGTGCGCGTGTTCTATCAGGTGTGGGACCGTCCGCTGATGACGGTGGGCGGCACGCACTGGATCAGCGATGCGCTGGCGCTATGCGGCGCACGCAACGTGTTTGCCGACCTGCACGCACTGTCCCCGGTGGTGTCGCGCGAAGCGGTGCTGCAGCGTGCGCCGGACCTGATCGTGAGCGGCAGCGACGCACCCGACATGCGCCGAGCGTGGCAGCCTTTTTCAAGCCTTCCGGCAGTAAGAAACCAGGCGTTTGTGCGGGTGGATGCGGACCGCCTGCATCGTCTCACGCCGCGTCTGATCGAGGGCGTGGCCGAACTGTGCGCGGCGGTTGAGCCTTACACGCGGTGACGCGGGTCGCTGGGCTTGCGGTTGGGACAGTTTTCCTTGATGCAGTCGGCGTAGATCTGCAGCGAATGGTCGTGGATGGCGAATCCGCGTTCCTTGGCGATCCGGTTCTGGCGCTTTTCGATTTCGCTGTCGAAGAACTCCTCGACCTTGCCGCATTGCAGGCAGACCAGATGGTCGTGATGGTCGCCCTGGTTGAGCTCGAACACGGCCTTGTCGCTGTCGAAGTGGTGGCGGATCAACAGTCCGGCCTGCTCGAACTGGGTCAGCACGCGGTAGACGGTGGCCAGCCCGATATCCTGGCCTTCGTCGGAGAGCAGGCGATACACCTCCTCGGCCGTCATGTGGCGCTTGTCGCTCTGCTCGAACAGATCGAGGATTTTCAGGCGCGGCAGCGTGGCTTTGAGACCGATGCTCTTGAGATCGGATGGATTGCTCAATGGGGTCTCCAGAACGGGAACGCGAATACGTTATGATACGTTTTTTTCCAACCGCCCAAACCTTTCCGGTTTCCTGGCCATGCGTCATTTCCTGATTTCCGCCCTGTTTTTGAGTCTGCTCGCGGGATGTTCCAGCGTCAGCATCGGTCCCCATCGCATCGATGTGCAGCAGGGCAATGCGCTCGACCAGGAAAACGTCTCCCGCCTGAAGACGGGCTTGAACCGCGCGCAGGTCCGCTTCCTGCTCGGTACGCCGCTGGTCGTCGACCCGTTCCGCACCGATCGCTGGGATTATGTGTACCTGTATTACAAGGCGGGGAAACTGACCGAGCAGAAGCGCATCACCCTCTTCTTCGACGGCGACACGCTGACGCGCATCGAAGGCGATCTGCCGGAGGCGGCGACGCCCCCTGCCGAGCCGGCGTCTGCGCCGCAGTCCGCGCCGGTTACGCCGGTACCGGCAGCGGAACCGGCGCCCGCACCGCGCGCCGCGGTGCCGGTGGCACAGTCCGCGCCGGCGGTATCCGAGCCGTCCCCGGCGCCGCTTGCGGCGGCGCCCGTAGTGGCCGCGGTTGAGCAGTCGGAAGCCCCGGCGACCGAGCCGGCCACGCGGCCGCCAGCGACCGAAACCAGCGTCGTGGCGCCGCTGCCGAGCCCGAAGGATGCGCCGGCCTACGTCGATCCGCGCCCTGTTCCCGAGCTGAGCCTGAAGGCTGAAACCGACGTGGCGCAAATCAAGCCGGATGCCATGCCGCCTTTCCCCGAGCCGCATGCGCCGGCTGCCGCGAGCAACGACCCGGTGCTGAAGTCGCTGAGCGCCTGGGCCGACGCCTGGTCGCATCGCGACAGCGAGGCCTACTTCGCGGCGTACGACGCCAGCTTTGTTCCGCAGGGCGGCGGCAGCCGCGACGCCTGGGCAGCGCGCAAACGCCAGGTGTTGGGTGCGGCGAAAAGCATCGAGGTGAGAATCGATGCTCCGTCGGTCGAGAAGGGCAGCGACGGCACGGCGACGGTGACCTTCAAGCAGTATTACCGGTCCGGCAGCTATCACGATGCGGTCGTCAAGCAGGTGCGCATGGTCGAACGCGACGGCCGCTGGCTGATTACGGAGGAAAAAGTGCTGTCGACCCTGAAGGATGGCCGGTCGTGAGCGTGCGGATCGCGATTGCCGGCGTGTCCGGCCGCATGGGGCGCGCGCTGCTCGAAGCGGTGGCGGCCGATGCCGGCTGCGCGCTCGGCGCGGCCATCGACCGTCCGGGCAGCCCGCTGGTGGGGCAGGATGCGGGTGCCGCCTGGGGCGCCGCCAGCGGGGTTCGGGTGACGGATCGGCCGGCCACGGCCCTGCAGGGTACGCACGCGCTGATCGACTTCACCCGCCCCGAAGCCACCTTCGGCTATCTCGAGGCCTGTGTCGCGGCCGGCGTGCCGCTGGTCATCGGGACAACGGGATTCGATGAGGCGGGCAAGGCACGCATTGCCGCCGCGGCACAGCGGATTCCCGTCGTGTTCGCGCCCAACATGAGCGTGGGCGTGAATCTCCTGATGAAGCTGGCCGAGCTCGCCGCCCGGGTACTGGAGGAGGGCTACGACATCGAAATCATCGAGGCGCATCACCGCCACAAGGTCGATGCGCCTTCCGGCACCGCGCTGGGTCTGGGGCAGGCTGTGGCGCGCGCGATCGACCGCGACCTCGCCAGCTGTGCCGTTTACGGACGCGAAGGCGTCACCGGCGAGCGCGACCCCAAAACCATCGGCTTCGCCACCGTGCGCGGCGGCGACATCGTCGGCGACCACACGCTGCTGTTCGCCGGCATCGGCGAGCGCGTGGAGTTGACCCACAAGGCCAGCAGCCGCGCCACCTTCGCCCAGGGCGCGCTGCGTGCCGCCAAATGGCTGCAGAGCCGCGCGCCGGGGCTGTACGACATGCGCGACGTGCTGAATCTGAAATAACCGCTTCGAAACAGGAACCCACCATGAACGCCGTCAAGGTCTACAGCACCGGCACCTGCCCCATCTGCGTCAAGGCCAAGGCCTTTCTCGACAAGCGCGGCATCGGCTACGACGAAGTCCGCATCGATCTCGACCGCGAGGCGATGAAGGAATTCGCCGTCGTCACCCACGGCGCGCGCACCGTGCCGCAGATCGTCGTCGACGGCACCTGCATCGGCGGTTTCACCGAACTGACCGAACTCGACATGGACGGCGGGCTGGACCATCTCCACCCCTGACGGGGCCACTGGCCGGCGCTCGAAAGCGCGGTCAAGCATTGAAGCCGGTTCCCGGATCGGCTACAATGACGGCATTCAAATTCAGGCGGGTTCGCGCGAGCGGCTCGCCTGAATTTTGTCACCTGCCTTTCGGAGTCTTCCTTGTCTCGTGCCCAACCTGCCATCCTGGTTCTAGCTGACGGCTCGGTGTTTCGCGGCCTGTCGATCGGTGCCGACGGCATCACGACCGGCGAGGTGGTATTCAATACCGCGCTCACCGGGTATCAGGAAATTCTCACCGACCCCTCCTATTCGCGGCAGATCGTCACGCTGACCTATCCCCATATCGGCAACACCGGTGTCAATGCCGAGGACGTCGAAGCGGACCGCATCCACGCCGCCGGCCTGGTGGTGCGCGACGTGCCGCGTCTGCATTCGAATTTCCGTGCCGGCCAGTCATTGCCGGATTACCTCAAGGGCCAGAACATCGTCGCCATCGCCGACATCGATACGCGGCGTCTGACCCGCATCCTGCGGGAGAAGGGCGCGCAGAGCGGCTGCATCATGGCCGGCGCGATCGACGAGGCGAAAGCCCTGGAAGCCGCGCGCGCGTTCCCCGGCCTGGCCGGCATGGATCTGGCCAAGGTGGTCTGCGCGCCGAAAGCCTATACGTGGAACGAGACCGAATGGACGCTCGGACGCGGCTATGGCCGGCAGACCGAACCGCGTTTCCATGTCGTGGCGTTCGATTACGGCGTCAAGCGCAACATCCTGCGCATGCTGGCCGAGCGCGGTTGCCGCCTGACCGTGCTGCCGGCCACCGCCACCGCGGCGGAGGCGCTGGCGCTGAAGCCGGACGGCATTTTCCTCTCCAACGGTCCCGGCGATCCCGAGCCATGCGATTACGCGATCCGGGCGATCGGCGAACTGGCGGCAGCAAAGATCCCGATGTTCGGCATCTGTCTCGGCCACCAGTTGCTGGCACTCGCCTCGGGCGCCAGGACCGTCAAGATGAAGTTCGGCCATCACGGCGCCAATCATCCGGTCAAGGACCTCGACAGCGGCCGGGTGGCGATCACCAGCCAGAACCATGGCTTCGCGGTGGATCCGGCGACGCTTCCCGCGAATGTCCGCAGCACCCATGTCTCGCTGTTCGATGGCTCGCTGCAGGGCATCGCGCGCACCGACGTTCCCGCGTTCAGCTTCCAGGGCCACCCCGAGGCCAGCCCCGGCCCGCACGACGTGAGCTATTTGTTTGACCGATTTATTCAGCTGATGGCCGACCATGCCCAAGCGCAGTGATTTAAAAAGCATCCTCATCATCGGTGCCGGCCCCATCGTCATCGGGCAGGCGTGCGAGTTCGACTATTCCGGCGCGCAGGCCTGCAAGGCGCTGCGCGAGGAGGGCTACAAGGTCATCCTCGTCAACAGCAATCCGGCGACGATCATGACCGACCCGGACATGGCCGACGTCACCTACATCGAGCCGATTTCCTGGCAGGTGGTCGAGAAGATCATCGAGAAGGAGCGCCCCGACGCGCTGCTGCCGACCATGGGCGGGCAGACCGCGCTGAACTGCGCGCTCGATCTCGCCAAGCACGGCGTGCTGGAAAAATACGGCGTCGAGATGATCGGCGCGTCGAAGGAGGCCATCGACAAGGCCGAAGACCGCGAGAAGTTCAAGGTTGCGATGACCCGGCTCGGCCTCGGCTCGGCGCGCTCGTCGATCGCCCACAGCATGGAAGAGGCGCTGCAGGTGCAGGCGGCGCTCGGTTTTCCGACGATCATCCGTCCCTCCTTCACCATGGGCGGCTCGGGCGGCGGCATCGCCTACAACAAGGACGAGTTCGTCGCCATCTGCGAGCGCGGGCTGGAAGCCTCGCCGACCCACGAGCTTCTGATCGAGGAATCGCTGCTCGGCTGGAAAGAGTACGAGATGGAGGTGGTGCGCGACCGCAAGGACAACTGCATCATCATCTGCTCGATCGAGAACTTCGACCCGATGGGCGTGCACACGGGCGACTCGATCACGGTGGCGCCGGCGCAGACGCTGACCGACAAGGAATACCAGATCATGCGCAACGCCAGCCTCGCGGTGCTGCGCGAGATCGGCGTCGACACCGGCGGCTCCAACGTCCAGTTCGCCATCAATCCGGAAGACGGGCGCATGGTGGTGATCGAGATGAACCCGCGGGTGTCGCGCTCGAGCGCGCTGGCGTCCAAGGCGACCGGCTTCCCGATCGCCAAGGTGGCAGCCAAGCTGGCGGTCGGCTACACCCTCGACGAATTGCAGAACGAGATCACCGGCGGGGCGACCCCGGCCTCCTTCGAGCCGTCGATCGACTACGTGGTCACCAAGGTGCCGCGCTTCGCGTTCGAGAAGTTCCCGCAGGCCGACGACCGCCTGACCACCCAGATGAAGTCGGTGGGCGAGGTGATGGCGATGGGGCGCAGCTTCCAGGAATCGCTGCAGAAAGCCCTGCGCGGGCTGGAAGTGGGTGCCGACGGCTTCGATCCCAAGACCACCGACCGAGACGAGATCGAGGCCGAACTGATGTCGCCCGGCCCCGAGCGCATCTGGTACGTCGGCGATGCCTTCCGCATCGGTATGAGCCTCGCGGAAATCCACGCCGTGTCGAAGATCGATCCCTGGTTCCTCGACCAGATCCAGGGCCTGATCGAGCTGGAAACCGCGCTGGCGGGGCGCGCGCTGATCGACCTCGGCCGCGACGAATTGCGCGAGCTGAAGCGCGCCGGCTTCTCCGATCGCCGGATCGCCAGGCTGTTGAATACCGACCAGCACGCCGTGCGCGCACGCCGCAACGAGCTGGCGCTGCACCCGGTGTACAAGCGGGTCGATACCTGCGCGGCGGAGTTCGCCACGCAGACCGCCTACATGTACTCGACCTACGAGGAGGAGTGCGAGGCGCACCCGACCGACGCGAAGAAGATCATGGTGCTGGGCGGCGGGCCGAACCGCATCGGCCAGGGCATCGAGTTCGACTACTGCTGCGTGCACGCCGCGCTGGCGCTGCGCGAGAACGGCTTCGAGACCATCATGGTCAACTGCAACCCGGAGACCGTGTCGACCGACTACGACACGTCCGACCGCCTGTATTTCGAGCCGCTGACGCTGGAAGACGTGCTGGAGATCGTGCGCATCGAGAAGCCCTTCGGCGTGATCGTGCAGTATGGCGGCCAGACGCCGCTGAAGCTGGCGCGCGACCTGGAACGCAACGGCGTGCCCATCATCGGCACCAGCCCCGACATGATCGACGCCGCCGAAGACCGCGAACGCTTCCAGCAGATGCTGCACGACCTCGGCCTCAAGCAGCCGCCCAACCGCACCGCGCGCACGCCCGAGAGCGCGCTGCGCATGGCGACCGAGATCGGTTATCCGCTGGTGGTGCGTCCGAGCTACGTGCTCGGCGGCCGCGCGATGGAAATCGTGCGCGAGGAAGCCGACCTCGTCCGTTACATGACCGAGGCGGTGAAGGTGTCGAACAAGTCGCCGGTGCTGCTCGACCGCTTCCTCAACGACGCCATCGAGGTCGATGTCGACGCGCTGTCCGACGGCGAGCAGGTGGTGATCGGCGGCATCATGCAGCACATCGAGCAGGCCGGCGTGCACTCGGGCGATTCGGCGTGCTCGCTGCCGCCCTACAGCCTGTCGCGGGACGTGCAGGACGAACTGCGCCGCCAGACGGTGGCGATGGCGAAGGCGCTGAAGGTGATCGGCCTGATGAACGTGCAGTTCGCGATCCAGGGCGACACGGTCTACGTTCTGGAAGTGAACCCGCGCGCGTCGCGCACCGTGCCCTATGTGTCGAAGGCGATCGGCGCGCCGCTGGCGAAGATCGCCGCGCGCGCGATGGCCGGCATTTCGCTGAAGTCGCAGGCGTTCGAGAAGGAAATCATCCCGCCGTATTTCTCGGTGAAGGAAGCGGTGTTCCCGTTCCGCAAGTTCCCCGGCGTCGACACCATCCTCGGCCCGGAAATGAAATCGACCGGCGAGGTCATGGGCGTGGGCGACAACTTCGGCGAGGCCTTTGTCAAGTCGCAGCTGGCGTCGAGCTCCGAACTGCCGAAACCGGGCGGACGCGCCTTCGTCAGCGTGCGCTCGGGCGATCGCGCCGCGGTGATCGAGATGGCGCAGATGCTGCACGACCTCGGCTTCAGCGTGGTTGCCACGCGCGGCACCGCGCAGGCGATCGAATCGGCGGGCATCCCGGTGGCGATCGTCAACAAGGTCAAGGAAGGGCGCCCGCACATCGTCGACATGATCAAGAACGGCGATATCGACTTCATCGTCAACGTGGTCGAAGACAAGAAGGCGGTGAAGGATTCCTACGCCATTCGCGCCGAAGCGCTCGCGCGCCGGGTCGTGTACTTCACCACGCTGGCCGGCGCGCGGGCCGCCTGCATGGGCATGCGGCATGGCAACGAACTGAAAGTGTATTCCCTGCAGTCGCTGCACCAGCGGCTGAACTGAAAAGGCAAGGTTGTGAACAAGTTCCCCATCACTGTCGTGGGCGCTGAAAAAATGCGCGCCGAGTTGCAGCACCTGAAGAGCGTGGAGCGCCCCGCCGTGATCCAGGCGATTGCCGAGGCGCGCGCGCAGGGCGACCTGTCGGAAAACGCCGAATACGATGCAGCCAAGGAAAAGCAGGGCTTCATCGAAGGCCGCATTGCCGATCTCGAAGGAAAATTGTCCAACGCGCAGATCATCGATCCCAAGATGCTGGACGCGGATGGCCGCATCGTGTTCGGCGCCACGGTTGAACTGGAAGACGTCGAATCGGGCGATACGGTGACATATCAGATCGTCGGCGACGACGAGGCCGACATCAAGCAGGGCAAGATTTCCGTGTCGTCCCCGATCGCGCGCGCACTGATCGGCAAGTATGCCGGCGACAGCGTGGACGTGCAGGCGCCGGGCGGCGTGCGCCAGTACGAAGTGCTCGACGTCTTGTACAAATAGCATGCGGCGCTTCTGGGACGGACTCGCGGGCGGATTGCTGGTGCTGTGGATCGGCGGCATGTGGGCGATTGGCTACGTCGCCGCACCGGTGCTGTTTGCCAGCCTGGGCGACAAGCAGCTGGCCGGGATGCTGGCCGGCAAGCTGTTCGGGGTGATGGCGTGGATCGGCATCGCCGCGGCGACCTACCTGCTGGTTTACCGGTTTGCCCGTGACGGCGGTGCCGCGTTGAAAACCCTGTTTTTCTGGGCCGTGGCGCTGATGCTGGTGCTGACGCTGGCGGGTCACTTCGGCATCCAGCCCATCATGCAGAGCCTGAAGAGCCAGGCCATGCCGCATGCGGTGATGCAGAGCGTGTTTGCCGACCGCTTCGCCCGCTGGCATGGCGTGTCCAGCATTCTCTACCTGATTCAGAGCGCGCTGGGGCTGTTGCTGGTCTGGCGCTCGGGGCTGGCGCGATAAACCCCGTCAGGCGGCATTCAACCCGGCAGGACGATCACAGGCTTGCCAGCGGCGCGATAAATCACCAATATCTTGCCGATCTGCTGCACCGGCGCTGCGCCGGTGGACGCGCAGATTTCCTCCAGCCAGGCGCGGCGCGTGTCCGGCTCGTCAGTGGCGGCCTTGATCTTGATCAACTCGTGCGCAGCGAGCCCGCGTTCGATTTCCTTCAATACGGCAGCGGTCAGGCCCTGGTTGCCGATCATGACCACCGGCTGGCGGCTGTGCGCCAGGCCTTTGAGATATTGCCGTTGTGCGGGCGTGAGTGATTTCATGCGTGTTTCCTTCAAATGAGCGCGGATTGTAGCCGATACAACGGATAGGCATGGCGCAGAAACCCAAGCGAACCAAATCGGGCAGTGCCTGGATGCACGAGCACGTGACGGACCCGTACGTCAAAAAGGCGCAACAGGACGGCTACCGCTCGCGCGCCGCGTATAAGCTGCTGGAAATCGACAAACGCGACCATCTGCTGCGCCCCGGCATGACGGTGGTGGACCTGGGCGCCGCACCGGGGAGCTGGTGCCAGGTGGCGGTGCGGAAAATGAAGCGGCAGGGCAGGGTGCTTGCAATCGACCTGTTGCCGATTGCAGCGATGCCCGGTGTCGAAAGCCTGGAAGGCGACTTCACCGAGCCGGCGGCCCTGGCCTGGCTGGAAGAAAAGTTGCAACATGGACGGGTTGACCTTGTATTAAGCGACATGGCCCCCAATATCAGTGGCGTGATGCTGCGCGATCAGGCGCGGCATTACGAATTGTGCGAACTGGCCCTGGAATTTGCAGCGGACTGGCTGAAACCGGACGGCGCTTTTCTCGTCAAAGTGTTTCAGGGCGTCGGCTTTGAGGATTTCCGGACCCGGATGCGTCAGGCGTTCGAGCAGGTGCAGATCCGCAAACCCGACGCATCGCGCGACCGCAGCACCGAGGTATATCTGCTGGGACGCCGCCCTTTGGCTGCAAGCGGCGCGGCGCAACCGGATTCGGTGGCAAGTCCGTAAAACTAGGTTTAGAATGAGTCTAAACGCAATGCGTTTAAATTAATCGTGCTGGGCTCGGCACCAAGGAGTAAACGTGAACAATTTGTCCAAGAACATCGCCATCTGGCTGATCATCGCTGTCATCCTGATGACGGTGTTCAATCAGTTCGGCGCGCAGCGCACCGCGCAGTCGCAGATGCCGTACTCGCAGTTCATCGAGGAGGTGCGCCAGCAGCAGATCTCCAAGGTGGTGATCGAGGGCAACGTGCTGAAAGGCGAGCGTAGCGATGGCCAGCGCTTCACCAGCTATGCGCCGAGCGATCCATGGATGGTCTCCGATCTCTTGAAGAACGGCGTCCAGGTTGAAGCCAAACCGGAAGAGCAGCCCTCCTTCCTGATGAGCCTGTTCATTTCCTGGTTTCCCATGCTGCTCCTGATCGGCGTCTGGATTTTCTTCATGCGCCAGATGCAGGGCGGCGGCCGCGGCGGGGCGTTCTCGTTCGGCAAGAGCCGTGCCCGGCTGCTCGACGAAAACGCCAACCCGGTGACCTTTGCCGACGTCGCGGGCTGCGACGAGGCCAAGGAAGACGTCGCCGAACTGGTCGATTTCCTGAAGGACCCCTCCAAGTTCCAGAAGCTGGGCGGGCGCATTCCGCGCGGCGTTCTGATGGTGGGCCCCCCGGGTACCGGCAAGACCCTGCTGGCCCGCTCCATCGCGGGCGAAGCCAAGGTGCCGTTCTTCAGCATCTCGGGTTCCGACTTCGTCGAAATGTTCGTCGGTGTCGGTGCCGCGCGCGTGCGCGACATGTTCGAGCAGGCGAAGAAAAACGCGCCCTGCATCATCTTCATCGACGAAATCGACGCGGTCGGCCGCCAGCGCGGCGCCGGCCTCGGCGGCGGCAACGACGAACGCGAGCAGACGCTGAACCAGCTGCTGGTCGAGATGGACGGCTTCGAGGCGAACGTTGGCGTGATCGTGATCGCGGCAACCAACCGCCCCGACGTGCTCGACCCGGCGCTGCTGCGTCCCGGCCGTTTCGACCGCCAGGTGGTGGTGGGTCTCCCCGACATCCGCGGCCGCGAACAGATCCTGCTGGTGCATATGCGCAAGGTGCCGCTCGCGCCTGACGTGCGGGCCGACATCCTGGCACGTGGCACGCCCGGCATGTCAGGCGCCGACCTCGCCAACCTGGTCAACGAGGCGGCCCTGTTTGCCGCGCGCCGCAGCAAGCGTCTGGTCGATATGGACGATTTCGAGCAGGCCAAGGACAAGATATTCATGGGCGCCGAGCGCAAGTCCATGGTGATCACGCCCGAGGACAAGAAGAAAACGGCCTATCACGAGTCCGGCCATGCGGTGATCGGCATGACCTTGGAGGGCTGCGATCCGGTGCACAAGGTGACAGTCATTCCGCGCGGTCGCGCGCTGGGTGTGACCATGTCCCTGCCTGAGCTGGACCGTTACAGCCTGTACCAGGATCAGATGCTGGCACAAATCTGCATGCTGTACGGCGGACGGGTGGCCGAAGAAATTTTCGTCGGCAGCATTTCGACCGGCGCATCGAACGACTTCGAACGGGCAACCAGCATCGCGCGCGACATGGTGACCCGCTACGGCATGTCGGATGCGCTGGGTCCGATGGTGTACGGTGAAAACGAGGGTGAAGTATTCCTCGGGCGCTCGGTGACCACGCACAAGAACATGAGCGAGGCCACCATGCAGAAGGTCGATACCGAAATCCGCCGCATCCTGGACGAGCAGTATGCCCGGGCCAAGAAAATCCTGACCGAAGGGCGTGACAAGGTCGAGGCGATGACGGCCGCCCTGATGGAATGGGAAACGATCGATGCCGAGCAGATTGGCGACATCATGGCGGGCCGTCCCGTGCGCCCGCCCAAGCCGTCGGCCACGCCGCAGCCGCCTGCCAGCGGCGGCGACAAGCCCAGTGCTCCGGCGCCGACCGCACAGCCTGCGCAGGAAGCCTGAGCGGCAGGGCGTCCTCAGCCACTACAATAGAGGGGCTTCTGCCCCTCTATTTTCTTATGCCCGTTCTCCACGCCGGTTCGCACCGCCTTCACCTCGATGGGCCCCGCATCATGGGCATCGTCAACGTCACGCCCGATTCGTTTTCGGACGGGGGACGGTTGTGCGACGTCCAGGCCGCGATTGCGCATGCGCTCAAGCTGCGCGAGCAAGGCGCCGATATCCTTGACGTCGGTGGCGAGTCCACCCGACCCGGCGCGACGGCCGTGCCTGCCGACGAGGAAATCCGGCGCGTGGTGCCGGTGATCGAGGCGCTCGTTCGTGAGGGCAGCCTGGTGTCGGTCGACACCAAAAAACCGGAAGTCATGCGCGCAGCGCTTGCCGCCGGCGTGGCCATGGTGAACGATGTGATGGCCTTGCGCGCGCCTGGCGCGCTGGAGGCGGTGGCAGCGTCGGGTGCGGCGGTCTGTCTCATGCACATGCAGGGTGAACCCCAGAGCATGCAGCAGGCGCCCCGATATGCCGATGTGGTGGGCGAGGTGAAACGGTTCTTGCAGGCGCGGGTACAGGTCTGCGAGACAGCAGGAATCGCACGGGAGCGGCTGGTGATCGACCCTGGCTTCGGCTTCGGCAAAACGCTGCAACATAACCTGGCACTGCTGAAGCGCCTGGATCGTCTGGCCGATCTGGGCCTGCCGGTGCTGGCCGGGCTGTCGCGCAAGTCGATGCTGGGCGCGCTGACCGGGCGCACGGTGGATGAACGCGAGTTTGCCGGGGTGGCTGCGCACCTGATCGCCGTGTCACATGGCGCCCGCCTGATCCGGGTGCACAATGTAAAGGCCATGCGCGATGCGCTGGCCGTCTGGAATGCAGTGGAGGAATGCAGGGATGGGGCGTAAATATTTCGGCACCGACGGCGTGCGGGGCAGGGTGGGCGAATCGCCCATCACGCCCGAGTTCGTGATGCGTCTGGGCTATGCCGCCGGACAGGTGCTGGTGGCCGATCGCGGCAGCCTGCCGCCGAACCAGCATCCGACCGTGCTGATCGGCAAGGACACCCGAATTTCAGGCTACATGCTGGAGGCCGCGCTGGAAGCCGGCTTCACCGCGGCCGGCGTGAACGTGCTGATGACCGGCCCGATGCCGACGCCGGCGGTGGCCTACCTGACGCGGGCGCTGCGCCTGCAGGCCGGGGTGGTGATCTCGGCCTCGCACAATCCGTTCGAGGACAACGGCATCAAGTTCTTCTCCTCCAGCGGGCAGAAACTGCCCGACAGTGTCGAGGAGGCGATCGAGGCGCGTCTGGATCACCCGATCGTGACGGTCGAAGCGCGCCAGCTGGGGCGCGCCCGCCGCATCGAGGACGCCGCGGCGCGCTACATCGAGTTCTGCAAGAGCACCTTCCCCAACAATCTCGATCTGCGCGGGATGCGCATCGTGGTCGACTGCGCCCATGGCGCGACCTATCACGTCGCCCCCCACGTGCTTCACGAACTGGGCGCCGAGGTGATCGCCATCGGCAACGAGCCGAACGGCTTCAACATCAACGACGCATGCGGCGCGACCCATACGCAGGCCCTGTCCGAAGCCGTACGCACGCATCATGCGGACATCGGCGTCGCGCTCGATGGCGACGGCGACCGCCTGATGATGACGGACGCCGAGGGGCGGGTGTACGACGGCGATCAACTGGTCTACGTCATTGCACGCCATCGTATCCTGACCGGCTACATGAAGGGTGGCGTGGTGGGCACGCTGATGACCAACCTCGGGACCGAACATGCGTTCGGCCGCATCCATGTCCCCTTCGAGCGCGCGAAGGTAGGTGACCGCTACGTGCTCGAACGCCTGCACGCCAACGGCTGGACGCTGGGCGGCGAGACTTCCGGCCACATTCTGTGCCTGGACAAACACACCACGGGTGACGGGATCGTTTCAGCCCTGCAGGTGTTGCGCGCGCTGCGCGAAACGGGCGAGACCCTTGATGCGTTCACGGCGGATCTGGAAACCTATCCCCAGGTGATGATCAACGTGCCGGTAGCAAAAGGCTTCAAGCTGGATGCGGCATCCTCGGTCGATGCGTCGGTGGCCGAAGCGGAGGCTGCCCTGAATGGGAGCGGACGGATCGTCCTGCGCGCATCCGGCACCGAGCCGCTGATCCGCGTGATGGTGGAAGGGCGCGACGCCGATCTGGTACGACACACCGCTGAAACAATTGCCGCCACCGTCAGGGCTGCCGCCGCGGCCGGGTGATTTCCTGTCCTGAAATATATCTGTAATATTCGCCCGTTAGTATGACTGCGTCGCCAAAGCGGCATAGTCAAAACTACCGGAGATTCACATGATTACTATCAACAAACTGGCCAAGGGTTCCCTGGCTGTGGCCATGGGCCTGGCTTTCTCTGTTAGCGCGCTGGCCGCTGACATCACCGGCGCGGGTTCGACCTTCGCCTATGCGATCTACACCAAGTGGGCCGAGGGCTATCAGGCCAAGACCGGCAATAAGGTCAATTACCAGGGCATCGGTTCGTCGGGTGGCGTCAAGCAGATCAAGGCCAAGACGGTCGACTTCGCCGGCAGCGATGCGCCGCTGAAGGAATCGGAACTGGATGCGGCGCACTTGGTGCAGTTTCCGACCGTGATGGGTGGCGTCACCATCGTCATGAACGTTCCCGGCATCGAATCCGGCAAGCTGAAACTGGATGGCACGACTGCCGCCGACATCTTCCGCGGCGCGATCACCAAGTGGAACGCCCCCGCCATTGCCAAGCTGAACCCCGGCGTGACTCTGCCTGATCTGGCCATCACCGTGGCGAACCGCTCGGATGGTTCCGGAACGACCTACGCATTCAGCAACTACCTGGCCAAGCAGTCGGTCGCGTTCATGCGCGAAGTCGGCGCAGGCAACACCGTGAACTGGCCGGCCAACTCGATCGGCGGCAAGGGTAACCCGGGTGTGGCGGCCAACGTCGAGAAGATCAAGGGCACGATCGGCTACGTTGATTTCTCCGACGCCGTGAAGAACAACATGAAATTCGTCGCGCTGAAGAACCGTGCGGGCAACTTCATCGTGCCGAGCCAGAAATCGGTTGCCGACGCCGCTGCCGGCGCCAACTTCAAGGTGAAGGGCATGGCCCCCGACCTGCTGGACCAGGCGGCCAAGAACGCATGGCCGATCACCACCGCCACTTTCGTGCTGGCGTATGAAAAAGGTGCTGATGCCGCCAGGCAGAAAGCCGTTGTCGACTTCTTCACCTGGTCCCTCAACAATGGCCAGAAAGAGGCCGCTGAACTGGGCTATGTGGCACTGCCGCCCAACGTCGTGAAGATGGTTGAAGCGGAAATGAAGAACATCAAGTAAGAAATAAGACGCTGACGCGTTGAACCGATGTTCGCCGGGGCAGCCATGCTGCCCCGGCTGTTCTACGAAAGCAGCTGCCGCCTTGCCGGCTGCTTTCGCAGATATAAAGAACCGAACCGATAGGCACCCCATAGTGAGCGAGCCCAGCGCATCCGCCGGAATCGATCTGCATGCCAGGCAGGTCCGAAGATTCCGGTTGCAGGACATGTTTTTCCATCATTCCACCCAGCTTTTCGCCTTCGTTGTCCTGGCGTCGCTGGTCGGAATTCTGGTCTCGCTCGCCATTGAGGCATGGCCCAGCCTCAAGGCCTTTGGGCCGGCCTTTCTGTGGACCGATGTCTGGAGCGTGCCGGACGACCGGTTCGGTGCGCTGGCGGCGATCTACGGCACGGTGACGACCTCCGTGCTGGCGCTGTTGATCGCAGTACCGATCAGCTTCGGGATCGCCTTGTTCCTGACCGAGACCTGTCCGGTGTGGCTCCGCCGTCCTCTGGGTACCGCCATTGAATTGCTGGCGGGGATCCCCTCCATTGTCTACGGCATCTGGGGTCTGTTTGTCTTCGCGCCCTTGTTTGCGGAATACATTCAGCCGCCGCTGCAGGCCTTGTTGGGCGATGTGCCGGTCATCGGCGGCTGGTTCTCCGGCCCGCCCATCGGGGTCGGCATTCTCGCTGCGAGCATCGTCCTGGCCCTGATGATCATTCCCTTTATTGCCTCGGTCATGCGCGATGTGTTCGAAACCGTGCCGCACGTGCTCAAGGAATCGGCGTACGGCGTCGGTTGCACGACCTGGGAAGTGGTGCGCAATATCGTGCTGCCCTTTACGCGGGTCGGGGTCATCGGCGGCATCATGCTGGGACTCGGGCGTGCACTGGGTGAAACCATGGCGGTGACCTTCGTGATCGGCAATGCCAACCGCATCAACGGCAGTCTGTTCGCGCCGGGCACCTCGATTGCCTCCACGCTGGCGAACGAATTCGGCGAGGCGGATCCCGGCCTGCACATTTCTTCCCTGTTTGCGTTGGGTCTCGTGCTGTTCGTCATCACCTTTGTCGTGCTGGCGATTTCACGCTGGCTGATCAGCCGAAGCATGGGCTCGGAAGGGTTGTAATCGACATCATGATGAGTCTTTACACCCGCCGGATCTGGCTGAATCGCATCGGCATTACCCTTTCCATGCTCGCGATGAGCCTGGGGCTGATTGCTTTGTTGTGGATTTTGTGGACCCTGTTTTCCAGGGGCTTTGCCGTGCTGAGCTGGGATCTGTTTACCCAGGATACGCCGGCGCCCAGTTCCGAGGGGGGCGGCCTGCGCAATGCGATCGTCGGAAGCGGTCTCATCCTTCTTTTTTCCATGCTGATCTCGACCCCGATCGGCATTCTGGCCGGGATCTATCTGGCCGAGTTCGGACGCGTATCGAAATTCGCGTCGTTCACCCGTTTCATGACCGACATCATGCTGTCGGCGCCGTCCATCGTCATCGGCCTGTTCGTCTATGCGCTGTTTGTGACAACCACCGGCGGCTTTTCAGGCTGGGCAGGCTCTCTGGCGCTGGCGTTGATCGCCATTCCGGTGGTGGTGCGCACCACCGAGAACATGCTGAAGCTGGTCCCGACCAGCCTGCGCGAAGCGGCCTTTGCCGTCGGCGCGCCGCGCTGGAAGGTATCGCTCAAGGTGACGTTGCGTGCGGTCAAGTCGGGCGTGGTGACCGGCGTGCTGCTGGCGATGGCGCGCATCACCGGCGAGACCGCGCCACTGCTGTTCACCGCGCTGAACAACCAGTTTTTCAGTGCCAACATGGCGAAACCGATGGCCAACCTGCCCGTGGTGATTTTCCAGTTTGCGCTGAGCCCGTATGACAACTGGGTGAACCTGGCATGGAGCGGGGCGCTTTTGATCGCCTTGCTGGTGCTGGCGGTCAACATCGGCGTGCGCGTCGTGTTCCGCAATAAAGACAAACATTAATTCCTCCGGAGCTTCACGATGCCCGATCAAGCCATGCCTGCCGGCGAAAAAGTTGCTTTGGAAGTCCGCAATCTGGATTTCTTTTACGGCGATTTCAAAGGCCTCAGCAATGTCAACCTGGACATCGCCCACAAGAAGGTGACGGCCTTCATCGGGCCCTCCGGCTGCGGCAAGTCCACGCTGCTGCGCACGTTCAACCGCATGTACGACCTGTATCCCGGCCAGCGCGCAGAAGGGCAGATCCTGTTCCATGGAAAGAACCTGCTCGACAGGAGCCAGGACGTGAACCTGGTGCGCGCCAGGATCGGCATGGTATTCCAGAAGCCGACGCCGTTCCCCATGACGATTTACGAAAACATCGCCTTTGGCGTGCGGCTGTACGAGCGCATGTCGAAAAGCGCGATGGACGACCGCGTCGAATGGGCGCTCAACAAGGCCGCGCTGTGGAGCGAGGTGAAGGACAAGCTGGATCAGAGCGGCCTGTCGCTCTCCGGCGGGCAGCAGCAGCGCCTGTGCATCGCGCGCGCAGTGGCGGTGAAGCCTGAGATCGTGCTGCTGGACGAACCGACCTCGGCGCTGGACCCGATTTCCACCGCCAAGATCGAGGAACTCATCAACGAGCTGAAAAGCGATTACACCATCGCCATCGTCACCCACAACATGCAGCAGGCCGCGCGGATTTCGGATTACACCGCGTTCATGTATCTGGGCGAACTCATCGAATTCAACGAAACCGGCACCATCTTCATGCGGCCGGGCAAGAAGCAGACGGAAGACTACATCACCGGCCGTTTCGGCTGATTCCTCCGCGCGCCATGGGTCGGACGGTTGACCGTCCGGCGCGCAGCGCTTACCATCGCGCACTTTTGTTTGGCGGATTCCTGCTGTGGATAAGACTATGCGCAAGAAGCTCGTAGCCGGTAACTGGAAGATGCATGGCAGCCTGGCGGAAAACGCCGCGCTGCTGGCGGCAATCAAACCCGCTTTGAACGGGATCGAGGCCGCGGTGTGCGTGCCTTTCCCGTATCTGGCCCAGGCGCAGGCCGCGCTTGCGGGGTCGTCGATCGCGTGGGGCGCGCAAAACGTATCCGAGCATGCCAAGGGCGCGTTCACAGGTGAAGTATCGACCTCCATGCTGCTCGATTTCGGCTGCAGATACGTGATCGTCGGGCATTCCGAGCGGCGCGGCCTGTATGGCGAATCCGACGAACGGGTGGCCAAGAAATACATGGCGGCCCAGGCGGCCGGGCTGACGCCGATCCTGTGCGTCGGCGAATCCCTGGACGAGCGCGAATCCGGCGTGACCGAGTCGGTCGTGGCACGGCAGCTCGATGCCGTGATCAAGGCTGCCGGTGTGGCGTCCCTGGCACGGGCAGTGGTGGCGTACGAGCCCGTGTGGGCGATCGGCACCGGCAAAACGGCAACCCCGGAGCAGGCGCAGGCCGTGCACGCCTTCATTCGCGGCAAGGTCGCGGCCCTTGATGCGGGCATTGCGGGCCAGTTGATAATCCAGTACGGGGGTAGCGTAAAAGCTGCGAATGCGGCAGAATTGATGGCTCAGCCGGATATCGATGGCGGACTGATTGGCGGCGCTTCGCTGGTTGCCGAAGAGTTCATCGCGATTTGCCGGGCCGCTGCCAAATAAGAGTCGCCGAGTAAGAATCAAGTCATGGAAACACTGGTCTGGGTCGTTCACGTTCTTGTTGCCATTGCACTGATCGCGTTGGTGCTTTTGCAGCACGGCAAAGGCGCCGACATGGGCGCGGCGTTCGGCAGCGGTTCGTCGGGCAGCCTGTTTGGTGCAAGCGGTTCGGCCAATTTCCTGAGCCGCAGCACCGCCGTTCTGGCAAGCCTGTTCTTCCTGACCAGTCTCGGCCTGGCGTATTTCGGTTTGCAGCAGCACAAACCGGCGAGCGTGCTTGATCGCACGGTTGTTCCGGCGACGCAGGCACAGCCTGCAGCGCCTGCGCAAGCGCCGGGTAACAGTGCCGGGACCAAGGCAGGAGACATTCCGCAGTAAGCAGTACTATCCGGGCGCATGCCCGTGGCCGACGTGGTGGAATTGGTAGACACGCTATCTTGAGGGGGTAGTGACTTCGGTCGTGCGAGTTCGAGTCTCGCCGTCGGCACCATCAAATTTCCTGATTTGTTCATTAGCATTCGCTATTGAATAAACTTATGTTTTTTAAGATAAAAATATCAATTTTTCGGCTTGACAGTCGGCGCTCCGGACTAATACACTCGGGTCATAATTACTCAACAGCCTGACAAAGGCGTAGTCGAAGGAACCCGGTGCAGGAGAATTACCTCCCCATTCTGTTGTTCATTCTGGTCGGCCTGGCTTTTGGAATCGGCCCGATCATCGCCGGTGGCCTGCTGGCGCCGCACCGTCCCGACAGCGAAAAACTCTCTCCCTACGAATGCGGCTTTGAGGCGTTCGAGGATGCGCGCATGAAATTCGACGTGCGCTATTACCTCGTCGCCATCCTGTTCATCCTGTTCGATCTGGAGATCGCCTTTCTTTTCCCCTGGGCCGTCGTGCTGGAGGAAATCGGCCTGCCGGGCTTCATCGCCATGATGGTGTTTCTTGGCATCCTGGTGGTCGGCTTCATCTACGAATGGATGAAGGGGGCGCTGGAGTGGGAGTGAGGCTTTTGAGCCGTTGGGCGGAGGAGGGCGCATGAGCATCGAAGGCATCCTCGAACAAGGCTTCGTCACCACCAAGGCCGACCAGCTCATCAACTACATGCGTACCGGGTCGATGTGGCCGATGACGTTCGGTCTCGCCTGCTGCGCGGTGGAAATGATGCAGGCCGGCGCCTCGCGCTACGACCTCGATCGTTTCGGCATCGTGTTCAGGCCGAGCCCGCGCCAGTCCGACGTGATGATCGTCGCCGGCACGCTGTGCAACAAGATGGCGCCGGCGCTGCGCAAGGTCTACGACCAGATGGCCGAGCCGCGCTGGGTGATTTCCATGGGGTCGTGCGCCAACGGTGGCGGCTATTACCACTATTCCTACTCGGTGGTGCGCGGCTGCGACCGCATCGTGCCGGTCGACATCTACGTTCCCGGCTGCCCTCCGACTGCGGAGGCCTTGCTGTTCGGCATCATCCAGCTGCAGAACAAGATCAAGCGCACCAATACCATCGCCCGCTGACCGCTCATGCCGCAGACCGTGGAAGCCCTCTCCTTGTCACTTCAGAATTTGCTCGGCGATGCGCTCGCGCAGTCCTTCGTTCGGCTGGGTGAACTGACGCTCGTCGTTAAGTCGCAGCATTACAAAGCGACGATGCGTACCCTGCGCGACGATCCCGATTGCCGCTTCGAGCAGCTGATCGACCTGTGCGGCATGGATTATTCGGGCTATGGGGATGGCGTTTGGGACGGCGCGCGCTTTGCCGTGGTGGCGCATCTGCTGTCGGTAACGAACAACCAGCGCGTGCGGCTGCGCGTGTTCTGCCCTGACGACGAACTGCCGGTGGTGGCCTCGGTGGTCGACATCTGGCCTTCCGCCAACTGGTTCGAGCGCGAGGCCTTCGATCTCTATGGCATCGTCTTCGAAGGCCATCCCGATCTGCGCCGCATCCTCACCGATTATGGCTTCATCGGTCATCCGTTCCGCAAGGATTTCCCGCTCTCTGGCAACGTCGAGATGCGTTACGACCCGACCCAGCAGCGGGTGATCTACCAGCCGGTGTCGATCGAGCCGCGTGAAATCGTGCCGCGCATCGTGCGCGACGAGAGCTACGGGGCGGGACGCTGATGGCTGAAATCCGCAGCCTCGTGATGAAATTGGGCTCCGGTCGCCCTGTGGGCTTGACGTTCGCCGCGCGCACGCTGGCCTGTGCCGGAATTCACTGTGACGCCGCCGGCAATACAGGCGCGAAGGAAATCTGACGTCATGGCAGAGATCAGAAACTACACCATGAACTTTGGCCCGCAGCACCCGGCCGCGCACGGCGTCTTGCGCCTGGTGCTGGAGCTCGACGGCGAAGTAATCCAGCGCGCCGATCCGCATATCGGACTGCTGCACCGCGCCACCGAGAAGCTCGCCGAGCACAAGACCTTCATCCAGTCGGTGCCCTACATGGACCGTCTCGACTATGTGTCGATGATGGTCAACGAGCACGCTTACGTGATGGCGATCGAGAAACTGCTCGGCATCGAGGTGCCCGAGCGCGCGCAATACATCCGGGTGATGTTCGACGAGATCACCCGCGTGCTGAATCATCTGCTGTGGCTCGGCGCGCACGCGCTCGACGTCGGCGCGATGACGGTATTCCTGTACGCCTTCCGCGAGCGCGAGGACCTGATGGACTGCTACGAGGCGGTGTCCGGTGCGCGCATGCACGCGGCCTACTACCGTCCGGGCGGTGTCTACCGCGACCTGCCGGACAGCATGCCGCAGTATGCGGCGCAGCACACCCGCAACGAAGCGACGCTGAAGTCGATGAACGCCAACCGCCAGGGTTCGCTGCTCGACTTCATCGCGGACTTCACCGATCGTTTCCCGACCTATGTCGACGAATACGAGACGCTCTTGACCGACAACCGCATCTGGAAGCAGCGCACGGTCGGCATCGGCGTGGTGTCGCCCGAGCGCGCCAAGGCGCTGGGCTTCACCGGCCCGATGCTGCGGGGCTCCGGCGTCGAATGGGACCTGCGCAAGAAGCAGCCCTACGAAGTCTACGACCGCATGGACTTCGACATTCCGGTCGGCACCAATGGCGACTGCTACGACCGCTACCTGGTACGCATCGAGGAAATGCGCCAGTCCAACCGCATCATCAGGCAGTGCGTCGACTGGCTGCGCACGAATCCCGGCCCGGTCATCGTCGAGAACCACAAGGTCGCGCCGCCGTCGCGGCTCGACATGAAGCAGAACATGGAAGAGCTGATCCACCACTTCAAGCTTTTCACCGAGGGCATGCATGTGCCCGCGGGCGAAGCCTATGCCGCGGTGGAGCACCCGAAGGGCGAGTTCGGCATCTACCTGGTGTCCGATGGCGCCAACAAACCCTATCGACTGAAAATCCGCGCACCGGGCTATGCGCATCTGGCGGCGCTCGACGAAATGAGCCGCGGCCACATGATCGCCGACGTCGTCGCCATCATCGGCACGCAGGATATCGTTTTCGGGGAGATCGACCGCTGATGTTGTCTCAGGAATCACTTGCGTTGATCGACGCTGAAGTGGCCAAGTATCCGGCCGACCAGAAACAGTCGGCGGTGATGGGCGCGCTGCGCATCGCGCAGACGGAAAAGGGCTGGCTCAAGCCCGAACTCATCGAGTACGTTGCGGATTATCTGGAGATGCCGGCGATAGCCGCGTACGAGGTCGCGACCTTCTACAACATGTACGACACCCGGCCGGTCGGGCGCCACAAGATCACCCTGTGCACCAACCTGCCGTGCGCGTTGATGGGCGCGAACGAGATCGCCGCGCATCTCAAGCAGAAGCTCGGCATCGGCTTTGGCGAAACGACCGAAGACGGCCGCTACACCCTGAAGGAGGGCGAGTGCATGGGCGCCTGCGGCGACGCGCCGATGTGCCTGCACAACAACCACGAAATGCACACGCACCTCACGCCCGAGAAGGTGGATGAACTCCTGGACAAGCTGAAATGAGTTTGCTCAAGCCCACCCATCAGGTCTGCAGCTGGACCCGGGCGCTCGATGACCCGGCGTCGCTCGCGACCTACGTCGCCCATGGCGGTTACCAGGCGCTGCGCCGCGTCGTCACCGAAAAGGTGTCGGGTGACGCCATCATCGCCGAGCTCAAGACAAGCGCGCTGCGCGGCCGTGGCGGCGCGGGCTTTCCCACAGGCCTCAAGTGGAGCTTCATGCCGCGCGCATTCCCGGGCGACAAGTACGTCGTCTGCAACAGCGACGAAGGCGAGCCGGGCACCTTCAAGGACCGCGACATCCTTCGCTACAACCCGCACCAGCTGATCGAGGGCATGGCGATTGCCGGCTATGTGCTCGGCGCGCGCGTGGGCTACAACTACATCCACGGCGAGATCTTCGAGATCTACGAGATATTCGAGCGTGCGCTGAAGGAGGCGCGCGAGGCCGGCTACCTCGGCGACAATCTGTTCGGCACCGATTTCTGCTTTCAGCTGCATGCGCATCACGGCTACGGCGCTTACATCTGCGGCGAGGAAACCGCGCTGCTGGAATCGATCGAGGGCAAGAAGGGCCAGCCGCGCTTCAAGCCGCCGTTCCCGGCGAGCTTCGGCCTCTACGGCAAGCCCACCACCATCAACAACACCGAGACGCTGGCTTCGGTGCCGTGGATCGTGCAGCACGGCGGCCAGGCCTTTCTGGAACTCGGCAAACCGAACAACGGCGGCTCCAAGCTGTTCTCGGTATCGGGCCACGTCAACAAACCCGGCAACTTCGAGGTGCCGCTCGGCACGCCATTCTCCGAATTGCTGGAGATGGCCGGCGGTGTGCGGCATGGGCACAAGCTGAAGGCCGTCATTCCCGGCGGCTCGTCCGCCCCCGTGTTGCCGGCCGACATCATGATGGACTGCACGATGGATTTCGATTCCATCGCCAAGGCCGGCTCCATGCTGGGGTCGGGTGCGGTCATCGTGATGGACGAAACGGTCTGCATGGTGCGTGCGCTGGAGCGGCTTTCCTATTTCTACTTCGAGGAGTCGTGCGGCCAATGCACGCCATGCCGCGAGGGTACC
The DNA here is from genome assembly GCA_021802945.1 of Pseudomonadota bacterium. Lineage (GTDB taxonomy): Bacteria > Pseudomonadota > Gammaproteobacteria > Burkholderiales > Thiobacillaceae > Thiobacillus. Next base: position 53,892 of record JAJZRE010000002.1, read on the forward strand.
GGCTGGATGTACCGGGTGGTTCACCGCATCGAGCACGGACAGGGCCGGCCCGAGGACATGGAACTGCTCAACAGCGTGGCAGGGCGCATCGGTGGGCATACCATCTGCGCGTTGGGCGACGCCGCCGCGATGCCGGTGCAAAGCTTCCTGAAACATTTTGGCCGCGAGTTCGAGCACCATATCGAACACAAGCGATGCATGGTCTGAACGGAATTTAAGAAGATGGCTACGCTCAATATCGAAATTGACGGACGCGTGCTGCAGGTCGAAAGCGGCGACACCATCATGGATGCGGCCAACCAGGCCGGCATCACGATTCCCCATTTCTGCTATCACAAGAAGCTGTCGATCGCCGCCAACTGCCGCATGTGCCTCGTGCAGGTCGAGAAGGCGCCCAAGCCCTTGCCAGCCTGCGCCACGCCTGTCACCGATGGCATGAAGGTCTACACCCGTTCGGAATATGCCATCAACGCGCAGAAGAGCGTGATGGAATTCCTGCTCATCAACCATCCGCTCGACTGCCCGATCTGCGACCAGGGCGGCGAATGCCAGTTGCAGGATCTGGCGGTGGGTTACGGCGGCTCGTCGTCGCGCTATCAGGAAGTCAAGCGTGTGGTGCGCGACAAGAACCTCGGCCCGCTGATCGCCACCGACATGACGCGCTGCATCCATTGCAGTCGCTGCGTGCGCTTCGGCCAGGAAATCGCCGGCGTGATGGAACTCGGCATGGCCGGGCGCGGCGAACATACCGAGGTGATGCCGTTCCTGGAAAGCCAGGTGGCGTCCGAACTGTCGGGCAACGTGATCGACCTCTGCCCGGTCGGCGCGCTGACCAGCAAGCCCTTCCGCTACAGCGCCCGCACCTGGGAACTGTCGCGCCGCCCCTCGATCAGCCCGCACGACAGCCTGGGCTCCAACCTCGAAGTTCATGTCAAAAACAACAGGGTGATGCGCGTGCTGCCGCGCGAGAACGAGGACGTCAACGAGTGCTGGCTGGCCGACCGCGACCGCTTCTCCTACGAAGGCCTCAACACGGCCGAGCGTCTGACCCAGCCGATGGTCAAGCACAACGGCCAGTGGAAGGAAACGACCTGGCAGGCGGCCCTCGAGTTCGTCGCGGATAAATTGAAAGCGATCCCCGCCGATCAGGTCGGCGCGCTGTCGACGCCGTATCGCCCGGCGGAGGAACTGTTCCTGCTGCAGAAGCTGATGCGCGGCATGGGCAGCGGCAACGTCGACCACCGTCTGCGGCAGTCCGATTTCTCGCTCGACGACAAGGCGCGCGGCGGTTTCTGGCTCGGCATGCCGGTGACCTACATGTCGCGCCTCAACCGCATGCTGGTGGTGGGCTCGAACCTGCGCAAGGACCATCCGCTGATGGCGCACCGCATCCGCGAGTCGGTGCGCTGGTATGGCCAGCTCAACCTGATCAACGCGCACGAGGACGAATTCCTCGGCAAGGTGCACGCCAAGCGCATCGTCGCGCCGTCGCAGCTGGCTACCGCGCTGGCCGGCGTGTGCCGCGCGCTGGCCGAACTGAAAAACCTGCCGGTACCGGATCTCGCGTCACACGGCGTGGCCGACGATATCGCGCGCAAGATGGCCGAGAGCATCGCGGGTGGCGGCCAGGGCTCTTCGGGAGGAGAGGGACGCGCCGTGTTCCTCGGCAACATGGCGCAGCATCACCCCAGCTATTCGCAGATTCATGCCCTGGCGCAGGAGGTGGCACGTCTTTCCGGTGCCAGTTTCGGCGTGCTCGGCGAAGCGGCGAACAGCGTCGGCGCGGTGGCGGTCGGCGCGATTCCGGGACGCGGCGCCCTGGGCCGGCCTGCCGTCAGGGGCCTCAATGCGCAGCAGATGCTGGCCCGGCCGCTGCGTGCTTACCTGCTGCTGGGCGTGGAGGCCGAACTCGACACCCACGACCCGGTGACCGCGATGGCCAGCATCAACGCGGCGGAGTTCGTCGTGGTGATGTCGCCCTACAAAGGCAAGTCGCTGGACTACGCGGACGTGCTGCTGCCGATTGCGCCGTGGACCGAAACCTCGGGCACGTTCATCAACACCGAGGGACGCGTGCAGAGTTTCAGCGCGGTAGTGAAACCACTCGGCGAGACGCGCCCGGCGTGGAAGGTGCTGCGTGTACTGGGCAACCTGCTGGGGTTGACCGGATTCGAACACAACGATTCGAAGGAAGTACTGCGCGATGCGCTGGGCGATACGCCCATCGGCTCGGTGCAGGCTTTCCTCACCAACGAAGTCAGCGGCGTGAGGGGCGCGCCACCCCAGCCTGTCGCCGGGCTGGAGCGTGTCGCCGAAGTGCCGATCTACCAGACTGACGCCGTGGTGCGCCGCTCGCCTTCATTGCAGATGACGCTGGATGCGGCGCTCCCGGTGGCGCGCATGCACAGCCGCCTGATCGCGAAGCTGGGCCTGCAGGAGAACGGCCGCGTTTCGGTGCGCCAGACGGCCAGCGCGCTGACGCTCAAAGTGCAGCGCGACGATCTGCTGCCCGACACCTGCGTGCGCGTGCCCAGCGGCCATCCGCTGACGGCGGGGCTGGGCCCGATGTTCGGGCCGATCACGGCGGAGCCGGTCTGATGGAGAGCGCAGGCATGGACTGGACCGCCATTCAAACCGTCGTCTGGACGCTGGTCAAGATACTGGCGCTGGTGGTGCCGCTGATGCTGGGCGTGGCGTACCTCACTTACGCGGAGCGGAAAATCATCGGCTGGATGCAGGTGCGCATCGGACCCAATCGCGTCGGTTTCCAGGGCCTTCTGCAGCCGATCGCCGACGCGGTTAAGCTGCTGATGAAGGAAATCATCATTCCGTCGGGCGCCAGCCGCGGGCTGTTCATCCTCGGGCCCATCCTCGCCATCGCCCCGGCGCTGGCGGCGTGGGCGGTGATCCCGTTCACCGATACGCTCGTGCTCGCCAATATCGACGCCGGGCTGCTCTATGTGATGGCGATCACCTCGATGGGGGTGTATGGCGTGATCATCGCGGGCTGGGCGTCCAACTCCAAGTATGCGTTCCTCGGCGCCATGCGCTCGGCGGCGCAGATCGTGTCGTACGAGATCGCCATGGGCTTCGCGCTGGTCGGCGTGCTGATGGCGGCGCAGTCGCTCAACCTCAGCGACATCGTCAGGGGCCAGGCGGGCGGCGCTCATCACTGGTATTTCATCCCGCTGTTCCCTCTGTTCCTCGTCTATCTGATTTCCGGCGTGGCCGAAACGAACCGCGCGCCATTCGACGTCGCCGAAGGCGAATCCGAGATCGTCGCCGGCTTCCATGTGGAGTATTCCGGCATGGCGTTCGCCGTGTTCTTCCTCGCCGAATACGCCAACATGATCCTGGTCGCCGCGCTGACCACGCTGATGTTCCTCGGCGGCTGGCTGTCGCCGGTGACGTTCCTGCCGGACGGCATCGTCTGGTGGCTGCTGAAGACCGGCTTCGTGCTTTTCCTGTTCCTGTGGTTCCGCGCCACCTTCCCGCGCTACCGCTATGACCAGATCATGCGCCTGGGCTGGAAGGTGTTCATCCCCATCACCCTCGTCTGGATCGTCGTGGTCGGCGGCATGATGCAGACGCCGTATGGGTATCTCTTCCATTGAGCGCGCCATGATCCTGGAAACCGCAGTTGACCACTTATCATGTCTCAAAGGCCAGATGGAAACTGAGTTCCGTGCCTTCGATGCGGTTTGTCATCGGTTTGGGTACGCTACGCACTCGCTGCCGCGTCCAGACAAGCGCCTTGCTTTGTCGCTTCTCCTTGCCTACCCCGGTAGGCAGCGTCGTCGCTTCGCGCCAGCCACTCGCCTGAACGCGCCATCGAGTGCGTCCAACTACGGTTTCTAGGATGAAACGGATCACCAATTTCTTCGGCAGCCTGCTCCTGATCGAACTGCTGCGCGGCATGAGGCTCACCGGTCGGCATCTGTTCGCGCGCAAGATCACCGTGCAGTTTCCGGAGGAAAAAACCCCGCAAAGCCCCCGTTTCCGCGGTCTGCACGCGCTGCGCCGCTACCCCAACGGCGAGGAGCGCTGCATCGCCTGCAAGCTGTGCGAGGCCGTGTGTCCTGCGCTGGCCATCACCATCGAGTCGGAAAAGCGCGTCGACGGTACCCGCCGCACCACACGTTACGACATCGACCTGACCAAGTGCATCTTCTGCGGCTTCTGCGAGGAATCCTGTCCGGTCGATTCGATCGTGGAGACGCGCATCCTCGAGTACCACGGCGAGAAACGCGGCGACCTCTATTACACCAAGCCCATGCTGCTGGCGATCGGCGACCAGTACGAGGAGCAGATCGCAAAAGACCGCGCTGCTGACGCCCGATATCGCTAACCAATCGACATGACCTACACGACCGCGATTTTCTATTTCTTCGCCGCCATCCTGGTATTCGCCGGGTTGCGCGTGATCACCGCCCGCAATCCGGTGCACGCGGCACTGTACCTGGTGCTGGCGTTCTTCACCGCGGCCGGGCTGTGGATGCTGCTCGAAGCCGAATTCCTCGCCATCGCCCTGGTGCTGGTGTATGTGGGCGCGGTGATGGTGCTGTTCCTGTTCGTGGTGATGATGCTCGACATCAACCTGGAAAAACTGCGCGAGGGTTTCTGGGATTACCTGCCACTGGCGGGTTTCGTCGCCGTGCTGCTTGTCATCGAAATGGCCCTGATCCTCGGCAGCCGCCATTTTGGCCTCGCCGTGATGGGCGCGCCCACGCCGCACGCCGCTGGCTACAGCAACACGAAGGAACTGGGGCGCGTGCTCTACACCGAGTATGTGTATGCGTTCGAACTCGCGGCGGTGATCCTGCTGGTGGCGATCGTCGCCGCCATCGCCCTGACGCTGCGTCGCCGCAAGGACAGCAAGTATCTCGATCCTGCCGAGCAGGTGAAGGTCAGACGCAACGACCGTCTGCGCATCATCAAAATGCAGGCCACGCAGAAACCTGAAGCCGGGGAGGGCGGTGCATGATTTCGCTGTCGCATTACCTGATCCTGGGCGGCATCCTGTTCGCCATCAGCGTGTTGGGGATCTTCCTCAACCGCAAGAACGTCATCATCCTCCTGATGGCGATCGAACTGATGCTGCTCGCGGTGAACATGAATTTCGTCGCGTTCTCGCATTACCTGGAGGACATTCACGGGCAGATATTCGTCTTCTTCATCCTGACCGTCGCTGCGGCGGAATCCGCCATCGGCCTGGCGATCCTGGTGGTGCTGTTCCGCAACCTCCACACGATCAATGTCGATGATCTCGACCACCTGAAAGGCTGATGCGCGTGGATATGCAGACGCTCTACCTCATCGTGCCGCTGGCGCCTCTGTTCGGTGCGATCGTCGCCGGGCTGTTCGGCAGGCTGGTCGGCCGAACCGGGGCCCATGTCGTCACCATCGCCGGTGTGGCGGTTTCGTTCATCGCCTCGGTGCTGGTGTTCCAGGACGTGCTCGCGGGCCATACCTTCAACGGGACCGTGTACACCTGGATGACGCTGGGCGATCTGCGTTTTGAAGTCGGCTTCCTGGTCGATGCGCTCACCGCGATGATGATGCTGGTCGTCACCTTCGTCTCGCTGATGGTGCACGTCTACACCATCGGCTACATGCACGATGACCCGGGCTACCAGCGCTTCTTCAGCTACATCTCGCTGTTCACCTTCTCGATGCTCATGCTGGTGATGAGCAACAACTTCCTGCAACTGTTCTTCGGCTGGGAAGCGGTGGGTCTGGTGTCCTATCTGCTGATCGGCTTCTGGTACACGAAAGAGACGGCGATCTACGCCAACCTCAAGGCCTTCCTGGTCAACCGGGTGGGAGACTTTGGCTTCATCCTCGGCATCGGCCTGGTGCTGGCCTGGTTCGGCACGCTCGATTACGCCACTGTTTTTGCCAAGGCGCCGTCCCTGGCGCGCGAAACCATCACGCTGTGGCCGGGGGCGCCCTGGCACCTCATGACCGTCGTCGGCATCCTGCTGTTCATCGGCGCGATGGGCAAGTCGGCCCAGTTCCCGCTGCACGTCTGGCTGCCCGACTCGATGGAAGGCCCGACGCCGATTTCCGCGCTGATCCATGCGGCGACGATGGTCACCGCCGGCATCTTCATGGTCGCGCGCATGTCGCCGCTGTACGAACTGTCCGACGTGGCCTTGAGCTTCATCATGGTCATCGGCGCGATCACCGCGCTGTTCATGGGCTTCCTCGGCATGGTGCAGAACGACATCAAGCGGGTGGTGGCGTATTCGACCCTGTCCCAGCTCGGCTACATGACCGTCGCGCTCGGCGCGTCGGCCTACTCGGTCGCGGTGTTCCACCTGATGACACACGCGTTCTTCAAGGCGCTGCTGTTCCTCGCCGCCGGTTCGGTCATCATCGCCATGCACCACAACCAGGACATCCGCTACATGGGCGGCCTGAAAAAATACATGCCGATCACCTGGGTCACCTCGCTGATCGGTTCGCTGGCGCTGATCGGAACGCCTTTCCTGTCGGGCTTCTATTCCAAGGAGAGCATCATCGAGGCGGCCAGCATGTCGCATCTGCCGGGGGCCGGTTTCGCCTATTTCGCCGTGCTGGCTGGCGTGTTCGTCACCGCGTTCTATTCCTTCCGCATGTATTTCCTGGTATTCCACGGCAAGGAGCGCTTTCACCAGGGCCATACCCACGGCAACGAGCCCGACGCGGGCCATGCTGACCATCACGGCCATGGCCACGGCGGCACGCCCCACGAAACGCCGTGGGTGATCACCGGCCCCTTGCTCGCGCTGGCGCTGCCCTCGCTGGCGATCGGCTACATGACCATCGAACCGATGCTGTTCGGCGACTTTTTCGGCCGCGCGATTTACGTTGCCGACCGCCATCCGGCGATGCGCGAAATGAACCAGGAGTTTCACGGCGCCATGGAAATGGGGCTGCACGCGGTGACGACGCTGCCATTCTGGCTGGCGGCAGCGGGCGTGGGGCTGTCGGCGTTCTTCTATCTCAAGCGTCCGGACATCCCGGCAGCCATCGCGCAGCGCTTCAAGTTCCTGCATCAGATGCTGCTCAACAAATACTGGTTCGACGAACTCTACAGCTGGGTGTTCGCCCGGGGCGCGCGCGCGCTCGGCGGCGGCCTGTGGCGGCGTGGCGACCAGAACGTGATCGACGGCTTCTTCGTCAACGGTTCGGCGCACCTGGTCGAACGCGTCTCGCGCCTGGTCAAGGCCTTCCAGTCGGGCTACATCTACCACTACGCGTTTGCCATGCTGATCGGGGTGTTCGCCCTGGTGACCTGGTTTGCGCGCCTGAACTGACCCATGCAGAACAATCTCCTTTCCCTCGTTATCTGGGTTCCGATTCTGGCCGGAGTAGCGGTGCTCGCCACCGGCTCCGACCGCAACGCGGCGCTCGCCCGCTGGGTGGCGCTGGCGGGCGCGCTGCTGGGACTGATCGTCGCGATTCCGCTGGCCACCGGCTTCGACACCGCCACCTCGGCGATGCAGTTCGTCGAAATGAAGGCCTGGATTCCGGCGTTCAACATCCACTACCACCTCGGCGTCGACGGCATCTCGATGCCGCTGATCCTGCTCAACAGCCTCATCACCGTGCTGGTGGTGATCGCCGGCTGGCAGGTGATCCGGGACAAGGTCGCGCAGTACATGGCGGCCTTCCTCGTCATGTCCGGCCTCATCAACGGCGTCTTCGCCGCGCTCGACGGCATCCTGTTCTACGTCTTCTTCGAAGGCATGCTGATCCCGCTGTACCTGATCGTCGGGGTGTGGGGCGGGCCGAACCGGGTCTACGCCGCGTTCAAGTTCTTCCTCTACACCCTGCTCGGCTCGCTCTTGATGCTGGTGTCGATGATCTACCTGTATTTCCAGTCGGGCGGCAGCTTCGACATCCAGACCTGGCACACGACGACGCTCGGGATGACGGCGCAGACGCTGATGTTCTTCGCCTTCCTGCTGGCGTTCGGGGTCAAGGTGCCGATGTGGCCGGTCCACACCTGGCTGCCCGACGCCCACGTCGAAGCGCCCACCGGCGGTTCGGTGGTGCTGGCGGCGATCACCCTGAAGGTCGGCGCCTACGGCTTCCTGCGCTTCATCCTGCCGATCCTGCCGGATGCCAGCCGCGAACTTGCCTGGTTCGTCATCGCACTGTCGCTGATTGCCGTGGCCTACATCGGCCTGGTCGCACTGGCGCAGGCCGACATGAAGAAACTCATCGCCTATTCGTCGATCGCGCACATGGGCTTCGTCACCCTCGGCTTCTTCATGTTCAATCCGCTCGGTCTTGAAGGCGGCCTGGTGCAGATGATCTCGCACGGTTTCGTCTCGGCGGCGCTGTTCCTCTGCATCGGCGTCATGTACGACCGCCTGCATTCGCGCCAGATCAAGGACTACGGCGGGCTCGTCAACAAGATGCCGGTGTTCGCCGCGTTCTTCATGCTGTTCGCCATGGCCAACTCGGGGCTTCCTGCCACCAGCGGCTTCGTCGGGGAGTTCATGGTCATCATGGCCGCGACCCAGGTCAATTTCTGGTTCGCCTTCGTTGCCGCCACCACGCTGATCCTCGGCGCGGCCTACACGCTGTGGATGTACAAGCGCGTGGTGTTCGGCAATGTCACCAACCCGCACGTCGAGGAGATGAACGACATCAACCCGCGCGAGATCCTGCTGCTCGGCGTGCTTGCAGCCTGCGTGCTGGCCATGGGCCTGTATCCCAAGCCGTTCACCGATGTGATGCATGTCTCGGTGGTCGACCTGCTGGCGCACGTCGCCCAAAGCAAACTGCCTTAAGGTTCCAGGATGAGCCACGCCATCATGCAATACGCGCCTGTTTTCCCCGAGATTTTCGTGCTTGCCATGGTTTCGCTGATCCTGGTGATCGACGCCGCGGTCGGTGACAGCAAGCGTGACCTGGCCTATGCGCTCTCGCTCGCCACACTGGCCGGTGCGGCGTTCCTCACCGTGCGCGATTTCTCCACCATGCCGGTGCTGACGCTGGGCGGACTTTTCATCGACGACCCGCTGTCCGACGTGCTGAAGCTGTTTCTCTATCTGACCGTCGCAGCCGTGCTGGTGTACTCGCGCGACTACCTGCGCGCGCGCGGGCTCTGCAAGGGCGAGTTCTTCGTGCTGGCGCTGTTCGCGCTGCTGGGCATGATGGTGATGGTGTCGGCCAGCCACTTCCTCACCCTCTATCTCGGCCTCGAACTGCTGTCGCTGTCCCTCTATGCGATGGTGGCGCTGCACCGCGACTCCAGTGTGGCGACCGAGGCGGCCATGAAATACTTCGTGCTGGGCGCGCTGGCGTCGGGCATGCTGCTCTATGGCATGTCGATGGTGTATGGCGTCACCGGCTCGCTGGGGCTGGGCGACATGGCCATCGCCCTGCAGGACGGAACCGACCTGCGCATCCCGCTGGTGTTCGGCATCGTCTTCATCGTCGCCGGCCTTGCCTTCAAGCTCGGCGCCGTCCCGTTCCACATGTGGGTGCCCGACGTCTACCACGGCGCGCCGACCGCGATGACGCTGTTCATCGGCTCCGCCCCCAAGATCGCCGCCTTCGCCTTCGTGGTCCGCATCCTGGGGCAGGGGCTGGAGTCGCAGGTGGGCGATTGGCGCGAGATGCTGGTGATCCTGGCGGTGCTGTCGATGGCGCTCGGCAATGTCGCGGCCATCGCGCAAAGCAATCTGAAGCGCATGTTCGCCTACTCGACCATCTCGCACATGGGCTTCATGCTGCTGGGGATACTCGCCGGCTCGCAGAACGGCTACGGCAGCGCGATGTTCTACGTGCTGGTGTATGCGCTGATGAGCCTGGGCGGTTTCGGGATGATCCTGCTATTGTCGCGTGCCGGGTTCGAGGCCGACCAGCTGGACGACTTCAAGGGCCTGAACCGCCGCAGCCCGTGGCTGGCTTTCCTGATGCTGCTGCTGATGTTCTCGATGGCCGGCGTGCCGCCTACGGTGGGATTCTATGCCAAACTGTCGGTGCTGCAGGCCGTGGTCGGGATCGGCTACGTCTGGCTGGCGGTGGCCGCGGTGCTGTTCTCGCTGATCGGCGCGTTCTATTATCTGCGCATCGTCAAGCTGATGTATTTCGACGCGCCGCTCGACACTGCGCCGATCACCGCCAGTCCCGATGCGCGTGTCGTCATGTCGGTCAACGGGCTTGCGATACTGGCGCTGGGGATCATGCCGCAGTCGCTGATGGCGGTGTGCATCCACGCCATCGGCGCGTCTTTCTGAACCCGTTCAATTGAACCAAATCGTGCCGGAGCAGGTCTGCCCCGGCGTAACCTAGCCATTCGGATCCACCGTGAATTTCTCCACTTCCCTGTTGCTGACGCTGGCGTTCGTCGCCGCCAACCTGCCTTTCCTCGTCGAACGCATTTTTTTCGTCATCCGCCCCAAAACCGGCTCCAAGAATTTCGCCTGGCGGCTGCTGGAGCTGGTGATCCTGTTTTTCGCGGTCGGCGGCATTGCGCGCCTGCTGGAGGGCAATCTGGGCGACATCCAGCATCAGGAGTGGGAATTCTACGCGGTCAATGCCTCGCTGTTCGTCGTGTTCGCCTACCCGGGCTTCATCTACCGCTATCTGTGGCGGCGGCGCGGGGCATAGGAGGAAGGCACAGCATGGAATTCAAACTGCGTGGAGACCATGTCGCGCTCTGCGACCTGCTCAAACTTACCGGCATCGCCGACAGCGGCGGGCAGGGCAAGCTCATGATCGCCAACGGTGACGTCACCGTCGACGGCCGCCCCGAAAGTCGCAAGACGGCGAAAATACGGGCGGATCAGACGGTACGGTGTCTTGGCCAGACTGTTCGGGTTGTCGCCTAAGCGTCCAGGCGCGAGTGCGAAGCGGCAGGGGAACGCCCGAGTCCGGGTCCGCTATGGACCGTCTTTTCTGAACAGATCGACCCGGATGGGTATGTGGAAACTCGCCCCGCCGGCTGCCATGTGCCGGTCGAACTTCGCACGCACCGCAGCGTGAAGCGCGGGGGACAAGCTGTGATCGGTATGGGTCACCTTGAGAATCCGGTTTTCAAACTGGCTGAAATCGTCGAAGTGTGTCGGTTGCAGAAAGAAGGTCTGTGATACGAGCGACAGCCGCTGCGTCGAAACGGCTCTGACTTCCGCTGCAAAAGCCGCCTCCCGCACCGCTTTCTCGTCGTGGAACAGCCGGAGGATGTCGTTGAAATCGCCGGCATAAACAGGCTCCGAAATATAGGCCAGGCCGCCCGGTTTCAAGACCCTGCGGATCTCGGCGAATGCATCGTCCATCAACTCGGTCGGCACGTGGTGCAGGGACTTGAACATCAGGACAATGTCGAAGCGCGCGTCCTCAGCCGGGATGTTTTCGGCACCGCCATACTCGAACTGGACATTGTCCGGCTTTTCCGATGCTTTGTTGATCGCGAGCTGTGTGGAATCCACTTCCAGCGCGAGCACCGAGCCGGCCGTTCGGGCAATCAGGCGGGTCTTGTCTGCCTTCCCGCAACCGAGTTCGAGAACCTTCGCGCCCGGCAGGGACAGGCGTTCGCTGAGAACCTCCCCCTCGTCAGCAACGCGGGATACATTCGGGTCTGCAATACGCATTTCGTCGTATTTCCTATAAGGGCTGGATGGATTCGGTGTTGAAGTGCATGGCATGAATTGATCAGCGCTTGCCCAGGCGTGCCTCACAAAAAACAGAAGGTATAGCGTCCGGAGTCGAACGCCAGCGCCATCCGTGCGCCGCGGTTGAGCGCATAGTCCCACGAGCCCCTGGTGGCGCAGCCCTCGTGGCATTCGCTCACGCCCGCCGGCGATTCGAGATCGCGTTCGCGGTCGTACCAGCTCAACAACATCGTGTCGTCGCCCAGCTGCTGTCGCGCGATGGCGGTCGCCAGCTTCAGCGCGGCGCTGAAATCGAGGTCGAGTTCAGACGTATCCAGCCGCAGGGTTTTCATGGCGCGGTGTCAGTCAGCGCCTTGAGGGCGTAGAGCATGTCGAGCGCCGCCTTCGGCGTGAGGGTGTCGGGGTCGAGTTCGCGCAGCTGGTCGAGCGCGGGGTGCGGTGGCGGCGCGTCGTTGGGGAGATGGGCGGCGAACAGGTCGCCCTGCGGGCCGGGCTGCAACTGGGCATCCTCGAGTTCGCGCAGGTGGCGCCGTGCCGCGTGAATCACGGGGCCGGGCACGCCGGCCAGGCGCGCGACCTGGATGCCGTAGCTCTGCGAGGCCGGGCCTTCCTCGACCGCGTGCAGGAACACGAGGTCCGCGCCGTGCTCCTTGGCGTCGAGATGCACGTTGGCGAGCTGGCGGAATTCCTGCGCCAGCTGGGTCAGCTCGAAATAATGGGTGGCGAACAGGGTGAACGCGCGCGTCGCGGTCACCAGATGGCGCGCCACCGCCCAGGCCAGCGCGAGGCCGTCGAAGGTCGAGGTGCCGCGGCCGATCTCGTCGAGCAGCACCAGGCTGTTGGCGCTGGCGTTGTGCAGGATGTGCGCGGTCTCGGTCATCTCGACCATGAAGGTCGAGCGGCCGCCGGCGAGGTCGTCGGACGCGCCGATGCGGGTGAAGATCTGGTCGACGTCGCCGATCTTCGCCGAGCTGGCGGGCACCCACAGGCCGCAGCAGGCCAGGAGCGTGATCAGCGCCACCTGCCGCATGTAGGTCGACTTGCCGCCCATGTTGGGGCCGGTGATGAGCAGCATCTGGCGGCTGCGGGTCAGCAGCGCGTCGTTGGGGATGAAGTGCGCGGCCTGCGCCTCGACCACCGGATGGCGGCCGCCGCGGATGACGATGCCGGGCTCCTCGCTGTACTCGGGCGGGTTGAGCCGGAGCGTGCCCGCGCGCTCGGCCTGGCTCGCCAGCACGTCGATCTCGGCGAGCGCGGCGGCAATGGCAAGCAGATCCGGCACATGCGGCGTGAGGGTGTCCAGCAGCGCATCGAACAGCGCCTTCTCGCGCGCCAGCGCGCGGTCCTGCGCCGACAAAGCCTTGTCCTCGAAGGCCTTGAGTTCCGGCGTGATGTAGCGCTCGGCGTTCTTCAGCGTCTGGCGGCGGCGGTAGTCGTCGGGGACGTTCTCCGACTGCGCGCGGCTGACCTCGATGTAGAAGCCATGCACCTTGTTGTATTCGACCTTGAGCGTGGCGATGCCCGAGCGCGCGCGCTCGCGCGTTTCCAGTTCCAGCAGGAAGGCCCCGGCGTCGCGCGTCAGCGCGCGCAGTTCGTCGAGATCGGCGTCGTAGCCGTCGGCAATCACGCCGCCCTCGCGCAGCACGCTGGCCGGTTCCGGCTGGACCGCGCGCGCCAGCAGCGCATGCAGGTCGGGGCGGGCGGCGAGCGCGGCCCGCAGCGCCGTCAGCCGCGCGCGGTCGTCGGGCAGGGCCGCCGCGAGCTCGGGCAGCAGGGCGAGCGTATCGCGCAGGCCGGACAGGTCTCGCGGCCGCGCGTTCTTCAGCGCGATGCGGCCGCCGATGCGCTCGACGTCGGCGCAGCCTTTCAGCAGCCGGGTAAGCGTGGCAGCGGTGTCGGGCCGTTCGGCCAGCACGCCGATGGCGTCGCGCCGCCGGGTCAGGGTTTCGCGGTCGCGCAGCGGATGGTGCAGCCAGTGGCGCAGCAGGCGCGTCCCCATGCCGGTGGCGGTGGTGTCGAGCACCGACAGCAGGGTCGGCGCCGCTTCGCCGCGCAGGGTTTCGGTGAGCTCCAGATTGCGCCGGGTGGCGGCGTCGAGCTGCACGAAATCGCTGCCGCGCTCGGCGCGGATCGACTGGATGTGCGGCAGCGCGGTGCGCTGGGTAGTCTGGATGTAGTCGAGCAGGGCGCCCGCCGCCGCAATGGCGAGCGGCAGGTCGGCGACGCCGAAGCCGGCGAGATCGCGGCTGCCGAGTTGCTGCGCCAGACGGGTCTGCGCGCCGGCCGTATCGAACTGCCACGGCGCCAGCCGGCGCACCGCGCAGGCTGCGCCGTCGAGGGCAAAGTCGTCAGGCGCCAGGATTTCCGCCGGACGCACACGTGCCAGCAGGGCGGGCAGGGCGGCGGCGTCGACCTCGGTGACCTGGAAGCGCCCGGCGGCAAGGTTGAGCCAGGCCACGCCGATTGCTTCCGTGCCAGGTGCGATCGCAAGAATCAGGGTGTCGCGCGTTTCGTCCAGCAGCCCGGAATCGGTCAGCGTGCCCGGCGTCACGATGCGCGCCACCTGGCGGTCGACCGGTCCTTTGGATGTTGCAGGATCGCCCACCTGCTCGGCGATCACCACCGATTCGCCCAGCTTCAGCAGCCGCGCCAGATACTGCTCGGCGCTGTGGTAGGGCACGCCGGCCATCTTGATCGGGCTGCCGGCCGAGGCGCCGCGCGTGGTGAGCGTGATGTTCAGCAGCCGCGCCGCCTTCTCGGCGTCGTCGAAGAACAGCTCGTAGAAGTCGCCCATGCGGTAGAACAGCAGCATGTCGGGATGCTGCGCCTTGATGCCCAGGTACTGCTGCATCATCGGGGTGTGGGCAGTGGGCTCCCTGGCGATGGACATGTGGGGACGCGTATCGGGGTCAGACCTTGAGTTCGGGCGGCAGGTGGGGCGCGATGACCTGCAGCATCTGGCCGAAGATTTTCGGCGTCGCGGCGACGATGTTGCCGGACTCGAGGAAGCCTTCGTCGCCCATGAAATTGCCGACCAGTGCGCCGGATTCCTGCGCGATCAGGCTGCCGGCGGCGAGGTCCCAGGGCTTCAGGTGCATTTCCCAGAAGCCGTCGTAGCGGCCGCAGGCCACGTAGCACAGGTCGAGCGCGGCGGAGCCGGGGCGGCGCAGGCCCGAGGTCGCCTTCATCATGTCGCGGAACATGTTGAGGTAGGCTTCGGCGAAGCTGAAGTCGCGGAAGGGGAAGCCGGTGCCGATCAGGCATTCGCTCAGCTTGGCGCGCTTGCTGGCGCGGATGCGGCGGTCGTTGAGCATGGCGCCGCGCCCGCGGCTGGCGGTGAAGAGTTCGTTGCGCGCGGGGTCGAACACGACGGCCTGGGTGATCAGGCCCTTGTGCTTGAGCGCGATGGAGACCGAATATTGCGGCAGGCCGTGCAGGAAGTTGGTGGTGCCGTCGAGCGGATCGATGATCCACTGGTAGTCCTCGCCGTTTTTGGCGTCGGCCGAGCCGGACTCCTCTGCTAGAATCCCGTGGTTTGGATACGCGTCGAGCAGGGTTTCGATGATGGCGCGTTCGGCCATCTGGTCGACTTCGCTGACGTAATCGCGGTCCTGTTTGCTCCGCACGGTGAGCTGGTCGAGGTCGAGCGAGGCGCGATTGATGATCGCCCCCGCCTTGCGGGCGGCTTTCACCGCCGTATTGAGCATGGGATGCATGGTGTCTGGCTACGGATTCAAAGAACGAAGCGCTATTTTACTTGATGACGTTAACTTGATGACGCCGGCCGACCCGAAACTTCTCGCCAACATCCGCATCGTGCTGACGCGCACCAGCCATCCCGGCAATATCGGCGCGGCGGCGCGGGCGATGAAGACGATGGGGCTGTCGCAGCTCTACCTGGTCGATCCTGCCGTTTTTCCGAACAGCCAGGCCGACGCGATGGCAGCGGGTTCGACCGACCTGCTGGCGCAGGCCACCGTGTGCGCCACGCTGGCCGAGGCGCTGGCCGATACCACGCTGGCGCTGGGCGTGTCGGCGCGGCGGCGCGACATCGTGGCCGGGATGCTGACGCCGCCCGAAGCGTCAACCCGTCTGCTGAGCGAAGCCCCGGCCGCCCCGGTGGCGCTGGTGTTCGGCAACGAAACCAGCGGCCTGTCGAACGAGGAGCTGAGCCTGTGCCAGGGGCTGGTGACGATCGCCGCCAACCCCGACTACAGCTCGCTCAACCTGGCGGCGGCGGTGCAGGTGCTGAGCTACGAAATCCGCCAGGCCTGGCTGGGCCATCCGTCGTGGCCGCAGCCGGACATGGACGCGGCGACGGGCGACGAGGTGGAGGGCTTCTACAGCCATCTGGAAACCGCGCTGGCCGAGCTGGAATTCCTCAATCCCGGCTCGCCCGGCAAGCTCATGCTGAAGCTGAGGCGGCTGTTTTCCCGCACCCGGCTGGCGAAGGAGGAAGTGAACATCCTGCGCGGCATCCTGACCGCGGCGCAGGATGCCAGGCAAGCCGCGAACCGCCCGGGGAACCGCGGCGCGGAATAGTTGACTAAATTACTGGGAAATAGCACCCTCAAGCGCATGAGCCTTTTCAGCCAACTCAAGGAAGACATCGCGGTCGTGTTCGACCGTGACCCGGCGGCGCGCTCGACCTTCGAGGTCGTTACCACCTATCCGGGCTTTCACGCCATGGTCATCCATCGCCTGGCGAACAAGCTCTGGCGCTTGCAATGGAAGTGGCTGGCGCGCTTCACCTCGTACCTCGGCCGCTGGCTCACCGGCATCGAAATCCACCCCGGCGCCACCATCGGCCGCCGCGTCTTCATCGACCACGGCATGGGGGTGGTCGTGGGCGAGACGGCCGAGATCGGCGACGACTGCACCCTGTATCACGGCGTGACGCTCGGCGGCACCTCGTGGAACAAGGGCAAGCGCCATCCCACCCTGATGCCCGGCGTGGTGGTGGGGGCGGGCGCCAAGATCCTCGGCCCGATCACCATCGGCGCGGGCGCGCGGGTCGGCTCCAACGCCGTCGTGGTGAAGGACGTGCCGGACAATGCGACGGCGGTGGGCATCCCCGCGCGCATTCTGGACAGCGCCGCCGAAAAGCAGCGCAACCAGCAGGCGGAAAAGCTCGGGTTTTCGGCCTACGCCATCTCGGCCGACATGAATGATCCCGTGGTGAAGGCGATTCATGGCCTGATCGACCATTCGGCCCATATCGACCATCGGCTGGATCTGATCCTGGGGCAGTTGCAGAAGCTGGGCGCGGAAATGCCGGCAGGGCAGGACAAACCGGACGATTTCGACCCGAATTATTTGAACAAAATAGTTGACTAAATTGCTAAGGTAAGGAATAGTTGACTGAAATGCTCGGGAATTTTATAGTTCGGGCAAATTTCAGGAGAACGAGTCATGAGATTGACCACCAAGGGTCGCTTCGCCGTCACCGCCATGCTGGATCTGGCCCTGCGCGGCGGCAAGAATCCGGTCACGCTGGCAGGCATCAGCGAGCGCCAGGACATATCCCTGTCGTATCTGGAACAGCTGTTCAGCCGTCTGCGCCGCCATGAACTGGTCGAGAGCGTACGCGGCCCCGGCGGCGGCTATTACCTCGCCCGGTCGCTCGAAGACGTCAGCGTGGCCGACATCATCCGCGCGGTCGACGAACCCATCGATGCGACCCAGTGCGGCGGCAAGGAAAACTGCCACGACGAGCACCGCTGCCTGACGCACGACTTGTGGACGGGGCTCAATGCCCACATCTACGATTACCTGGCCAACGTCACGCTGGCAACGCTGGTGGCGAAGCAGGACGAGTGCAAGGACAAGGTGCTGCAGGACCGCCGCACGTCGAAGATGACGCTGGCGGCTTGAACGATTCAATCAGGGCAAAACGATGAAGACACTGTATTTCGATTACTCCGCCACCACCCCGGTCGACCCCCGCGTGGCGGCCAAGATGATTCCCTATCTGACCGAGCACTTCGGCAATCCGGCGTCGCGCTCGCATCCCTTCGGTTGGGAAGCCGAAGCCGCGGTGGAAGAGGCGCGTGCCCAGGTGGCCGCACTGGTCGGTGCCGATCCCAAGGAAATCGTGTTCACCTCCGGCGCCACCGAATCGAACAATCTTGCCATCAAGGGCGCGGGCCACTTCTACGCCGGCACCAAGGGCAAGCACATCATCACCGTACGTACCGAACACAAGGCGGTGCTCGACACCGTGCGTGAAATGGAGCGTCAGGGTTTCGAGGCCACGTATTTGAACGTCAAGGAAAACGGCCTGCTCGACCTCGACGAATTCCGCGCCGCGATCCGCCCCGATACCGTGCTGGCCTCGGTGATGGCGGTCAACAACGAAATCGGCGTGATCCAGGACATCGATGCCATTGGCAGGATCTGCCGCGAGAAGGGCGTGGTCTTCCACGTCGACGCGGCGCAGGCCACCGGCAAGATGCCGATCGACCTGAAGACGCTGCCGGTCGACCTGATGTCGTTCTCGGCGCACAAGACCTACGGCCCCAAGGGCATCGGCGCGCTGTACGTGCGCCGCAAGCCGCGCATCCGCCTGGAAGCGCAGATGCACGGCGGCGGCCACGAGCGCGGCATGCGTTCGGGCACGCTCGCCACCCACCAGATCGTCGGCATGGGCGAGGCCTTCCGCATCGCCCGTGAGGAAATGGCGACCGAGAACGAGCGCATCCGCATGCTGCGCGACCGGCTCTACAACGGCC
Organism: Pseudomonadota bacterium; assembly: GCA_021802945.1. Taxonomy (GTDB): domain Bacteria; phylum Pseudomonadota; class Gammaproteobacteria; order Burkholderiales; family Thiobacillaceae; genus Thiobacillus. The sequence continues at coordinate 72,238 of JAJZRE010000002.1, forward strand.
TCAAGGACATCGAGGAAGTGCACCTGAACGGCGACATGGACCGGCGCGTGCCGCACAACCTCAACGTCAGCTTCAATTTCGTCGAGGGCGAATCGCTGATCATGGCGATCAAGGACCTGGCGGTGTCGTCGGGTTCCGCCTGCACCTCGGCCAGTCTGGAGCCGTCCTACGTGCTGCGCGCACTCGGCCGCAGCGACGAACTGGCGCACAGTTCGATCCGCTTCTCCATCGGCCGCTTCACCACCGAGGAAGAAGTCGACTACGCCATCAAGCTCTTGCACGAAAAGATCGGCAAGCTGCGCGAGCTTTCTCCGCTGTGGGAAATGTTCAAGGAAGGCGTTGATCTGAATTCCGTGCAGTGGGCTGCACATTGATTTTAGGGGCTAGGAGTTAGGAGCTAGGGATTAGGGAAGACCGTGCGGCCGCAGGCCGCGCCGAATTGAAAGGCGGTGCGCAGCACCGCAACACCCCCTAGCCCCTAGATCCTAGCCCCTAACCCCTACCAAGCGACTGAAAGGAGCAAGAAATGTCTTACAGCGATAAAGTACTCGATCACTACGAAAATCCCCGCAACGTCGGCTCCTTCGCCAAGGAAGACGAGGGCGTGGGCACCGGCATGGTCGGCGCGCCCGCCTGCGGCGACGTGATGAAGCTGCAGATCAAGGTCGGCAAGGATGGCCTGATCGAGGATGCCAAGTTCAAGACCTACGGCTGCGGATCGGCGATCGCTTCGTCCTCGCTGGTGACCGAATGGGTCAAGGGCAAGACGCTCGACCAGGCGATGGAAATCAAGAACACCGCCATTGCAGAGGAACTCGCGCTTCCGCCGGTGAAGATCCACTGCTCGATCCTGGCCGAAGACGCGATCAAGGCCGCGGTCGCCGACTACAAGCAGAAGCACGGCCAGGAGTAAAGTCATGGCTGTCACGCTATCCGAACGCGCAGCGCAGCACGTCACCAACTATCTCGCCAAGCGCGGCAAGGGCGTCGGCATCCGTCTTGGCGTGCGTACCACCGGCTGCTCCGGCATGGCCTACAAGCTGGAGTTCGCCGATGAGGCGCCCGAAGGCGACGAGGTCTTCACCAGCCACGGCGTGACCGTGTTCGTCGACCCGAAAAGCCTCGCCTACATCGACGGCACCGAGCTCGATTATGCCCGCGAAGGTCTCAACGAAGGCTTCAAGTTCAACAACCCGAACGTGAAGAACGAGTGCGGCTGCGGCGAGTCGTTTAACGTTTGAACGACAGGAGCTAGGAATTAGGATCTAGGATCTAGGATCTAGGATCTAGGGACTAGGGAAAGTGCGGCCCTAGGCCGCGCTCATGAAAGACGCGAAGCACAAAGCCCCCTAAATCCTAGCCCCTAGCTCCCAGCCCCTAAAAATGGATTTCACCCAAAACCACTTCGAACTGTTCGGCCTGCCGCAATCGTATGCGCTGGACCGTGGGCAGCTCGATTCCGCCTACCGCGAACTGCAGAACACGGTCCACCCGGACCGTTTCGCGGCGCAGCCGGACGCTGAGCAGCGGGTGGCGATGCAATGGGCGACGCAGGTGAACGAGGCCTACCAGACGCTCAAGCATCCGGTGAGCCGGGGTGTCTACCTGCTGAAGCTGCAGGGCATCGACGCGCTCGATGCCAGCAATACGAAAATGGCGCCGGCCTTCCTGATGCAGCAGATGGAATGGCGCGAAGCCATCGACGAGGCGCGCGCCGGCAAGCGCCTGGACGCACTGGATGCGCTGACCGATGACCTGCGCGCCGCGCACCGGCGCATCGAGGCGCAGCTGGCCGAGCTGATCGACCGCGCGCACGATTTTGCGGCGGCTTCCGATGCCGTGCGCCAGCTGCGATTCATGGACAAACTCATCGCCGAAGTGGGCGACGTCTACGAAGAACTGGAAAGTTAGAAATGGCCCTGCTGCAGATTTCCGAACCCGGCATGTCCACTGCCCCGCACCAGCATCGATTGGCGGTGGGGATTGACCTGGGTACGACCAATTCGCTGGTGGCGACGGTTCGTTCCGGCCTGGCCGTGGTGCTGGACGACGAAGCGGGACATTCCCTGCTGCCCTCGGTGGTGCGCTACCACGCCAACTGCGATGTGAATGTGGGGTACGCTGCCCAGTCTGCGCAGAACCACGATCCCCACAACACCATCGTGTCGGTCAAGCGCTTCATGGGGCGCGGCATCGCCGATCTCGACGACATTGCCAGCCTGCCGTACCGCTTCGTCGATGCGCCCGGCATGGTGCAGTTGAGAACCGCCGCGGGCATAAAGAGCCCGGTCGAGGTCTCGGCCGAAATCCTCAAGGTGTTGCGCCAGCGTGCCGAGGCCGCCATGGGCGGCGAACTCGTCGGCGCGGTGATCACCGTGCCCGCGTATTTCGACGATGCCCAGCGCCAGGCCACCAAGGACGCCGCGCAGCTGGCCGGCCTGAATGTGCTGCGCCTGCTGAACGAGCCGACCGCGGCGGCGATCGCCTACGGCCTCGACAATGCGTCCGAAGGCGTCTACGCGGTCTACGACCTGGGCGGCGGCACCTTCGACATCTCCATCCTGAAACTGTCCAAGGGCGTGTTCGAAGTGCTCGCCACGAATGGCGACTCGGCGTTGGGCGGCGACGATTTCGACCAGCGCATCTTCTGCTGGATGCTCGAGCAGGGGCGCTTCGCTCCCCTGTCGGCGGGCGACGCCCGGCTGCTGCTGACCAAGGCACGCGATGCCAAGGAGGCGCTGACCGAGCATACCGAGGTGCGCGTGACCGCCGTGCTGTCGACGGGCGAGATGATGGACGCGACGCTGACGCAGGCCGAGTTCAATGCGATGACCGCAGGCCTCGTCAACAAGACGCTGGCGCCCACGCGCAAGGCGTTGCGCGACGCCGGCCTCTCGATCGAAGAGGTGAAGGGCGTGGTGATGGTCGGCGGCTCGACCCGCATGCCGTGCATCCGCCAGGCCGTGGCCGATTTCTTCAGGCAGACGCCGCTGACCAATCTCGACCCCGACAAGGTCGTCGCGCTCGGCGCCGCCATGCAGGCCGACGTGCTGGCGGGAAACCGCGCCGGCGACGACTGGCTGCTGCTCGACGTCATTCCGCTGTCGCTGGGCCTCGAAACCATGGGCGGGCTGACCGAGAAGGTCATCCCGCGCAACACCACCATACCCACCGCGCGCGCGCAGGAGTTCACCACTTTCAGGGACGGCCAGACCGCGATGAGCGTGCACGTGCTGCAGGGCGAGCGCGAACTGGCGTCCGACTGCCGCTCGCTGGCGCGCTTCGAGCTGCGCGGCATTCCGCCCATGGTGGCGGGCGCGGCGCGCATTCGCGTCACCTTCCAGGTCGACGCCGACGGCCTGCTGTCGGTGTCGGCGCGCGAGCAGAGCAGCGGGGTGGAGGCCAGCGTGCAGGTCAAGCCGTCGTACGGACTCGGCGACGAGGACATCACCCGCATGCTGAAGGACGCCTTCACCCACGCCAAGGACGACATGTACGCGCGCGCGCTGAACGAGCAGATCGTCGACGCGCAGGGCCTGATCGCCGCCACCCGCGCGGCGATGGCGGAGGACGGTGCCTTGCTGAGCGCGGACGAAACCGCGGCGATCGAAGCCGGCATCGCCGCCCTTGAAAAACTGATGGCGGGCCCGGATCATCACGCCATCAAGCGCGGCATCGAGGCACTGAATGCCGCCACCACCGAATTCGCCCAGCGCCGCATGGACCGGAACGTGCGGCGCGCCATGGCCGGGCAGAAACTGGAAACCTTCGGTTGATCGAATCATGCTGAACGACGCCTTCATCGAATCCCTGCGGGTCAAGCTCGAAGCGCACCCGATCTACGCCGCGGTGCGGACGCTGGACGACCTGCGCGTGTTCATGCAGCACCACGTCTATTCGGTGTGGGACTTCATGTCGCTGATCAAGTACCTGCAGCACGAGGTCGC
>JAJZRE010000002.1:76284-115299 GCA_021802945.1 Pseudomonadota bacterium
AGCTCGAAGCGCACCCGATCTACGCCGCGGTGCGGACGCTGGACGACCTGCGCGTGTTCATGCAGCACCACGTCTATTCGGTGTGGGACTTCATGTCGCTGATCAAGTACCTGCAGCACGAGGTCGCCCCCGCGCGCTGGCCGTGGACGCCGGGCGGCGACGCCTCGGTGCAACGCTTCATCAACGAACTGGTGCTGGAAGAGGAAACCGACGTTGCTTTGCCGGGGCAGGAAGGGCACACCAGCCACTTCATGCTGTACCTCGCCGCCATGCGCGAAATCGGCGCCGATGCCGAGACCCCGGCGCGCTTCGTGCAGATTGCGGGCGAGCAGGGCATCGATGCCGCCCTCGCCTCGGGCCTGGCGCCCGCGCCCGCTGCGGCCTTCACCCGTACCACCTTCGACTTCATCGCCAGCGGCAAGCCGCACGCCGTCGCGGCCGCGCTGGCGCTGGGCCGCGAGCACGTCATCCCGTCGATGTTCCGCGCCTTCCTGGCGCGCATGGCAGTGAGCGAAGCGCAGGCACCCAGTTTCCATTACTACCTCAACCGCCACATCCACCTGGACGAGGACTTCCATGCGCCGCTGTCGCTGCGTCTGCTCGCCGCCCTGTGCGGCGACGATGCCGGCAAATGGCGCGAGGCCGAGGCTGCGGCCGCAGCCGCCGTCAACGCCCGACTGCTCTTCTGGGGCGGCGTGATGAAAGCCTTGCCCAGCCAACACGCCCAGGCCGCCTGACCCACTGATACGACCTAAATCCATGCCCCAACTCATCGTACTGCCCCACGTCGAACTCTGCCCCGAAGGCGCCGTGATCGAAGCCAAACCCGGTGACACCATCTGCGACACCCTGCTCGCGAACGGCGTCGAGATCGAGCACGCCTGCGAAAAGTCCTGCGCCTGCACCACCTGCCACGTCATCGTGCGCGAAGGCTTCAATTCGCTGGCAGCCTCCACCGAAGAAGAGGATGATCTGCTCGACAAGGCCTGGGGCCTGGAGCCGCAATCGCGGCTGTCGTGCCAGGCGCGCGTCAACGGCGAAGACCTGGTGATCGAAATCCCCAAATACACCATCAACATGGTCAAGGAAGGTCATTGAAATGAAGTGGACGGATTCCCTCGACATTGCCATCGAACTTGCCGAAGCGCATCCCGAAATCGACCCGCGCACCATCCGCTTCACCGACCTGCACAACTGGGTGATGGAACTGCCGGACTTCGACGACGACCCCAACCACTCCGGCGAGAAGATTCTCGAAGCGATCCAGATGGCGTGGATCGACGAAGTCAGCTGAGCAAAGCGCTCGCGCAGTCAGCCTTTCCCTGGTCAATTCCCCTGCCGCTTCGTGCTAGACTGCCCCAAAACTTGAGGCAAGCATGGCCGAGGAGACCGACCTTTCCCGTACCGAACCGGCAAGTCCGCGGCGCCTGCAACAGGCGCGCAGCGCGGGAGATGTGCCGCGTTCCGCCGAACTTACGGCGTGGGGGGTGTTGTTGTCTGCGCTGGGTATGCTGGCGTGGCTGGCGCCGCGCCTGTTCAACGCCTTGCAGGCCCTGACCGAAGCGGCTTTCACTTACGCAGCGCAGCCGTTTTCCCCGGATTTTCTTCAGACGGCGTGGGCTGCGCTGTGGGCTGTGATGCCGGTTCTGGCCGTCATTTTTGCTGCTGCCCTGGTGGCGCCCATCCTGCTTTCGGGCTGGGTGTTCGCACCTCAGCTCACCCAGGCCGATCTGGCCCGCACGTACCCTTTCAAGCCTCTTGTCCGGCTGTTTTCCATCGATTCCGTGTTCGACGGCTCGCTGATGCTGTTGAAACTGGCGCTTACCGCGGCTGCAGTCGGCTGGGCGCTGGCGAGCGGCTGGCCGGGGCTGCAAAGCCTGACCCGCAGCGAAATGAGCGTCGCGCTGGACGTGACGGCCGCCTGGGTCGGGCGCGGCGTGCTGGTGCTGGCGGCGGCGCTGACGCTGGCGGCGGCGGTGGATGCAGGCTGGCGCTGGTGGCGCTATCTGCGCCGCCACGCGATGACCTGGCAGGAAGTGCTGGCCGAGGCGCGCGAATCCGAGGTGAATCCGGAAGTCCGGGCACGCCTCCAGGGGCGCCAGCAACGGTCAGGCCAGCGCGTTGACGAGGTGATCGGGTGAGCGCGCAGGGCGTGATGGTGATGGGCCTGCCGGCGAACCGGCTGGCGGTGCCGGCGCTGGTGCTGCTGATTCTGGCGATGATGGTGCTGCCGCTGCCCACCTTCATGCTCGACGTGCTGTTCACGCTCAACATCGCGCTGGCGATGATCGTGCTGCTGGTGAGCCTGAACGCACGGCGGCCGCTGGATTTCTCGGTGTTCCCAACGGTGCTGCTGCTGACCACGCTGCTGCGCCTGTCGCTCAACGTGGCGTCCACCCGCATCATCCTGATGCAGGGCCACACCGGACCGGAGGCGGCGGGCAAGGTGATCGAGTCGTTCGGCAACTTCCTGGTCGGCGGCAACATCGCGGTCGGCTTCGTGGTGTTCCTGATCCTGGTCATCATCAACTTCGTCGTCATTACCAAGGGCGCCGGACGCATCGCCGAGGTGGCGGCGCGCTTCACGCTGGACTCGATGCCCGGCAAGCAACTGGCAGTCGACGCCGACCTGAACGCAGGGTTCATCAATGAAGGCGAGGCGCGCGCGCGCCGCGGCGATATCGGCCGCGAAGCGGATTTTTACGGCGCGATGGATGGCGCCTCCAAGTTCGTGCGCGGCGATGCCATCGCCGGCATGATCATTCTCGTGGTCAACCTGATCGGCGGCATTGCCGTGGGCCTGTTGCAGCACAATCTCGGCCTTTCCGAAGCGCTGGGGCGTTATGCGCTGCTGACCGTGGGCGACGGGCTGGTGACGCAGATCCCCGCGCTGGTCATTTCCACCGCGGCGGGCATCGTCGTGAGCCGCGCGTCGAGCGAGCAGGATCTGAGCCGCGAATTCTCGACCCAGATATTCGGCCGTCCGCAAACGCTGTATGTGGCCGCGTCGGTCCTGGGCGCGCTGGGCGTGATTCCGGGGACGCCGCATGTGGCCTTTCTGACCATCGCCGCCGTGCTGGGCGGGCTGGGATTCTGGCTGATGCGCCGTCAGCAAACGGCAGCCTTCGAGGTCGCGCCGCTGGAACTGGTCGAAGCGGAATCCGCGCCGGCAGACGTCACCTGGGACGACATTCCGCCGGTCGACGTGCTGGCGCTCGAAGTCGGCTACCGCCTGATTCCGCTGGTCGACCGCAATCAGGGCGGCGCGGCGCTGAACAGGATCACCGAGGCGCGGCGCCGTTTTGCCACCGACATGGGGCTGGTGGTGCCGCTCATCCGCGTGCGCGACAACCTCGAACTGAAACCCAACAGCTATCGCATCACGCTCAAGGGCGTCGACGTGGCGCATGGCGAGATGCCGGTAGGCCAGGTGCTCGCGGTCGACATGGGCGACGTGCTCGGACACATCGATGGCGTGCCGGGGCAGGATCCGCTGACCGGACTGCCCGGGGTATGGCTGGATGCGAGCCTGGTGGAGGAAGCCGAACTGCGGGGGTTTGTGGTGCTGGAACCCGCCGAACTGATCGCGCGCCAGGTCGAGGCCGTGTTCCGTCAGCATGCACCGGAACTGCTGGGGCGCACCGAAGTGCAGCAACTGCTCGACACGCTGGCGCGCAGCCATCCGGGGCTGGTCGAGGACGTGACGCCGCGTCACCTGCCCCTGACCAGCGTGCAGGCCGTGCTGCAGCAGCTGATCGCGGAAAACGTCTCGATCCGCGACACCCGCACCCTGTTCGAAACGCTGGCGGCGCGGGCGCCGAAAAGCCAGGCCATCGACGAACTGGTGGAAACCGTGCGCGCGTCGCTGGGACGCAGCATCGTCGATCGCCTGTTCGAGGGCAGCACCACGCTGCACGTGATCGGTCTGGATGCGGCGACCGAAAGCCGTTTGCTGAATGAAATGGGCGACGAAGGCGAGGCGCTGCTGTCGCCCGCCACGCTGGATGCGCTGAACGACGCTGCGGAACGCGCCGTGGCCGAGCAGGAGCGCGAAGGCTATCCGCCGGTGCTGCTGACCTCCCCCGGTCTGCGTGCCATCCTGTCGCGTCTGCTGCGGCGCAGCCTGCCACGGCTTTCGGTGATTGCCTATGCCGAGGTGCCTGCCGATAAAATGGTCCAGGTGACTGCGGAACTGGCGATGGGAGAAGGTGAATGAGCGTGCGCGCATTCGTCGCGCCGAATGCGCGCGAGGGTCTGGCGCGCGTGCGCAAGGAACTGGGCGACGCCGCCGTGGTGCTCTCGACCCGGCCGCATCCGCGGGGGGTTGAACTGCTGGCCAGCGCCTACGGCGACCTGGCCGTGCCGGCGGTCGGCGAGGCGCCCGACGCGGCCGGCAGTTCGCGCATTCTGGCCGAGCTGTCGCGGCTGCGCGGCCTGTTGCAGAACCAGCTGGCCGGCTTCGCCTGGAGCGCGGCACGACGCCGCGATCCGGTGCGGGTGGCGCTGATGCAGACCCTGTTCGCGGCCGGATTCGGCAGCATGCTCGCCCGTACCCTGGCGGCGCGATTGCCGCGCGGTCTCGATGCCGAGGCTGCCCAGCGCTGGCTGCGCCAGGTGCTGATACGCAACCTGCCGGTGCGCGGACGTGAAGCCGATCCGCTGACGCCCGGCGGGCGCTTTGCGCTGGTCGGTTCGACCGGATCGGGCAAGACCACGACACTGGCCAAACTTGCCGCACGCGGCGTCGGTGCCCATGGCGCTGCCCGGGTGGCGCTGGTGGCGGCGGATGCCTATCGCATCGGTGCGACGGCGCAAATGACGGAATACGCTGCGCTGTTGGGGGTTTCGTTGCATGTATGCGAAGACCCGGCCCGGCTGGCGCGGCTGCTACCCGAACTCGCCACGAAAAAACTGGTGCTGATCGATACCGCGGGCATTGCGCCCTCCGATCCGCGCATCCGCGAGGGCGAGGCGCTCGATGCGCTGGGCGTGCGCCGTCTCGCGGTGATCGCTGCGAACCAGCAGGGTGCGGCGATCGAGCAGGCAATGACCCGTTTTGGCGAGGGCGCGGCCGCCTGCATCCTGACCAAGCTCGACGAGACTCCGCAGCCGGGTACGGCGCTCGACAGCGTGATCCGCCATCGCCTGCCGCTGGCCTACATCACTGGCGGACAGCGCGTACCGGAAGACCTGCATGCGCCCAATGCCGCCTACCTCATCGACCGCGCGCTGAAGGGGGGGCAGCTTGCCACGCCCTATGCGCTGGAGGCCGAAGACTGGCCGCTGTTTGCCGGTATCGAGGCCGACCGCGCGGAGCGTCAGCCGAGGAAGATCACGCCCGCCCAGCAGGGCATAAATACCCTGAAGGGCATAAATGCCGGCTGACCAGGCCGCCGGACTGCGTCGCAGCGGCGCTCGGCAGCCGTTGCCCTGTATCCACTGCTTCTCCGAGTCTGCCGATTCAAGCGTTCAGCTGGCCGTTGCATTTCATCAAATGGGCAGGGAGTCCCTTCTGGTCGACATGCACGGCCGCCTGTTCGGCGCCGCGGCGACGCGCAGCCTGTTCGACTGGAAGCGCCAGATCGAACACGGGCAACTGCAAACGCTGCCCCAGCGATACGGGAAAGGCTGGCATGCGCCGGGATTGCGGTCGGATGAGCCCGCCCTGCAAGACATGGCGCCCGCTTGCGACCAAGTGATATTTGACGCCGGATGGAGCGAAGGCGATCCGGGGCTGCGGCCGGGCGTGGCGCACACGGTGGTCGTGGCTATCCGGCGAAGCGACGAATCGATGCGGCACGCCTATGCGCTGCTCAAGACGCTGGCGCAGCAAGGGAGCCTGTCCCGTGCCGGTCTGCTGGGCGACCCGGGCGCGTGCGATCGGGTGCGGGCCGCGTGCTGCCGGTTTCTCGGACAGCGCCTCGCGCCCGCCATTTTCAGCGTGGCAAACGAGGGTGATGCATTTGCCGCGCTTGCCGTTAGAATGACGGGCGAGGAGACGGGCCTGACGGCTTGTTAAATAAAGACAGGAAAACCCTGAACGATGGCTGGCAAACCCTCGTCGCAAGACGAACAGATTTCCAAGTATGCGCCGCTGGTCAAGCGCATTGCATATCACATGATGGCGCGGCTGCCCGCCAGCGTCGAAGTCGACGACCTCATCCAGGTCGGGCTGATCGGCCTGATGGACGCGGTCGGGCGTTTCGACGGCACCCAGGGCGCGCAATTCGAATCCTATGCCACCCAGCGTATCCGCGGCGCCATGCTCGACGAACTGCGCGAGGCCGACTGGCTGCCGCGCCACGTGCGGCAGAAATCGCGACAGATCGAATCGGCCATCCACCGGCTGGAACAGCGCAACGGCAAGTCGCCGACCGAGCAGGAAATATCGGCCGAACTGGGCATGGCGATCGATCAGTATCAATCCATGCTGGGCGACGTGAAGTGTTCCCAGCTGCTGTATTACGAGGATTTCTCGGACGAGGACAGCGCGAGCTTCCTCGAGCGCTATCTGGTCGACGGCAGCAGCGACCCCCTGGCGGTGCTGGAGGATGAAGGCTTCCGCGACAGCCTGATTGCCGCGATCCATCATCTGCCCGAGCGCGAGCGCAGCATGATGGGCATGTACTACGAACAGGATATGAACCTGAAGGAGATCGGCGCGGTGCTCGGCGTGTCCGAGTCGCGCGTGTGTCAGCTGCATTCGCAGGCGGTCGCGCGTCTGCGCACCCAGCTCAAGATCTGGAAAGACTGACGGATCGCCCGGTCGGGGCGGAATGCGGATAAATCCGCGATAATGGCGGCTTGTTCAATTCGCTCGCGTGTCTTCCATGAGCCAAGCCCCAGTCACAAAAATTTCAGCCAAGAAAAAAGCCCTCGATTACCACCGCCTGCCCAAGCCCGGCAAGCTCTCGGTCGAATCGTCCAAACCCTGCGCCACCCAGGAGGATTTGTCGCTCGCCTACACGCCGGGCGTGGCGCAGCCGGTGCTGGAGATCGCCAGGAATCCCGCGAAGGCCTACGACTACACCAACAAGGGCAACCTGGTCGCGGTGATCACCGACGGCACCGCGATCCTCGGGCTGGGCAACCGCGGCCCGCTGGCCGCCAAGCCGGTGATGGAAGGCAAGGCCGTGCTGTTCAAGCAGTTTGCCGGCATCGACGTCTTCGACATCGAGGTCAACGCCAAGACGCCGCAGGACTTCATCAAGGTGGTGGAGGCGATCGCCCCCACCTTCGGCGGGATCAACCTCGAGGACATCGCCGCGCCGCACTGTTTCGAGATCGAAGCGGCGCTCAGGAAGAAGCTCGACATCCCGGTATTCCACGACGACCAGCACGGCACGGCCGTGATCATTTGCGCCGGACTCATCAACGCGCTGCATGTGCAGGGCAAGGCGCTGGAGACGGCGAAGATCGTATGTCTGGGAGCTGGCGCGGCAGGCATCGCATCGATGAAGTTGCTGGTGGCGATGGGCGCGAAGAAATCCAATATCACCCTGGTCGACTCCAAGGGCGTGGTGCACAAGGCGCGCACCGACCTCAACAGCTTCAAGAAAGGCTTTGCGCGCACGACCAGACTGCGCACGCTGGACGAGGCGATGGATGGCGCCGACGTCTTCGTCGGCGTCTCCGGCGCCAACCTGGTGAGTCCCGCGATGGTCAAGCGCATGGCCGACAAGCCGGTGGTCTTCGCGCTCGCCAACCCCAACCCCGAAATCTCGCCGGAGAAGGCCATGGCCGCACGCAGCGACCTTGTCATGGCGACCGGGCGCTCCGACTATCCCAACCAGGTCAACAACGTGCTCGGATTTCCGTTCATCTTCCGCGGCGCGCTCGATGCGCGTGCGAAGCAGGTTACCGAGGCCATGCTGATCGCTGCGGTGCACGCGCTCGCCGAGTTGGCGCGGGAGCCGGTGCCGGCCTCGGTATTGAAGGCGTACAAGCTGAAGAAGCTCAAGTTCGGACCGAACTACATCCTGCCGAAACCGTTCGATCCGCGTCTGCCCCAGCGTGTGCCGCAGGCCGTGGCCAAGGCGGCAAAGCAGGCGACAGGCAAGCGCCGCTGAGTTGATCCCTGGGCAAGGACCTGTGCCATGAAGCCGATCGCGCGCCCCGTCTACCTCGATCTGTTGCGCATCCGCTTGCCGCTGAACGGCTGGGTGTCGATCCTGCATCGGGTGTCGGGCGCGTTGCTGTTTCTGGCAGTGCCGCTTGGCGTGTGGGCCTTGTCGGTATCGTTGTCGGACGAGGCGGCCTTTCGGCGCATCGCCGATTGGGCGGCCCACCCGCTGAGCAAGCTGCTTCTGCTGCTCGGGGTGTGGGCGTTCGCGCATCATTTGTTCGCCGGTTTGCGCCATCTGGCGCTCGACGCCCACCTGGGCGTGAACCTGGCTCGGGCGCGGCAGAGCAGCCTCGCGGTGATGCTGGCAGCCGGCCTGGTGACACTCCTTGCCGCCTGGAGGCTGTTCGCATGAAATCGGCTGCCGGCACGCATACCGGAACCGGCACCTGGCTGATGCAGCGCGCGACCGCGCTGGTGCTGGCGGCGGCCTTGCCCGGATTGGCGATTCATTTCCTGACGCTCCGGCCGATCGATTTCCTCGCCTGGCAGGCACTGTTCGTGCCGCTCTGGGTACGCGTGCTGATGCTGCTCGCGACGACGACGCTGGCCCTGCATGCCTGGGTGGGAATGCGTGACATCTTCATGGACTACGTTCGCCCCACGGGCGTGCGGCTGGCGCTGTATCTGGCCGTGATCATCATCCTGGCCGGCAGCGTGACGTGGATGGCGGCCATTCTGTGGGGCAAGCCATGAACGCGCGGCGCTTCGACGCCCTCATCGTCGGCGGCGGCGGTGCCGGCCTGCGCGCAGCGTTGCAGCTGGCACGCTCGGATTACAAGGTCGCGGTGGTCTCGAAGGTGTTTCCGACCCGCTCGCACACCGTATCGGCGCAGGGCGGCATCACCGCCGCGCTCGCCAATGTCGACGACGACCGCTGGGAATGGCACATGTACGACACGGTCAAGGGCGGCGACTGGCTGGGCGACCAGGACGCGATCGAGTTCATGTGCCGGGAGGCGGCCAGCGCGGTCTACGAACTCGAGCATATGGGACTGCCGTTCTCTCGCCTCGACAACGGCAGGATCTACCAGCGCCCCTTCGGCGGCCAATCCAAGCACTTCGGCGGCGAGCAGGCCACCCGCACCTGCGCCGCCGCCGATCGCACCGGTCACGCGCTGCTGCATACGCTGTACCAGCAGAACATTCATCACCGCACCCAGTTCTTCGACGAATACTTCGCACTGGATCTGGTGCGCGATGCCGAGGGCTATTGCCTCGGCGTCACCGCACTCTCCATCGAGACCGGCGAACCGCTGCTGATCGAGGCACGCGTCACGCTTTTAGCCACCGGCGGGGCAGGGCGCGTGTTCGGCAACAGCAGCAACGCCATGATCAACACCGGCGACGGCCTCGGCATGGTGCTGCGCGCCGGCCTGCCGCTGCAGGACATGGAATTCTGGCAGTTCCATCCCACCGGGATTGCCGGCGTCGGCTGCCTCATCACCGAGGGCGTGCGCGGCGAGGGCGGTTATCTGCTGAACAGGCACGGCGAGCGCTTCATGGAACGCTACGCGCCGCACGCGAAGGACCTTGCGGGACGCGACGTGGTGGCGCGCGCGATCGCCATCGAAATCGCCGAAGGACGCGGCTGCGGACCGCGCGGGGACTACGTCGACCTCAAGCTCGACCATCTGGGCGAGAAGCTCATCGCCGAAAAACTGCCCGGCATCCGCGACCTGTCGATCCGCTTCGCCGGCGTCGATCCGGTCGAGCGGCCCATCCCGGTCGCGCCGACCGCGCACTACATGATGGGCGGCATCCCCACCAACCTGCACGGCCAGGTCGTCGCCCCCGCGCGCTTCGGCCCCGAGGAACCGGTGCCGGGGCTGTATGCCGTCGGCGAATGCGCCTGCGTGTCGGTGCACGGCGCCAATCGGCTGGGCGGCAACTCGCTGCTCGACCTCATCGTGTTCGGCCGCGCCGCGGGCACCCACATGCTGGACTATCTGCGCGACAACCCCTATCCGCGCCCTTTGCCTGACAACGTCGCCGAGGCCAGCCTGGCACGGCTCGCGCGCTGGGACCAGCCTGGCAGTGAACGCGTGGCGGCGATCACCGACGATCTGCGGCGTTTGATGCAGGCGCATGCCGGCGTGTTCCGCACCGATGCGGTGCTGCGCGAGGGTCTGGAAAAGCTGGACGAACTTGAAGCACGGTTGACGCACGCCGGGCTGCAGGACACCAGCCGCGTCTTCAACACCGCGCGCATCGAGGCGCTGGAACTGGAGAACCTGATCGGCGTGGCGCGCGCGACGCTGGTATCGGCGCTCAACCGCACCGAGAGCCGGGGGGCGCATACGCGCGAGGATTTTCCGGCGCGCGACGACGAACGTTGGCTCAAGCACACGCTGTATTCGCGCGAAGGGGACCAGGTGGATGCCAAGCCGGTGCGGTTGAAGCCGTTGACGGTGGAGTCGATACGGCCGAAGGAGAGGGTGTATTGATGGTCTCCTCGCATTTATCTGTTCCGATACAGCGGCTTCGCGTTTCGCCTGCGGGCGAGTCACTTTCTTTTGCGTGGCCAAAAGAAAGTAACCAAAGAAAAGGCCACCCCTGGTGTGTCGGCCTTCGGCTCCCCTGCGATGCTCGCCACCCGAGGCGGGGCTGGAACTCGCCCTGGCAGGGCACACAAAACGTGCCCTGCTGCGGAGCTCGGACACCCAGCCCCTTTTACCCTCGGGCGGCTGCGCTTCTCGGCGACACACAAGGGGATTCTTTGCTGGCGCCAGCGCTTGGCGACAGGGCCGCATTACGCGATGGCGGCTCAAGGGGGTGTTCCCCTTCAGCGCTGCCGATTTGGCGCGCGCGGGCGGGGAAAAAGCGGAACCGTGTCCGAGCTCCGCAGCACGGGGCGTTTTGTGCCCCGTGCCAGGGCGAGTTGGTGGAGCGCCCGCCCGCGCGCGCCAAATCGGGAACCCGCAGGGCAGCGATGTGGGGTCGCCTTTTCTTGGGTTGCTTTCTTTTGGCGAAGCAAAAGAAAGCAACTCGCCCACAGGCGAAAAGCGAAGCCGTCGTGCACGCACGGTATTCGCAGAGGACGCCCATATGAAATTCCGCCTCTACCGCTACTCCCCCGAATCCGGCGAACAACCCTTCATGCAGGACGTCGAGCTCGACATCGAGCCCGCCGGCAAGATGCTGCTCGACGCGCTCTTGGCGATCAAGGCGCAGGACGAAACCCTGAGCCTGCGCCGCTCCTGCCGCGAGGGCGTGTGCGGGTCGGACGCGGTGAACGTGAACGGCAGGAACCGGCTGGCGTGCATCACGCCCCTGTCCGAGCTGAAGCAGCCCATCGAAGTGCGCCCGCTGCCGGGGCTGCCGGTGATCCGCGACCTCATCGTCGACATGGAGCCGTTCTACAGGCAGTACCGCTCGGTCAGGCCCTGGCTCATCAACGACGCTCCCGAGCCCGAGGTCGAGCGCCTGCAAAGCCCGGCCGACCGCGCGCTGCTCGACGGCGCCTACGAGTGCATCCTGTGCGCCTGCTGCACCACGTCGTGCCCGTCGTTCTGGTGGAATCCGGACACCTTCGTCGGCCCGGCCGGGCTGTTGCAGGCCTACCGCTTCATTGCCGACAGTCGCGACGAGGCAACGGCCGCACGGCTCGACAACCTGGAAGACCCGTACCGGCTGTATCGCTGCCGCGGCATCATGAGCTGCGTGGAGGCCTGTCCCAAGGGACTGAACCCGACGGCGGCGATCGGGCGCATCAAGTCGCTGCTGGTGAAGCGGCGTGTCTGACATCGTGTCCTGGCGCTGCCGGCGCGGATTGCTTGAACTCGATCTCTGGCTGGGTGGCTTTTGGGCCGCGCACCGCGCTACACTTCAACCTCACGAGACAGCCGCGCTGGAGCGGCTCCTGACCCTGTCGGACATGGAGATTGCAGACAGGCTGCAAGGCAGGTCGCCGGCGGGCGATGCCGACCTTGAAGTGCTTATTGAACGCCTACAGCATTATCGGGAAATACGATGAAAAAAACCGTCACCCTCACCTTCAGCGACGGCAGTCCGTCGATCGAACTGCCGATCGAGCAGGGCACCTACGGCAAGCCGGTGATCGACATCCGCGCGCTGGGCGCGCACGGCTATTTCACCCACGACCCCGGCTTCACCGCCACGTCGAGCTGCACCTCGGCCATCACCTACATCGACGGCGACGAAGGCCTGCTCTATTACCGCGGCTACCCGATCGAGGAACTGGCCTACCAGTCGGACTACATGGAAGTCTGCTATCTGCTGTTGCATGGCGAACTGCCGACGACCGAGCAGAAAACGGCGTTCGTGCAGTCGATTCGCCACCACACCCTGCTGCACGACCAGATGGAAAACGTGTTTCGCGGCTTCCGCCGCAGTGCCCATCCGATGGCGGTGATGATCGGCGTGACCGGGGCGATGTCGGCCTTCTATCACAGCGGCCTCGACAACTTCAATCCGGCGCATCGCATCGTCGTCGCCCACCGCCTGATTGCGAAAGTGCCGACGGTGGCAGCCTGGGCCTACAAGTTCAACGAGGGCCAGCCCTTCGTCTATCCGCAGAACCGGCTGTCGCATGCCGAGAACTTCATGCACATGATGTTCTCCAGCCCGTGCGAGGACTACCAGCCGAACCCGGTGCTGGCGCGCGCGCTCGACCGCATCTTCATCCTGCACGCCGACCACGAGCAGAACGCGTCGACCTCGACCGTGCGACTGGCCGGTTCCAGCGGCGCCAATCCCTACGCCTGCATCGCCAGCGGCATGGCTTCGCTGTGGGGGCCGCTGCACGGCGGCGCCAACGAGGCGGTGCTACGGATGCTGGAAGAGATCGACGATGTTTCCAAGATCCCGGAATACATCAGCCGTGCCAAGGACAAGTCGGATTCCTTCCGCCTGATGGGCTTCGGCCACCGCATCTACAAGAACATGGATCCCCGTGCCGCGATCATCCGCCAGACCTGCTACGAGGTGCTGGACGAACTCGATCTACGCGACGATCCGCAGTTCAAGATCGCGCTCGAGCTCGAACGCATCGCACTGGAAGACGAGTACTTCATCGCCAGGAAGCTCTACCCCAACGTCGACTTCTATTCCGGGATCATCTTCCGCGCCATGGGCATTCCCACCAGCATGTTCACCGCGCTGTTCGCCATGGCGCGCACCGCAGGCTGGGTGGCGCAGTGGCACGAAATGCTGTCGGATCCCGCGCACAAGATCGGCCGCCCGCGTCAGCTCTACATCGGCTCGGCGCGGCGCGAATTCGTGCCGCTGGACCAGCGCAAGGCCTAGCAGGCCGTCCGGGATCGATTTTCCTTCCATGAGCGTCCCCGACTGGCATCTGACGTCGCCGTTGTATGCCGGCAATGCGGCGTACCTGGCGCAGTTCGGCGACGACGCCCTGGCGCCCTGGCTGACACAGCCGCTTCCCGGTACGGCAGCCGGATCGGATGCCGCGCAGGTCGCCGTGCTGCGGCTGATCAATGCCTACCGCTATCTGGGGGTGCGGCAGGCCGACCTGGATCCCCTGCGGCGTTTTGAACCGCCGCCGACTCCGGAGCTTGACCCTGCGCATTACGGCCTGACCGAGGCCGATCTGACGCGAGCGTTCGAGACCGGCTCGCTGTTCGGCGTGGCGCGCACCACCCTGGCCGACATCCTGCAGCGCCTGAACAACGCGTATTGCGGCCATGTCGGCTTCGAATACATGCACATCACCGACGTGGCGCGCAAGCGCTGGCTGCAGGAACGCATCGAGTCGGCGCAGGGACGCTTCGGGGTGTCGACCGACCTGAAGAAACAACTGCTGAAGCGGCTGACCGATGCCGAGACGCTGGAGAAGTTTCTGCACACGCGCCATGTCGGGCAGAAGCGCTTCTCGCTCGAGGGCGGCGAGAGCCTGATCCCGCTGCTCGACCAGGTGATCGCGCGCTGTGCCCGTCACGGCGCCAAGGAAATCGTGATGGGCATGGCACACCGCGGGCGCATCAACGTGCTGGCCAACATCATGGGGTGCTCGCTGGAAAGCCTGTACGAAGAGCCGCGCAACGGCTATCCGGATTCACCGCTGTCGGGCGACGTCAAATACCACCAGGGCTTTTCCACCGACATTGCCACGCCGTACGGCCCGGTGCATCTGGCGCTGGCGTTCAATCCCTCGCACCTCGAAATCGTGCATCCGGTGGTGCGCGGCTCGGTGCGCGCGCGCCAGGACCGGCGCGGCGACGTCCTCGGCTACGAGGTGGTGCCGGTGATCCTGCACGGCGACGCCGCGCTGTCGGGGCAGGGCGTGGTGATGGAGAGCCTCAACATGTCGCAGACGCGCGGCTTCCGCAACGGCGGCGCGATCCACGTGGTGATCAACAACCAGATCGGCTTCACCACCTCCGACCCGCGCGACGTGCGCTCGACGCTGTACTGCACCGACGTGGCCAAGATGGTCGAGGCGCCGGTGCTGCACGTCAACGGCGACGACCCCGAGGCGGTCGCCTTCGCGGTGCAGACCGCGGTCGATTACCGCTACACCTTCCACAAGAACGTCTTCATCGACCTGGTGTGCTATCGCCGCCACGGCCACAACGAGCAGGACGAGCCGCTCGCCACGCAGCCGCTGATGTATCGCCGCATCCAGGCGCACCCCAGCACGCGCGTGCTGTACGCGCAGCGCCTCGTCGACGAGGGCGTGCTGACGCAGGCGCAGGCCGACGACCTGGTCGACGTGTGTCGCGAGCGGCTGGAGCATGGCGAGTCGCTGAGTCCGCCTGCCCTGTCCGATTTCAAGGCGATCTACGGCATGGACTGGGGGCGCTTCAAGCGCAGCACGGCCGACGTGCCGACGGCCGTTTCCGCCACGCGCCTGGATTTCCTGGGCGAACGCATCACCACGCTGCAACACGAGATCGAACTGCATTCGCGGGTGCAGAAAGTGCTGGATGACCGCCGCCGGATGCGCGCGGGCGAATTGCCGGTGGACTGGGGCTATGCCGAGAATCTGGCCTACGCCAGCCTGCTCGACGCCGGCTACAACGTGCGGGTGTCGGGGCAGGACTCGGCGCGCGGCACCTTCTTCCATCGCCATGCCGTGTGGCACGACCAGAAACGCGAGCGCCGCCAGAGCGGCGTCTATGTGCCGCTCGAGCATATCCATAATCAGCAGGGCAACTTCACCATCATCGACTCGCTGCTGTCGGAGGAGGCCGTGCTGGCGTTCGAGTACGGCTACGCGACCGCCGACCCCGACACGCTGGTGGTGTGGGAGGCGCAGTTCGGCGATTTCGCCAACGGCGCGCAAGTGGTGATCGACCAGTTCATCACCAGCGGCGAAGCCAAGTGGGGACGCCTGTGCGGCCTGACGCTGATGCTGCCCCACGGTCTGGAAGGGCAGGGACCGGAGCATTCTTCAGCCCGACTCGAACGCTATCTGCAGTTGTGCGCGCAGGAGAACATCCAGGTCTGCGTGCCGACGCTGCCGGCGCAGATGTTCCATCTCCTGCGCCGGCAGCTCGTGCGTCCGCTCAGGAAGCCGCTGGTGATCATGAGCCCCAAGAGCCTGCTGCGCCATCCTGCCTCCACGTCGTCGCTGACGGATCTGAGCAGCGGGACGTTCCTGCCGGTCATCGATGATCCGCGCGCACCGCGCCAGGCGAAACGCGTGGTGGCGTGCAGCGGGCGCGTGTGGTTCGATCTCGAGGCGGCCCGGGCGGCACGCGGGCTGGACGGCATTGCGCTGGTGCGGATTGAGCAGCTTTATCCCTTCCCCGAAGCGGCGTTCCGCGCCGTGCTGAACGCCTATCCGGAGGCCGGCACCTTCGTCTGGGCGCAGGAAGAACCGATGAACCAGGGCGCGTGGTACCAGACCCTGCATCACCTCAATCGCTGCGCGCCCGGCGGGCGCCGTTTCCACTATGCCGGACGGCCCGCGGCGGCTGCACCGGCGTCGGGCTATGTGTCCCGCCATCGGGCGGAACTGGAAGCGCTGATCGGCGATGCGCTGGAGACCCCCTATGAAGCTTGAAGTGCGCGTTCCGCAACTCTCCGATTCGGTTGCCAGCGGTACCCTGCTGCCGTGGCGCAAGCAGGTCGGCGAAGCCGTGGCGCGCGACGAATCCCTGGTCGACCTGGAAACCGACAAGGTGATCCTGGAAATTCCCGCGCCGGCGTCCGGCATCCTGGTCGAACTGCGCCAGCCCGAAGGTGCCGTGGTCAAGGCCGATGAGGTGGTGGCGGTGATCGAGACCGGCGAGAACGTGGCGCCGCCTGTTGCCGCCGAGAAACCCGTGCAGCCCGCCGCTGCGGCGACGCCCATGCCGACGGCGGCGGCACCGCCCAAACCCGGCGTGCCGCCGCCTGCCGCGACGGCGGCGTCCCCCGTCGCGCCGGGCGAAAGCCGCCGCGAGCCGATGTCGCGCCTGCGCAGCCGCGTGGCCGAGCGACTCGTCGCAGCGCAGCACACCGCCGCCATGCTCACCACCTTCAACGAGGTGAACATGCAGCCGGTGAACGAATTGCGCCAGCGCTTCAAGGCCGAGTTCGAGATCAGGCACGGCGTCAAGCTCGGCTACATGTCGTTCTTCGTGCGCGCGGTATGCCAGGCGCTGCAGCAGTTCCCCGTCGTCAATGCCGCCATCGACGGCAACGACATCGTGTGGCAGGCCGATGCCGATATCGGCATCGCGATCTCGAGTCCGCGCGGCCTGGTGGTGCCGATCCTGCGCCGCGCGCAGACGCTGTCGTCGGCCGAAATCGAAGCGGCCATCGCCGATTTCGCCCGTCGCGCGCGTGAGGCCAAGCTCACGCTCGAGGACCTGTCGGGCGGTACCTTCTCGATCACCAACGGCGGCGTGTTCGGCTCGCTGCTTTCCACCCCCATCCTCAACCCGCCGCAATCCGCGATTCTCGGCATGCACACGATCCAGGAGCGCCCGGTGGCGGAAAATGGCCAGGTCGTGATCCGTCCGATGATGTATCTGGCGCTCACCTACGACCACCGCCTGATCGACGGGCGCGACGCAGTGCAGTTCCTGGTTGCGGTGAAGGCCGCGCTGGAAGCGCCGGACGCGCTGCTGGGGGAAACCTGAACATGTCGAATCGACTGGCGGACGCTCTGGTGGAGATCCGGGATCTTCATTTCGCCCATGGCGACCGGCAGGTGCTCAAGGGGATCAACCTCGCGATCCCCAGGGGCAAGGTCGTCGCCATCCTCGGCGTCAGCGGCTGCGGCAAGACCACGCTGCTGCGCCATGTCGGCGGCCAATTGAAGCCGGCGCGCGGCAGCGTGAGCTTCGACGGCCAGGTGGTCCACGAACTCGACAACGACGCGCTCTACGCGATGCGGCGCAAGATGGGGATGATGTTCCAGGTCAGCGGCCTGTTCAGCGATCTGTCGGTGTTCGACAACATCGCCTATCCGATGCGCGAGCACACGGACCTGCCGGAAGACGTCATCCGCGACCTGGTGCTGATGAAGCTGCACGCGGTCGGTCTGCGCGGTGCCCATGCCCTGCGACCCAGCGAACTGTCGGGCGGCATGGAGCGTCGGGTGGCGTTGGCCCGGGCGATCGCGCTCGACCCCACGCTGATCATGTACGACGAGCCCTTTGCCGGCCTCGATCCGATCTCGCTCAACACCATCGCCAACCTGATCCGGCGACTCAACGATGCGCTCGGCCTGACCTCGATCGTGGTGACCTACGACGTGTCGGAATCGCTGAAAGTCGCCGACCACGTCTATTTCATCCATGACGGCGTGGTCGTGGCCGAGGGCAATGCGTCCGCGATGAATGCCTCCGGAGACCCTTTCGTCCACCAGTTCGTCCATGCGGAGCCCGATGGGCCGGTGGCCTTCCAGTTCCCGAGCAGGCCCTTTGCAGAAGAGCTGGACATCCCGGCCGCCGCATCCGGGTCGAAGCCGGGCGCATAGCGCGCGGCGCGCGCTCAGCCTATTCGGCCAGCAGCGTGACCGTGGTTTCTGCGGTGGTGCGGTCGATGTCGAACTGCACCACGCAGTACTCGGTCTGTTCGTCGATGGGCGTGGGATCGTCCGCGCAACTGCAGCCGGCAATCACCCCGGTGTAGAAAATGCCTGCTTTTGCCCGGATCAGGCCGGCGTCCTCGCCCACGCTGATGATCATCGCCTGGAAAGGCCGGTCCGTCACATGGCTGCTGGACGACAAGCCCTGCTGCAGCGGCAGCGTGGCGGCATCCAGTTGTTCGATTTCCCGCTTGAGGACATCCCTGAACGCCGGCGTATTCCAGGCATGCAGGGATTTGGGCAGTCGGTTCATGGGCGGTTCTCCTTGGGGCTGTCAGACGCGTCGCAGGGGGCGCTTGTCAAAAGAGATGGATAGGGTGCCAGATCGGCCCCCGGAATGCACCAGCCCGATTTTAGCGAACGCCTAAAGGGGGCGCTTCGCAACGCCGCACGGGCGGACAATCCTTGCCAGCGAACTGACGATGTCGTCGCCAACCATGGGCGAATTCATGATGAACGTGTGCAGCGACGGAACCCTGACCACACTCGAGCCATAGTCGCCTGTGGCTTCGGACAGACTGAGGATGCCATCGTTTTCCTCCATGCCGAAGGGCAGCCAGGCGGCCCGCGGGCCGCCCGTTCCCGCATAGATTCGGGTGCAGGTGGGCGGCATCGGCAGGCGGCGCATGAAATCATCGACTGCCAGCAGGCGGCCCATCTCGCCCGTGGCGAGCTGGTAGGGCCGGAAGCGGGAAAAGAACCGAGCCGCCTTGCAGGCGACCATCGGCGGCGCCAGGAAAAAGCAGGCTGCGGGCATGCGGTTTTCCAGGCGCCCGAGCGCGCTGCGGATAATCACGGTGCCGAGCGAATGACCGATCAGCGCGTAGCGTCCGGTATCCACCCGGCGGTCGATCAGATCCAGCAGGCGGGTGGTCGCGCCCTGCAGGGTTTCGAACGTCGGGGAATAGCCGAACAGGATCGGATGGTGGCCGGCCCGCCGCAAGCGTCGCCGCAAACGCAGCATGGAGAGCGGCGTTCTTCCCATGCCATGGATCAGAACCAGATCCATGGGCTTCTCGCGCGTGGCATAGGCGTTGACTCGGCCGGAGGGGACGCGAGCCGGCGCCGGCCTGCGCCTTCTTCCTCGAAGCGGACTCCGCTTCCCGGATTTTTCCGGCTTCGGAACAGGCCAGGATTTCCGGGTGGTGAAGGATCGCGCCGCCGGCGAAACCGATGATGCTGCCCAGGACGATGTCGAACATGCGGCCCAGCACAAGCTGGTCGGGTGGGAGGGCGACCGTGGAGGCCTCCTTCCAGCAGTTCCGGTCCGGCCGCGCGATGGATCGCGCCGCCGTTGCCGCCACCGCCGAGCAGCGAGGAATTGGCCGCGTTGACGGTGGCGTCGACTGGGGGCGTGGTGATGTCGGCCTGAATGGCGTGCAGCGGGGCGGTCACGGTGGACGGCCTGGCATCAGCGCACCGCGCTGGCCTGCGGAGTCCGGATGAACGCCTGGCGATCGAAGCCGAGCGCGGCGGCCCGCGACAGCAACGCCTCCAGCGTCGCGGCGTCGAGCTTTGGCTCGCGCGCCAGGATCCATGCGTAGTGGCGGCCCGGTTCGCCCACCAGCACCCAGCGGTAGTCCGGATCGAGGTCCAGAATCCAGTAGTCGCCGTAGAAGGGGCGGAAGAAGCTCACCCGGAGCCTGGCGCCCTGGCTGCCCGGCACGACCCTGGCGATGCCGTCAGCCTGCTCGAGCGTGCCGCTTGCGGTGCGGCACTGGTTCACCACCTTCACCCCGTTTCCGTACGGGCGATACGTCGCTTTCGTATCCGAAACGCATTTCGCCTGGAAGCGGTTGGGTAGCCGCGCGATCTCATGCCACGTGCCGTAATAGCGATCCAGATCGACTGTCTGGACGGTGGCCAGGGGCGGGGGGGTCGAGGCGCAGGCGGCCGGCAAGACGGCGGCTGCGATGCCCACGAGATGAAGAACGGATTTCATGAATCGACGTCCCGCGCTTGTCTGGCGCGACGGGTAAGCAACACGTGCAGGATGACACACCCGACACCGTTTTGGCCAGCGCCGGAACCTCGCGGCGCTGAGGCGCCAGGGGCGCGCTCAAACACGCGGTGATCTCATGGCATATCCCCGTAACCTGCATGACCACGCCGGCCACGATTGGGGTCCGGAGGGCGCTTGCATCTCGTTTCCCCGTTTTTGCCTGGCAGGCACAGAAAAAAGGTGTCTAATTCAGTCATGGGCCGCTTGAGGCCTCGTCGGGGCTTGGCGCGGGCCTGGCTCCTCATGAACGACTGCGTGCAGCTGCTTGCGCCCCGGGTGTCCGATCCAAGCGCCGCGCTTGTCTGGCTGCCGGCCTGACTTGGCCGGCCAGCCACTGTGCGTGGGTTTCATGCCTGCCTGGTGTGGCCCGGACGGCTTATGACAACGGAGGGATCAAGATGAAAATATCACCGAAGGACTTCCAGGTAAGGGCGGGGGCAAAGGTCAAACTCGACAAGTGGCCGACGCGGGTCAAGCCCGTTTACCGGTCGAAGGCGCAATATCAGGAAATGCTCGAAGAACAGGTGGCCGAGTTGAGCGATCTGCAACAACTCCAGTATGCGGATAACCGCTATTCGGTGTTGCTGATTTTTCAGGCCATGGACGCCGCCGGCAAGGATGGCGCCATCAAGCACGTGATGTCCGGCATCAATCCCCAAGGTTGCCAGGTATTCAGCTTCAAGCACCCGAGTGCCACTGAACTGGATCACGATTTTCTCTGGCGCACCACGCAGGCACTGCCGGAACGGGGCCGGATCGGCATCTTCAACCGGTCCTACTACGAGGAGGTGTTGATCGTTCGCGTGCACCCGGAAATTCTCCACGGCCAGGGGCTTCCGGACGGGCTGCTCGACGAGAAGACCATCTGGAAGGAGCGCTATCGTTCCATCGTCGACCTGGAAAGCCATCTCCACCGCAACGGCACGCGGATCATCAAGTTCTTCCTGCACCTTTCCGAGGAGGAGCAGCGCAAGCGCTTCCTTGCCCGCATAGACGAGCCGGAAAAAAACTGGAAATTCAGTCAGGCCGACATCGAGGAGCGGAAATTCTGGAAAGAATACATGCAGGCCTACGAGGCGTGCCTGAGCGCGACGAGCACCAGAATCGCGCCCTGGTATGTGGTGCCCGCCGACGACAAGGAGAACGCCCGGCTGATCATTTCCCGGATCATCCTGGATACGTTCAGATCGCTGAAAATGCGCTATCCCCAGATTGACGCCACGCGCCGGGAGGCGTTGCTGTCGATCCGCCAGCAGCTGATGGCGGAGGCCCCGGACAGCTGACCCAGCCCGGACGGGAAGTTGTCCCGGGCGAGCAACGTGCTGGCGTGTTCAGATCCTGACGAAATAGGGAAGCGCGGTGAGAGCAGCCCCGATTGTGACGAGAAGGATCGTGTTGGAAACGAAATAGGGAAAGACCATGAGGGCCAGCCCGCTGAACAGGGGAACGAAGGCTTGCTGCTTCTTGCCGTAGAGAAAAAAGCCGAGTCCGATCGAGCCGAACAGCAATCCCCAGAGAAGTGACGACGTGCTCAATCGGACCTCCACATTTCAAGTTTGATGTTTCTTTAGCATAGGCCAGCCGTCCCTCGACAGTCTGGCGGGCTGATGGAATCGACCTGCGCACGTCCGTCCGGTTCCGCCATGCGGCCGGGACTGCCCCCTGCGCAGATACGAATGCATCGCCGTTCTAGGTGCGATCCGCCAGATCGGCCACCTGATCCACATCCCGCATGATCCCGGGATCGTCCGTCTCGCACCGCACGATCGCTTCGGGAAAGGCCGTCACGATCCGCCGTGCCCCTTCGTCGCCGGTCAGCGCCGCGAGTTGCGCACCCCACCGGCGGGCAAAGCCTACCGGGTGTCCCCGGCGCCCTTGGCATTCCGGGATGACGATGCTGCCGCCGGCGCGCAGCGCGGCAGCCACGCGGCCGTAGCTGGCGGGCGCGATGTAGGGCATGTCCGCCAGCGCGATGATCCAGCCGGCGGCATCCGCCGCGGCGCGGACGCCTGCGGCCAGGCTGTGGCCCATGCCGAGGCGGGCGTCTGGGCTGACGACGAGCTCGAAGCCTTCCGCAGCCAGCCGGTCCGCCAGCCGATCGCCGCCCGGTCGCACCACCGCCACTACGCGGTCGCAGGCCGGTCGCAGCCGCCGCGCGGCGGCCAGCCCCAGCGGGGTGGCGTCGGCCAGCGGATGCAGCAGCTTGTCGCTGCCGAAGCGGGCGCTGCTGCCGGCGGCCAGCAGGACCCCGACGATGGGCCCGGGCGGCGTCATCCGGCTCGCTCGATACGGCAGCCGGAGCGGTCCGCCGTGGCTTGGCGCGCCGCCGCCGTGGCGGGCTGGGCGCCGTTCTTGATCGCGGTGATCTCGGCGAGGATGGAGACGGCGATTTCCGGCGGCGTGCGGCTGCCGATGGGCAGGCCCACGGGGCCATGCAGCCGCGCCACCTCGGCATCCGAGAGGTCGAAGTGCTGCAGCAGCCGTTCCCGGCGCCGGGCGTTGTTGGCGCGCGAGCCGAGGGCGCCGACGTAGAAAGCCGGCGACTTCAGGGCTTCCAGCAGGGCCATGTCGTCGAGCTTGGGGTCGTGGGTCAGGGCCACCACCGCACTGCGGGGATCGAGGGCCAGATCCACCACTGCGTTGTCCGGCATGCCAGCGATCAGCGTGGCGCCCTGGACGTCCCAGCCGGCGCTGTATTCGATCCGCGGGTCGCAGACCCGCACCTGGTAGTCCAGCGCCTGCGCCATGGATGCGAGGTAGCGGGATATCTGGCCGGCGCCGATGATCAGCAGGCGCCAGGCGGGGCCGTGCAGGGTGGTCAGGCAACGTCCGTCCCAGCTGAGCTGGTCGCTGCGGCAGCCGTCGCGGATGGCCACCGTGCCGGCGTCGAGATCCACCGTGCGCAGCGCCAGCTGCCCGGCGGCGATGCGTTGCGCCAGCTCGTTCAACAGGGCAAGGTCGGGTGCCGGTTCGATCACCAGTTCGAGGACGCCGCCGCAGGGCAGGCCGAAGCGGTGCGTCTCGTCCGGTGTCACCCCGTAGCGCTGGAGAAACGGCCGGGTGCCGCGGAACTCGCCGGCGGCCATGCGGGCGATCAGGTCGTCCTCGATGCAGCCGCCGGATACCGAGCCCTGCACCCGGCCGTCGTCGCGCAGCGCCATCCAGGAACCGGGGGGGCGCGGCGCCGAGCCCCAGGTGCGGGCCACGGTGACGAGGGCGTAGCGATGGCCATCGCCCGCCCAGCGACGGGCCGCTGCCAGCACCTCGCTGTCCTGGCTGTCCATGCTCAGGCGGCCAGTTCGGCGGAATTGAAGGGCAGGCGGGTGAGATGCTTGCCGGTCGCGGCGGCGATGGCGTTGGCCACCGCCGGGGCGGCGGGCGGCACGCCGGGCTCGCCGATGCCGGTGGGCGCTGCGGTCGAGGGCACGATATGCACGTCCACCACCGGCATCTCGTGGATGCGCAATGGCGGATAGCCGTCGAAGTTGCCCTGTACCACGTGGCCTTCCTTGAGCGTGATCTCGCCATGCAGGGCGGCCGAGAGGGCGAAGCCGACGGCGCCTTCCACCTGGGCGCGGACGTTGTCCGGGTTGATGGCGATGCCGCAATCCACCGCGCAGACCATGCGGTCGACCTTGACGCTGCCGTCCCGGGCGACCGTCACCTCGGCCACCTCGGCGACGAAGGTATTGAAGGACTCATGCACCGCCACGCCGCGGCCGCGGCGTTCGCCGGGCAAGCCCGGCTTCAGCGGCGTGCCCCAGCCGGCCTTCTCGGCCGCCAGCTTCAGCACACCGGCGTGGCGCGGGTGCCGGGCGAGGAGTTCCAGGCGCAGCGCCACCGGATCCCTGCCCATCGCCGCAGCCACCTGGTCGAGAAAGGTCTCGGTGGAATAGGCGGTGTGGGAGGAGCCGACCGAGCGCCACCACAGCACCGGCACCGGGATGTCCTGCGGCGTGTGCAGATCCACCTTCATGTTGGGAATGGCGTAGGGCAGGTTGGCGGCGCCCTCCACCGACACCAGGTCGATGCCGTCCTTGATCATGCCGCTCGCGAAGGGCGAACCGGCCATGATCGACTGGCCCACCAGTCGATGGCGCCAGCCGGACAGCTGCCCGTTTCCGTCCACGGCGGCCTCCAGCGCATGGTGGAACAACGGCCGGTAGTAGCCCGCGCGCATGTCGTCCTCGCGCATCCAGACCAGCTTCACCGGGGCCTTGCCGCCGATCGCCTTGACGATGTGGGCAGCCTCCAGCACGTAGTCGGACTGGCTGCTGGCGCGCCGGCCGAAGCTGCCGCCGGCATACAGCATGTGGATGCTCACCTGCTCCGGCTTGAGGCCGAACAGGCCGGCCAGCGCGTGCTGATCGCCGGTCTGCATCTGCTCGCCGTTCCATACCTCGCAGCGTCCGTCGCCGAGCCGGATCACGCAGTTCATCGGCTCCATCGCGGCGTGCGCCAGATAGGGGAAGTCGTAGCTGGCGCGGATGACTTTTGCGGCCTTGCCGAAGGCCTGACCCGCGTCGCCGCTCTGATGGGCGACGAGGCCCGGCGTCTTCGCCAGTTCCCGGTAGCGGGCGAGGATCTCGTCGCTGCCGAGTTTGAAGGCTTGGCTTTCGTCCCAGCTTACCGAGAGCGCGTCGCGCCCCTTCTTCGCGCTCCAGGTGTCGGTCGCCAGCACCGCCACCCCCTGGGGGATCTGCACCACGTCGACCACGCCCTTCACCGCCCTGGCGCGGCCGGCGTCGAAGGATTTGACCGTGGCGCCGAAGCGCGGCGGGTGGGCCACCACCGCCACCAGCATGCCCGGCAACTGCACGTCCTGGGTGAAGCGGGCCTGGCCGCTGGTCTTGTCGGCGCTGTCCTTGCGCTTCGCCTGCTTGCCGATCAGGCGGAAATCCTTCGGATTCTTCAATTTCAGGTCCGTGGGCACGGGCAGCGTTGCCGCAGCCACGGCGAGTTCGCCGAACGTGGCGCGGCGCTTCGACTTCGCATGGCTGACTACGCCGTCGCGCACCGCGATCTCGGTGGCGGGCACGCGCCACTTGATTGCCGCAGCACTGACCAGCATGGCGCGCCCGGCTGCGCCGGCGCGGCGCATCTGCTCCCAGGAATTGGCCATGGCGGTGCTGCCGCCGGTCCCCTGCGCGGGGCCCCAGAACAGGTTGTTGTAGCGCCCGGCGTCGGCCGGCGCGCCTTCGACGCGCACCGTGTTCCAGTCTGCGTCCAGTTCTTCCGCCAGAATCGTGGCGAGCCCGGTGTAGGTGCCCTGGCCCATTTCAAGGTGCTTCGAAATCACCGTCACGCTGTTGTCGGTGCCGATGCGGAGGAAGGCGTTGGGTTCGAAATGGATCGGCCCGACCGCGCCTTCGCCGGCCTTGCCGGGACCGGCAGCCGGCGCGGCGAGGGCGGGCAGGCAGAAACCGAGCGTAAGGCCGGCGCTGCCTTGCAGGAAGCGACGGCGGCTGAGATTTTCAATGGTGTTCATCGCACGCTCCTAGACGAGGGCCTTCGCCGCTTCGTGGATCGCCGCCCGGATGCGGACGTAGGTCGCGCAGCGGCACAGGTTGCCGGACATGGCGTTGTCGATGTCGCTATCGCTGGGCTTGCGGTTCCGGCTCAAGAGCGCCACCGCGCTCATGATCTGCCCGGACTGGCAGTAGCCGCACTGCACCACGTCCAGTGTGCGCCAGGCCTCCTGCACCGCCTTGCCGACGCGGTGCTTGTCCACCGTCTCGATGGTGGTGATCTTGCGGCCGGCCACCGCCGACACCGGCACCGAGCAGGATCGCATCGGCGCGCCGTCCACAAGCACCGTGCAGGCGCCGCAGAGCGCCTCGCCGCAGCCGTATTTGGTTCCGGTCAGATGCAGCGTGTCGCGCAACGCCCAGAGCAGCGGCGTATCGGGTGTCACATCGAGTTGCTGCTGTTTTCCATTTACGTCGAGCTGGATCATGTGCAAGGCTCCTCTGGGGATGAATGAAGATCAGGCCGGTCCGGGCGGCGGGCAAGGCGTCGACCGGCAGTCGAATCTAGACTCATTGTCGTACCTGATCAACAGGTTGAGCGCATATCTTTATTGCGTGTCTCGGATTCCGGATGCGTGTTTCGCTTGCGAAGGTTGCCTTGCCACTGGCATCCGGGTTGGGTGCAGCGAAACCGCCGCTGTCTGATGAATACATTCAGGATGCGGTCGATGAAACGGCGGCGGATCCGTATCAGGCCGTGCTGTCCGCACGCCGGGCAGGCGTAGGCGTCGGAACCGGCGGCGCGGGGTGCGGCATGGCCTCTGTTGCGAGGCGTGCGCGCATTCGCCGACGAGCGGGCATGATCGGTCATGCCGAAGTCCCTGGCAAGAATTGGATTGATGTTAGGCAAGGCGGGGAAAAACGTTCGGTCACGTTCGTCGAAAATACGATGGTGTCGTTGCAGCCAGGCTGGCAGGAGGATGGACCCCACCCACGTCCGCCCGGTTCCGGCTTGGCTTCCGTGAAATGGCCAAGCGTCAGCGCGGCGGGTTCGGCGGCGCTGCGTCGTTGGCCTCGATGCCATAGGGTTCGAAGCCGTATTTTTCCGGCTTGATGGACGCGATGATCCGGTCGAGGCTGGGCGCGCCGAGGCTGACGGGGACCGGAATGATCCGCCCCGCCTCAACCGCATGGCGCACGCGCGTCCAATCGGTTTCCGGTGTGTAGCGCGTCACCGCATCGATCGCCCGCATGAGCAGATCGCCCTGATCGCCCGGATACTCGTTGACGGGTTTGGACACGCTGAGGTAGAGCGTGCGGCCCCTTTTACCCACCAGCAACGGTTGATTGATGATTCTCACCGGCGTACCGGCCGGTGCCCGCGGAAAAAGGTAGGCTGCATTCTCCGGATACAGGTGAATGCAGCCATGACTCACTTGCATGCCCACGCCCCACGGCCGGTTGGTGCCGTGAATGAAGATTTGCGAAAACCCGGTTTCCATGGCGAGCATGCCCATGGGATTGTTGGGGCCGGGCGGAAAATAGTCCGGGAAATTGGCCTCGCCCTGACTGCGGTGTTCCGCCTGAATGTTCTTGGGCACGATCCAGGCAGGGTCCTTGTACTTGGCGATGATGCGGGTGCTGCCCAAAGGCGTGGGCCAGCCGGGGCGCGCAATGCCGACAGGGAAGGTCACCACCGTCGCCGGCTCATTGGCCTTGTGGCGCGGGAAATAGTACAGTCGGCGTTGCGGAATGTTCACGACGATGCCGATCCAGGGTCGTGGCGGCAGGACGAATTCGGTGGGTACGACAATCGGGGTTCCCTCGCCGGGCACCCAGACCGAAACCCCGGGATTGGCGGCGGTGATTTCCTCGTAGCCGAGGTCATAATGGCGTGCGATGTCCAACAAGGTATTGCGGGAATCAGCGGTCACCACACGAATGTGACCGACGATGGTGCTGCCATCGGTGGGCAGCAGGAAGGTCGCGCCCCAGCCCGGAATGGACCAGCACAAGAGCAGCAGCACGAGCCCATGCAAATCGCGAAACGGACGCGCCGCCGCAGGTGGAGTCGGAAAGGCTATTCTTTTCATGGGCAGGTCATGAGATCCCTGGCGGTGCTGTTTGCCGTCGTCCTTGCGGGTCCCGCAGCGTCATGGGCACGTGAGGCACAACCCTGGATTCTCGTCGATACGCGGACGCTTACCCTGACGGTTCTTGCCGCAGAAAACCACGTCCTGGTTCGTTTCCGCAACATTGCAATCGGCAGCGGAGGCGTTGCCGATTCGCATCTCCGCGGCGACGAAACCACGCCGCGGGGCATTTTCCATGTGTCCTGGGTCTATCGGCACAGCCGTTTCGGCACGTTCTACGGTCTCGATTATCCCTCGGCGCGCATCGCCCGCCGCGCCTATGCCGAAGGAAGCATCAGCCGCGCAGAATACGACGCCATCGTCCAGGCCTTGCGGCAACATGGCACCCCGCCTCAGGACACGCCGCTCGGCGGTCAGCTGGGGATCCATGGTATCGGCCGCGGCGACCCGGACGTCCAGCAGGCGGTCAACTGGACCGACGGCTGCGTTGCGCTCAACAACCGGCAGATCCGGCAGCTGGCGCGCTGGATACACGTGGGCACCCGGGTGGTCATCCGCTGAAATGCGTTTCGCGCGGCGCGAGGGGCAGGGAGGCGTTTGCATCCCCGCCCCCCGACCGGCAGCGACTATTTCTGCATGGTCTTCTTGAACA
Source organism: Pseudomonadota bacterium (assembly GCA_021802945.1). Classification (GTDB taxonomy): domain Bacteria; phylum Pseudomonadota; class Gammaproteobacteria; order Burkholderiales; family Thiobacillaceae; genus Thiobacillus. The sequence goes on from JAJZRE010000002.1 coordinate 104,628, forward strand.
TGCGGTCGATCTTTTCAGCCAGTTTGTCGACCTCCTGCATGGCCTTGTCGGCTTCGGCCTTTGCCGCATCGGCCGTCGACTTGGCGTCTTCGGCGGTCGAATTCGCCTGGTCGGCCTTCTGGGACGCCTGGGCGGCGGCTGACTTGGCGGCATTGGCATTGGCGTTGGCCTCGTCAGCCTTCTGCATCGCCTGGTCGGCTGTGGCCTGTGCCTTGTTCATCGCATCGGTCGTGGCGCACCCGCCCAGCAAAGCAAGGCTGAAAAGCGAGGTGCCAAGGAGGGAAAGCATCTTGTACGAGCGTGTCTGGTTCATGTTTTTCTCCGTAGTCAAGTTTCCTGGAAAACGCCGCACAGGCAGGACGCGGCCAATAGTCGATTCAGTCAGTCCGCCAGGACACGGTCCGCCTGAACGCTTACCTGAAATAAGCAGGATGTAGAAGTTAAAAATAGAACTTGGTTCCACGCTTGGCTACACAAAATTGGCCGGAGGGCGGGCCAAAGCCGGAATTTCACCCCATCGGGTGCCGGCCGCGCGAAATTCGTGTTGCGGAGTGCCATTGAAAACAAGGGCTTGGGTCCCGCGTGACGCCGGGCAAGACGAGGGCGGCTTTTTTCCGAATAGCGGACACGCCCGGGCAAATCCCGATTTTCCGGCATCCGGACGATGGGGGAGTCCGGTTGCGCCATGAACGGTGCCGTCGCACGACCCATGGCAAGATACTGCTTGACGGACAATTCACTCCTTCTGCGGCTTCGGGGGGGCTTTGGCGTTGCGGATCAACTCGTCCACGTCGTCGATCTTGTCGTGCAGCAGGTTGATCCGGTGGGCGAGGCCCTGGATTTCGACATGCGCCCGTCGATTGACGTCGAAATCGAGTTCGCTGCGCAGGCGATCCTTCTTGTCCTGGCGGTTCTGGCTCATCATGATGATGGGGGCCTGAATCGCGGCGAGCATCGAAAGAAACAGGTTGAGCAGGATGAACGGGTAGGGGTCCCAGGCCTTGCTGCCGAGTTCGACGTTGATCGCCGAATACACGGCGAGGACCAGCGCAAATGCGATGATGAACGTCCAGGAGCCGCCAAAACTGGCCACCATGTCGGCCACCCGCTCGCTCAGGGTTTCCGCCTCCTCGATCAGGTCGTTCGGATTGCGCGCGGCGCGCAGGCGAACCAGCCTTTCCGCAGCATGAAACTGCTTGCCGAGCACGGTCATCAGATCCAGCCCGGCATCCGGCTTCTTCCTGAGCAAGACGACGATGTCGTTCAGGTCCACCTCGATGCACTCGGTCGCCTCGATCGCGGTGGCGTCGGTCTGATGCGGCGTCTGCGCGAGCATCGACGCAAAGCCGAACACCTCGCCATGAACCGGGACGCCCAGTTGCACGACCTGGTTATCCTCGTCGATGGTCGTGATCTGGACCGAGCCGGACACCATGACGAAGGCATGCGAGCTCGGCTCGCCCATCTTGTAGATGCGCTGGCGCGGTGCAAAGCTGCGCAGTTCGACCTGGCTGGCGAGCACGGCCAGTTCTTCGTCATCGAGCAAGGCAAACAGCGGTACTGCTTTGAGGACATCAGGAGTACAGGCCATCAATCACCCCGGGTATCGGATTAACAACACAGTCATTATTGGCGAAGTTGCACGCGCAATCGCGTGGGGGGAGGCCTTTTTTGGCATCGAGTTCAAAAACGGGGCAGATGCGGCGCAAGAACCTGGAAGCACGCGAACTCGGCGCCAGCGAAACAATCGCCTGGATGCCAAGGGGGCGGGCAGGGCACGACGAGGCCGGGTTTCTATCAAATCCATTCTTGTCGATACGCCAGGATATTCTGTCGAACAAGCCATGAGGTTCGCAATTGGACATTCTGGTAGCGCTGGCTGAAAACGTATCCGATCTGAGGGCAAACACCGAGTTGGGGAGGACGGCGGCCTTGTCGAAATTAGACGAATATATTCAGTAGGTTATTGATTTTTCATGATGGAAGAAATAGGCCTTCCCACTGTGAAGCCGCCTTTCTGGCCAATATTATCAATATATTTCAATTGGTTATGTTGTTTATTGCATGTTTCGAGCGAACAAATTCAACTTCCAGATGTTATCGGTAATTCGATAAGCCTATGTTATTGCTGCAATTTTCAAAATGGCATGATGCATGCTTGAGGGGGTGTGCGGGAAAAACTCCCGCTACCATTCCCCTCGTGCTGCTTGCGAAGCAATCAGGCTGCTCGAGGGGCTCTAAATTTGTAGCCTTTTACCGAGGAGACTCAATATGACCACTCTCAAAGAGCAACTGAGCGCACACGTCGCCGCGTACGATCATTGGGCAACACGCCGCCGCTATGGGCCTGATGGGCATAACAACCGGAGCCTGTGGGTGCTTGCCTGTATGGACGAGCGCCTGCCGGTGGACGAAGCGCTTGGCATTCACGTAGACACTCCCGCTGGAGGCGGCGATGCGCACTGCTTCCGCAATGCCGGGGGAATCGTCACCGACGATGCCATTCGCTCGGCCATGCTGACGTGCAATTTTTTTGGCACCAAGGAAATCGTCATCGTGCAGCATACGCAATGCGGTATGTTGTCTGCGAATGCGGCCGATCTGGAAAAGATGCTACGCGACAAGGGCGTCGATACCGACAATATCGCGATGGACCCGACGCTGCCAGAATTAAAGCTGGAGAAAGGCGGGTTCGCCAAATGGATTGGCATGATGGACGACGTGGACGAAACCTGCATGAAAACAATAGAGGCATTCAAGAATCATCCCCTCATACCCAAGGATGTGGTCGTCAGCGGCTGGATCTGGGAGGTTGAGACGCGCCGGCTGAGGGCGCCAACCCGCGATGCCGAAAAACGGGCCCGGACTGACGTGACCTCCAGTCAATTCGGCGTCAAAGGGAAGCAGCCACCACGCTGGAGCCAGTCCCTATAAATGAAGCCCAAACGTGGGCGCCTGGGGTAACGGGTGTCCACGTCTTGGCGTTTCCGTGAAACACACTAACCTGCAGAGGGGGGGGCCAATGCCGATTTACGATTACCTGTGTACCCAATGCAAGCTTCAATTTGAAGCGACCCATGCAGTCAACGCGCCCAGCCCGGATTGCCCCACATGCGGGGGGACGACCGAAAAAGTGATCCTCTCGGCCCCGGCGATGCATGGAAATATGGCGCGCGGCCGTGATCTGGCAATGCGCTCGCTGCAACCAAAACCAGGGCTGGAGAAGCACGTGCACGGACCTGGATGCGGATGTGGGCACCGCCAACATTCTTAGCGCAGCCAGGTTCTGACGTGATACGTAAAACGATGGCGGGCACGCCAGCATGGAGACTTGCTTTAGCGGTGCCGGATTTGAGGAGAACAACCATGCCGGACAAGCTTTTTTCCCATCTGAACCCCATCCTGTTTTTGCAAACCTTCGTTGCCCAGAGCGTTGAGGTCAGCGCAAAGATGGGGGGCGGCAAGGGGAATGACCGCCTCCGTTACATCGAACAACTCGGCCTTACGGCAAGCGGCTGCTTTGAGACCGCGTACCGCCAGGAATTGGCGCAAGACGGCCCCCTGGACCATGACAAGTATGCGGACATGATCGTGGAGATCAAGAACAAGATCGGCGGAAATTTCTCCCGCGCATCAAGCGAGCCTGGCATGGTGCGCGTGGTGAATACGCGTTGCCCCTTCGGGGAAGCCGTTATCTAGGCCCCGGAGCTATGCAAAATGACGTCCAGTGTCTTTGGCGGGATTGCAGCGCGTAACTTCGGTTATGCAAAAGTGATCCTGGACAAGCGCATTGCGGTGGGAAACGGGATGTGCGAGGCGCGCATTTATACCGACCCCGGGAAAGCCCTCTCCCTTGAAGGCGACGAATATCACCGGGAACAGGGCGTCATTCGCGGGAGGGAGGCCTCAGTCAAGGCGCAGCTCACGCAAGAGCGGCGCGGCGGGAAAGGTTGGTGCGGTGTCAGCCCGATCCGGCCTGAGGACACCGGCAAGCCTCCCGTCGTGGCGAAGTCCGCAGCCATGCTCAATGCCCTGGAGATCGTAAAGGTAGTCGCGCCGACCACCGCGACCGTGCTGATCAGTGGCGAGACCGGTGTGGGCAAGGAGGTCATTGCCCGTCGCATCCACGCCCTGAGTGAACGCTGGAACAGGAATTTCGTCGCAGTGAACTGCGGCGCAATCCCCGAAAATCTAGTCGAAACCACGCTGTTCGGACATGAGCGCGGTGCGTTTACCGGCGCCTACGAGGTCCATCACGGCCTGTTCGAGCAGGCAGAGGGTGGAAGTCTGTTTCTTGACGAGATTGATTCGTTGCCGCTTGCCGCCCAGGTGCGCCTTCTGAGAGTGCTCCAGGGCGGCGAGTTCGAGCGGGTGGGGGGAAAGCAGCGCTTGTCCGCCGATGTTCGCGTGATCGCCGCTGCGAGCATGCGCCTAGACAAGTTCATTGCCGAGGGTGCGTTCCGGATGGACCTCTATTACCGGATAAACGTGGTGCCCATACTCCTCCCGCCGCTGCGTGAACGACGCGAGGATCTATTGCCACTCGTTAACCACATCCTCGAGAAACTCTCCGCGAAGTACAAAAAAGACATCAAGGCATTAAGCGAGACCGCTATGGCGAGGGTCATGCAGCACGACTGGCCCGGCAACGTGCGTGAATTGGAGAACGTATTGGAGCGCTCGTTCCTGTTCTCAACCGGCCCTGTTATGTCAGAACTACTGCTTCCCCAAGCCAGTGGCTGCGTGCCAGCGAACGTCTGTCAACCCATTGACTTGTCCCTCAAGGAGGTAAAACAGCGGGCGGGTGAACAGATTGAGGCGCGAATCCTCAAGGAGTCCCTCACCCGCTTCGGCGGAAATGTCAGCGAGGTCGCCAAGTCTTTGGGGCTTACCCCGAGGGCGATTCATCAGAAGATCAATTTTCACAGCATAAATCCCAACGATTATCGCTCCCACGTAAAACCCAAAGTCGCCGATGTGGATAAAGCGAAGTAGGGATGCGAAGGACCGTGGCAAACCTTGAAGCAATTGTGCGGCAGGCTGCCATATCGCGTTTCATGCATTTATCCTGGCGCGCATGATGGCGTGATAGCGCATGGCAGTGGGACGTACTGATATTTGAGGAATTTATGATGTTTCATACCCATCCGGATGAAAATGGCCTTGTGGTGAAGTGCTATCACAAATCCAAAACTGTGCTGTTGTCGTTCAGCTTCTGGCTCGGGTTGACCTTGGGCTTTCCAGTGGAGCATTTTTTATGGGAAAAGCTTTGGCCGTTCAAGCTGCTTACTCGTTACATTGGGCTGTAATTCTTACCAAGCTAACCGAGCGCTTGTTTTCCGATAGATCAAGCGTCCAATTGGTGCCCATAATTCGCATAATGTATATTAGAAAGTCCTGATATAGCACTCTATTGAGTAACGCGAAACTCAAGCCTGCTGCGGGTTCCGCAGCATTCAGACTGGTTGTCTCCATGTCCCTCGTTAAACCTGGGGAGGGATATGATCAAGTTCACTGTACTGAGTACGAAGGGCGGGGTCGGCAAGACGACATTGGCAGCAAATCTTGGCGCACTCATGGCGGACATGGGGCTGAGAGTTCTGCTTGTCGACGCCGATGTGCAGCCAGCGCTCTCGAAATATTACCGTATAAAACGCGAAGCTCCGTTTGGGCTCACAAAAGTCATCACCACCGGGTATGTCACAGAGGATTGCATCTCTCAGACGGTAATCGATGGGCTCGATGTAATCCGGTCGGATGACCCAGATGGCAGTCTCCAAACCTGGCTCCTGCATCGTATTGATCGAGGCGAGCGCCTTGGAAATGCCCTGAATTCCCCCGCAGTATCCGAAGACTATTACGACTGCGTCTTAATCGACACGCAGGGAACCGTAGGCCCGCTGCAGGACACCGCCGCACTCGCCGCCACGCAGATCATTTCTCCAATCAAGCCGGAAATTCTGTCAGCTCGTGAGTTCAAAACGGGCACGATGGAGCTGCTGGCGCGGCTTGAGCCATCACCAAACTCGAAATACAGGGTAGGGCCGGTCAAAGCAGTCATTTCGATGCAGGACCGGACTGCCGACGCGAGAATCATCGCGGAGTCGATCAGACAGGACTTCATCAAGCTTGGCGGACGGGTCACGGTCCTTGATACGGTAGTTCCTGACGCTAAGTCCTACAAGGAATCGGCCACCCTGTGCATCCCCGCGCACCGGCATGAACCGTCGCGCAAGGGCACGATGCCATCTGCCTATGAAACCATGCACGCTCTCCTCTGGGAGTTGGTGCCGAGCCTCGCAGGGCATTACGCCGGATCGGAGGCAGCACAAAACATAGGCCGTGACGGAGCTGAAGCATGATGGCGGGCGGAAAGAAAAAGCCCCCACTCATGAACATCCCGAGTTCGATCAAGATGGTGGACTTGGCGGCCAAGCATGGGTTTACCCCAAAGTCCGATTCGGAAAAGCGGACCGTACGGGAGCGCCTGAAACTGGAGGTGTCCAACAGCCTGAACGTGCCGGCGCCAAACAGCGGGAGCGGCCTCAAGCACGACACTGAAGTGGATGATTCGTGGGCGAGTCTTCCCGTAACCACCGTCCACTTCTATGAGCGTAATCCCCGCAAGGCGAACAACGAAGCCTACGCTGAGCTGAAGGAAAGCATCCGGGTCAACGGAATCCTCCAACCCTTGACCGTTACCAAGCGGCCGGGGGAAACCCATTACATCTTGTATGCGGGTGGCAATACCCGCCTGCAGGCCATCCGGGAGTTGTGGGAAGAAACCGCAGATCCGAAGTTTCGCGAAACCCGCGTCATCATCAAAGCCTGGCGCGGCGAGGCTTCTGTTCTGCTGGCCCACATGGCCGAAAACACCCAGCGCAACGACATGACCTTCTGGGATAGGGCCAACGGGATACTGGAGATCAAACGTCAGATCGAGGATGAACGCGGGACAGCATTGACCTTCAGGGAGTTTGAAGCCGAGATCAAGAAATTCGGCCTCCAGACTGATCTGCGCACACTCAGCATGTACCGATTCGCAGTCGAAAAAATTGCCGATGTCGGCCCGTGGCTTTCCGGTTTATCCGTGCGAACCATCCAGCCACGGCTGAACCTGTTGTTGAAGCTGGCCAATCATCACGATATCGAGGAAAGCGCTTTCTACGCCGAGGTGGTCACGCCAACCGCAAAGGCCATAGCCAGCATGGTTCTGGAAGATGCCCATGCGTTTAGCGCAGAGCTATTTTTTGGTCGATGCGAAGCCAGCTTGTCTGCCCGGCTGGAAGTGAACGAGCGGGACATCGGCAAGATGCTCACTGCCATGGAGCGCTTCCCCGACATGACACTGGAAGGTTTGCAGAGGATATGCAAGCCCCAGCGCCCGGTCGAACCTTCTGTTGGCGGCACCCAGACTCAATCCACAGCAGAGTCTGGCGGCCAGGAACAGGGGAAATCGTCACAGCCCATTCCCCCCGATTCACGATCGCCTGGGAGGGCCACACCCGCTAATCCGGCCGCTACAGAACACGGTGAACGCAGCCAAAGAGCGAGTTCAACGGCTCCCCATTCCATAGTCAGTCTCCCCCCGATCTCAACTGAGAGTGGAGAACCGGACCGGTTGATGACCTTGATTCAGCAAGTGCTTGTCTCCGCTGGCCTCGGCTCCTGCTATGAGCCTGCACCCGGCATGCCCATGGGGTATTGCATGGGATTCCCCAAGGATGGCCCACTTGATTTGAAAGAGAACGCGCAAAGCCGCCAGGCTGCCTGGTGGGTGCTTGCGATGGCAAGCGGGCAGTTTGAAGCGGACGTGTGCCGGTCTGGCCTTGACGACCCCAATGAGTGGCGCACCTTGATCCTGGAAGAAGGCAGCCAGGAAACGCTGGGGGGCCTGGAGCTCGCCATCCAGCACAACATTGGTGGCCAAGGTGAGTTTCTGCCGATTCCATGGCTGCTGAACCCGGACAACCCTATTGCGGGCGTGTGCCTTGAGTTGCTCTCGGCCATTCGTGGAGGGGCTCGATCATGATGATGGTTCGCGTCACCGACAATACGCTGAGAGCCTCGCTACTTATGCACTTGATCGAGCAGCTTGAGCGTGGCGACCTTGCCGTCCTGCTGGAAAAGGGCGCTTGTCCGCGGTCCATGGATCGGTTGCGAGGTCTCGCCATCAATGAAATTCTGCACCTTGCCTCATCAGGCCATCCCGACATCCATTTCTCGATCGATGAGGGCGGTTTCGAACTCGGAATCGAAACCCTGTTTCGGCGCAAGCAGGAAACAGAGCATCTGGTGTATTGCATCCAGAATGGCGCCAGCCAGTCGATGCTGAACCAATTGTTCCCGTCGACCGACCCGCGTGTCATCCAGACCTACCGCAAGCTCCTCAAGAATGACCGCAAAACCGGCCGTGTCGCGCTGCCAGAGGAAAGCATCCGCGATCTGATCCACCAAAGCTGGTTCGGGATGAATGAGGAATACCCCGAGATCACCACTCTTCGCGAAAAACTCATGCTTCTGCATGGGTTTTTCAGCAGCTATTCCCTCGACGGGCTGTACGCCACCGTCAATGAATTCAACGAACCCCCAAGGAAGCACCATGGCCAGAAATAAAAGCCGTGCCACTCCTCCGGACTGTCTGCCAATGAATCCATCGACAGACGATCAGGCCGTCTACAACACGATCAGCCCAGCAATGTTGCTGGACATATTCGACGAGCCAATCGTGTTCCAGCGTGCCTATGTGAGTCTGACAGGCAGCGCTGTGGCAGCACTGTTCCTGTCATACGCGATCTACACGACCGAACGCCTTCCGAAAGACGCGGAAGGCTGGTTCAGAAAGACCGGGGATCAATGGAAGTCTGAAACAGGGCTAACCCGCTTCGAGCAGCAAACGGCTCGCCGCATATTGCGTGAGCTGGATGTTTTGATTGAACGGCGGGCTGGCTTGCCGGCCGAGCTTTGGTTCAAGATTCGAATTGATCGCATTCTTGAGTTGCTGTCGGATCAGGCAGAAGCCAAGTGGGGGCAGGTCATCTAGGACCAGAAGATGCCCCACGCATACGCCATAGCCGCAGAATCGAGCCGGGTGAACGAAAACCTGGCCCAGGGGGTGAAAGACCTCCTGTCGGCGCTTGGTAACCGCTACGTGGCGTATTACCCCTCCCTCGCCGAATTGACGGGTTCTCCCAAAGCCGCCCTGATGCTTGGACACGCAATGTTTATGACCCGTGTGGTCCTGGACAAGCAGCCCAATCGCGGAGGATGGTTCTGGAAGACCTCGAAGGAATGGAAGCAGGTCGCCGGATTGAGCGTCCGGGAGATTGAAACGTCTCGCAAAGTGCTTTTAAAAGACGGCATCTTGCAGGAATCAAGACGTGGCATGCCAGCCAAACTCTGGTTCAGGGTCGATCTTGACCGTCTGGCTTTGAGGCTGTGCCAGTATGCCAATACCACCTACCGTCCCTGGTCATGGGAAGACCGGGTGCTGAAAACGCTGCTCGGTAAACCGGTGATGTTCTACGCCCCTTTTGCGTGGACGGCGGACAGCGCCTTGGCGGGTCTCTACATGTCCAGCCTGTTCAATCGGCTGCGGCAGACATTATCCCGGAACGAAGTTGACGAGGAAGGCTGGTTCAGCAGCCCAACCAGCCAATCACTGATCCATCTCCATTTTGGCCGTCGCATGTTGACGAATGCCCGAGCCAAACTGATCGAGTCCGGCATGATGGAAGAGGTGCGGGAAAGCCGGATGCAATCCCAGTTGTTGTCACGGATTATGTTGACAACTCTGCCGGCCAAAATCTGCCTGGAAGCCAATGAATTCCACAGTTTGTCGGAATCCAACAAACTGGATAGTCGAAATCCGACAAACAAGAGTTGCTCAAAATGCGTAACAAGAGTTGCCGGAACCGTAAAACAAGAGTTGCCGGAACCGCAAGACAACAGTTCACCTTTCCGCGAAACAAGTTCTGCGGAAACAGCAACTCACTCTAATAAGGAAATAAATACTCCATACCACCCCCTCCATAACAGCTTGGAGGGGGTGGGCGTATTCGATTTCCCCAAAACCATCCGAACTGCGCCAGCAAGTGCTGATCTGGAAAACCTGATCTATCCGGACAAGCTGCTTCCCGGCGAGAAACAGACCGCACGGCAGATTCTGCACGGCAGCCCCAATCCTCAAATCATCCTCGATGAGCTGGCAGGCCAGATGCAGGACGGCCACGTCAAGAACGCAATCGGCTACCTGCGAACCCTGAAAACCAGACAACAGGCTGGGACATTTGAGCCTGAGTATGCCCATCGGGTGGAAGCAGATCGAAAGCGCCGGCAGGAAATACTGGAACAGCGAAAGCGCCTGATCGATGAGCCACAAGCGCAGATCGCAACAAACCTGGATTCCGCCCGGATCAAGCTGACTGAACTGCGCCAAAGCATTTGGGGAAAGAAATGACCAGAGCCACAGCCACAGAAAGCGTGGGTGTTGGTAGTGCCAACAGACCCAGCCAACCGGAAGGTGGCGCAGCAGGAAGTGGATTCTGTTGGTAGTGCCAACAGACCCAGCCAACCGGAAGGTGGCGCAGCAGGAAGTGGATTCTGTTGGTAGTGCCAACAGACCCAGCCAACCGGAAGGTGGCGCAGCAGGAAGTGGATTCTGTTGGTAGTG
>JAJZRE010000002.1:115399-130489 GCA_021802945.1 Pseudomonadota bacterium
TGTTGGTAGTGCCAACAGACCCAGCCAACCGGAAGGTGGCGCAGCAGGAAGTGGATTCTGTTGGTAGTGCCAACAGACCCAGCCAACCGGAAGGTGGCGCAGCAGGAAGTGGATTCTGTTGGTAGTGCCAACAGACCCAGCCAACCGGAAGGTGGCGCAGCAGGAAGTGATGACTTTAGACGGAGACATTTGATGGCAGCACCGAAATCGAAGATCAAGTTCCCTACCTCGACGGATTCGCCGTTCGAGGATGGATATGACATTGCTGGAGAGCGAGATGCTCTGAAAGATTTGGTCGAGGCGGAGGAACCGGACGAGAAGGATCCTCGCTGGGAGCGTTTTATGGACCTGCTCGAAAGGGAAGAGCGCCTGCGGCAGGAACAGGCGAATCGCCAGCAACGCCAATACGCTGACCCGATCGTTCCCGATCATGAGGCACGCGCACTGAAAGCAATCGGCAGCCTCGTTGCTGATGAGACGGATGTGATGGCAATCCATACCAAGGAGGCCTATCGACTGTTCATCGGAAGGACGCGTGATGAAAGCCCGCGCGGCTACGGAATCACCAGCGGGAAGAAGGTTGCAGCAGTGCTCCGGTCAATCTGGAATCTGTCAGCCAATGACAATCCCTATGCGGACTGGATTCTGGTGCAGGTGACGGATCGGGTCGGCGAACTGCGCGAGCAGCTTGAGCATGCCGGAAAGCATTTCCAGGACGATCTGGACAAGTTACAGGCGCGTGGCCTTCGCGTGTCCGTATTGAAGAGTCGTGCGCCAGTGGAAGTGGAACTGGGTTTCCGCAGCCCCTACGGCTACATGATCGTGGATCTGATCCTGGACTTTGATTGGTATGCGCGTGTGGTCAAGACGATGGTGCAGAAGAATCGTCTGGGTGACATCGAAGGGAAGGAAGACTTGTACCAGATGACCAAACGGATTCGGGCGCTGTTCGAGTCCACCTTGCCCTATCAGAAGTATCTCCTCCGAGAGGAGTTGCGCCTGCTATCCAGGAGCGATTTCCTCCCTGGCGCCAGCGATGAAGCAAGGAAGCGGGTTGAAGCTGCCATTGGAATATTCGGGGCTGTGCCGCAACCGATCTTCACTGGTGAAGTGCGACCGCGTCATAGCCGACGTCGGGCGGATGTGAGTGAGGCAGAGATGCGATTGCTGGTGGATGTGGCGCAGGGAAAAGTGGATACGGCCGGAAGTGATCTGAACCAGGAAAACACGCTCCTATGAGCGGTTTGTCATCAATCCAGATGGATAAAAGGCCTTTTAAGGGTAAGGGGGCGGATGAGTGGTTGGCGCGGCTCCAACGTGACTACCGGAAGATCGTGTTTGAGATGCGGGAATTGTCAGAGCACTCGAAGAGTGCCGCAGGCAATGCCTGGTATGTGTATCTGCATCACCGGAGGTCGACTGGGCAACGCTTCCTGATGTGGCGCAGCTTTGGCGTGAAGCATGTCCACCTGACATGGGACAGCATCCAGCTCACGCTGGGCCGAATGACGCGATCACAGCAGGACTGGTTTGAGGAGGTCAATGCGGCAGTACGGTTGCTGAATGCGAAGGAGGTCGTGACCAGGAAGGCAATTCGGATGGCACAGGAACTGAACGGTGAGGATTGAAGCATTGAAGTGGGTACGCCACCCCCTGGCGTGGGTTCTTTTTAATCAACTGAAGGAGAAGAGGCAATGAGCAATGAATTTCGTGGCACAGGCAATTTGGGCGACAACCCTACGCTGAAGACCGTACTGGTCAAGGGCGAGGATCGAAAGGTCGCTGAGATTCGGGTGTTCTTCGACGAATACAAGCCGGATGGTCAGGGCGGTTTCGAGCAGTCCGGTGGCTTCTGGATGAATGCTTCGGTGTGGGACAAGCGCGGCGAGGAGGTTGCCCAGCACCTGCGCAAGGGGGCGCGTGTGCATGTCGCCGGTCGCCTGGCCGAGCAGGAATGGACAGACAAGGAATCTGGCGAAGTGCGGAAGACCATGCAGCTCAATGCCGACGATGTCTATCTGTCGCTGTCCCGTCTGGAGGAAGTGAAATTCAGGCCGAAGGCGCAGGAAGCGGGTGCTTGATGCGAACAGTCCCCTCTTTGCTGCTTTCATCAGTGCTCATGCTCAATTCCTCAGCATTTGCTGCTGAGAGTCACGAGCTGATGATGTGCAACACCTATTCGGGTGGCGGAGGTGTCAGCGTCAAGGGCAGAACCCTCAAGTGCGAAGGCGAACCGGATGCTCGCGGCTACAGCAAATTCTGGACTACGAGTTTGACGGACCTGTACGGCCAGGGTTGGAGGGTTGAGTCCATGTCGACTTACCCGGCGAGCTCATCCGGGGAGGCGACGGTGATTTTCCTGTTGAACCGGACAACGACATCCGGTCCCGCTTCACCTGCCCAGAAATAGGAGGCGTCATGAGACACCCAACCCAGCCCGAGGAAAACATGATTGCAGCGGTGCTGCAATCGGTGTCGGAAGACGCGTGCCGGCATGGGATGGGCTCGGGATGTTTTCATGGGTTCGAGTTCAAGGCCATGAGGCTTGGACGGCGTGGCCGGCCGGGTGCAATGGCAAGAGTGAAGATTGTGGTCTGCCAGGATGGCGAGGTGATCGAATCACGATTACTCGATGTCTTGAATGGCCCGTTGTAGGCCGCGGCTGGGTTGAGTCGAGGTTATGAGCCAAGACTATTTCAATATGACGTTTGAGGGTGACTCCGTTACTGTCATCTGGCATGAGAGCAGCGGTTGGTTCAGGGAGGTCATGCAGTGATAGACAAGAACTGGCAGGAAATTGTCCCGGATCCTGATTGGGTGCGGCAGGAAGTAGCTCGCCTGAATGAGGCAGTCGATGAATTTGCCGGCGCCATGAAGGCGAAGCTTTCGCAGAAAGCGCATGAGGGCTGGACCGGCTGGGACAAGCCTGAATCGAGCATCAAGATCTGGAATGCCATGCTTGCCCAAGGCGCTGCGGTACCGCTGGCCAAGGGGCAAGAAGTGGACATTGCCAATCTGGCGATGATGCTATGGCGGACCAATGGGAGGATGGAATGAATTCCCTTGCGATCTGGGACTCGATGTTTTTGGCCGCGCTGGCATCTCTCATCGATGTGTCTGCGATTTCAGGACGGCTTGTGTGAAGCTCTACCTCTGCGAAAAACCTTCACAAGGCAGGGAAATCGCCAGCCACATCGGTGCTCGGACACGTGGCGAAGGATGCATTACTGGTAACGGTGTAACGGTAACCTGGGGTATCGGCCACCTGGTTGAGCAGGCGAAACCGGAGCACTACAACCCGGCATTGAAATTCTGGGACATCGCGCACTTGCCTGTGCTGCCGGATGAGTGGCACATGGTGGTGAAGGACCAGACCCGTGATCAGTACAAGATCGTCTCGAAGCTCTTTAAGCAGGCAACTGAAGTTGTCATTGCCACCGATGCCGACCGTGAGGGCGAAGTGATCGCACGGGAGCTGATGCAGCTGAACGGCTATCGCGGGAAGGTTTCGCGCCTTTGGCTTTCAGCGTTCGACGATGCTTCGGTGAAGAAGGCTCTGGCTGGCATCCTGCCGGGCGAGAAGACGCTGCCGATGTATTTCTCCGGGATGGGCCGAAGCCGGGCGGACTGGCTGGCCGGGATGAATCTCACCATGGCCTTGACCAAGGCATTCGGTACCGGCGGCAAAGACGGAACCTTGCATTGTGGTCGTGTACAGACGCCTGTGTTGGCTTTGGTGGTGCGGCGCGAACGGGCCATCGCCGCGTTCGTTCCAAAGGCGCACTTCGGGGTCAATGCGACCTTCCTGATGGGCGGGGCATCCGTGCCGATGGCCTGGGTGGCGCGAGCGTCGCTTCTCGACGATGAGGGGCGTCTCGTCGACCGCGGAAGTGCAGAGGTGGTGGTCAAGCAGGTCGCAGGGCAGACCGGGAAGGTGAGCCTTGTCGAGACGACACAGGAACGCGAAATCGCACCGTTGCTGTACAGCCTGGGATCACTCCAGCAGGAGGCCTCGGCGCGCTTCGGGATGAAGGCGCAGGCCGTACTCGATGCTGCGCAGGCACTTTACGAGAAACACAAGGCGACATCGTATCCACGAACGGATTGCGAATACCTTCCACGCTCGATGCTGGCCGAATCGAACGAGACGCTGCAAGCCATCACCGGAGCGAAGCCCGAGCTGGCAACACTGGCCACGGTTGCCGAGTCGGCGCTCAAGGGTGCCGATGAGCGTTTCCGGGGCAGGGCATTCAACGACAAACAGATCACGGCCCACCACGCGATCATTCCGACACGAAACCCGAACATCGATGTGTTGGCCATGACGCCGACCGAGCGGACAGTCTTCGACATGGTTTGTCGACGGTATCTGGCGCAATTCCTGGGGGATTACCAGTACAGCAAGACGGTGATCGAAGTGATCTGCGAGGGAGAGAAATTCAGGGTGAGCGGCAAGACGCCGCTAGTCCCCGGCTGGCGGCAGACCATACCCGAAGCGACGAAAGCACCCACGGACAAGGACGATGACCAGGAGGAGGCTGTAACGCTCCCGATGGTGCGTGTGGGCGAGGAAGCCCGCAACCTGCGTTGCGAGGTGCAGGACAGAAAGACTTCACCGCCCAAGCGTTATACCGAGGGCACGCTGCTGGCGGCGATGGAGTCGATCGACAAGGAGATTGAGGATCCGCGTTGGAAGGCGGTGATGAAGAACAAGGAGAAAGCGGGCATCGGAACGGATGCAACGCGATCGGCCATTATCGAGGGGCTGTTCAAGCGGGACTACATCGTCGCCAAAAAGAAGGAGCTGCTGCCGACCGAGAAAGCTGTCGCGCTGATTGGACTGATCGAGGAGGTCTCGCCAGAAATTGCAGATCCAGTCTTGACTGCTCAGTGGGAAGATCGACTGAGCCAGATCGAGAAGGGCGAGATCGAGTTGTCGCAGTTTGAGCTCAGTCTTGGCGAGTGGCTGGTGCAGGTGATTGACGGCATCAAGAGTCAGAAGGGCACACGGCAGATCTCCACGTCTGGAAAGACCCGTGATTTGCCGACCAAGGGGAGTTCGGTCGTGGCGTGCCCAACTTGCGGTAAGCCAATGCGCAGAATTGATGGTTCGAATGGCTTCTTCTGGGGCTGTACGGCGTACCGGGAAGGGTGCAAGTCGACGCTTCCTGATGTGGATGGAAAGCCCGGCGCCCCCCGGGAGGCGTCTCTTCCAAAATCGCAGGCAGGGCCTTCCTATCCATGCCCCAGATGCCAGAAGCCCTTGCGCCTGGTGAAAGGCCCCAAGGGGCCATTCTGGGGATGTACAGGCTATCCGGAATGCAAGCACAGCCAGCCGGATGATGAAGGGAAGCCGGGCGTGCGGACTGACGAGGTGGCAGGCAAGGTTCGGCGTACCGAGGAGGCCATGTCGCGAGGAACACCCATGCGTACCGCCAGGGCAGGTGCAGCCTGCCCGGACTGCAAGTCTGGCCTGCTCATCAGCAAAACCATGAAGGATACCGGTAAGGCATTCGTGGGATGCAATCGCTTTCCTGCCTGCAGATTCTTTGCATGGCCAGCGAAATAGCCGGACGCTAGTGATGCGCACCACACGGGTCGAAATTCCCTGCGCCGAGCCGGTATGGCTGGTTGCCGAATGGCCAGACGGCACCTGGTGCGATCTTCATGAGCTGCGTGAAATGACACACATGAGCGACGACTATCAGATTGTTCGAGTGCTGACGCACGACGAAGGATTCACCCCAATCAAAACTCAACGATGGAGCCCGAATTGCAAATGACAGAAAGTGAAATCCGCCACGCAGTGAGTGACGAGCTGGTGAGGGATGTGCTTCGTGAGCGCCGCTCAGAACGCCGCTGGCGACTGATCAAGCGTGGAATGATGGTCTCGGCCGGCGTGGTGTTCTTTACCTTGTATCTCTTCGGCTACGCGAAGCAGATGGGATGGAAAATGATCTCCAACAACGAGATCACGGCTGTGATTCACATCGATGGGGAGATTTCCGCCGGCGCCACGGCCTCGGCGGAGAAAGTGGTCCCATTGCTCAGGCAGGCCTTCGAGGCGAAGAACGTGAAAGCAGTGGTGCTGAGTATCGACAGCCCAGGAGGCGCTCCGGTTGAAGCGGAGCGGATTTACCAGTCGATCAAGGCTTTCAGAAAGAAGCATCCCAAACCGGTTGTTGCGGTGATCAACAATGTCGGCGCGTCTGCTGCCTACATGGTGGCTCTGCACACCGACAAAATCTACGCTGCGAATTATTCGCTTGTCGGATCCGTTGGCGCGGTCCTGACAGGTTGGGACTTCCACAAGGCGCTAGAAAAGCTCCAGATCAGCCAGCGGGTGTATGCCTCCGGCAATCTGAAATCCATGCTCAATCCCTATATGCCCATGACGCCAGATGCCGATCGCAAAGCGCAGGAAATGGTTCAGAAGATGGGCGAAAGATTCAAGGCAGAGGTTCAGGCTGCCCGGGGGAAGAAACTGCAGAACGGAGTGGATTACACCACCGGCGAAGTCTGGGATGGGGTGCAAGCCAGGGAGATCGGGTTGATCGACGAAATCGGTACGCTCGATGTCGTGGCGAGTTCATGGGATAGGGCGGTGCATGATTTTGGGCCGCGGGCGCCAGGGGCGGGGTGGCTAAGTGGCATGGCCACTGCCCTTGAATGGCTGGCACTCTTTCAGAATGGTTTGCATTGATCGCTACCGAGTGATGAAAAAATAATCGCGCGGCAAGGATGCTTGATCGGACTGAGATTTTGGGTGAAATGCTAAAGTCTTATCCACAGAAAATGTGGATGAATTGTCATGGAGCCGGATATGAGTAATGTGGTGGGCCTCGCGGGGTTTCGGTGCCCGGTTGGCAGCATGGCTATGCATTCCGTGCATGGCCTGGTTGAGGTTTTTTCCCAGGATGGGTGGATGCGTGGTGTGGTCTATGAACACCATGAAGAATTGAGCCTTGCCCATGAGAGTGATGACGTGATTTTTGCTGAGCACATCGAGATGCGTGAGGCATGGGTTCATATTCGCGAGCTTACCGAGGCGGTTCTTGCGAAAGACATCGAGAATCTGCGAAAGCGTGGTCAATTTCTCTTTGATACTGTCGACTGAAGTGAGGTCGAAGTGGCCGCAAGAGCAAACTTCAACCAACCCTAAAACTTGGCCCGCTGCCGCATTGCAATCGCCATTGGACCGGGGTGGCTCAGAAGGACTTCGCTGATCCACGCCCTTAAAATCTCGTGCGCGTGCGCCATGGTGACTATGCCGTAGAACATTATTGTTTAGGGCGTCCATATGGACATGTAAACTGATAAGAGGCCAGGCTCGCAATACAAAATGAATGTGATTCTCTCTACCCGACAGCAGCCATCGTCGGCTGAACAGCAGCTTGGGCCAGGATACCGGACGGTCGCGGCCATCCCCTGACCGACTCTTCCTGGCCGGGGGCTGTCTTGGGGGTAGGCGCCCGAAAGCCGTTGAGCCATCCAGCGAAATTGCCACTGTCGGCTTACGGGCACCACGTCGAATTCACATAATCGGCCAGGAGCCGTCATTCGGAAGTGCCACAGAGCAGCCATTCGACTGACTGCTCCACACCGAAACCTGCCGAACAGGCGACGCGTGCAACTCGGCCAATGCGAACATAAAGATTAAAGGTTTAAAAATGTGCTACCAACCCGGTGCCATGCCCGGAGTTTTCACTTATAGCGCTGTCAAGATATGCGGGGCCGCTTCTTGCGGGGTATTCGCCGCCGCTGTGTTGTAATCGAGTAGCCACTTGGCGAGACGTAGCGGCAGGCTGTGGGGGCTCAACGTAGCACGCCAGATCACATATAAGGTTTTGGATATCGGGGCGCCTTCAAGGGGGACGGCAAGCAATGTGCCAGCGCGGCATTCCTCGGCGACGGTGCTGGACAGCACAATTGATACGCCCAGGCCAGCTTGAACCCATCGCTTCACCGCTTCAGTGCTGCCCAGTTGCATCGCCCCTTTTACGCCGTGCGCGGGGGCTCCCATGTGTTGCACCAGCAATCTGCCCGTGCCGGTCCCGGGTTCGCCCCCCAGTAACGGCGCGTCCCTTAACAGGGCTCGAGGCACTTCGGGCAGCTTCGCCCACGGATGATCGGGCGCCACGATTACCACCAATTGTTCCTGCCGCCAGGGGCGCGCAATATAGCCGGGGCGATCATCCCACCATTCCATGATGGCGACATCAATTTCGTCGCCTTCCAGTTTGTCGGCAATGGTCGGATTTTGATGGATAACGATTTCAACCGGATATTGTCCGCCCGTCTTCGCCAGAAACGACTTGACGTAGGGCTGCAGGAGATAGACGCCGATGTTGGAACTGGCACCAATGCATATCGTGCGTTGGCGAGACAGACTCAAGGCGCGCGCGTTGACACGCATCAGGCTTTCAGCATGCGGCAGCAGCGCCTTGCCCGCCGCGGTCGGGGAGCAGCCGCAGTGGGATCGCTCGATCAGGCAGGTGTTGAGCACCGCCTCGAGTTTCTGGAGATGCTGCGACACCGTGGCCTGCGATAACGCGCGCTCGTGTGCGGCGGCACGGAAGCTTCGAGTCCGCAGCACGGCCAGAAAACTGGCGATGTGCTCAAGGTTCAGCACCATCAGGCGCTCATCCTCACTTGCGGTCGATTGATCGCACCCTGCGGGATCTCTCCGCGCAGCGCCTGCAGGATGTTGCGCGCCGCCTCGAGCTCGATCTCGAGCCGTACCGCGTCCACCGCCGAGCCGATGTGCGGCGTGAATAAGGTGCGCTCGGAATCGTCAAGCAGCGCTTGGGGAATGGCCTGCGGCCGGTCGGGGCGCGCCCATTCCTCCATTTCGAACACGTCGGCGGCATACCCGGCCAGGCGGCCCGAAGCCAGCGCCTCGACCACCGCTTGCTCGTCTACCACCGAGCCACGACAGGTGTTGATCAGGTAGGCCCCCGTTTTCATCCGTGCGAGCGCGTCGCCGTCGATCATGTGCAGCGTTTGGTCGCGATACGGCACCATGGGCACGACAAAGTCGCTCGCGGCGAGTAGCGCCGGCAACTCCACACGATCAAGGCCCCATTGCGCTTCCTTCTCCTTCGGAAGGGCCACCGGGTCGGTGTACAGCACGCGCATGTCGTATCCGACCAGACGCTGGGCGATGGCTTGACCGACCGCGCCCATACCGATGAGGCCCAGGGTCTTGCCGGTGAGCCCGGAACCATAGAGCGCCGGTCTCCAGCCATTGAACCGGCCAGTGCGCACAAACCGATCGCCTGCGAGCATGTTACGCGTCAGGCCGATGAGCAGGCCGATGGTCAGCTCCGCGGTCGGGATGGTGAGCAGGTCCGGAACATTGGTGATCCACACGCCGTGCCGGGTGCAGGCCTCGACGTCGTAGTTGTCATAGCCCTTGAGCGCGCAGCCGACCACGCGCAGCCGCGGACAAGCGCGCAGGAATGCTTCGTCCACGCGGTCCGGCATGAAGGTCATGAGGGCCTCGGCATCCTTCGCGCGCTGCAAAATCTCGTCCAGCGGCAGAGTCTCAGGACCAGGATTGGGAATGACCTCGCAGTGTTCGGCCAGAAGTTCGATGACTTCGGGGTGCACGCGGTGGGTAAGGATGACTTTTGGTTTCATTTTGAATTACTCCGGTTTTATTTGAATCGTTTTCTCAGCATGCCGCTGAATGCATCCACCAGCGTCACCATGGCCAGAATCACCAGCAGCAACGCCGACACGTCCTGGTACTGCATGATGCGCAGCGAGCCCATCAGCTCGAAACCGATGCCGCCGGCACCGACCATGCCCATCACGGTCGAGGCGCGGAAGTTGTACTCCCAGCGGTAGATGGAGATATCCGCCATCTGCGGCAGCACCTGTGGCAGCACACCGTGCAGGATCACCTGCAAGGGCGTGCCGCCGGCGGCGCGCGCTGCCTCGATCGGCGCCGGGTCGGTGTGTTCGATGGCCTCGGCGAAGAACTTGCCGACCATGCCGATCGAGTGCAGGCCGAGCGCCAGCACGCCGGGCAAGGCACCAAAACCGACTGCGGCCACGAAGATGATGCCCATGATCAGCTCGGGGACGGAACGCAGCGCGTTCAACATCCCGCGCGCCGCCTGGTAGACGAGCGGGTGCGGGGTGGTGTTGTGCGCCGCCAGGAACGCGAGCGGCACCGACAACGCCACCGCCAGCGCCGTACCGGCGATGCTCATGGCGAGCGTGTCGAACAGCGGCTTGATCCAGTTGCGCCAGTCGTTGAAGTTGGGCGGCAGCATCTCACCCAGCAGGCTGAACAGGCTGGGCACACCCTCCGCTAGGCGTGCTCCGTCGAATAGCCCAACGTAGTAGGCGCACACCAGAATAACGCCGAGCACCGCCGCAAGCCGCAGTGCCTCGCGATTCCAGGTGCGCTGCTCGTCATAAAGCAGCTGATCGTAACTTTGCGACATAGAGGGTCTCCTGCCCGTTTTGGGCGTCTGTCACCAAAATAAATTCGTATCCGGTCCTGCTCACTCCCCTTTCCTCCGCAGGGTGAGGAAAGAGTGGGAATCGGGTGCCGGTACTGTTTTTTTGCCGGCGCTCTTACTGGAACTTGGCCAGGTCAATCTTCAGCAAGGGGCCAAGGTTGCGCACCACGTCGTAGTGCTTGTCGGTGATGACATCAAAACCTTCGGCCTTGAACGCCTTGAGCACCGCCGGGTCCTTGAGGTTGAGGAAGGCGCTGCGGATCTTGTCCTTCAGCGCGGGCTTGAGGTTCGAGCGCAGGACCCACGGGTACTGCGGGAACGGCTTGGAGTAGGCCAGCACCTTCACCTTGTCCGGGCTCACCATCTTGCGCTCGACCAGCGACTCGAAGATCGGACGGCTCAGGCCGCCTGCCTGGGCATGGCCGTTCTGCACCGCCAGGGCCACCGCGTCGTGCGAACCGACAAAGTGTTCCTTGTAGTCAGTCCCGACATTCAGACCCTGCTCGGCCAGCACCGATTTCGGGATCAGGTGGCTGGAGGTCGAGACCTTGTCGCCGTAGGCCATGTTCTTGCCCCTGATATCGCCGATCGTCTTCACGCCCGACGAGACGTTGGCGATCACCACCGATTGGTAGGTGGTGCTGCCCTTGACCTTGAGCGCCGCAAACGGCTCGATCTCGCTCTTCTGGCGCGCCAGCACATAGGACAGCGGTCCGAAATAGGCCAGGTCCAGGCGGCCGTGGCGCATGGCCTCGATCATCGACGAGTAGTCGGTGGTGACGATCAGTTCGATCTTCTTGCCGAGCTGCGTTTCAAGGTAGGTCTTGAGACCCTGATTGTTCTTGATGATGGTCGAAGCGTTCTCGTCCGGTAGCAGCGCCACCTTCAGGGTTTCCGGGTCCGGGTCGGGCGCGGCCTGTGCGGCGGCGGCGAACGCCAGGGCGGCGATGAAAGTCAGAAGTTTTTTCATGGTTCAGTCCTCGATGGTTGCAAATTGATAAACAGATGTTGAAGGTGTAACAGGTGGAGTGACCGGCATGGCAACGCCATGACCGGATTGTTGATAGATGGCTTGAAGTACGTCCGGCGCAAGACCAGACGGCGCGCCATCGAATACCACACGTCCCTGCGCGAGGCCGATGACACGGTCAGCATAAGCCTGCGCTAGATCAACCTGATGCAAACTGACCACGGTGGTAATGCCATCCTCACGGCCGATGCGCTGCAACTGGGCCAGCACATTGTGCGAAGTCGCCGGGTCGAGGCTCGCCACCGGTTCGTCTCCGAGCATCAGGCGCGGCTGCTGCGCAAGCGCACGAGCGATTCCGACGCGTTGCTGCTGACCACCGCTCAAGCAATCGGCGCGCTCCAGCGCCTTGTGCAGCAGGCCGACGCGCTCCAGACATTCGAGGGCGATGCGCCGTTCCGCCAACGGCAGCGGGAACATGCTGCGTAGCGCCGAGTGATAGCCGATGCGGCCGAGCAACACATTGGCGAGCGCGCTGTGGCGCCCGATCAGCTGGTGTTGCTGGAAGATCATCCCGGTACGCTTGCGGTGCTCGTGCAGCCGGCGGCGGTTGTCGAGGCTGCCCAATCCCTCGACCGTGATACTGCCTCCCGAAGGTGGCGTCAGCTGGTTGAGGCAGCGCAACAGTGTGGACTTGCCTGCGCCCGAAGCGCCCAGCAAGACCGTGAATTCGGCCTGCCGGAAGTGCAGCGAGGATGGGTGCAGCGCCGTCATGCCTCCGGGATAAGTGACATGGACATTCTTCATATGGATCATGGCCCCTCCTCGCATCAAAATTTGATTCGATTTCATCATCAAGGCGAACCAAGATTCATAAAAACCGATGGAAGGAATCCTAGGCGCCTTACGTAACAGGAAAGTGAACGTTGTTTGACATATTTATGATGGAAACGCAGATGGCCAGCGCATGCGAATCCCGCAATTGGAGTTGTTCACGAGCGACCTGCGGCAGACAAGTTTGATGAAAATATGCCGTTACTCGAGAAACAAAAATGCTGGGTAGTTTTTAGTTTGAAATACGCCGCAGCTGTGAAACCACAATCCCTGCGGAAAATAAGACATAGTCGAATCGGATAGCGCTCCGCTCCTTACCTTCAGTCTGTGAGTGGCCTTTTTTGAAAATGTGAATGGCGAGAAGGGCCGACCTGCGGTCCGTGAATAGGCCCGCCGAGCGACTGCTCCGCTTGGATACCTGCCTTTGAACCGCTGAAGGATCGACCGGCAGCATTGGGTCGGGTGCTGCCCCTCGTCGTTGTCGAAAGCAGCCATTTAGCCCGAACTTCGTGCCGGAGTCGGCAAGTTGCTCCACACCGACCGCTCATTGTCCCCAGTGTCAGCGGCGGCAGCAAAGGCCGAGGAGTCAGCGGCCAATTTGCGATAGCCGTCGATCAGCGCGGTTGAGTGAGGCCGATCCCTGTACCATTTACCTTTACCAGTACGCTATGAGGTCCCCCCAATTGCCGAACATCGCATCCGTGCTCAAGGAAGAAATCGCCCGACTGGTCCGCAGGCAGCTTCGCGGCGAAACCGAAAGCCTCAAGAAGGCATCGAGCCGCTACCGCTCCGAGATCGCCGCTTTAAAGCGGCGCATCGAGGCCTTGGAAAAGCAGATATCCCGCCTCGAAAAAATGGCGCCGAAGAATGTCGCGCCTACCGCCGACAAGGAATTCGAAACGAAACTGAGGTTCAAACCGCAGGGTGTGCGTGCGCAGCGGACGCGGCTCGAACTGTCGGCGCGGGAGATGGGCGCGCTGGTGGGCGTCTCCGCCCAAACCATCTACAACTGGGAAGCCGGCACGTCGCGCCCGAAGGCCGAGCAGCTCGCTGTCTTCGCGGCCGTCCGGAAGATGGGCAAGCGCGAGGTCAAGGCACGGCTTGACCAGATGCAAGCGGATTGACGGACCAGCACACTCCGGACCGATGGCTCCGCCGCGTACGATCTAGGAACTCATCAACGAGAATAGTGTCGCGGAAGGGTTCAGGGCCCATGACTGCCCCACGCTGATTGGCCAAGGATGCGGCGCGGTCGACAATCCCAACATGACAGGCAGGTCGTCGGCCTTTGCGGCCGGTGGCGTCGCCTCAGCTGAATGACCGGTGTCGCGCAGGTTGCCGACGTCTAGTGAGTACGCCGCCTGAATGGCCGCTTTCGTTTGCAGCGAAGGACGGCATCCGAAGCGGCTGGTCACGGCGTACTCATCGACCGTCCGTTGATGTAATGAAACCAGCCATCTGACAATCCGCGCCACTTAACTCCACTTCCGGCGGTAATCCCCCCATTTTTAGCAGCCTCCAGAAGTGGAGTTAATTTGCGAGCATCAATTTCTGCATGGGCGTGATGCCGCCGAGCGCCATGTTCGGACGTTCGTGATTGTATGTCCAGAGCCACCTGGTAGCCGATTCCTGCACCTCACTAATTGAATCGAACAGGTGCTGCCCCAGCCAGTCGTAGCGCACCGTACGGTTGTAGCGTTCAACGTAGGCGTTCTGCTGCGGCTCCCCCGGCTGGATATGTTCGATCCTTATCTGGTGGGTTTCGGCCCATGCCAATAACGCGCCGCTGATGTACTCTGGCCCATTGTCGCAACGGATCGTTAATGGCTTGCCGCGCCACTCGATGATCTGATCCAGCGAACGAATCACCCGCGCCGCAGGTAAGGACAGATCGACCTCGATCCCCAGCCCCTCACGGTTGAAGTCATCCAGAACGTTGAACAGGCGAAAGCTGCGGCCGTCGCTCAACTGGTCGTGCATGAAGTCCATCGACCAGACTTGGTTTATTGTTACCGGCACCGCCAACGGCTGCGGCTT
The DNA here is from genome assembly GCA_021802945.1 of Pseudomonadota bacterium. Classification (GTDB taxonomy): domain Bacteria; phylum Pseudomonadota; class Gammaproteobacteria; order Burkholderiales; family Thiobacillaceae; genus Thiobacillus. The sequence goes on from JAJZRE010000002.1 coordinate 129,713, forward strand.
CTCACGTACTAGCCGTTTCTTCGGCTTGATCCGCAGGTTCAACTCCAACTCCCGGTAGATGCGATAGACGCGCTTGTGATTCCAGCCGTACCCCTTGACGTTGCGCAGGTGAAGAAAGCACAGCCCAAAGCCCCAGTTCTTCTGGTTGTGCGTCAGCCGCACCAGCCAGTCGGCAATCACCTCGTGCTCGTCAGATAGCTTGGGCTGGTAGCGATAGCATGTCTGGCTGATCGTGAAATCGACACAGGCCTGACGGATACTGACGCCTTTGGCTTCAATCGCCCATTTGGCCATCTCTCGGCGCTGAGATGGCCTCACCACTTTTTTGCCATCGCTTCCTTGAGAATCTCGGCACTCATCTGGGCTTCGGCGTACATCTTCTTCAGGCGCCGGTTTTCTTCCTCAAGCTCTTTCACACGGGACATCATGGAGGCATCCATGCCGCCGTATTTGGAACGCCACTTGTAAAAAGTGGCGGAGCTGATGCCGTGCTCACGGCAGAGTTCGGGTACGGGTGTGCCAGCCTCGGCCTGCTTGAGCACAGCAATGATCTGGCTGTCGGTAAAACGTGATTTCTTCAAGGGAACCTCCTCGGGTTAGATTACGAGAAAATTCCACTTCTGGCTCCTGCTGTTTTACGGGGGGATTACCCGGCGACTGCTAAAAATGGGGGATTACCACTTGACCTACGGCTTCTGGAAGAACCATATCGCCCCATGAAACCCCAGAAGTGCGTTAAGACTGTATTAAGTTTTGAAGTTCAGAGTACATGAACAG
>JAJZRE010000021.1 GCA_021802945.1 Pseudomonadota bacterium
TCCTGTCCTGACGCGGATGCTCGACGACACCACGGCTCAAGAGCCTTCCGCGTTACCCGGGCGCGTTCGTCTGCAGGCCGTCTCGAATTGCGTCCGGTCTGCAAGATGGTTGAAGTGGCAGACCTGGTTTCTGCCGTTGCGCTTGGCGCCATAGAGGGCCCGGTCTGCCTGGTCGAGCAGTTCTGTCACGAGACGCCGCGTCTCGTGTTTCCCCTCCTGGGGTTCGAGCGTGGCGATGCCGATGCTGGCCGTGATATGGGTTTTCATGTTTTCGATGGTGGCAATGGCCGTGCGTAGACGTTCAGCCGCCACCAGGCTTTCTGCCTCGTTCAGTCCGAGCGCGGCCACGACAAACTCCTCGCCGCCATGCCGCGCCACGATGTCGATCTCCCGGGCGGTGGCCTTCAGGGTGGACGCGACCGCCTGCAGGACCCGGTCGCCCTCGGCGTGTCCGAAGCGGTCGTTGATCCGTTTGAAATGATCGAGGTCTATCATCAACAGGGTCACGTGTTCCCGCCGGCGAAGCGCGGTCTTGAGCATCTGATCGGCATACTCGTAAAAGGCGCGCCAGTTGTAAAGGCCGGTCATGCCATCGTGGTTGGCGAGCAGTTCGAGCTCGGCGTGCAGCCGGCGAAGTTCCAGGTCTTGCCGGGCCAATTCGTCCTCGGCGGCCTTGCGTTCGGTGATGTCGCGCACGACACAGAGGACGAGGCGGGCGCCGTCCAGAATCATGGGGCTCAGCATGATATCGACAGGAAATTCTTTGCCGTTTCTGTGCAGGGCGAAGAGATCACCGGTCTTGCCCATCGGCCGGATGTGCGCTTCTTGCATGTAGCGGTCGCGGTGACCGGCATGGACAGCGGCAAAGCGGTGAGGGACCAGCATGTCGACGGGCTGGTCGATGAGCGCCCTGGATGGGTAGCCGAACAGGGTTTCCGCCTGCATGTTCGCCAGAACGATACGTCCCGCCTGGTCGATCACCAACAGGGCATCGGGCGCGCATTCAAAAATGCGTTGGTAGATTTCCATCGGGTCCGGGGACAGGCGGTGTCCTTCAGGTGCGGCGCGGGGAGGCGTATTGGTATTGCGATTCATGACGACCCTCTGCGCGGGCAGTGAGAAATGGCGGTGCAACATCCCTGATGCACGCACCGACGATATCATTACAGCCGTTGGGTTTGGTATTGCACTTTCGAACCACCGCACAATGCGGAACGTTGAAAAGAGGCCTTCCCCATGAAAAAGTATACAACCGGACAACCGCAAGCCCAGCCGGCCTGGCGCTGGGTCGGCGAGCGCGGGTTGCGGGTGGCGACGGGCAGCGCGACGCTGGCGCGCTATGAATCGTTGATGTCGCTGAATTTGGCGGATGTCGAGGACATCATCCCTGCCGATGACAGCCTGTTGCTGATCTTGAGGCGGGCGGCCAGCGTATCGCCGGCGCTGAGCCTGGCGCTGGCCGGACCACTGCCGGACTCGCGAAGCGGGGCGGGGAGGCCGCGTCATGAGATCGCGGTCGCGTATGGCGGCGCGGCCGGACCGGATTTGCAGGCGCTGGCGAAACAAACGGGCATGAGTGAGGCGGCCTACATCGAGCACCATGCGGCAAGCGAGTACACGGTGGCATTCTTGGGTTTCCAGCCGGGGTTCCCGTATCTTCGGGGATTGCCGGCGGCCCTGCAGGCGGCACGCCGGGCGTCGCCGCGGCAACGGGTTGAGCCGGGCAGCGTGGCTGTTGGCGGGGTCTATACGGGGATTTATCCTGCCGGCGGTCCGGGCGGCTGGCACATCATCGGACGGACAGGCGCGGCATTGTTCGACCCGAAGCGCGATGTCCCGGTGTTGCTGATGCCGGGCGACCGGGTCCGCTTCGTCCCGGCATGATCGAAGTCCTGCGCTCCGGCCTGTGCGATCTGGTGATGGACCTGGGGCGGCCCGGCCAGGGCGCGTACGGCGTACCCGCCGGTGGCGCGGCCGATCCGGGGGCGCTGGCGGCGGCCAATTGCCTGGTGGGCAACGACGCGGCGGCGGCGGGGCTCGAGATCATCCTGTCGGGGCCGCGCCTGCGGTTTCCGCGGGGCGGGGTGTTGGCGCTCACCGGCGCGCGTTTTGCCGCCAGCCGCAGCAGCGGCGCCCCGGTGGCATGGAATGAAACCCTGGTGCTGGCGGCGGGCGAAGTCCTCACCCTGGATCGCCCCGAGGCGGGCTGCCGCTGCTGGCTCGCGCTGCGCGGCGGGCTGGCGGTGCCGCGGGTGATGGGAAGCCGCAGCACCTTCCTGCCGTCGGGTTTCGGCGGCCATTGCGGGCGACCGCTACAGGCCGGCGATGTCCTGCGCTGCGGCATGCCGGAGAACGATATGAAACTGTTGCGCGCCACCCCGCCGCCCGCCGCGATGGAAGGCTGCTTGCGGGTCGTGGCGGGGCCGCAAGCCGCGCAATTCGACGATGCCGGGCTGGCAGCCTTTTTTGGCAGCCCCTATCGGGTCGACGCGGCGTCGGACCGACGGGGTCTGCGTCTGGCCGGCGCGCCCGTAAGCCATGCCCGGGCCGAGCTTCGGTCGCAAGGGGTGCTGCCTGGCGCGATCCAGGTGCCGCCCGACGCCCAGCCGATCATTCTTGGCTGGGACGGGCCGGTGACAGGGGGCTATCCGGTGATCGCCGGGGTGATTACAGCGGACGTCCCCCGGCTGGCGCAACTGAAGCCCGGCGACGCGGTCCGTTTTGTGACGATAGAGGTCGAGGCCGCGCGCGCGCTGGCGGCGGTGCCGTGGGAGATCAAGGAGCTGGCATGATCGAACTGAATGCGGATATCGGCGAGGGCTGCAATGACGCCGCACTGATGCCGTATCTGGCGCGGGTGTCGATCGCCTGCGGCGGACACGTTGGCGACGCCGCAAGCATGGCGGCGGCGCTGCGGCTGGCGGCCGAGCATGGCGTGGCGGTAGGCGCCCATCCGGGCTATCCCGATCGCGCCCGCTTCGGGCGTCATCCGCTGGCCGCGACCGCAACGGACATTGCAGCCTGGGTCACACAGCAGACCGAGGCGCTGGCCGAGCAGGCGGTGCGGCAGGGCATGCGCTTGGCGCACGTGAAGCCGCATGGTGCGCTCTACAACGTGGCGGCGCAGGACCGCGGCGTGGCAGACGCCATCGCGCAGGCAGTGGCGGCGCTCGACCCCGGCCTGGTGCTGATCGGCATGGCCGGGTCGCAACTGGTTGAAGCCGGCCGGGCGGCCGGATTGGCGGTGCTGAACGAGGCGTTTGCGGACCGGCGTTATCAGGCGAGCGGCCAGCTTGTTTCACGTGAAACCGAAGGCGCCTTGTTGACCGATCCCGCCGCGGCAGCCCAGCAGGCGCGCGCACTTGCGCGGGGCGAGCCCGTCGCGACGCTGGATGGCGCTATGCTACGGATACGGGCCCACACCGTGTGCCTGCACGGCGATACGCCCAATGCATTAAATATTGCGCGGGCCGTCCACGCGGTGCTCGATCACGGATAATTCCGCCTCTGTGTTTTTGAATCGCCGACGCATGCCGCTCCTCACCTTTGATCGACTCGAACTCGCCTACGGCCATTGGCCGCTGCTCGACGGCGCCTCGCTGGTGATCGAGGCAGGCGAGCGCATCGGTCTGATTGGTCGCAATGGCACCGGCAAATCGAGCCTCTTGAAAATCATCGCCGGCGAGCGCCTGCCGGACGCCGGCGAGGTATGGCGCGCACCGGGCCTGAAGCGGGCCTATGTACCGCAGGAACCGCAGTTCCAGCCGGGCCACAGCGTGTTCGAGGCCGTGGCGGAGGGCATCGGCGCGGCGCAGGCGCTGCTCGCCGAATACCATGCGGTGGCGCATGCGATGGCCGAAGGCGACGAGACGGTGTACGCCGACTTCGAGCGGCTGTCGCACGAGCTGGAAGCGGCCGATGCCTGGCGGCTCAACAGCCGGGTGGAAGAAACCCTGCAGCGCCTGAGCCTGGATGCCGATGCCGCGGTGGAAACCCTGTCCGGCGGCCTGAAGAAGCGCGTGGCGCTGGCACGCGCGCTGGTCACCGACCCCGAGCTGCTGCTGCTGGACGAGCCGACCAACCACCTGGATTTTTCCGCCATCGAATGGCTGGAAACCCTGCTCAACGACTATCGCGGCGCGCTGCTGTTCATCACCCACGACCGGCGTTTCCTGGACAACGTCGCCAACCGCATCGTCGAGCTCGATCGCGGGCAGCTGCGCGAATACCAGGGCAACTTCAGCGCCTATCAACTCAAGAAGGCCGAGCAGCTGGAGGTGGAGGCGGTCCACAACCGCAAGTTCGACAAGTTCTGGAAGCAGGAGGAGGCGTGGATCCGCAAGGGCGTCGAGGCGCGCCGCACCCGCAACGAAGGCCGGGTCAGGCGGCTCGAGGCGCTGCGCCGCACCCGCGAGGCGCGCATCGCCCATGCCGGGCAGGTGGGATTCCAGCTCGACGCCGGCGAGCGTTCGGGCAAGGTCGTGGCCGAACTCGATCACGTCACCTACGGCTACGACGACCGCATCCTCATACGCGATTTTTCCACCACCATCCTGCGCGGCGACAAGCTCGGCCTGCTGGGCCCCAACGGCGCCGGCAAGACCACGCTGATCCGGCTGATCCTCGGCGAGCTCAAGCCGCAGTCGGGCTGGATCAAGCAGGGCACCAAGCTCGAAGTCGCGTATTTCGACCAGTTCCGCAATCAGCTGAACGACGAGGCGACGCTGATCGACACGATCTCGCCCGGATCGGACTACGTCGAAATCGGCGGACAGAAAAAGCACGTCATCAGCTATCTGGAAGATTTCCTGTTTCCCGCCGAGCGGTCGCGCGCCAAGGTGTCGGCGCTGTCCGGCGGCGAGCGCAACCGCTTGCTGCTGGCGCGCCTGTTCGCGCGCCCGGCCAACCTGCTGGTGCTGGACGAGCCGACCAACGACCTCGACATCGACACCCTGGAACTGCTCGAGCAATTGCTGCAGGAATACGGCGGGACCGTGCTCATCGTTTCGCACGACCGCGCGTTTCTGGATAACGTCGTCACCCAGTCGATCGTGTTCGAGGGCGAAGGCAGGCTGACCGAGATCGTCGGCGGCTATGCCGACTGGCAGGCCTGGAAGCAGCAACAGCGCCCGCCCGGGCCCACCCGGGCGGCCAGCCCCAAGGCCGCGGCCCCGTCTGCGCCGGTGAAGCCCGCGCCCAAGAGCAAGCTCAGTTACAAGGAGGCGCGCGAGCTCGAAGCCCTGCCGGTGCGGATTGCCGCGCTGGAGGCCGAGCAGGCGAAAATCGCCGAACGGCTGGCCGACCCCGCGCTGTACCAGTCCAGTCCGCGGGAGGCCACAGGCCTGCATGCGCGCAGCGAGGCCATCGATGCCGAGTTGCTCGACGCGCTGGCGCGCTGGGAGGCGCTGGAGGCCAAGGCCGCCGCGGCCTGAGCGGCCGGTTGTGTCGGGCACGGTGTCTCCGGCCCGTGTTTCACGTAGCCATGTTTCACGTGAAACGGACGCCGGCAACGGGTAGAATGGCGGCCATCATGAAATTCCCCGAATCCTTCGATGTCATCGTGATCGGCGGCGGCCATGCCGGCACCGAGGCGGCACTCGCGGCCGCGCGCATGGGCGTGAAGACATTGCTTCTGACGCACAACATCGAGACCCTCGGCGCGATGTCGTGCAATCCGTCGATCGGCGGCATCGGCAAGGGGCATCTGGTCAAGGAGGTCGACGCGCTCGGCGGCGCGATGGCGCTCGCCACCGACGAGGCCGGGATCCAGTTCCGCACGCTCAACTCCTCCAAGGGCCCGGCGGTGCGCGCCACCCGCGCGCAGGCCGACCGCGTGCTGTACAAGGCGGCGATCCGCCGGCGCCTGGAAAACCAGCCCAATCTCACACTGTTCCAGCAGGCGGTCGACGATCTGGTGCTTGACGGCGACCGCGTCACCGGGGTGAAAACCCAGCTCGGCATCGTGTTCAGCGGCCGCGCGGTGGTGCTGACCGCCGGCACCTTCCTGGCCGGCCTGGTGCACGTGGGGCTGGAAAACTTCCAGGCCGGGCGCATGGGCGACCCGCCCGCGGTCTCGCTCGCGGCGCGGCTGCGCGAGCTGAAGCTGCCCGCCGGGCGGCTGAAGACCGGCACGCCGCCGCGCATCGACGGCCGCACCATCGACTACAGCCAGACCCCGATGCAGCCGGGCGACGACCCGGCGCCGGTATTCTCCTTCATGGGCGATGCGGCCATGCACCCCGAGCAGCGCCCGTGCTGGATCACCCACACCACCGCGCAAACGCACGAGATCATCCGCGGCGGTCTCGACCGCTCGCCGATGTATACCGGCGTCATCGAAGGCGTGGGGCCGCGCTACTGCCCGTCGATCGAGGACAAGATCACCCGCTTCGCCGACAAGGCGAGCCACCAGATCTTCCTCGAGCCCGAGGGGCTGACCACCCACGAAATCTACCCCAACGGCATCTCGACCTCGCTGCCCTTCGACGTGCAGCTCGCCATCGTGCGCTCGATCCCGGGGCTGGAACACGCGCACATCCTGCGCCCCGGCTACGCCATCGAGTACGACTACTACGATCCGCGCGCCCTCAAGGCTTCGCTGGAGACCAAATCGATCGCCGGCCTGTTTTTCGCCGGGCAGATCAACGGCACCACGGGCTACGAGGAAGCCGCCGCGCAGGGCCTGCTCGCCGGCATCAATGCGGGCCAGCAGGTGCAGGGCAAGGATGCCTGGAGTCCGGGCCGCCACGAGGCGTATCTGGGCGTGCTGGTCGACGACCTCATCACGCGCGGCGTCTCCGAGCCCTACCGCATGTTCACCAGCCGCGCCGAATACCGCCTGCAGCTGCGCGAGGACAACGCCGACATGCGGCTGACCGAAGCCGGCCGCGAACTCGGCGTGGTCGACGACGCGCGCTGGGACGCTTTCAACCGGAAGCGCGACGCGGTCGCGCGCGAGACCGAGCGGCTGAAAGCGACCTGGGTCAACCCGGCCATCCTGCCGGCAGACGAGGCGACCCGCCTCATCGGCCAGCCTATCGACCACGAATACAGCCTGTTCGAACTGCTGCGCCGGCCGGCTCTGAATTACGCGCAACTTCTCGCGCTGCCGGGCGGCGGGGCGGGGGTGGAGGATGCGCGCGTCGCCGAGCAGGTCGAGATCGCCGCCAAGTACCAGGGCTATATCGACCGCCAGAACGAGGAGGTCGACAAGCACCGCGAACAGGAAGGCCTGCGCCTGCCGGCGGACCTTGACTACAGCCGCTTGACGGGATTGTCGATGGAGGTGCGGCAGCGCCTGCAGAAGGCCCGTCCCGAAACGCTCGGCCAGGCGGCGCGGCTGCAGGGGATCACGCCGGCGGCGATTTCGGTGCTGCTGGTGTATGCCAGGCGCGGTTTCCAGCCGGACGCTGCCCCCTCCCCAACCCTCCCCCGCTTGCGGGAGAGGGAGCAAACGTAATGCCCAAACCGATCGACGAAAAGCGCATGAGCGTCGAACAACAACTTGCGGCGGGCATCGCCGCCCTGGGGCTGACATTGCCTGACGGCGCCGAGGCGAAGCTCCTGGCCTACCTGGCGCTGCTCGACAAATGGAACCGCGTGTACAACCTCACCGCGGTGCGTGACGCGGAACGCATGGTCAGCCACCATCTGCTGGATTCGCTGGCGGCGGTGCCTTTCTTTCAGGGCGAGACGGTGCTGGACGTCGGCAGCGGCGGCGGCCTGCCCGGCATTCCGCTGGCGATCGCGCGGCCGGAATGGCGGGTCACACTGATCGACAGCATCGCCAAGAAGACCGCCTTCCTGCTGCAGGCGAAGGCCGAGCTGGGCCTGGCCAACCTGCAGGTGGTCACCGGGCGGGTGGAGGATTTCCGGCCCGAAGCCGGGTACGACGTCGTCACCTCGCGGGCGTTTTCCGACCTCAGGGCGTTCGTCACGCTGACCCGCCACCTGCTCGGGCCGGGCGGCCGCTGGCTGGCGATGAAGGGCCTGTATCCGCACGAAGAGGTCGCCATGCTGCCGGATGACGTGAGAGTGAGCGCTGACCACGCATTGGTCGTACCGGGGCTGGAAGCGAGCCGCCATTTGATCGTTCTGGAGCCAGCTTGATGACAAAAATAATCGCTATCGCCAACCAGAAGGGCGGCGTCGGCAAGACGACGACTGCGGTGAACCTCGCCGCGAGCCTGGCCGAGCTGGGGCAACGTGTGCTGCTGGCCGATCTCGACCCGCAGGGCAACGCGACCATGGGGGCGGGCATCGAGAAGCGCACCGCGCTGCCGACCGTGTACCAGATTCTGCTCAACCAGGTGACCGTGCGCGACGCGCGGATGCGTTCCGGGCCCGGGCATTTCGACATCATCCCGGCCAACCGCGAACTCGCCGGCGCGGAGATCGATCTGGTCAATCTGGAGCAGCGCGACCTGCGCTTCAAGGTTGCGCTGGCGCAGGTGGCCGACGACTACGACTTCATCCTGATGGACTGCCCGCCGACGCTGAATCTCCTGACGGTCAACGCGTTCGCCGCCGCGGAATCGGTGCTGATTCCGATGCAATGCGAGTACTACGCGCTGGAAGGGCTGACCGATCTGGTCGCCACCATCAAGAAAGTGAAGCAGCGGCTGAATCCGGAGATCCGCATCGAGGGGCTCTTGCGGGTGATGTTCGACCCGCGCAGCACGCTGGCGCAGCAGGTGTCGGACCAGATCAAGCAGCATTTCGGCGACAAGGTCTACGATACCGTCATTCCGCGCAACGTGCGGCTGGCGGAGGCCCCCAGCCACGGCTTGCCTGTGCTGGCCTACGATCGTCAGTGCCGCGGCGCCAAGGCTTACATGGAACTGGCCGAGGAGATGCTCGGGCGCACCCGGCAGGGCATGAATTCAGGCCGCACGGCCAGGGAGAAAACAGATGGCCAAACTTAAGGGATTGGGGCGCGGCCTCGACGCATTGCTGAGCGGAGAGGACAATGCCGCGCCGCCGCAGGGCGACCTGCGGATGATGAATGTGGCGCACCTGGCACCCGGCAAATACCAGCCTCGCACCCAGATGGACAGCGAATCGCTGCAGGAACTCGCCGACTCGATCCGTGCGCAAGGCCTGATGCAGCCGATCCTGGTACGCGAAGTCTCGAGCGGCTACGAAATCATCGCCGGCGAGCGACGCTGGCGTGCGGCGCAACTCGCCGGGTTGAACGAGGTTCCCGTGCTGGTGCGCGAAGTTGCCGACGACGCGGTGGCGGCGATGGCGCTGATCGAAAACATCCAGCGCGAAGACCTCAACGCCATCGACGAGGCGCACGGGCTGCAGCGGCTGATCCACGACTTCGGCATGACCCACGACGCCGTCGCGCAAGCCGTCGGAAAATCGCGCGCCGCGGTATCCAACCTGCTTCGTCTGCTCAACCTGTCCCACCCGGTGCAGGATATGCTCACTGCCGGGCTGATCGAAATGGGCCATGCGCGCGCGCTTTTGCCCTTGCATGCGGGTGCGCAGCGTGAATTGGCGCATGAAATCGAAACCAAGGGACTGTCGGTGCGCGAGGTCGAGCGCCGGGTGGCGCGGCTGAAGGACGCGGCCACCACGCCGGCCAAACCATCCGTGTCGCGCGACACGCTTCGACTCGAAGAGGCCTTGTCCGACGCGCTCGGGATGACGGCTCACGTGCAAACCGGCAGCAAGGGCGGCGGCAGGCTGACGCTTCATTTCGCGAGTCCCGAGGAGTTGCAGGGACTGCTCCAGCGTCTCGGCATCAAACTGTGAGCGAACCGTGCGCCGTTCTGGCGGACGGGGAATGATTGGCCATGCAACATCACTACATAGTGAAATTCGTCATCAAGCAGCTTGATGATTGCATAGACCGCACTAATTCTTGTATCATAACCGGCTAATGTTTACCGGCATCCCAACCGGCACCCTGCGGGTCGCGCGGGCGCAAGCGATGATTGCCCCTGTGGTTGCCCTGGCCGGCGCCGCGATAGCGGGGGTCGATGCGGGGCTGGCGGCGCTCTACGGCGTGCTGGTCGCACTGGCGGTGAGCGCGGTGCTGGTGTGGCGCGAACGGCAATCGATGGCGCATCCGGAATGGGATCAGCATCGGTTGTTCAAGTTGTTCATTCGTGTCGGCATCGAGCGTTTGATCCTGCTGGTCGGTTTGCTGATCCTGGGTCTTGGCGTGTTGAAGCTGGCCCCCTTGCCCTTGCTGCTGGGCCTGGTGCTGGCCCAGTTCGCCTGGCTGGCTGCCGCAACAGGCCGAAACAGTGAATAGCCAGCCGGTTCGACTGGATTTGCCAAGGTTGGTTTTGAATGGGGGCGCGCTGCGTGTCCATCCAAAACCCACTTATTGAATTTGATCACTATGGCTACGGAATACGCTTCCTCCGGCGAGTACATCAAGCATCACCTGCAGAACCTGACCTACGGTCAGCATGCCGACGGCACCTGGGGTTTCGCCCACGGCGCCGCTGAAGCCAAGGCCATGGGCTTCTGGGCGATCAACGTCGACAGCATGGCGTTCGCAATCGGGCTGGGCGTCCTGTTCCTGTTCCTGTTCCGCGTGGCGGCTAAAAAAGCCACGGCCGGCGTGCCCTCCGGCCTGCAGAACTTCGTCGAATGGATCGTCGAGTTCATCGATGGTTCCGTACGCGGTTCGTTCTCGCACCAGAACGCGCTGGTCGCCCCGCTCGCGCTCACCGTGTTCATGTGGGTGTTCCTGATGAACCTGATGGACCTGTTTCCGGTCGACTGGCTGCCGTTTGTCGCATCGATGTCCGGCCTGCCGCATCTGAAGGTCGTGCCGTCGACCGATCCCAACGTGACCTTCGGCATGTCGCTGTCGATCTTCTTCCTCGTGCTGTTCTACAGCGTCAAGATGAAGGGCGCGGGCGGCTTCTTCTCCGAGCTGGCCTTCCAGCCGTTCCCCAAATTCCTGTTCCCGGTCAACCTGCTGCTCGAAGGCGTGGGCCTGATCGCGAAGCCGATTTCGCTGGCGCTGCGTCTCTTCGGCAACATGTACGCCGGCGAGATGATCTTCATCCTGATTGCGCTGATGTTCGGCGGCAGCTGGGTGCTGGCCGTGTTCGGCGGCGCGTTGCAGTGGGCGTGGGCGGTATTCCACATCCTCATCATCACGCTGCAGGCCTTCATCTTCATGACGCTGACCATCGTGTATCTGGACATGGCGCACGCCGAGCATCATTAATTTAATTCTGGTTTTGGTTTCTTGTTTTCAACTTTGATTTTTACTTTTAGGAGCAACAAATGGAAATGACCGCAATGTCGCAAGCTGTGCTGTATATCGCTGGTGCCCTGATGATGGGTCTGGGCGCGCTCGGTGCAGCCGTCGGTATCGGCATCCTCGGCGGCCGCTTCCTCGAAGGCGCTGCCCGCCAGCCCGAACTGATCCCGATGCTGCGCACCCAGTTCTTCATCGTGATGGGCCTGGTCGACGCCGTGCCGATGATCGCCGTCGGTCTGGCCATGTACGTTCTGTTCGCCGTTGCCGGTTAATTCGCGGGTTGATACGGAACTTGTCGCCAACCCCCGTTTTTAACCCCAACCCCCGTCATTAAAAGGTGCGGATATGAATTTCAACGCAACTTTGATCGGCCAGTCCATCACGTTCATCTTCTTCGTGTGGTTCTGCATGAAGTTCGTGTGGCCGCCGATCATGAACGCGCTCGAAACGCGCAAGAAGCAGATCGCCGACGGCCTGGCCGCCGCGGATCGCGGCAAGCACGAACTGGAGCTGGCCGCCAAGAAGGCCGGCGACAACATGCGTGATGCCAAGGCCCAGGCCGCCGAAGTGATCGCCCAGGCTGAAAAACGCGCGGCGCAGATCATCGAGGAAGCGAAGATGGCTGCCAAGGAAGAGGGCGACCGCCAGCTCGCCGCTGCCCAGGCCAACATCGCGCAGGAAACCAACCGTGCGCGCGAAAGCCTGCGCGAACAGGTGGCCGGACTCGCCGTGGCCGGTGCGGAAAAAATCCTGCGCCGCGAAGTCAATGCGCAAACGCACGCTGACCTGCTGGGCCAGCTGAAAGCCGAGCTGTAAGCCATGAGCGAACTGTCTACCCTGGCACGTCCCTACGCCGAGGCGGTGTTCCGCATGGCGCAGGGCGAAAACGACCTGGCGGGCTGGTCGTCGCGTATCGCCACGCTGGCGGCAATCGTCTCCGACGCCCGGGTGTCGCGTCTGATCGCTGACCCGGCCGTGTCGGCCGAGCGTGTGGCCGGACTCATCATCGACGTCGCCGGGGGCGACCTCGGCGAGCGCGGCGCCAACTTCGTCAAAGTGCTGGCCGAGAACGACCGCCTGTCGCTGCTGCCGGAAATCGGCACGCAGTTCGAGACCCTGAAGGCCAACGCCGAAGGCACCCTCGAAGCGACGATCACCAGTGCGCAGCCGCTGACGCAGGCGCAGATCGACGATCTGGTGGCCGGGCTCAAGGCCAAATTCAACCGCGCGGTGAACGTACAGGTCGCGGTCGATCCCGAACTGATCGGCGGCGCGGTGATCGCCATCGGCGACCAGGTGATAGACGGCTCGGTGAAAGGCCGCCTGCAGCGCATGGCCTTCGCCCTGCAAGGCTAATCAAACTCATATTTATCGGAACCTCGCGGTTCGGAGAACAGACATGCAATTGAATCCAAGCGAAATCAGCGAACTGATCAAGGCCAAGATCGAAAACCTCGGTGCCTCGAGCGAGCTGCGCACCCAGGGCACGATCGTGTCCGTCACCGACGGCATCGTCCGCATTCATGGTTTGTCCGACGTGATGTCGGGTGAAATGATCGAGATGCCGGGCAACACCTTCGGCGTGGCGTTGAACCTCGAGCGCGACTCGGTCGGCGCCGTGATCCTGGGCGATTACGAACACATCAAGGAAGGCGACGTCGCCAAGTGCACCGGCCGCATCCTCGAAGTGCCGGTCGGCCGCGGCCTGCTGGGCCGCGTGGTGAACTCGCTGGGCCAGCCGATCGACGGCAAGGGTCCGGTCGCCGCCGACACCACCATGCCGATCGAGCGCATCGCGCCGGGCGTGATCGAGCGTAAATCGGTCGACCAGCCGGTGCAGACCGGCCTCAAGTCGATCGACGCCATGGTTCCGGTCGGCCGCGGCCAGCGCGAACTGATCATCGGCGACCGCCAGACCGGCAAGACCGCCGTCGCGATCGACGCCATCATCAACCAGAAGGGCACCGGCGTGAAGTGCATCTACGTCGCCGTCGGCCAGAAGGCCTCTTCGGTCGCCAACGTGGTGCGCAAGCTGGAAGAGCACGGCGCGATGGACCACACCATCGTCGTTGCCGCGACCGCCTCCGACGCTGCCGCCATGCAGTACATCGCACCGTACTCCGGCTGCACGATGGGCGAGTTCTTCCGCGACATCGGCGAAGACGCGCTGATCGTGTATGACGATCTGACCAAGCAGGCCTGGGCCTACCGTCAGGTCTCGCTGCTGCTGCGCCGTCCGCCGGGCCGCGAAGCCTACCCGGGCGACGTGTTCTACCTGCACTCGCGCCTGCTCGAGCGTGCCGCGCGCGTCAACGCCGACTACGTCGAAAAGCTCACCAAGGGCGCCGTCAAGGGCAAGACCGGTTCGCTGACCGCGCTGCCGATCATCGAAACGCAGGCCGGCGACGTCTCCGCCTTCGTGCCGACCAACGTGATCTCGATCACCGACGGCCAGATCTTCCTCGAGACCGACCTCTTCAACGCCGGCATCCGTCCCGCGATCAACGCCGGCCTGTCGGTGTCCCGCGTCGGCGGCGCCGCGCAGACCAAGGTCATCAAGAAGCTCGGCGGCGGTGTGCGTCTGGCGCTGGCGCAGTATCGCGAACTCGCGGCCTTCGCCCAGTTCGCCTCCGACCTCGACGAAGCCACCCGCAAGCAGCTCGAGCGCGGCCGTCGCGTCACCGAGCTGATGAAGCAGGCGCAATATTCGCCGATGTCGGTTTCGCAGATGGCGCTGACCCTGTTCGCGGTCAACAACGGCTACATGGATGACGTCGAAGTGAACAAGATCCTGGCGTTCGAAGCCGCTCTGCAGGCGTTCATGAGGTCGAAGTACGCCAGCATCATGGACACCATCGAAGCCGGCGGCAACCTCGATGGCGAAACCGAAAAGGCGCTCACCGCCGCGGTGGACGAGTTCAAGAAAACCGGCGTCTATTGATAGGCCGCGCTGATTAGGAGCGCCAGTTTTTAATTAGGAGCAGGCATGGCAGCCGGAAAAGAGATACGGACCAAGATCAAGAGCGTGGAAAACACGCGCAAGATCACCAAGGCCATGGAAATGGTCGCGGCGTCCAAGATGCGCCGCGCGCAGGAGCGCATGAAGGCCGCGCGGCCGTACGCCGAGAAGATCGCCCGCGTGGCGACGCACCTGGCATACGCCCACACGGAATACAAGCACCCGTTCGTGATCGCGCGTGAAAACGTCAAGCGCGTCGGCCTCATCGTGATTTCGTCCGACAAGGGCCTGTGCGGCGGTCTCAACACCAACGCCTTCCGCATGATGGTCAACCAGATGAAGCAGTGGGAAGCCGCCGGCATTGGCATCGACGTCACCGCGATCGGCAACAAGGGGCTGGGCTTCGTGCAGCGTCTGGGCGCCAACGTGGTGTCGCAGCTGACCGGCCTCGGCGACACGCCGCACATGGAGAAGCTGATCGGCCCGGTCAAGATCATGCTGGACGCCTATCTGGAAGGCAAAATCGACGCGCTCTACATCGTCTACAACCGCTTCATCAACACGATGAAACAGGAGCCGACCCTGACTCAGCTGCTGCCGCTGAAGCAGATGGAAGACGCCGAGGAAGCCAGCCTGAAAACGCACTGGGACTACATCTACGAGCCCGATGCCAAGCCGGTGGTCGACGGCATGCTGATGCGCTACATCGAATCGCTGGTTTACCAGGGCGTGGCCGAGAACATCGCGTGCGAACAGTCGGCGCGGATGGTGGCGATGAAAGCCGCTTCCGACAACGCCAAGAACGTGATCGGCGAGCTGAAGCTGGTTTACAACAAGACCCGTCAGGCCGCGATCACCAAGGAGCTGTCCGAGATCGTCGCCGGTGCGGCAGCAGTTTGATGCGGCGGGTAGCGATCGGGCGAGGCTGACATGAGCGAAGCGAATGTTATGACGAGACCGGATCACCTACCCGCCGCCGCGGTTTAACGCGCAACAGAATTTAATTGATTAGGCCAAGATTTAACTTACTTAGGATGGCAACATGAGCAACGGAAAAATTGTTCAGATCATCGGCGCCGTGGTGGACGTGGAGTTTTCGCGTGATTCCATGCCGAGGGTCTTCGAAGCGCTGAAAATGCAATCCCCCGAGCTGACGTTCGAAGTTCAGCAGCAGCTGGGCGACGGCGTGGTGCGGACCATTGCGATGGGCTCGACCGACGGTCTGCGCCGCGGCATGGAAGTGCTCGCCACCGGCAACCCCATCATGGTGCCGGTCGGCCAGAAGACGCTGGGCCGCATCATGAACGTGCTCGGCGATCCGGTCGACGAAGCCGGCCCCATCGGCGCGGAAACCACCATGCCGATTCACCGCAAGGCCCCGGCGTACGCCGACCAGGCTGCCACGGTGGAAATTCTGGAAACCGGCATCAAGGTCATCGATCTGATCATGCCGATCGCCAAGGGCGGCAAGGTCGGCCTGTTCGGCGGCGCCGGCGTGGGCAAGACCGTGACGCTGATGGAACTGATCCGCAACATCGCCGTGCAGCACAGCGGCTTCTCGGTGTTCGCCGGCGTCGGCGAGCGTACCCGCGAAGGCAATGACTTCTACCACGAGATGAAGGAAGGCGGCGTGCTGGACAAGGTCGCCCTGGTCTACGGCCAGATGAACGAGCCGCCGGGCAACCGTCTGCGCGTCGCGCTGACCGGCCTGACCATGGCCGAATACTTCCGCGACGAAGGCCGCGACGTGCTGCTGTTCGTCGACAACATCTACCGTTACACGCTGGCCGGTACCGAAGTGTCCGCGCTGCTGGGCCGGATGCCGTCCGCGGTGGGCTACCAGCCGACGCTGGCCGACGAAATGGGCCGCCTGCAGGAGCGCATCACCTCCACCCGCACCGGCTCGATCACCTCCTTCCAGGCCGTGTACGTGCCGGCGGACGACTTGACCGACCCGTCGCCCGCCACTACCTTCGCCCACCTCGACGCCACCCTGGTGCTGAGCCGTCAGGTTGCCGAACTGGGCATCTACCCCGCTGTGGACCCGCTCGATTCGACCTCGCGGATTCTCGATCCGCAGGTCGTCGGCGACGAGCACTACGGCGTCGCCCGCGCGGTGCAGGGCACGCTGCAGAAGTACAAGGAACTGCGCGACATCATCGCGATTCTGGGCATGGACGAACTGTCGCCCGAAGACAAGCTGGCCGTGTCGCGTGCGCGCAAGCTGCAGCGTTTCCTGTCGCAGCCCTTCTTCGTTGCTGAAGTGTTCACCGGCGCACCGGGCAAGTACGTCACGCTGAAGGAAACCATCGCCGGCTTCAAGGCGATCGTCGAAGGCGAATACGACCACCTGCCCGAACAGGCCTTCTACATGGTCGGTTCGATCGAAGAAGCCGTCGAAAAGGCGAAGACGATTCAATAAGCTGGTGAGGGGTAAGGGGTAAGGCGTCAGGCATCATCGCCGCGCTTCACGCCTTACGCCTCACGCCTCACGAGGTTACAAAATGGCCATGACCATCCACGTCGACATCGTCAGCGCAGAAAAATCGCTCTACTCCGGCACCGCCGAAGTGGTGATCGCCCCCGGGCAGCGCGGCGAACTGGGCATCTATCCGCGGCACACCCCGCTGCTGACCACGCTCAAACCCGGTGCGGTGCGCATCAAGGTGCCGAACCAGGCCGAGGAAGAGCTGGTCTACGTCTCCGGCGGCATTCTCGAAGTGCAGCCGCACGTCGTCACCATCCTGTCGGACTCCGCCATCCGCGGCGCCGACCTCGACGAAGCCAAGGCCCTCGAAGCCAAACGCGCCGCCGAGGAAGCGATGAAGGACAAGGCCGCCACCCTGGACTACGCGCAAGCGCAGGCCGAGCTGGCGCAGGCCGTGGCCCAGCTGGCGGCGATCAAGAAGCTCCGCAAGCTGAGCTGACCGCCGGCGAACGCATGCACGAGGCAACCTTCGGGTTGCCTTTTTTCATGGGGCAGATTCGGGAGCCCGCGCCCGCTTTTCAGGCGCGTTTCGAACGCTTTCGTCTGACCATTCCTGAACGGCTCCCGTTTTTTCATGTTGCCGCCTTGCCGAGGCTTTATACTTGGCCCGCGATTTGCTCACATCGTGTTGATGCGAGCCATCCCTCCAGACCGACGCGTATGTATTCGATGCTTGAAATCCTGATTCTCGCAGCGGGCAAGGGCACCCGCATGCGCTCCGATTTGCCCAAGGTGCTGCACAAGCTGGCGGGCAAATCCCTGCTCGGGCATGTGGTGGATACGGCGCACGAACTCGGGGCGGCACAGACCTGCGTGGTCTACGGTTTTGGCGGTGAAGCGGTGCCGCAGGCGATGGCTGAAGACAAGCTGACGTTTGTGCTGCAGGCCGACCAGCACGGAACGGGTCACGCAGTGAAACAGGCGTTGCCGCGGCTGTCCGATGACAGCATTACGCTGGTGCTGTATGGCGACGTGCCGTTGACGCATACGACCACGCTGCAGCCGCTCGTGACGGCTGCGGGGGCAGGCAAGCTGGGGCTGCTGACCGTGAACCTGACGCATCCCGACGGCTACGGACGTATCGTGCGGGACGCGGATGGGCGGGTGCGGCGCATCGTCGAGCACAAGGACGCGACGCCCACCGAGCGGGCGATTCACGAAGTGAACACCGGCATCCTGGCGGTGGCGACGCGCTACCTGAAACGCTGGATCGCCGAACTGAAAAATGACAACGCGCAGGGTGAGTACTACCTCACCGACATCGTCGCGCTGGCGGTGCGCGACGGGGTGGCGGTTGAGGCGCATCAACCGAAATTCGAGTGGGAAGTGCTGGGCGTCAACAGCAAGGCGCAGCTGGCCGAACTGGAGCGCATCCACCAGAACGAGATTGCCCAAGCGTTGCTCGATGCCGGCGTGACCTTGCTGGACCCGGCGCGGCTGGATGTGCGCGGCCTGCTGACGTGCGGCCGCGACGTGACGATTGATGTCAACTGCGTATTCGAGGGCCGCGTGGATCTTGGCGACGGTGTGCAAGTGGGCGCTAACTGCGTGCTGCGCAACGTGACGGTGGCGGCGGGTACCCGCATCGACGCCTTCACCCTGATCGACGACGCCGCCATCGGCGAGGCGGGCCGGGTCGGGCCGTTCTCGCGCATTCGCCCGGGCACCACGCTGGCGCGCGACGTGCACGTCGGCAATTTCGTCGAGATCAAGAACAGCCGGATCGACGAGGGCTCCAAGATCAACCACCTGTCCTACGTGGGGGACACCACCATGGGCAAGCGGGTCAACATCGGCGCCGGCACCATCACCTGCAACTACGACGGCGCCAACAAGCACCGCACGGTGATCGAGGACGAGGTTTTTGTCGGTTCCGACACGCAGCTGGTTGCGCCGATTACCGTAGGCAAGGGCGCGACCCTGGGCGCGGGCACCACGCTGACCAGGGATGCGCCGGCCGGCGAACTGACCCTGTCGCGCGCGAAACAGCTGACCATCATGGGCTGGAAGCGGCCGGTCAAACAGAAGAAGGAAGACTAAGCATGTGCGGCATTGTCGGCGCGGTTGCGCAACGTAACGTCGTTCCCATCCTGCTCGAAGGCCTGCGGCGGCTGGAATACCGCGGCTACGATTCCGCGGGGCTGGTCACCATCGACGGCGGCCTCAAGCGGGTGCGCAGCGTCGGCCGCGTAGCCTCGCTGGCGGCGGATTGCGCCGCGCAGCAGGTGCACGGCAACCTTGGCATCGCGCATACCCGATGGGCCACGCACGGCGCGCCGTCGGAAGCCAACGCGCATCCGCACGTCAGCGGCCGCCTGGCCGTGGTGCACAACGGCATCATCGAGAATCACGAGGCGCTGCGCGCGCGCCTGAAGGCGGAAGGGTTCGTTTTCACGTCGGAGACCGATACCGAAGTCATCGCGCACCTGGTCCAGCATTACTTCCGGCAGTCGAAGGATCTGCTCGCCGCGACCCGCGCTGCGGTGGCCGAGCTCGAAGGCGCGTATGCGATCGGCGTCGTGAGCGAGGACGCCCCCAACCGGCTGGTCTGCGCGCGCAAGGGCAGCCCGCTGCTGATCGGCCTCGGCATCGAGGAAAACTTCATCGCTTCCGACGTTTCGGCGCTGCTGCCGGTGACCCAGCGCGTGATGTACCTGGAAGAGGGCGACGTCGCCGACATCGGCCTGCTGGCGGTGACGGTGTACGACGCGGCGGGCAACAAGGTCGACCGCAGCGTGCATGTCTCCGAACTGTCGGCCGACATGGCCGAGCTCGGCACTTACCGCCACTTCATGCAGAAGGAGATTCACGAGCAGCCGCGCGCGCTCACCGATACCCTGCTGATCGCGGTGGCGCAGGATCGGGTGCGGCCCGAGTGGTTCGGTTTCGACGCGGCCGAGGTCCTGGGCAAGGTCAACGCCGTGACCTTCCTCGCCTGCGGCACCAGCTACCATGCCGCGAAAGTGGCCACCTACTGGCTGGAGGAGATCGCGGGCATTCCGGCCTATGCCGAAATCGCCAGCGAATACCGCTACCGCACCAGCGTTCCGAATCCCGACGCACTGATCGTCACCATCTCGCAGTCGGGCGAAACCGCCGATACGCTGGCGGCGTTGAACCATGCCAAGGCGCTGGGCCAGGACAAGACGCTGACCATCTGCAACGTGCCGGAATCGGCGCTGACCCGTGCGTCGCGGCTCAAGTTCCTCACCCGCGCCGGGCCGGAAATCGGCGTCGCCTCGACCAAGGCCTTCACCACGCAACTGGCCGGGCTGTTTCTGCTGACGCTGGTATTGGCCAAGCTGCGCGGTCGACTCACCGCGGAACAGGAAGCCGGATATCTTGCCGAGCTGCGCAGCCTGCCGAACAAGACGCAGCAGGTGCTGGCGCTGGAGCCGCAGGTCGAAGCCTGGTCGCAGCGCTTCGCCAACAAGCACCACGCGCTGTTCCTCGGGCGCGGCGTGCATTACCCGATCGCGCTCGAAGGCGCGCTGAAGCTGAAGGAGATCTCCTACATCCACGCCGAGGCCTATCCGGCGGGCGAACTGAAGCACGGTCCGCTCGCGCTGGTGGACGAGGACATGCCCGTGATCACCATCGCGCCCAATGACCAGCTGATCGAAAAGCTGAAGTCCAACCTGCAGGAAGTGCGCGCGCGTGGCGGCGAACTGTATGTGTTCGCCGACGGCGACGTGACCTTCGAGGCGTCGGCCTTCGTCCACGTCATCAAGTTGCCCGGCGCCAGCAACGGCGCACTGTCGCCGATCCTGCACACGGTGCCGTTGCAACTACTCTCGTACCACGCCGCCCTGCAAAAGGGCACCGATGTCGACAAGCCGCGCAATCTGGCGAAGTCGGTCACGGTGGAATAACCGGACCGCCAGTACAAAAAAAGCGCGGCATTGAGCCGCGCTTTTTTTCTGGCATGCAACGCACTCAGTGCCACGCCTGAAAAACGGCTCAATGCCGCTTGTGGTCTTCCTTCAGCGCCAGGGTGGCGACCTGTACCCGGTTTCTGAGGCCGAGCTTTTCCATGATGTTGCGCAGGTGGTTGCGTACGGTGTTTTCCGACAGGGTCATCTTGTAGGCGATGGCCTTGTTCGAGAGCCCTTCCTTCACGTGGTCGACGATTTCCATTTCGCGCGCGGTCAGCGCGGACAGGACGCTGTTGCTGAGTTCGCCGCGGGCCATCTTCTGCATGATGTTGAGCGGGAAACTGCTCTGGCCGTCGCACACGCTGCGGATGGCGGCGAGCACCTGGTCGGGCTCGCTCGACTTGATGACGTAGCCGTCGACGCCGGACGAGATGGCTTCGGAGATTTCCTCGTCGGAGTCGGCAATGGTGAGCATGATCACCTTGATCCCCAGGTCACGCAGGTCGGAGACGAGATCCAGCCCGTCGGCGTCGGGCAGCGAACGGTCGAGCAGGGCCGCGTCGGCGCGGTTTCCGGCCGCCAGCCAGGCGCGCAGTTCGGCGGCATTGGCCATTTGCGCGGTGAGCTTCATATCCGGCTCCTGCTGGATATAGCCCGCCACGCCCATGCGCAGCAAGGGATGATCGTCAATGAGGATGATGTTCAAGGGGGCCGGCATGGCTACTCCGCTAAGTTTTTATCTGGCTTCTCAGGTTGGCAGACCGCGTGGCTTGCGGGGTGCCTTCTCGAATATCGAATCATAGACCGGAATGGGCAGCCATTTCAGCAACCGCGCCACCCAGGCCATTTGCCAGGGAATGACAGTATAGGCGCGGCGTTGCGCGATGCAGCGCGCCACTTTGTTAGCGGCCGTTTGGGCTGTCATCTTGAACGGCATGGCATAGGGATTGACCTGCGTCATCGGCGTGTCGATGTAGCCGGGTGCGACGGCGACCACGGCGATGCCGCGCGCCTTCAGTTCCAGTCGCAGGGATTCGAGATAGACCGTGGCGGCGGCCTTTGATGCCGAATAGGCACTGCCGCCCGGCAGTCCGCGTACGCCGGCCACGCTGGATATGCCGCACAGCACGCCGCCCCGTGCCTGCATGGCAGCGATAAAGGGCTGAAAGGTGTGCACCAGTCCCAGAACGTTGGCGTCCATTACGGCGCGGAACACCGGCGCATCGTCGGCTGCTTCGGTCAGCGTGCCGACGCTGATGCCGGCCGCCGCAATGACGATATCGGGCGTGCCGACCTCGCTCAAAAACGCTGCGGCCGCCTGCTGCATGGCGGCAGGGTCACGCACATCGGCCCGGTACAGATGCGCGTCCAGCCCGGCAGCGGTGTCCTGCAGGCCTTCCGGGCGGCGCCCGGCCAGCCCCAGTTGCGCCCCCGCCGCGCCGTAATGCCGTGCCAGCGCTGCGCCGAGGCCGGAACTGGCCCCGGTGATGAAGACCCGCAGTGGCTTATTCAATAGCCTGGGCGGAAAGGCCGGCTAAGCGGCTCATTTGCCGGTTTTCTTGCCGCGGCGCTCGCCGCGTGCCTTGGCGATCAACTGGTCGAGGACCTCGAACAGGCGCGGTTCGCTGCCGGTCATCGACTCCGCGGTCATGAATTTGCCATCGACGATGAAGGTCGGCACGCCGGTGATGCCGTAGGCGCTGGCCAGGCGCGTCCCTTGCATGACCTTGGACTGGATGGAGAACGAATTGTAGATGCTTTCGAATTTCTTGCGATCCACACCTTGGCGGGCCACCCAGTCACCCAGTACCGCCGGGTCGTTGAGGTTGAGATTCTCCACATGATAGGCGTCGAACACCTTGTGGTGCAGGCGGTCGAGCAGACCCATCTGCTCCAGCGTGTAATAGAGCTTGGCGCCGGGCACCCAGTCCGGACGGAAGGCTGCGGGCACGCGGCGGATCTGCGCATCCTTGGGCAGCTTCTTCAGCCATGCATTGAGGCCGGGCTCGAGCGCGTTGCAATGCGGGCAGCGATACCAGAAAAACTCCAGCACCTCGATCTTCTTGCCCGTCGCGACCGGCTGCGGCACGCTTACGCGGGTGTAATCGGTGCCCTCG
This sequence comes from Pseudomonadota bacterium, assembly GCA_021802945.1. Classification (GTDB taxonomy): domain Bacteria; phylum Pseudomonadota; class Gammaproteobacteria; order Burkholderiales; family Thiobacillaceae; genus Thiobacillus. Next base: position 22,676 of record JAJZRE010000021.1, read on the forward strand.
AACGCCTCTTCGGGCGCGGCAACGGCGGACAAGGACAAGACAGCGGCGGCAAACAGAGCCAAAGCGCGGGTAAACATCAAGGCGTCTCCTGTTGGGTGGGAACTTCTTTGACCAGCGTGACGGGAATATTGTTCTGCGCGAGCAGGCTGCGGGTACGGTTCACTTCGTCGATGGTACCGAATGGACCGACGCGCACCCGATGCAGCATGCCCTTGCCGGGCACTTCGCTGGACTGGATGACGGCCTCGACGCCCAGCAGGGCCAGTTGCGCCTTCATGTTGTCGGCCTCGTCGGCGCGCTGGAATGCGCCCGCCTGAAGGTAAAGCCGCGGCGCGGCCGCGGCCGGGGCGGCAGTGGAGGGCAGCGCGCCCGGGGTGCCGTTGTCCGGCAGTACCTTGTAGAAATCGAAGCTGGGGGCGGTGTCTGGCTGGGCGGCCGCAGGTGCAGCGGATTTGGCGGGCGCCGCTGCGTGCCGTCCGAGTTTGAAGGGATTGACGCCGGTTGCCCACAGCGCGACGCCCACGGCGAGTACGGCCCCGACGATGAGGCCGATCAGCACGCCGGTGAAAATGGAACTGCGGCCGCGCTTGGCGGGACGGGATGCGGGTTTGGCCATGGCTACATTTTCTCCGGGGCGGATACGCCGAGCAAGGCCAGCCCGTTGACGATCGCGATGCGGGCGGCGTCGGCCAGCGCGAGGCGGGCAAGTTTCGTCGACGCATCGTCGACCAGGAATTTTTCGGCGTTGTACCAGGCGTGGAAATCGCCCGCCAGCATCTGCAGGTAATGCACCAGCAGGTGCGGCGCCAGTTCGCGCGCGGCGGTGGCGACGGTCTCCGGATATTCGGCCAGGCGCTGCATCAGCGCCAGTTCGTGCGCTGCGGTCAGCGGCGCGAGGTCGGCGGCGTCGAGCGCGTCGGCCATGCCGCCCCATTCCTCGAACACCCGGCAGATGCGCGCGTGCGCGTACTGCACGTAGTACACCGGGTTGTCGTTGTTTCGGGCAAGCGCGAGGTCGACGTCGAAGATGTATTCGGTGTCGGCCTTGCGACTGAGCAGGAAGAAGCGCACTGCGTCCTTGCTGGTCCACTCGATGAGGTCGCGCAGGGTGACGTAGCTGCCGGCGCGCTTGGAGATCTTCACCTCCTCGCCGCCGCGCATCACGCGCACCATCGTGTGCAGCAGGTAGTCGGGATAGCCCTCGGGGATGCCGACGCTGGCGGCCTGCAGACCGGCCCGCACGCGGGCGATGGTGCCGTGGTGGTCGGTGCCCTGGATGTTGATCGCGCGCTCGAAGCCGCGCGTCCACTTGGCGATGTGGTAGGCGACGTCCGGCACGAAGTAGGTGTAGGTGCCGTCGGACTTCTTCATCACGCGGTCCTTGTCGTCGCCGTAGTCGGTGGTCCGGAGCCACAGCGCGCCATCCTGCTCGTAGGTCTTGCCGGCGTCGACCAGCTTCTGCACCGTCGCCGCGACGCGACCGCCGGTGTACAGGCTCGACTCCAGATAGTAGTTGTCGAAGCGCACCGCGAACGCTTGCAGATCGAGATCCTGCTCGTGGCGCAGGTAGGCCACCGCGAACTGGCGGATCGCGTCGAGGTCGTTGACGTCGCCCGATGCGGTGTATTCGCGGTCATCCGACTTCACCGTCTTCTTCGCGAGGAAATCCGCCGCGATGTCGGCAATGTAGTCGCCGTTGTAGGCCGCTTCAGGCCATTCCGCGTCGCCCGGCTTCAGGCCCCTGGCGCGCGCCCGCACGCTGTTGGCGAGCGTGGTGATCTGCACGCCGGCGTCGTTGTAGTAGAACTCGCGATAGACGTCCCAGCCCTGCGCCGCGTAGAGATTGCAGATCGCGTCGCCGAGCGCGGCCTGGCGGCCGTGGCCGACATGCAGCGGACCGGTCGGGTTGGCCGAGACGAACTCGACCAGCACCTTGTGGCCTTTGCCTGCGTCGCCGCGGCCGAATGCGGCGCCATCGGCACGCACGCGCCGGACGATGCCGTGCCAGGCGGCCGGCGCGAGGTGGAAGTTGATGAAGCCGGCGCCGGCGATTTCCGCCCTGGCGATCAGCGGCGATTTCGGCAGTTCGGTGAGGATGCGCTGCGCCAGCTCGCGCGGATTCTGCTTCAGCGGCCGCGCCAGCTGCATCGCGGCATTGCTGGAAAAGTCGCCGTGGGCGGGATTCTTCGGGCGTTCGATTTCGAGGCTGACCGGGGCGTCGGGCGCCACGGTTTCGAGGGCGATGCCGATCAGCAGGGCGAGTTGTTCTTTGAGCGGATGGGTGTCGGACATGGGTACAAAGAGGAGGGACTGCGCGCGCATCCTCAGTGTTCAGAATGGGTAGCCCGCGATTATAAGCGCCGCGCGCAGTGCATCCAAACGCGAGCGGCAATGGCGCGCCGGCAACTCAAAACACCAGCGGGTCGACATCCAGCGACCAGCGCGCGATGCGCGGCTTGATGGTGTCGAGCTGCGGCCGCCAGTCGCGCACGAAGGCCTGCAGGGCCTGGCGCTGCGCCGACTGGATCAAGAGCTGCGCGCGCTCCAGGTCGGCCACGCGCGCCATCGGCGCGGGCGTGGCGCCGAACACGCTGACCTCCGCGCTGGCGGGCGCCAGCGCCGCGGCGCGGTGCAGGAAGGCGAGCGCCGCGTCCATCGTGGCGGCTTCGGCGCGCAGCAGCACCTGGCGGGTGAACGGCGGCAGCTCGAGCTGGCGGCGTTCGGCCAGCAGCTCGCGCGCGTAGCCGGCGTAGTCGTGGCGCTGCAGGTAGCGGAACAGCGGATGGTCGGGAAAGGCGGTCTGGATCAGCACGCGGCCGGGCTTGTCGGCGCGCCCGGCGCGCCCCGCGACCTGCATCAGCTGGGCGAACAGGCGCTCGGTGGCGCGGAAGTCGGGGCTGTAGAGCGCGCCGTCGGTGTCGAGGATCAGCGCCAGCGTCATGTTGGGGAAGTCATGCCCCTTGGCCAGCATCTGGGTGCCGACCAGGATGTCGACTTCGCCGCCGTGCACCGCCTCGCCGAGCTCGGCCCAGGCGCGCGGCCGCATGGTGTCGCGGTCGATGCGGCGGATGCGCGCCGCGGGCAGGCAGGCGGCCAGCGTTTCCTCCAGCCGCTGCGTGCCCTGGCCAAGCGCCTTGAGATCGGGGTTGCCGCAGCCCGGGCATTCGGCCGGGATGCGCGTCTCGAATCCGCAGTGGTGGCATTTCAACCGCTGAGACGTGCGGTGCAGCACCAGCCGCGCCGAGCAGCGCGGGCAGGGCGACACCCAGGCGCAGCTCGGGCAGTACAGCGCCGGCGCGTAGCCGCGCCGGTTGAGGAACACCAGGCTTTGCTCGCCGCGCGCAAGCGTTTCGGTGAGCGCCGCGAGGGCGGGGCGGGTGAGGCCGTTGTCGGCCGGGATGTGCTTGAGGTCGACGAGCGCGATCTCCGGCAGCTGCGCCCGACTGACCGCGCGCTGCTTGAGTTCGGTCAGCTGGTAGCGCCCGTTCAGGGCCTGCGCATAACTCTCCAGCGAAGGCGTGGCCGAGCCGAGCACCACCGGCACGCCGGATTGCTTGCCGCGCGCGATGGCGACGTCGCGCGCCGAATAGCGCAGGCCGTCCTGCTGCTTGAACGAGGCGTCGTGCTCCTCGTCGACCACGATCAGCCCCAGGCGGGAAAGCGGCGCGAACACCGACAGCCGGGTGCCGAGCAGCACGTCGCAGTCGGGCGCGGCAAGCCAGTTTTCGGTGCGCGCCGACTCGGCCAGCCCGCTGTGCAGGGTGGCGAAGCGGCGCCCGGGGAAGCGGCGGCGGAAATGCTGTTCCAGCTGCGGGGTGAGGGCGATCTCGGGAATCAGCACCAGTGCCTGCCGGTTCGCCGCGAGCACGGCGTCGATCAGGCGCAGATACAGTTCGGTCTTGCCGCTGCCGGTCACGCCGTGGATCAGATGGACGCCGAACTGCCCCAGAACCGGGAGCAAGCGGTCGAGTGCCGCCTGTTGCTCGGACGTGGCGGCGGGGGCGTCGGAGGTCGGCGGCGCGCCGTCGGTGTGCGGCGGCACGCGCGACCATTCCGCCCAGCCGCCCGCCGTCAGCGCTGCGGCGTGGCGGCCCTGCTTCCGTTCGCGCAACGCATCGCTCGCCTGCGGTGCCACGCGCAGGGCGTCGAGCAGGGCGCGTTGCGCCTTGGCGCGGGCGGGCAGTACCGCCGACCGACCCGCCTCGGTCACAACCAGCCAGGGCGCATCCGCGACGAACGGGGCGGCATTGCGCAGGCGCGGCGGCAGCGTGGCCAGCAGGATCGCGCCCAGCGGATAGTGGTAATAGTCGGCGCAAAACCGCGCCAAGCGGAGGATGTCGGGGGACAGCGCCGGGCGGTCGTCCAGCACACGGATCACGTCGCGCAGCCTGTCCGCCACGACGGTGCTGTCAGTCTGCTGTCCAAGCGCGATGCCGACCTGAAGGGTGCGCCCGAACGGGACTTCGACCAGGCTGCCCGCCTGCACCCCGCCGAGACGCTCCGGCAGGCGATAGTCGAACAGCCGGTGGAGCGGCGTATCGAGCGCGACCTGGACGATGGACGGCATCTTAGCGGCGAGTCTTGTTCGAATGTCGGGAAAAGTTCACTAAGTGATTGTTAGTCAAGCGTTATTCAATATTGTCCACGCAAACTGTGGATAATTGTGTGAGTGATTTGTGTTCACTGCCCCCCAACGCCCATCTACAGGCATCCCGTCGCGCAGGCTAAAAAGCAGGCAGACCGGTAAACCCATATTATTCAGGCGCTTACGAACAGTGTCCGGCTGTCAAGCGCTTGACGCAAAAAAAGTTCCCCTGCGCCAAAAATGTGCATAAGTCAATGCTTCTATTGTCCGAAATACGGGCGTTTGCGCACCGGGTGAGTGCATGGCGCCGTGTTTTTACCTGATTGGTGCCTGCTGAATACCGGCGATCACCCAGCCGCCCTGGCCGCCCGCCGGTCTGGTCAGGTGCCAGACTTCGTCGAGCGGCATGGCGCCTTGATCGGCCGCTTCCCGGACAAGGCCGGTGAAGCGCACGCTGACGATATGGCGGCCGCCCTCGTCGGCGGCGTCAAGCACCTCGGCGTCGAGCGTCATCACGTCGGTGGTCTGCGCGGCCTCGCCCCGTTCGGCCAGTTGCATGCGGATTTCGGCGAACACTTCAGGCGTGGTGAAGGCGCGCAGATCGTCCAGGTTGCCGGCGTCGAACGCGGCCTGCAAACGGATGAAGTTGAGCTTGGCTTCGCGCGCGAAGGCGTCGGCGTCGAATCCGGGCGGGAAGCTGCGGACGGCATGACTGCTGCCCGGCGCGGCGGGCATGGCGTCGAGGGCGGCCGGTGCATCGGGTGGCATGCCGGCATATTGCATGGCGGGTGCCGGCGCGTTGCGGCGCATGAAGAAGCGGAACAGCATGAAGACGGCCATCGCAAGCAGCGCCAGCATCATGAAATTGGCCATGTCCTCGCCAAAGCCGAAGTGGGAAGCCAGCGCGGCCAGGCCCAGGCCCGCAGCCAGACCGGCGATCGGGCCCATCCAGCTGCGCTTCTGCGGCGCAGTCGCCGGCGCGGCGCCAGGCTGCTGCTGGGTGGGGGTGGCGGTCGTTTGCTTGGCCGGCGCGGTGCGCTGCATGCCGAAGGACTTGCTGCCGCCGAGGCGCTTGGCCTCGGCGTCATGGGCGGCGAACCCGAAGGTGAGAAACACGGCGAACAGGCTGACCAGGAAATGTTTCACGAGGGGGCTCCGTAATGGCAATGAGGCTGAGTATGGTGGCGCAAATGGGGACATGTTGAACAGTCGATTTTTATACGCGGACTGTTCGAAATTTTCGATTCGTCCGTGTAATGAATCAGTTTCCGCTTGTTGCGCGCACGGCGCGGCTGCGGCTGTGCACGGCCTCGACGAGCACGCCGACATTGTCCGGGTTGGTGAACTGCGAAATGCCGTGGCCGAGGTTGAACACGTGGCCGGGGTGCTTGCCGTAGCTGTCGATGATGCGATGCGCTTCGGCGCGGATGCGCTCCGGCGTGCCGTGCAGGGCGCAGGGGTCGAGGTTGCCCTGCAGCGCCACCTGGTCGCCGACGCGGCGGCGCGCCTCGCCGATGTCCAGCGTCCAGTCCAGCCCCACCGCGTCGGCGCCGCTGCCGGCCATGGCTTCGAGCCAGTTGCCGCCGCCCTTGGTGAAGATGATGCTGGGGATGCGGCGGCCTTCGCGTTCCTTGATGAGGCCGGCGACGATGCGCTCCATGTAGGAAAGCGAGAACTCCCTGTAGGCGTGCGGGGTGAGGCTGCCGCCCCAGGAATCGAAAATCATCACCGCCTGCGCACCGGCCTCGATCTGCGCGTTGAGATAGTCGACCACCGCGCGGGTGTTCACTTCCAGGATGCGGTGCAGCAGGTCGGGACGGCTGTACAGCATGGTCTTGATGTGGCGGTAGTCGTCCGAACTGCCGCCTTCGACCATGTAGCAGGCGAGCGTGTACGGGCTGCCGGAAAAGCCGATCAGCGGCACCGAGCCGTCGAGTGCGCGGCGGATCGAGCGCACCGCATCCATGACGTAGCCAAGCTTGTCGGTCGGGTCGGGCGCCGAGAGGTCGCGGATTTCCCATTCGTCGCGCAAGGGGCGCTCGAAGCGCGGCCCTTCGCCCTGGGCGAAATACAGCCCCAGCCCCATCGCGTCGGGCACGGTGAGGATGTCGGAAAACAGGATCGCGGCGTCGAGCGGATAACGCGCCAGCGGCTGCAGCGTCACCTCGGTCGCCAGATCGGGCGTCTTGCACAGGGTCAGGAAATCGCCGGCGCGCGCGCGCGTGGCGTTGTATTCCGGCAGGTAGCGGCCGGCCTGGCGCATCAGCCACAGCGGGGTGTAGTCGGTGGGCTGGCGCAGCAGCGCGCGCAGGAAGGTATCGTTCTTGAGGACGGACATGGCTGAGGCCACAAAAGGGGCCGGGACGCAAAGCCGGCATTTTAGCAGGCTTGGCGTCGCGGACCCGGAGGCCGCGGCAGATCAGATGCGGCGGAAAGTCCAGTCGCCGCGTCCGGCCGGGCAAGCCAGCACGTCGTGCGGCTTCCGGCCATCGATCGCCATCGCGGCATGGCGGCCGCCGCCGCGTGCTTCGCCGCGCGGGGTGAAGTGGCAGGCGCGGCCATCGTGGCGCCACACCACCGGGACGCCGGGGCGGCCCACCAGCGCGGCCAGGGCCAGCGAAACGGTCATCTTCATAACCGTGCGCCTTGCCTGTCGTGATCGCGGCCTAACGGCGAAAAAATCCATCCGTGGCGGCGCGGCCTGCGCGCCGCACCAGGCTCAGTTGAATCGCGGGCCGCGCTGGTAGGCATAGCGTTCCTGGCGATCATGCTTTTCCGCCCGGATGTTGCGGCTCGCGAGATCGAGCGCGCGCTCGAGATGGCGGAATTCGCGGCCGTCAATGGCGCCATCTGCACGGAAATGGCGCTCCATCTTGCGAATTGCGCGTTGTTCGTGCATCAATTCGCGAAATTCGGCACGGGTCAGGCGACCGCTGTGCATGCCTGACCGAATGCGTTCCATCTGCCGCGCCTGCCGCGCTTCGATCAGCTGCGCATGCATCCGGCTTTGCTGATAGGCGTGGCCATCGTGGCCGTAAGTGTCAGGGTTCCAGCCTGCTTGTGCGCCGGTCGCAGCGAGCGCCAGGGTGCCCAGGATCATCATGCCGAGACGTGTTTTCATCAGAATGCTTTTCATGGTGAGGCTCCTGTTCTGTTGAGTCGTGTCGCCGCCGCGTTTCATGGCGGACACCCGCACAGTAGGCGCCCCGTGTAAGCAGCATGTTTGGATCGGGTTACGAGGTGTAAGGCAATGTAACGGCGACGGGTTGCCGGCTGTCCTCGCGGCAAGCGCGCAAGATTCTGTGTCACATATCGTTAATAGGTTAGAATTTTCGACTTTTCTAAAACCAATAACCCGTTTTTCCGGGAGACCCCCTGATGCAACTGAACAAACTCGCGGCCACGCTTGCCGCGGTGGGCATGGCTGTGCCCGGCTTGGCCATGGCTACCAACGGCATGATCATGGAGGGCTACGGCCCCATTGCCGCGGGCATGGGCGGCGCGTCCATGGCGTATGACAACGGCACCGCCGCGCTGGCCAACAACCCGGCCACGCTCGGCCTGATGCAGGACGGCAGCCGGGTGGACGTGATGCTGGGCTTCGTCGGCCCCGACGTGAAAGCGGCCGGCATGGGCACGTCCAAGGCGGATGCCTTCTACATGCCGGCCATCGGCTACGTGAGGAAGCAGGGCAAGTTCGCCTATGGCGCAGGCATCTACGGCCAGGGCGGCATGGGCACCGAGTACGCCAATGGCGACATGGCCCAGGTGAGCGTGGGCAGGGTGATCTTCCCGCTGGCCTATGCCGTCAATGACCGCTTCAACATCGGCGGCAGCGTCGACGTCGTCTGGGCCGGCATGGACCTGGTGGCGAGCCTGCCCGGCATCAATTTCAAGGACGGCAGCGATTTCACCGGCGCCGCCAAGGGCTACAGCCTCGCCGCCAAGCTCGGCTTCACTTACAAACTCGACGCCGCCGTGACCGTCGGCGGCGTCTACCAGACCGCCGGCAACCTGCCCGACCTCAAGGACGGCGCCTACAAGGCGGAGGGTTTCGACATGCCGGCCATCGTCGCGATGGGTCTGGCCTGGCAGGCCGGCGATCGCCTCATGGTCGCGGCCGATGTCAAGGATGTGCTGTGGGGCAGCAGCATGAATACCGTGACTATCCACACCCCCGGCGGAGCGGTGCCGTTCCGGCAGGACTGGAAGGACCAGATCGTCGTGGCGGTGGGTCTGGCCTATAAGTTCAACGACGCGTTCACCGGCCGGGTCGGCTACAACTACGGCAAGAACCCGATCCCGAGTCAGTTCGTCAACTACCTGTGGCCGGCGATCGTTGAGAATCACTACACGGCGGGCGTCGGTTATGCCTTCAGCAAGCAGGCCGAAGTCAACTTCGGCCTGGGCTATGCGCCGCAGGTGTCGGTGACGGGAACCAGCCCGTATACGCCGGCCCAGGGGGGGAACCAAGGCGTGACCATCGAGCACAGCCAGGTGAACTGGCAGCTGATGTACAGCTACAAGTTCTGATCGGACGTCGCGATCGAGAAAGGCCGGACGCCTCCTGCGCCCGGCTTTTTTGCCGCCATGGGCAGGCGGCCGTGGCCGGGGTGCCGATCACTGCTTCTGCAGATCGTCGCCGATTTGCCCGGTTTGCGCGCCGCCTTTTGCGCGCGCGTCGTCGACCGCCCGCCCCGTCTCGCCCGCGGCGGCGTTGTCCTGCAGCGAGCCGGCTTTTTCCCTCATGTTCAGAATGGCCTGATCGACCTGCTCGTCCGCCTGCTCGGCCGCGTCCTTCCTGTCGCAGCCGCTGAGCGTCAGCAGCGTGGTCAGCAGCGCCAGTACGGCGTACGAGGCATGCCAGGGATGGGTGCGCTTGGATTTCTCCGGGACGTGGCCGGCTATACCCGCGATGGCTCCGCTCCATTCGTACAGTCGCATGTGTTCGTCATCGAGATGCTGCGTAGTCGGGTACATGTGAATTTTCCTCCTTGCCGGCCGCAGATTGCGGGCAGGCGTCAATGTTTGACCTGCAGATCGTTCCTGACGCCCTTCACGCCCCCGACGCCACGCACGATGTTTTCGGCCAGGGCGCTCTGCGCAGGGGTGTTGACCCAGCCGGCAAGCTGCACCGTACCCTCGTGCGTCTCCACCTTCACATCGAGCCCTTTCACGCCTTCGTCTTTCAGCAGCAGCGTTTTCACCTTGGCGGTGATCCATGCGTCGTTGACATACCTGCCGGCGCTGATCCGGTCGTCGTTGGCGCGTGCCTTGACGAATTCATCCGCGCTCAGGCTGTTGTCGCCATTGGCGTCACCCGCGCGGAATGCCTGCGCCTGGCCGCCCTGCGCCTGGTATTCCTCCGGGCTGATCCTGCCGTCTCCATTGCGGTCATAGGCGTTGAAGCTGGCCGTCGCAGCCAGCGCCTGCCCGGCAACGCCGACGCTTAGCACGCCGGCAAGCGTCAGCTTCAAAAAGCCGCGATCAAGGTTCTTCATGTGGACCTCCAAATTCAAATTAGAGCGCGTGGGATTCAGCCTGAGCGCGCACGCTTCAGGCTGAAGGCCGCACACTCAGAGGCGACCGTTGGGATCGGGCGTGGCCGGCGATGCCGGCGTGGCCCGATTGGAGGAAGGGGAATCCTTCTTGACGAATTCATCGTGGCTCACGATGTTGTCGCCGTTGGCGTCAATCATGCGGAACGCCTCTTCCGCGCCGCCACGCGCCTGATATTCCTGCAGGCTGATCTTGCCGTCTCCATTGACGTCATATTTTTTGAAGTCAGGTGCGGTCGAAGCGGCCAGGACAGGCGCAGAGGTAATGACGCCCAGCACACCGGCAAGGGCAAGCGTCCTAAAGCGATGGTTGATGGATTGCATGGCTATCTCCTGAAATGAGTTGGTCATTGAGTTGGGTCGAATGCGAAGGCACTCAGGGTCGGTAGAGCGATGACCGTGCCAGTTGAATTTCCATTTTTTAAATCAGATGCTTAGGATGGGCGGGCGGCCGTCCTGTCGAAACAGCCCGGCCTGATCGGGCCAATTTGTCGCCTGTAGGGGACAGATGCGAGGAGCGTTCAACAACATATTGTTTATATTCAATATTTTTGTATGTTGACAGCGACAGGACGCACAGATTGAAGAAATGGCATAAGAAAAGGGAGCCATGCTCCCCGGTTCAGGTGGCATATAGGTAGGGGGATTAACCGGCCGGTGGCCGCCGACCGGTGGCTAGCATGACCAGAAACACCACCAGGCCTACGACAAACAAGATCTTGGCAATCCAGGCTGCGGTGCCCGCTACGCCGGCGAAGCCGAAAATCCCCGCGATGATGGCGACGATCAGGAACGTGATGGCCCATCCAAACATGGTTTTCTCCTTATGGGAATTGATGAACGCGCCCTAGGGCGGTATCTCCTCCAATGCAGAGTGTGTGCCAGGTAAAAATGGCCTTTGGAATCAAGGCGCGGGCCGTCGGGTTGGCGGAGTTGCCGCGGTGCGCGCGTCGCAGGTGTCGTCTGTGCCCGACACTCAGTCGGTTTCGTTGCGATCCTTGAACAGGGCGGGGGTGAGGTCGTGGCGCTGTAGCAACCGGTAGACCTCCGTGCGGTTGCGTCCGGCCAGCCGGGCCACTTCGCTGACCTGGCCGCGGGTGAGTTTCAGCAGCGTGATGAGGTAATCGCGCTCGAAGGCCGTGCGGGCCTCCGCCAGCGGCTGGATTTCGGCGGGCTTGTCGCGCAGGGCGCGCGCCACCAGCGTGGCCGGGATCGTGGTGGTCGCGCACAACGCAACGCATTGCTCCAGCACGTTGTGCAGCTGGCGGATATTGCCCGGCCAGTCGGCCGCCACCAGCATGTCCAGCGCATCGGGCGCCAGGCCATGAATGCGGCGGCGGTATTTCTCCGTGAGCGCGGTCAGGAAGTGCTGCGCCAGCAGCGGGATATCCTCGCGGCGCTCGCGCAGCGGCGGCAGCGCCAGGTTGACCACGTTGAGGCGGTAATAGAGGTCTTCGCGGAACTCGCCGCTGGCGATGGCTTCCTCCAGGTTGCGGTGGGTGGCCGACAGGATGCGCACGTCGACGCGGCGCGTCTCGGTCGCGCCGACCGGCCGTACCTCGCCCTCCTGTAATACGCGCAGCAGCTTCACCTGCAGGGGCGGGGGCATGTCGCCGATCTCGTCGAGGAACACGGTGCCGCCCTCGGCGCTGAGGAACAGGCCGGAATGGTCGCGCCCGGCGCCGGTGAAGGCGCCCTTGACGTGGCCGAACAATTCCGATTCGAGCAGCTCCGCCGGAATCGCGCCGCAGTTGATCGCGACGAACGGCTTGGCGCTGCGGAGGCTGGCCTGGTGGATTGCGCGCGCCAGCAATTCCTTGCCGGTGCCCGACTCGCCCTGGATCAGCAGCGCGGCCTCGCTTTGCGCCGCCAGCCGGGCCTCGGCCAGCAGAACGTTCATGGCCGGGCTGGCCGTGACGATTTCGCTGCGCCAGTCGTCGTCTCCGGCGACGGGGCTGCTGCCGGTCAGCCGCGTCGCGCGCTTCAGCAGATCGACCAGCGTGGGTGCGTCGTAGGGCTTGGTCAGGTAGCCGAACAGGCCCAGCTGGGTGGCGGCCACTGCGTCAGGGATGGTGCCGTGCGCGGTCAGCACGATCACCGGCAGCGCCGGGTCGCGCGCATGAATGGCCCGAAACAGCGCCATGCCGTCCATGCCCCCCATCTGCATGTCGGTCAGCACGGCATCGGGCCGCGCCAGCGCGAGGTGCGCAAGCGCCGCCTCACCGCTGTCGACAGCTTCCACCATGAACCCGTTGGACTCCAGCCGCAGCGTGATGAGCTCGCGCAGCGCCGCGTCGTCGTCCACTACCAGAACGGTCGGTTTCTTCATGGCGTCTTACCCGGTGTGCTGCGTTGCTGCAGCGTTTTTTCCAGCGCCTTGATCTGATCGAGCTTGTCCTGCAGTTCCTGCGCGCGCGCCGCCTGCTGTCTGAGTTCGATCCGTGCCGTGAGCGATTTCTTCATCAATTCGATAAGCGTCTGCGCGCGCGGTTCGACGTCGCCGATCGCGGCAAGATTCTTGAGACTGCGTTCAAATGCATCCACGCTGTCTTCGCGTTCCAGCAGGGCGGCCAGCTGAAATCGCTTGGCGTCGTCGAGGCGGCGTTCGCCATCCAGCGTGGCCAGCTCGCGCCGGCGCTGCTCGGGAGAGAGCGCCGCGATCCGCGACAGCTCACCCAGGAGCGTGTACGCGCCCAGGCCAAAGATCCGGTAGCCGGGGGCCGTCGCCTGGCCGGATATCGGCAGGGGGGCGCAGGCATTCAGCATCAGCAGGAGACCGGCAAGAAAAACGGATTTAAGGGTCATTGCGGCAAGCGGCAGGTTAAATTTAAACGGGCCAAGATAATCGAAAACAGGTCGACCAGGGCGGGCAATCAACGACCTCGACGCTGCCGCCGACCCCCAGCAGCGATTCGCGCACGATCGACAATCCGAGCCCGCTGCCCCGGACGACGCTGGCGGGTTGGCGCGCCCCCTGGAAAAACGGCTCGAAGATCCGGGTGCGTTCGGTTTCCGGGATGCCGCCGCCCTGGTCGCACACCCACACGACGACTGCATCGTCGGCAGGCTCGCTCTTCACCAGGATGCGTCCGCCCTCTGGACTGAATTTGACCGCATTGGACAACAGATTGTCGAGCACGGTTTCCAGTTGACTGCGATCGGCGCGCACGGCGGCCGCGGCCAGCGCCGTCTCGACCCGGACGCCGCGCGCGTCGAGCGCCAGTTGCTGTCGTGCCAGCACGGCGTGGAGCGCATCGGCCAACGCTTGCGGCGCGGCGGGCGGGAGCGTGGCATCGCGCATCATGCCGCTGTAGCGGATCAGATCTTCGATCCGCTTCTGCAGATCGCGGCTGCCGCTGTCCATGATGCCGACGATGCTGCGCTGGCGCGCATTGAGGCTGCCAGCGAGCTCATCGCCCAGCAGGGCGACGCCTTCGCGCAGCGAGGCGAGCGGCGTCTTCAGTTCGTGCGACACGTGGCGCAGGAAACGCAGCTTCTGTTCTTCGAGTGTCTGCAGGCGCTGGCGCAGCCAGTCGATCTCGCGTCCCAGCTCGACGATGTCCTGCGGCCCGCTGATCGCCGGCAGGGGGCGCAGGTCGGCCTGGCCGAGCTGCTGGATCGAGGCCTTGAGCTGTTTGATCGGCCGATTGATCATCCAGGAAAACACGGCGGCCAGCAGCAGGGTCAACGGTATCAGCGCCAGCGCCAGCACGATCAGGCGCTGGCGGGTTGTCTGCACGGTCTTTTCCAGCGCCTGCAGTTCGTGCTGCACGGCGGCGTCGGCCTGGATCAGCAGGGTGCGCGCAGTGTCGTGCAGCGTGTCGAATGCCGGGTCGAGCGCATGGAACTGGTCGCTGTCCAGGAATGCGCCGGGCTGCAACTGGTGATACAGCGCGCGGCTATGCGTCTGCAGGGCGGCCAGCGTGGTTCGCGACCGCGAGTCGGCGAGTTGCGCATCAAGTTGCGCCAACTGGGTTTGCAGGTCGTCGAAGCTTTGACGCAGGGCGGGGGCGAATTCGGCGTCCTGCAGCAGGTGGTATTGCCCGGCGGCGCGCTGAAGCTGGCTGACCGACTCGACGATCTGCCGCACGTCGCGGGTGACGGCCAGGCTGGTGCGGGTGAACTGGCGCTGGGTCTCGACCACGCCCTGCAGCACGTGTACCGCGTTGATCAGGCCGCTGGCCAGCGGCACGATCAATACCCCCATGGCGACGATGACCAGGATGGTGAACGAACGTGGATAGTAGGGGCCTGAAAGCATCGGCAAGGGGAGGCGCTAACAAGGCCGCAGCATACCCTGATGGGGGCGAGGACGGTTGGCCGCCCTCACGCTTGCCGCGGCGTTACAGCAGATCGAGGTAGGCGAGGATGCCCTTGGCGGCCTCGCGGCCTTCCCACACCGCGGTCACCACGAGGTCGGAACCGCGCACCATGTCGCCGCCGGCGAAGACTTTCGGGTTGGCGGTCTGGAAGGCGTGACGCTGGCCGCTGGCGATCACGCGGCCGCCCGGGTCGACCGCAATCTTGTGGTCGGCGAACCACGGCTGCGGATTGGGGCGGAAGCCGAAGGCGACGATGACGCGGTCGGCCGGAATGATCTCCTCGGAGCCGGGCACCACGACGGGCGTGCGGCGGCCGCGCGCGTCGGGCGGGCCGAGCTCGGTGGTGACGAGCTTGACGCCCTCGACACGGCCGTTGCCGACGATCTCGACCGGCTGGCGGTTCCACAGGAACTGCACGCCTTCTTCCCTGGCGTTGCCGACTTCGCGCTTGGAGCCGGGCATGTTCTTCTCGTCGCGGCGGTAGGCGCAGGTGACGCTGGCCGCGCCCTGGCGGATGCTGGTGCGGTTGCAGTCCATCGCGGTGTCGCCGCCGCCGAGCACGATCACGCGCTTGCCCTTCATGTCGTGGAAGACTTCGCCCGGCTTGGAAAGATCGAGACACTTCCTCACGTTGGAAATCAGGAAGGGCAGGGCTTCCAGCACGCCGGGCAGGTCCTCGCCGGGGAAGCCGCCCTTCATGTAGGTGTAGGTGCCCATGCCCATGAACACGGCGTCGTATTCGTCGAGCAGGCTCTGCATCGACACGTCGCGGCCGATGTCGGTGTTGAGGCGGAACTCGACGCCCATGCCCTCGAGCACTTCGCGGCGGCGCGTCATCACCCATTTTTCCATCTTGAATTCGGGGATGCCGAAGGTGAGCAGGCCGCCGATCTCGTCGTAGCGGTCGTACACCACCGGCTTCACGCCGTTGCGCGCCAGCACGTCGGCGCAGCCCAGGCCGGCGGGGCCGGCGCCGATCACGGCGACCTTCCTGCCGGTCGGCACCACGTTCGACATGTCGGGGCGCCAGCCGGCCTTGAAGGCTTCCTCGGAAATGTATTTCTCGATCTGGCCGATGGTGACCGCGCCGAAGCCGCCCGTGTTCGGGCCGCCGCCGACGGCTTCGCCGAAGCCGTCGGTGTTGAGGGTGCATGCGCCTTCGCACAGGCGGTCCTGCGGGCAGACGCGGCCGCAGACTTCGGGCAGCGAGTTGGTCTGGTGCGAGAGCTCGGCGGCCTCGAACAAACGGCCCTCGGTCACCAGCTTGAGCCAGTTGGGAATGTAGTTGTGCACCGGGCACTTCCACTCGCAGTAGGGATTGCCGCAGCCGAGGCAGCGGTCGGCCTGCTCCTGCGCATGCGCCGGGTCCATCAGCGCGTAGATTTCGCGGAACGCGTGCTTGCGCACTTCCGCTTCGGTCTTGGCGCCGTCGCGCCGCGCCTGCTTAAGGAACTGGAATACGTCACCCATCTTAGAGCCTGTTTCAGTAGTGATCATGCCCCGCGCTGGTTGCCTGCGGGAGCAGGGCAAGGCGCGGGGAGTGAAGTTTGGTTAATCCAAATGAGCGAGCCGCAACGCGGCCATGTTCCCGCAGGCAATCGGCCCTTCGGGTTGAGACCGGGACCGGCGTCTGCTGCGTTGCAGCGCTTGGCAAGGGGCGACCCTTGCCGGCGCACTGCGCCTTGCATCCATCCGATCCTGGTCTCAACGCGGGGCATGATCACTGCTGAAACAGGCTCAAGCTTCCAATGCTTCTTTGGTCTGGCCGGGGATGTCCTCGACCAGGTCTTCAATCGAAATCCGCTTCGGTTTGACCAGCCAGACGCGCGCCAGCGTGGCGTCGAAATCGGCCAGCAGGGCCTTCGCGCGCGCGCTGCCGGTGAGCGCCAGGTGGCGCTCGATCTGCGACCTGAGGAAGACGCGGAAGGGCTCGGTCTCGACGTGGGTGATGCGGGTCAGCTCGACCATTTCCTTGTTGGTCCTGGAGACGAAATCGCCCGCGTCGTCGACCACGAAGGCCATGCCGCCCGACATGCCCGCGCCGAAGTTCAGCCCGGTGTCGCCCAGCACGATGACGGTGCCGCCGGTCATGTATTCGCAGCCGTGGTCGCCGATGCCTTCCACCACCGCCAGCGCGCCGGAGTTGCGCACGCCGAAGCGTTCGCCGCCCATGCCCGCGGCGTAGAGTTCGCCGCCGGTGGCGCCGTACAGGCAGGTGTTGCCGATGAGCGTGTTGCGATGCGCGACGAAGGTGGCGGTGCGCGGCGGGTAGATCACCAGGCGGCCGCCGCCCATGCCCTTGCCGACGTAGTCGTTGGCGTCGCCTTCGAGCGTGATCGTCAGGCCCTTGTGATTCCACACGCCGAGGCTCTGGCCGGCCGAGCCGGTGAGCTGGATGCGCAGGGTGTCGTCCGGCAGCCCCTTGCCGCCGTGCGCCTTGGCGATCTCGCCCGACAGCCGCGCGCCGATCGAGCGGTTGACGTTGCGCACGGTGTAGGCGAGTTCGACCCGGGTGCCGGCCTTGATCGCGGCCAGCGCGTCGGCCACCATCTGCTCGGCCAGCTCGCCCTTGTCGAA
>JAJZRE010000072.1 GCA_021802945.1 Pseudomonadota bacterium
TCGAAGCGCACGGTCGTCGAGGACAGTTCCGCCTGCCAGTGGCGCACCGCGCGTTCGCCGCGTGCGAGAAATCCCGCCAGATGGTCGCGCTGGTCGGTGCGCACGAGGAAGCAGCTATGGTGCACGCGCAGTTCGTCGGCCGCCACCGCCAGCGGCACGCGCTGCAGCTGCGCCGCACCCAGCAGACGGCGCGCCAGATCGTCAGGCAGGTGCGGCGTGTCGCACGGGACGACCAGCAGCCAGTCGGTTGTCACCGCCTGCAGCGCCGCCAGCACGCCGGCCAGCGGCCCCGGATAATCGGGCAGGGTATCGGGCAGGACCCGACGACCATACGCCGCGTAGCGCGCGAGATTGCGATTGGCGCTGATGACGATTTCCCCGACCTGCGGCGCCAGCGCGGCCAGCACCCACTCGACCAGCGGACGGCCCCGATAATCGATCAGCCCCTTGTCCGCCCCCCCCATGCGGCGACCCTGGCCGCCCGCCAGAATGGCCGCGGCCACGTTTTGCATGCCCGCGCTGTCAGCGGCGGCCATACAGCTGGAAACGGTCCGAGCGGTCGCCCGGGCGGGCGCCGTCCCACCGCTTGTTCCAGCCGGCCGGTATGCGCGGCGGGGCTTCGCGGCGGCGGGTTTCCACCAGCAGCCAGTCGCAGCGGGGGTCGGCGGGGGCGAACCGGCGTCCGCTGTGATAGGCCAGCAACTCGCGTTGCTGCGTTCGCACGCGATAGGTCTGGATGCAGTCGGCTGGCGGCACCCGCGCCGCCAGCTCCGCCCCCACGCTGGTGTAGGACAGGCGCTCGTCGAGCGGCGCCTGGAACAGCGCCATCAGCAGTCCCCAACTGAAGGTCATGCCCGCCGTCCACACCAGGATGGGCCGCAGCGGCGAACGGCGGATGCGGGCGAGAAACACGATCCATGCCAGCGTCACGAGGCAACCCAGCGCCAGCGCCCATGGGCGGAAGACACCCACGCGGGTCATGCCCAACCGGCTCAGCCGCGCCGCCAGCCGCGCCGGGCTGCCCAGGTCGTGCGCGCTCCAGTAGACCCAGAGGACCAGCGCGAGAAAGCCGAACAGCATGATGCCGAACCACAACAGGGCATACGCGGCGCCGCGGCGCAGGGTGAAGAGCCCGGACGCGCCCAGCAAGGCCAGCGGCAGCAGCAGGATGAGGCCCTGCTCCTCACCGGGATCGGTGTCGAACGCATACAGGACGAGCAGGCCCAGCAACGCGGCGGCCGGCAGCACGATACCCGGCGTCCGCCACTGGCGCCGCCCCCGATAGAGCGCCCAGGCCGCCAGGGGCCAGGCCGGCCAGGCATACCAGCCCAGCATGCCAAGGTAGAAAGCCGGCCGCAGTTCCGTTTCCCGCAGCCAGCGCTGCAGGTTGAACGCCTGCCTGAAAGGGATCCCCTGCGTGGCGAGATACGCCAGCCAGGCCGCGCTCGCGGCGACCGCCATGCCGACGCTCCAGGCCAGCGCGCGCCGCGCCGCCGGGGTGCGGTAGTCTTCCAGCAGCACGGGCAGCAGACCGGCAAGCAGCAGGAACAAGACGGCTTCCGCCGCGCCTCCCGCAAGCAGCATCAGCGCCGCGCCGCCCCCCAGCGCGCCCGCCCCGAACCCGCCATCGCCGCGCGTGGCCCGCGGCAGGCTGGCGAGGCCGTACAGCATCATCGCGGCCGCAGCGAACTGGGCGGTCGCCGCATTGAGTTCATGGCCGCGAACCAGCAGGCCCATGCAGCCCAGCAAGGTGAGCGCGGCCGCCCATGCAGACTCCGCGCCGTACAGCAGGCGGGCCGTGCGCGCGACAAAAAACAGCGCCAGCGCGATGAACAGCCCCGAGGCCAGCCGCGCGCCATCGGCCAGGGGCAGGAACGCCGAGGTGAGCCAGGCGGTGGCGATGGCCACCCAGTAGTACAGGGGCGGCGTGGCCGACACGGATTGCGGGGGGGCGCCGCTTTTCAGCAGTTGCCACAACTGCACAAAGTGCTCGCCGTCGCCCCCCTTCCACGGCGCGTGTCCGACCAGCCCTGGCAACAGCCAGGCCGCGCAAAGCAGCAACAGCCCGATTCGGGCGAGGGGAAGCGGGCGCTTATTGAACAATTTTGAGGGGCTCGCCCGGCCTGGGCTCGCCACTGGGATAGAGGTCGTTCATCAGGCGCAACTCGCTCTCGGAATCGGCACCGAGCGGCGACTTCCGGGCCAGGGCGGCCATGGTCAAGCCGGGCTGGGCCATGGTCAGCTGCAACACGTAGGGCCGGGCGGCCGGCTTCTCGGCGGGCGCGATCGCACGGAAACTGTTGATCGACGCGCGCAGGGCGACGCGTTCGCGCTCGTAGGTGAGCGCGTCCTTCGTCATGCCGGCGATCAGGTATTGCGTGCCATTGAACACCACGACCGCCACCACGACCGGCTTGCCCTGCTGCGCGCCGGCGGCGAATGCGGCCGGGTAGCCGCCGAGATGCCCGCTGTCGTAGCGCGCCCCCGCATCCAGCTTGACCCCCTGCTGCAGCGTCTGCAGCGGATTGTCGTTCTTCGGTCCCTGCGCCAGCTCGACCAGGGCGTCGCCGTCGGGGCTCGTCGCCGCGACCCGGTCGGGGCGGTTCCGCACCCGCCAGCCCTGTGGAAACTGGATCGTCAGCCCGAGTTTCTCATGCAGCAGCATGTTGTTGCGGATCACGCCCTGATCGGGGCTGTCGCCGAAAACCAGTCCCGGCATTTTCTGCAGGTAGTCGTTCCGCCCTGCGCGCGGCCTGGCGACCGCAAATCTGTTCGCCTCGTCCACGGCCCGCTTGAGCTGTGCATCGCTGCCGGGAGGCGTATCGACGACGCCGTGATAGGTGGCGCGCGACGGCTGCCCGTCGCGCCTGGCCCGTTCGGCCGAAAACAATGCCTGGTTTTTCAGGGTGTCGATGGCCTTCATCATCGCCTGCGGGTCGTAACCGGATTTCGCGAGATAATCCGCACCGAGTCGATCCGCTACCAATTCCTGCCCACGCCCGTAACCGGCGGTCCAGGCATGCGCCAGCGATCGCGGCACCGACGCGCCTGCCTGATTGCCCACCCCCGGCACCAGGACCGAGCCCAGCTCCGCACCGACGCCCGCTGCGGGGGTCGCACCTTGCTGGCGTACCCCGTGGCGCGCGCTGACGTGGCCGATCTCGTGGCCGATCACGCCCGCCAGTTCAGCCTCGGAATTCAGGTACGCCATGAGCCCGCGCGTGATGTAGACATAGCCGCCGGGCAGGGAAAAGGCGTTGACGTCGGCGCTGTCGACCACGGTGAAGTGCCATGGCAGGGTGGGGCGCCGGCTCTGTTTTGCAAGCCGCTGGCCCACCTCGTTCACGTAAGCCTGCAGCGCGGGGCTATCCAGCGCAGCATACTTCCTCAGCACCGCCTGGTTGCCCTGTGCGCCCATCTCGAGTTCCTGCTGCTCGGATACCTGCACCAAGTCCCTGCCCCCGCTCGCCGGATGGTGCGCGCAATGGGTCAGCGTCAGCGCGCCAAGGACGATCACTGCGATGCGGCGAAAAGGTCGGTGGGTCACGTCTGTCTCATTCTCGGGATGCGGCGCCCGAAATGATACCGTTGTCGCGCCGCATAAATGCAAAAAGCGGCCGAAGCCGCTTTGGATGGCATGCGCAGGTCTCGCGCAAACCTGCTTATTTCATGCCGTAGCGCTGGCGGAACTTCTCGACGCGGCCGGCGGTATCGACGATCTTCTGCTTGCCGGTGTAGAACGGGTGGCAGGAGGCGCAGACTTCCACGTGCAAGGCAGGCTTGCCCAGGGTGGAACGGGTCACGAAGGTGCTGCCGCAGGAGCAGGTCACGGTCACTTCTTTGTAATCGGGGTGAATGCCGGCTTTCATGGCAATTCCTTAAGTGGGTTGAATTCGGAGAACGCGGGAGTATAGCGGGACACGCACGCTTAATCAAGCCCGTGGCCGAATCACCCCCGACGCATGGAATCGAAGAACTCGTTGTTGTTCTTCGTCGCGCGAATCTTGTCCAGCAGGAATTCCATCGCCTCCATGTCGTCCATCGGGTACAGCAGCTTCCTGAGCACCCACACCTTCTGCAGGATGTCGTGCGGCATCAGCAGCTCCTCGCGGCGGGTGCCGGAGCGGTTGACGTTGATCGCGGGATACTGGCGCTTCTCGGCCATCTTGCGGTCGAGGTGGATCTCGAGGTTGCCGGTGCCCTTGAATTCCTCGTAGATCACGTCGTCCATGCGGCTGCCGGTGTCGACCAGCGTGGTGGCGAGGATGGTCAGGCTGCCGCCTTCCTCGATGTTGCGCGCCGCGCCGAAGAAGCGCTTGGGCTTCTGCAGCGCGTTGGCGTCGACGCCGCCGGTGAGCACCTTGCCGGAGGCGGGCTGCACGGTGTTGTAGGCGCGCGCCAGACGGGTGATGGAGTCGAGCAGGATCACCACGTCCTTCTTGTGCTCGACCAGGCGCTTGGCGCGCTCGATCACCATTTCGGCCACCTGCACGTGGCGGCTGGCCGGCTCGTCGAAGGTGGAGGCGACGACTTCGCCGCGCACGGTGCGGCTCATCTCGGTCACTTCCTCGGGACGTTCGTCGATCAGCAGCACGAACAGCACCACTTCAGGATGGTTGGAACTGATGGCGTGCGCGATGTGCTGCAGCATCACCGTCTTGCCCGATTTCGGCGGCGCCACCAGCAGGCCGCGCTGGCCCTTGCCGATCGGCGCGACGATGTCGATCACGCGGCTGGTGATGTTTTCCTCGGCCTTGATGTCGCGCTCGAGCTTGAGCGGCTTGTCCGGGTGCAGCGGGGTGAGGTTCTCGAACAGGATCTTGTTCTTGCTGGCCTCGGGCGGCTCGCCGTTGATCAGGTCGAGCTTGGTCATCGCCGAATAGCGCTCGCCGTCCTTGGGCGTGCGGATCTCGCCTTCGATCTTGTCGCCGGTATGCAGGTTGAAGCGGCGGATCTGCGACGGCGACACGTAGATGTCGTCGGTGTTGGCGAGATACGAGGATTCCGGCGATCGCAGGAACCCGAAGCCGTCCGGCAGCACCTCCAGCACGCCGTCGCCGTAGATGCTCTCGCCGCGTTTGGCCAGCGTCTTCAGGATGGTGAAGATCAGTTCCTGCTTGCGGAAGCGGTTGGCGTTGTCGATGCCGTTGGCGGCCGCGATTTCGAGAAGCTCGGTGATCGGTTTCTGCTTGAGTTCGGAGAGATGCATGGGATGGGCCTGGAAGGCTCGCTTGAAAGAGCCGGACGTGGGGAGGAGTGAAACCGGACGGTACTGCGGGCCGACGGCGCGCGGATGCGCCGTCCGGTGAAAACTTGATATTAGATGTTACTGTCGACGAAAGCGGTGAGTTGCGACTTGGACAATGCGCCGACCTTGGTGGCTTCGACGTTGCCGTTCTTGAAGATCATCAGGGTGGGAATGCCGCGGATGCCGAACTTGGGCGGGGTGGCCTGGTTCTCGTCGATATTGAGCTTGCACACCTTGAGCTTGCCGGAATATTCCTTGGCGACTTCGTCGAGGATCGGCGAGATCATCTTGCAGGGACCGCACCAGTCCGCCCAATAATCCACCAGCACGGGCACGCCGGCCTGCAGGACTTCCTGTTCGAAAGAATCGTCGGATATGTAATGAACATGCTCGCTCATTGGTGGGGCTCCTAATTAGAAGTAGGGGGTGGCCGGATCCGGCCTGGAGTGTTTGGAAAGGTGGTAATGCTGGAAAATTCGGTTTTGTGCCGATATGCTACATCAAAATTGCCGCCTGCAAGCATCCGGGCGTTTCTCAAACCATCTGGGTAAATTCGAATGACATACGTTGTAGCCGACGCCTGCGTGAAGTGCAAATACACCGACTGTGTCGATGTCTGTCCCGTGGACTGCTTCCACGAGGGCCCCAACTTCCTCGTCATCGACCCCGAGGAGTGCATCGACTGCACCCTGTGCGTGGCCGAATGCCCGGTCGAGGCCATTTTTGCCGAGGACGACGTGCCCGACGACCAGCGCGCCTATATCGCGCTCAACGCCGAGCTCGCCAAGGTGTGGAAGGTCATCATCGAGAAGAAGGACCCGCTGCCCGACGCCGACGAGTGGGCCGGCGTCAAGGACAAGCGCCAGTACCTGGAGCGCTGACGCGCTTGGGAACCCTGGGCGCCGCGCTGCCGCACGCCGTCGCCCGCCATCTGCTCGACCGGCACGCCGACCGGCTGCCCGATCTGTCCGGCCTGACGGTGCTGGTTCCCAACCATCGCGCCGGGCAGGACTTCGCCCGCGCGCTGGCGCAGGCGGCCGGCCGCGCCGTTCTGATTCCGCCCCGGATCACCCCGCTGAAAAGCTGGGCAGACGGCCTGGCCGACGGCCGTGCCGAGCCGCAGGCGCAACGTCTGGCGCGGCTGCACGGCGCGCTACGACGCGAAGACTGGCTTGGGGCAGTCGATAAGTGGGCGCTCGCTAATGAGCTCCTGCAGCTGGCCGACGACCTGTCCGCCGCGCGGCTGGGCGGCGCCATCGGATCGCGCATCCGTGCCCTGCAGGGCGGACGCCCCGACCGCGCCGCACTTGATCGTGAAACGGCGCTGGTCGAAGCGGTATGGCACGCGCTCAATACCGACGGCAGCGACCCGCAGGCGCGCTATGCACGCGCACTGGATCGCCTGCTTGAGCACATCCGATCCGATCCTCAGCCCGTCTTCGGCTACGCGCTGGGCACGCTGACCGCCGTCGAACAGCAGTTTCTCGCGCGCTGCGCCGAGCACACACCGGTCACGCTATTCGACACGACAGCCGATCCCACCGACGCCGCGGCGTTCACGCTGCATCAGGCCTGGCATTTCACCGAGCCGCCGCTGCGCGAGCGCGCCGCCCGGCTGGCGCGGCACCACCCGTCCTCGCCGCTGCACGCACGCATCACCCTCGGCCCGGCGCCGCATCTGGAGGCCGAAGCGCGCGCCGTCGCCACCTGGGTGGCGGCACAACTGAATGACGGGAAACGCGACATCGCGCTGATCGCGCTCGACCGCGAAACGGCGCGGCGGGTGCGCGCGCTGCTCGAGCGCATGGACGTGCTGGTGGCCGACGAAACCGGCTGGACGCTGTCGACCACCGCCGCCGCCGCGGTCATCGACCGCTGGCTGGAGTGCGTGGCGAGCGACTTCCCGCACGTCGAACTGCTGGACCTGCTGAAGTCGCCGTTCGTGCTGGGCGAACCCGCCGCGCGCCAGGACCCGGTGCTGGCGTTCGAACTCGCGCTGCGCCGGCACGGGGTGTCGCAGGGCATGGCGGATATCCGGCGGCTGGCGCAGCGCGAATTCGGCGCGCTGCCGGACTGGCTGGCTGCGCCATTCGACGCCCGCCAGGCATTCGAGCAGCGCCGCGCGCCGCTCGCGGTGTGGCTCGCACGCTTGACCGAGAGCCTCGACAGGCTGGATGCCATCGCGCCGCTCCAGGCCGACGCCGCCGGCGCCCGCGTGCTCGAAACCCTCGACACCCTGCGCCGCGATCTGGCGGACGACGGCGAGAAATACGGATTCAGCGAATGGCGGCGCTGGCTCAACCTGGCGCTGGAGTCGG
>JAJZRE010000022.1 GCA_021802945.1 Pseudomonadota bacterium
GATCATCACTTTTTAGGAGGCAATCGCCATGACGGAAGCAACGAAGCAGAAGCAGGTCTCGATCATGTGTTTTCACGACGAGCTGTGCCAGGTGTTCAACGCGCTGATGACGGCCTTGAGCCTGCTGCGGCAGGGCGCCAGGGTGACGGTGTTCTTCGGGTCGCGCGGCGTCAACGCCATCCACCGGGCGAAGATGCCGGAACTCCGATGCCTGCCGGACATGCCCGAGATGGGCGAAGCGGTGATGAAGCGCATGGACGAGCTGGAATTGCCGCTGCTGGAAGATCTGTTCTTCATGTTCACCGCCGAGGGCGGCCAGGTGCTGGCCTGCCCGCTCAACATCCCGCTGTTCGGCATGAGCGAGCGCGACCTGATCGATGGCGCGAAGATCGCGGATCCCGCCCGCTACTACAAGGACGTGGTCATGCTGGCGGACATGAACCTGACCTTCTGAAATGTGCGAGTTATTCGGCGCCAGCAGCAGCACGCCTCGAACCTTCTCCCGCTGGTTGCGCCCTTTTCGATTACGGGGTGGCGAATCCGCCGACAATCCCGATGGCTGGGGCGTCGCCTTCTGGTCGGGCGGTCATCCGCATATCGAGAAATCCCCGGAACCCGGCTGGAGCAGCACACGCTTCCTGCAATTGTCGGAAAGCCTGGCTTCAGACCTGGTGATCGCCCATGTCCGCAAGGCACGCCATCCACCCGTGCCCAGCCTGGAAAACACCCATCCGTTCGTCCACGCCTGCTGCGACCGTGAATGGGTATTCGCCCACAATGGCCTGGTATCCGACATTGTCGACCAATGGGCGCTCAATCCGTCTTGCCATCCGGTGGGCGAGACGGATTCGGAGCATGCCTTCTGCCAGATATTGGCCGGGATCGCCGGCACCTACGCCACCGACGATCATCGGCCCTGGCTCAATGCGCTGAATCGCCTCGCCGATGCCATCGCCACCCGGGGAAAATTCAATTTTCTTCTCTCGGACGGACGCATCCTGATTGCCTACGGTCATGATCGGCTCCACTACCTCGAAGCATCGGACGGTTGCGGTCGCTTCGCGCTGGTTGCGACCGAGCCGCTTGCCGACGGCCCGTGGCTGCCGTTCGCAGATCAAGCGCTACGCGTGTACAAGGATGGCGTGTTGCTGGCCTGCCATTCTTCACTGGGCGTAGCTCAAGCTTCGCTCGTGCAGCCAGGATAAGGGCGCGGCGCGATGCGTTCCTCGTCGCGGGGCAATGTGTTGATCCTGGCGCTGAGCCAGGCCTTGATGCTGTCCGCCATCGTCCTGTCCACGGCGCTCGCCGCGATTCTCGGGAGCATGCTCGCGCCCGACAAGGGGCTCGCAACGCTTCCCGTCATGGCCATGGTGATCGGCACCGCCGTCGCCTCGCTGCCTGCATCCATGCTCATGCGCCGCTATGGACGCCGTCCCGGCTTTCTGATCGGCGCGCTGCTGGGCATCGGCGGCAGCCTGCTGAGCGCGATGGCGCTCCACCAGAGCGCTTTTGCCGCGTTTGTCATCGGCCACTTCCTGCTGGGCAGCTACCAGGGCTTCGCCAATTACTACCGCTTCGCCGCGGTCGAAGCCGCCGGTCCGGATCATGCCAGCAAGGCCATCTCCCTGGTCGTGGCCGGCGGCGTGGTCGCGGCCTTTCTCGGCCCCCAACTCGGACTATGGGGGCGCGACTGGATCGGCGGACAGATATTTGTCGGCTCCTATCTCGCGCAGGGCGTCCTGAGCCTCATCGCACTGGTTCTGCTCTCCCGCCTCCACCTGCCCAGGGTGGTTGCCACGCACGCCGGCACCCCGCGCCCGCTCCGCGAAATACTGGGCCAGCCCGTCCTCCGGGTTTCGATTTTCGGCACCGCCATCGGCTATGCCGTCATGATGATGGTGATGACGGCGACCCCGCTGGCGATACTGGGCTGCGGCCTGCCAGAGACGAGCGTGACGCCGGTGATCCAGTGGCACGTGGTGGGGATGTTTGTGCCGTCCTTCTTCACCGGCGCCCTGGTCAAGCGCTACGGTGCGCCGCGCATCATGCAGATCGGCTTCATCCTGCTGCTTGGCAACGTCGCGCTGGCCTTGTCCGGCGTCGAGTTCCTGCATTTTCTGTCGGCACTCATCCTGCTTGGCGTCGGCTGGAATTTTGCCTTCATCGGCGGAACCACGCTGCTGACGCAGACCTATCGGCCCGCCGAACAGATGAAGGTGCAGGCGGCGAACGAATTCGCCGTCTTCGGCCTGGTGGCGCTGGCCACCCTCTCGGCAGGCTGGCTCTACGACCGCTTCGGCTGGATCACGCTGAACCTCGCGGTGGTGCCCCTTCTGCTCGCTGCGTTGATCGCGGCCATCGGCATCGAACGGAGCATGCGTCAGACGGCGCCGGCGGTCTGACCATGTCTCCAATCAGATTATGTCCAATGGTCTCAATCAAGGAATGGAGCAGATCGGGATGACGCCCATGATTTACCTCGACTACAACGCCACCACGCCGGTCGATCCGCATGTGCTGGAAGCCATGCTGCCGTACCTTGCCGTTCACCATGGCAATCCGTCTTCCGATCATGAATATGGCCGGCGCGCGAAGGCTGCGGTGGAGGCCGCCCGCGCCGAAGTGGCGGCGTTGATCGGCGCAACGCCTGCGGAAATCGTCTTCACCGGGTGCGCGACCGAAGCCAACAATCTGGCCCTGCTGGGCGCTGCGCGGGCAGCCCGGCCCGGCGGGCGCACCATATTGGTGACGTCCGCCATCGAGCACCCCTCCGTGCTGAACCCCCTGCGCCATCTGGCACGAGAAGGCTACTCGGTCACGGAGCTGCAGGTGGATGCCGCTGGCCGGGTGCAGCCGGATCGCGCGGCGAAGCACATCACGCCGGAGGTGGCACTGGTGTCGGTGATGCTGGCCAACAACGAGACCGGCAGCCTGCAGGCCGTGCGTGCGATGGCCGATCTCGCCCATGCCGCGGGTGCGTTGATGCATGTGGATGCGGCCCAGGCGGTCGGCAAGGTGGCGGTGGACGTGAAAGCGCTGGGGGCCGACCTCTTGACCCTGGCCGGCCACAAGTTTTACGCGCCCAAGGGCGTGGGTGCGCTGGTTGTGCGAACGGGCGTCGTTATTGAGCCGATCCAGTACGGCGCCGGCCACGAACACGGCCTGCGCCCCGGCACCGAAAACGTGCCCCATATCGTCGCCCTGGGCGAGGCGGCGCGGCTGGCACGGACAACGCTGGCGCAGGAAGCCGCACGCATGACAGCGCTGCGCGACCGCCTGCACGGGCTGCTCGCCGCCGCCATTCCCGGCCTGCGCCTAAACGGCCATCCGACCGAATGCCTGCCCAACACGCTCAATATTTCCTTCCCGGGTGTGGCGGGCTGGCAGGTGCTGGCCGCCGCTCCCGCCGTCGCCGCGTCCACCGGCTCTGCCTGCCATGCCGGCGACCATGCGGTGAGCGGCGTGCTCGCGGCGATGGGGCTGACGCGCGAAGCGGCGGCAGGCGCGGTGCGGTTGTCGCTGGGCCGGTTCACGACCGACGCCGAAATCGACCGGGCGGCCGATGCATTGATCGGTGCCTGGAGATCGCCGACGGCAACATGAACCCCGCCGACTACGATGCCTGGTACCACACCGCGCGCGGGCGCTGGATCGGCGAAACCGAATACGCGCTGGCCGCGCGAGCGCTGGCCGCACGGCCGGGCGACAGCCTGCTCGACGTCGGCTGCGGCACCGGCTGGTTCACCCGCCGCGCCGCGGCCGACGGCCTTGTCGCGACGGGGCTCGACCCCAATCCCGTCTGGCTGGAGTATGCGCGCGCGCACAGCAGCCCGGCACTGAGCTGGGTGGAGGGCGATGCGCGCGACCTGCCGTTCGCCGACGCCAGCTTCGACCATGTGCTGTCCATCGCCGCCTTGTGTTTCATCGACGACGAGCGGCGGGCGGTGGCCGAGGCCGTGCGGGTGGCGCGCCGCCGCTTCGCCATCGGCTGGCTCAACCGGGCCAGCCTGCTGTATGGGCAGAAAGGCCGGCACGGCGGCAGCGGCGCCTATCGCGGCGCACGCTGGCACACCGCGCGCGAGGTGCGCGCATTGTTCGCGGGATTGCCGGTGCGGAATCTGACGCTGCGTTCGGCCATTTTTCTGCCTTCGGGAACGCGAGGGGCCGCCTGGCTGGAGCGAAGCCTGCCCAATGTGCTGCCATGGGGGGGGATGTTGCTGGCGACCGGAGAAAAATCCTGACCCGTGCTGCCGGCCAAATTGTGCAGCCAGATTAGGCCTAAGCACCCATTGCCGCCATCGGGTCGTCCCGATAATGTCGGCTCATTTCAGTGACTGGAATTCCCATGTCGAATCAATCCCGCATCCTTGAATTGCGCCAGGCGCTGTCGGGCGTCATCGTCGGTCAGGACACGCTGCTCGACCGCCTCGTGATCGGTCTGCTGGCCGACGGCCACGTGCTGGTCGAGGGGCTGCCGGGGCTGGCCAAGACGACCGCGGTGAAGACGCTCGCCGCCGCCATCCACGGCAGCTTCCGCCGCATCCAGTTCACCCCCGACCTGCTGCCGGGCGATCTGACCGGCACCGACATCTATCACGAAGGCCGGTTCGAGTTCATCGAAGGGCCGCTGTTCCACGAGATCATCCTCGCCGACGAGATCAACCGCGCGCCCGCCAAGGTGCAGGCCGCGCTGCTGGAAGCGATGCAGGAGCACCAGATCACCGTGGGCGGCGTGACGCGCCCCTTGCCGCCGCTGTTCATGGTGATGGCGACGCAGAATCCGCTCGAGCAGGCGGGCACCTACCCGCTGCCGGAGGCGCAGCTCGATCGTTTCCTCCTGCACGTCGCGCTGGACTACCCCAGCGATCAGGAAGAACTCGACATCCTGCGCCGCGACCGCGCGCATGCGGCCAGCGCCGGCCATGCGGGCGTCACGGCGGTGATCGATACCGCCAGCGTGCTGGCGGCGCGCGAGGAGGCGCGGAAGGTGCACGTGTCGGACGCGGTCGAGCGCTACATCGTCGCCCTGGTGCGCGCCACCCGCGTGCCCGGCGAATGGCGCGCCGACTGGGCGCAGGCGGTGGAAGTGGGCGCCAGCCCGCGCGCCTCGCTGGCGCTGCTGCACGCTTCTGCCGCCGCGGCCTATCTGCGCGGCCGCGACTACGTGACGCCGGACGACGTGCGCGAACTGGCGCCCGATTGCCTGCGCCACCGCATCACCCTCAGCCTCGACGCACGCCTGCGGAAACTCGGCCGCGACGGCTTCATCGCCGGCCTGCTCGAGGCCGTCCCGGCGCCGTGATTCCCGCCCCGTTGAAGCGGCTGCGGCGCGCGCGCGCGCAACCCGACGCCCCCGCCTTGGTGCATGCCCCGCTGCTCGCCGCCGGCGACATCGCCGGGCTCGCCGCGCAGGCCGGCCTGCTGGCGACGCTGCCGGTGCGCGAGGTGCACGACCATCATGCGGGCGACTGGGCGTCGCGCTGGCTCGGGCGCGGGCTGGATTTCGAGGAATCGCGGCTGTACAGCCCGGGCGACGACATCCGCGACATGGACTGGCGCACCACCGCGCGCACCGGCCGCCCGCACCTGAAAATCTACCGCGAGGAGCGGCAGCCGCTGGTGCATCTGGTGGTCGACCGCGGCGCCACGATGCGCTTCGGCACGCGCCGCCGTCTCAAGGTCGCCCAGGCGGTGCGCGTGGCCGCCGTGCTGGCGTTCGCCGCCGCCGGGCACAACGGCGTGACCGGCGCCACGCTGTGGAACGCGCAGGATGAAACCCTGCCGGCGCGCCATGGCCACCTGGCGGCGCTGGGCCTGATCGAGCAGGCGGCGGCGCCGTGCCCGCCGCTCACTGACCTCGCGCCGACCGACGCCTTGCACCATGCCGACCGCCTCGCCGCGCTGGAAGCGAGCCTGCCGCGCGGCGCGCGGCTGGTGCTGATCAGCGATTTCGCATGGCTGGCCGACGTCCACGAGGCGCAGCTGGCGCGTCTGGCCGCGCGCTGCGACGTGTGGGCGATCCAGGTCGTCGATGCCGCCGAGCGCGCCCTGCCGGAGATGGGGGTGGCGTGTTTTCACGACATGGCGAGCGGCCAGCGGGCGTGGCTCGACACCGCGCAGGGCTCGGTACGCAGTGCTGTCCGCACGGCACTGGCCGACCGTCTGGCTGCGCAGGCTGCGCGCCTGGCACGCGCCGGGGTGCGCCATCAGCCGGTGGACAGCGACGCCGACGATCTGGCCGCGCTGCTCGCACATGGCTGACCCGCGCAACGAACTGGCCGACATCATCGTGCCGGCCGCGCCTGCCATGGCGGCGCCGGCTGGCCACAGCCTGTTGCTGTGGCCAGCCGTGGGGCTGGTGGGGGTGGCCTGCGTCATGCTGCTCGCCTGGCTGTGGCATCGCCGCCGCCCTGCGCGCGCCTTGCGCGCGATTGCCGCTGCGGCGGCGCAGCAGCAGGACACGCCGCCGGCGCTGGCCGCCCGGCTCGACGCCTGGGCGCGCGCGGGTTTCCGGCTGGTGCGGGTGGATGCGGCAAGTTGCCCGTCCGGCCTTGATCCGGTCGTGTGGTACGACTGGGTGAATACGCTGGAACAAGTGCGGTTTGCGCCGCCGCAGCCCGATGGTTTCGCAGTCGTAATGCGTTTGTGTGAACGCGCTCGCTCGTGGAGGCGCCATGCTTGAATGGGCGTTGCCGCTGGGGCTTGAACTGGCGCATCCCTACTGGCTGTTCCTTCTGCTGCCGGTCACGGGTTGGGGCTGGCTGGCGTGGCGACGCGCGCAGGGTGAAGCGCCGGGCGTGGTTCTCAATCATCCGGCGCTGCCGCTGGCGGCGGTGGGGCATCTGCCCGCGCCCAGCCTGCGCTGGCCGGTCCTGTTGCGCGGGCTGGCGTTTGCCCTGCTGGTGCTCGCTTTGGCGCAACCACGCGAAGTCGGTGGCTGGATCACGCCGCCGCCCGAGGGGCGCGACATCGTGCTGCTGATCGACACCTCGCTCACCATGAGCATCCGCGATTTCAAACAGGGTGACCGCGAAGTCGAACGCATGAGCGTGCTGAAGGACACGCTGAGCCGCTTCATCCAGGGCCGGCCCGGCGACCGTTTCGGCGTGATCGTGTTCGGCAGCGAGGTGGCGACGCTGACGCCGCCGACCTTCGACCGCACCCTTGTCGCCGCGCAGATCCAGCGTATCCAGGTCGGCATGGTGGGCAGCGATACTGCGCTCGGTGACGCGCTCGGCATGGCACTGAAGGAGGTGCGCACGCGCCGCCTGCGCCCGGCCATCATCCTGGTGAGCGACGGTGCCGACAACAACGCCGGCAGCCTGACCCCCGCCGAATCGCTGGCGGTGGCGCGTCAGGCCGGGGTGGCGATCCATGCCCTGCAATTCGGCAGCGATCCCTACGCGGCGGGGCGCGCCGCACGCGCTGGTTCCGCATCAATCGAGGCCGACCCGCAACCGGGTCTGGCCGATCTGGCGCGCCTCACCGGCGGGCATTACGACGACATCCGGAGCGCGGCCGACGCCACGCGGGTGATCCAGGCGGTCGGCCGGCTCGAACCCACGCTGGCGTCGCCCGCCCGCCACCGGCAGGTGCACGAGTGGTACTGGCTGGCGCTCGCGCTGGCGGCAATCACGCTGGTCGCCGCGCAGGGATGGGTCCTGAGGCGCTCGGCATGATGGACGTATGGGCGAATCTGCACTGGCGCGAACCGCTGTGGCTATGGCTCGCGGCGGTGCCGCTGCTGCTGGCGGGCTGGCGTGCGCTGCGCCGAGCGCGCGTGCTGCGCTATGCCGATGCCGACTTGCTGCCGTGGGCGGCCAGCCTGTCAGCGGCGAGGCGCGACGCCTGGCCGCGCGCGCTGGCGCATGCGCTGGCCTGGGGGCTGCTGGCGCTGGCGGCGGCGGGTCCGCGCCTGCCGCTCGACTGGCGCGAAGGTCAGATCGCGCCGCGTCATGTCGTGACGGTGATGGTGGCGCTGGACGTATCGGCGTCGATGCACGCCAGCGACATCGTTCCGGATCGCCTGACGCGCGCGCGGCTCGAATTGCTGGACTGGCTGCCCAGACTTCGGGGCGAACGCGTTGGCTTGATCATCTACGCAGGCGCGGCAGGCGTGCTGCTGCCACCGACCGACGATATCGATCTGCTGCGGCGTGCGCTTGACCAGGTCGATTCGCACCTGATCGAAGCCCCGGGCACCAATCTGGCGGCGGCACTCGACCTGGCCCGGGCGCAACTCGCCGCTGCGCCCGGGCACGCCAAAGCGGTGCTGCTGGTGAGCGATGCCGAAAGCGACAGCGTTGAACCCGCCGCGCAGGCGGCCGTGGAGGCCTTGCGTCAAGCACATCTTCCGCTGTTCGTACTGGGCGTGGGCAGCGAGGCCGGCGCGCCGGTGCCACTGCCCGATGGCGGGTTTGCCGAGCGCGACGGCGTGCGCGTGCTGAGCCGCATGGATGCGGCGACGTATGGCCAATGGGCGCGTTCGACCGGTGGCCGCTTCGTCGAGGCCGCCGATGGCGACGGCGACTGGGCGGCCCTGCACGACGGCGGGATTGCCAAGCTGCCGGGCGATCCGGTTACGGCTGGCTCGGTACGCGCCTGGCGGGAACTTTATGCCTGGTGTCTTGTGCCGGCGCTGGCGCTCTTCATGGCGGTGTATCTGCCGCGCCGCACGGTGGCGACCGCCGCCGTGGCGGTGCTGGTTGCGACCCTCGTCCCGCCGCCCGCGCAGGCCGACGAGGCAGCGGCCTGGCAGGCCTGGCAGGCCAAACGCTACGCCAGCGCGCAAACCCAGTATGCGCAGCTTGGCGGCTACGCCGGCCAGATGGGCGCGGGCGCCGCCGCCTGGCGGCAGGCGGACTTCGCGGCGGCCGCGCGGCATTTCGGCGCCGCCCTGCTGCTGGCGGCGAACGACCGCGAGCGCGCCGACGCGCTCTATAACCTCGGCAACGCGCACTACGCGCGCAGGCAATGGCAGGCCGCCGTCGAGGCTTACCAAACCGTGCTGCGCATGAGGCCCACGGATTTCCGTGCGCGCGCCAATCTGGAAACTGCCTGGCAAAAGCTGCAGCGCCAGTCGCGCGACGTGCCGATGCAGGGCGATCTGCGCAGCCGGCACGGCTTTCTGGCCGAGGGCCATATCCAGACCGACAATGTGAACGGCCACATCCCGGACGAGCCGGAATCCGTGGTGCCCGGCATGCAGGTCGAACGCGGCCATGTTCAAGGGGAGGGCGCGCGTGCCGCCGCGCCGACCGGATCGCCGGCCGGGACCGGCGTCGACAGCCGGCTCGCGCCCTCCGGGCTGAAAAAGATGGAGCGCTTGCAGGATCACCCGCAAACGATGCTGCGGAACATCCTCAAGCAGGATGCGGGCGGCAAGGCCGGGGAGCGGCCGGCATGGTGAGGATGTTCGTTGCTTTGACGCTGCTCGCGTGCGGGATGGCCCACGCAGCCACGCTGACGGCGCGGCTGGACAAACCGGCGGTGGCGCTGGGCGAGGCCGTCACGCTGACCCTGCAATCGCGCGAATCCGATCTCGACAAACTGGACACCGCCCCGCTCGACGGCGCGTTCGATGTGTTTTCGCGCACGCGCAGCCAGGGCGCGGAGGGCGACATGCTGGTGCTGACGTTGTACCCGCGCAGGGCGGGGGTGCTCAGCGTGCCGGCGCTATCCATCGAAGGCCGGCGCAGCACCGCGCTGCCGCTGACGGTGACCGACGGCAGCGATACCGTACCGCGCGTGGCCGCGCACTGGACGCTCGCGCCCGCCGAACCCCGGGTGAACGAGCCGGCTCGCCTGACGCTGTCCATCTGCGACGACGGCAGCCTGCAATGGCGCCGCCCGACCCTGCCGATCGCGGCGGGGCGCCTGCTGCGCGAACTGGGCGAGGACGAAGGCGTGGGCATGCAAGGCGGCGAACCCTGTACCTTGCACCGCTATTACTGGGCCTTGCTGGCGACCCAAAGCGGCGACGCCACGGTGGCCGTTCCCATGCTCGACGCCGATCGCTTCGGCGCGCGGCTGCGTTTCCCCGGAGCGGAATCGCACTATCGCGCGCTGGCCTTGCCAGCCTGGTTGCCGGCACACGTGCCGCCGGTTGCGCCGCAGGTGAGCGCCGATCCCCTGCCCGAGCGCTGGCCTTTGCAGCGCCCGCTGGCCTGGCGCGTCGACGTGACAGGCGGCTACAGCGAGGACGACCTGCAAGCGCTGCTCGACCTGCAGTTGCGCGATTCGCCCGCGCTGGGCGTGTACCCGCCGCTGATCGAAACGGAACCGGTGGACGCAGTCGATTCGCCGCTGTCGCGCTATCGGATCACGCTCTATCTGCAACCGCGTGTCGATGGACGCGTCATCGTGCCGACGCTCCGTTTGCCGTGGTACGACACCGGGCGTGGCCAACTGGCCAGCGTCGCGATTTCCGGCAGGGCGCTGGACGTGTTCGACCCGCGCTGGCGTCTTGCGCGACAGGTGATCGTTGCCGGGACGGCGGCGTTGCTGCTGGTCGCCGCCGGCTGGAGGGTTCGTCGCATGGTGCGCTGGCGCTTGGCGCGGCGAAGGGGCCTGCGCGCGATTCGTGCCGCGGCGGATTGGGGTTCGTTGGCACACGCGGTGCGCCGGTTCTCGCTGACCGGCCAGCCGGAAGCGCCCAGCCTGGGTGCATGGCAGCGGAGGATGCAGCAGGAAACGGGGCGTTGCGTGGATGAAAAGCTGGTGGCCGCGCTGGAGGCGCGATGCTACGGACAGGCGTCGCCTGGCGAAGTGGATTTGAGGGCAGCCTGGGTGCTTGCCTTGTCGAGGGCGCGCCCGGAATCAGTCAACCTCAGGCAATGGAGCGTGCGGCCATGAAAATACGCTCTGCTGAAAAAAGCGCGCTACCGGGTCCGATCATTTCGGCGCGGGTCCTGATTTCGAATCCGGCTGCGACGGTGGAAACGAACCACAATCCGGGTTCAATGAGACACAGAATCGCTGGTCGCTATTGCAGCGATAGCCCTGTCTAAGCGGCGAATAAGCCTATGCCACTCAATTCCACCTCCACTACGTCGATCGGCAAGATCCGGGAGCGCGATTCGGCCTGGTCGGTTTTTCTCGTCTTCCTGCGCCTTGGCCTGACTTCCTTCGGTGGTCCCATCGCGCATCTGGGTTACTTCCGCGACGAGTTCGTGACGCGCCGACGCTGGTTGACGGAACGCAGCTATGCGGACCTGGTGGCGCTCTGCCAGTTTCTGCCCGGGCCGGCGAGCAGCCAGGTCGGGATGGCGCTGGGGCTGTCGCGGTCGGGCTACAGCGGGGCGCTCGCGGCCTGGGCGGGCTTCACCCTGCCGTCTGCGATTGCCATGATCCTCTTTGCGCTGGGCGTCACCCGCTACGGCGACGCCATCGCCCCCGGTACGCTGCATGGTCTGAAGGTGGTCGCGGTTGCCGTGGTGGCGCAGGTGGTATGGGGCATGGGGCGCAACCTGTGCCCGGATGTGCTACGCGCCACGTTCATGGCAATCGCCGCGTGCTTCATCCTGTTGGTGCCGTCGGCGTGGGGGCAGGTTGGAGTGATTGCCGTCGCGGGCGTCGCAGGCCTGCTGTTGTTCAAGCCCATGCAGGCAGGCTGCCGCGCACGATCTCTTGCCTGTCGCGGTCAGCCGCCGTGCCGGGGCTATCTGGCTGTCGTTGTTCTTCGCCCTGCTGGTCGGTTTGCCGGTCTGGACCAGACTGTTTCCGGGGCAAGTCGTGGCGATGGTGGATGCCTTCTACCGCGCCGGGTCACTGGTATTCGGTGGGGGACACGTCGTGCTGCCGCTGTTGCAAGCCGAAGTCGTGCCGCCCGGCTGGATCGGCAATGAAGCCTTTCTCGCGGACTATGGTGCTGCACAGGCCGTACTTGGCCCATTGTTCACATTCGCTTCGTTTCTTGGGGCGTCCATGAACATCGGGCCTTCTGGCTGGCTGGGCGGCATGATATGTCTGGTGGCCATTTTTTCCCCGTCGTTTCTGCTTGTCGCCGGGGCGTTGCCGTTTTGGGAAAGCCTGCGTCGCAGTGTGCGTACGCAGGCCGCGCTGGCCGGGGTCAATGCGGCAGTGGTCGGCCTGCTGCTGGCTGCGCTCTATCAGCCAGTCTGGACGAGTGCGATCCAGCAGCCGCGGGGCTTCGGCCTGGCACTGGTGGCGCTGCTTGCGCTGATGGTCTGGAAGCTTCCGCCGTGGCTGGTTGTAATGGGCGGCGGTGCCGCGGGATGGCTCTTGAGTGTCGTGTGATGGGAAGACGCCTGTCTTCAGGCTGGGAAACGTCACAGGCGCGCAGGCTCACGGCCACGAGATAGACGGGGCAGGGCAGCTGATTGAGCCGAGTCGGGCGTGCGACTGGATCGCGCAAATTCACAAGCCGCTTAGCCAAAAGAAAAAGGGGCTTGCGCCCCTTTTTCTCGTGTTTCTCAAACTCAGGACACCCCGCCCTTGTAGTCCGCGATACCGGGGTTGGATTTGCCGACGCCGACGATTCTGGGCTCGTTCAGCTTCAGGCCCTTGATCACCTTCTTGTCGCGCAGGTAGGTGGCGACGACGTCCCAGATCGGTTCTCCGGTGACCCCTTCGCCGACCGGCGCCCAGCCGGCGACCTTGTAGGTCTTCTTGGCATCGACCGGCTTGCCGTTGATGCGCATGTCGGAGATCCGCTTGCCGATGGTCTGGTTCGGGCTGACGGTGTATTCGATGCCGCCCACGCGCACCATGTCGCCGCCCTGCTGGTAATAGGGATCGGCGTTGAACAGGTTGTCGCACACGTCTTCCATGACGGACTTGATCGTCTCGCCCGTCATGTTGGTCAGCGTGGTCTGCGGATACGTGATCGCCGTCTGGTCCATCAGGCGTTCCATGGTGATCTCCTCGCCCGGCAACAGGGTGGTGCCCCAGCGGAAGCCGGGCGAGAAGGCCGCATCCGCGCCTTTCACGTCCATCAGCGCATCGACGATGAGCTGGTCCCAGGTGCCGTTGAAATTGCCGCGGCGATAGAGGAAATCGTCGGAAACGGCGAGCTTCTCGTTCAGCTTCTTCTCGTAGGGCGCGCGCACCTTCTTGATCAGTGCCGTCATCGCTGGATCCGCCGGCAGCAGGTTGGAGAACACCGGCAGCAGACGGTACTTGAAGCTCACCACGCGCTTGCCCTTGACCTCGAAGTCCATCACGCCGAGGAACTTGCCGTTGGAGCCGGCGTTGGTCACCAGCGTGACGCCCTTGGCATTCTTGACCTGGACCGGCTGCGGCACGCCGTCGTGCGTGTGTCCGCCGAAGATGGCGTCGATGCCGGTGACGCGGCTGGCCATCTTGAGGTCGACGTCCATGCCGTTGTGCGACAGCACCACGACCACCTGCGCGCCCTTGGCACGTGCCTCGTCCACCCATTTCTGCATGCTGTCGTCGCGGATGCCGAAGCTCCAGTCCGGCACCATGTAGCGCGGGTTGGCGATCGGGGTGTAGGGGAAGGCCTGGCCGATGACGGCGACTTTCACGCCGTTCATCACCTTCATGACGTAGGGCTTGAACACCTGGTCGCCGAAGTCGTTGGTGACGATATTCTGTGCGACGAAATCGATATTGGCCTTCTTGAAGTCCTTGTTGACGATTTCCACCACGCGATCCGCGCCAAAGGTCGATTCCCAGTGCGGCGTCATGATGTTGACGCCCAGCCTGATACAGGCGTCGACCATGTCCTGCGCGTTGGTCCACAGCGAGGTGGCGGAACCCTGCCAGGTGTCGCCGCCGTCGAGCAGCAAGGCGCCGGGGCGCTGCGCGCGCAGCTTGTCGACCAGCGTCTTCAGGTGGGCGAAGCCGCCGACCTTGCCGTAGACCCTGGCGGCCTCGGTGAAGTCGAGGTAGGTGAAGGCGTGGGCCTCGGCGCTGCCGGGCTTGATGCCGTACTGCTTCAGCAGGTACTGGCCGACCAGATGCGGCGGCTTGCCGAGCGCGCTGCCGATGCCCAGGTTGACGTTGGGTTCGCGGAACCAGATCGGCAGCAGCTGGGCGTGGCAGTCGGTGAAGTGCAGCAGAGAGACGTTGCCGTGGCGCGGCACATCGTAGAAATTGGACGGCGCATTGCCCGCCAGCGCGGACTTGCTGTCCAGTGCCATGCCGGACGCAGCGGCGACAGCGAGTAGTTGCAGGAACTCGCGACGGTTCATGTGCATGGGGTTTTCCTCAAGGATGAACGGAGAAGTGGTTCGTATTGTCGGTTCAGGAATGCCCTGCGTAAATAGTAGCTCCCGCTCATGTTCAACGAGTCATGCGGACCAGCGAAAATGAAAAAGCCCGGTTGCCCGGGCTTTTTCGTGTGCCGAAGCAGCTTACTTGCGGAACACCGACGCCTTCATCGGCAGACCGTTCGACATGGCGGAGTGGAAATACTCCAGGTCGTTCATGACGGTGCTGTCCTGCGCGGGCGGCACGGCACGGATCATCTTGAAGCAGCCCGTGTAGCGGTTCTGCAGCGTCACCAGATTGTCCCCGCCGCGGAACACGGGCCAGTGCACGGCCTGGCCGACAACCGGCGAGAGCAGTTCGGAACGCAGGCGCTTGCCGGCGTTCTGAATGTGGCAGGTGGCGCAGGCAAAGTTGAGCTGTCCCGTGCGCCGGAAGAAGGTTGTCCTGCCCGCTTCATACGCCGCCGTGGCCTTGGGGCCCTGGACCTTGATGTTCATGATCATGCCGTCGGACAGGGTCCGCATATAGGCGCTGAGCGTGCCCATGGTCTTCGGGTCGCTGGTCTTGAAGGGTGCTTCGCCATTCGCCACGCGGCAGTCGTTGATGGCGTCTTCCAGCGTCACGACCTTGCCCTTGGCCTCGTCGAACATGGGGTAGTGGCCCGCGATCATCTTGCCGCCGTCGGGCAGGCAATCGGCATAGGTCTTGCCGTTCTTGAAGGGGGTTTCCCACATCTTGCGGCCGGCATCGATCTGCGAGTCGAAGGGGGGGAATTCCATGATGGCGTCGTATTGCGCCTTGCTGTCGGGATCGAACGCCAGCGCGCCGTAGACATAGTCGTCGATCTTGACGTTGGGGTACTTGGATGTGAAGTACTTGATGAGGCTCTGCTTGTCCTGTTCGGGCGAAGCGTGTGCCGTAGCGACACCCAGGGCCATGCCCAAACCAGCCATCCCCGCCAGCAGTTTCATGATGATTTGTTGTTTCATGCCGTCCTCCAGAAACCTGATGATTGAAGCGGAAGCGGGGCCTGGCGCCCCGCTCGTGTCTTGCCCGACTCAGCCGATGGTGGCTTCGGCGCTGTTCTTCTCGCCTTTGTTGTCGGCCCAGTTGACGACGACCTTGTCGCCTTTTTTCGGCCCCTTGACCTTGAACCCCAGATAGGGGTTCTTGGAGATGCCGCCGGAGAGGCCGGCATCCAGCACCTTGGCGCCGTTGACGGTGGCCGTCACGTCGGTGATGTAGTGGGCAGGGACGAGCTGGCCGGTCTTGGCGTCCTTACGCAGGCCGGTTTCCATCGGGTGGTTCATCAGCACTTTGACATCGGCAACATCGCCGGCCATCGTGGCTCGGATACGCATCGGTTCAGCCATTTGGCTTTCCTTTCCTAAAATTCACGCCCTTGACGGGCTATATCAATTCGACAATTGGGTGGGGCAAAGGGCGGGGGAATTAACCGCCGCAGCCGCCGATGGTGACCTTGACTTCCTTGGCGGCCGTGTAGGTCTTGCCGCCTGCCGTCACGACGGCGCGAACCAGCGAGGTCTGCCCCATCTTGATGCGAGTCGAGATGTAGCCCTGGGCGCCGCCCATCAGGCCGAAGTCGGCAACCAGGGGGGTGGCGTTCTTTTCGGCCATAATGGCGATGGCGGAGGTGCCGGCGATGCCGCTGGTCACTTCAACCGGCACCACGGCGCCGTTCTCGGCGATGTCCGGGGCCTTGATGGTGATGTCCCTGGAATCGATGGGGGCGGATGCGCCCATGTTCTTCATGGCATCACCGACACTCTTGGCCTCAAAGGCGCTGCGCGGGACGCCCGCCAGGGCCTGAGTCGGCTTCAGCAGGCCGGCGGCCACGGCCACGGCCACGGTGCCTGCGCCAGCGGCGCCTTTCAGTACGTTTCTACGAAGTGCATTCATTGGGCATATCTCCTGATTGAACAATGCAACGGGTAATTACAGACCGTACACGAAGTCGGTCACTTTATCGATTTCGGATTCCGTCAACACCCCGTTCTTGCCGAACGGAATCATGCTGGTGGACGGGTTGGCCACAGTCGCGTCCCAGATCTGCGCGCGCAGCTTGGCCTTGTCGGGGTAGCGCGCGCTCATGGCGATCAGAGGCGGACCGATCAGACCTGCGGACACCGCGTCGGGCACGGTCGGCATGGCATGGCAGGCCAGGCAGTTGCCTTTGCTCTTGTCGAACGCGATCTGCTTGCCGGTCATTTCCTTGGCGGCATCCGCGGCGAGCGCGCTGCCCGTCAGCGTGATTGCGCCCAAAGCACATGCCGTGATTAGCTGATGCAACTTTCGCATGGTCATCCTCCTATTTTTTGACTTGATGGTGAAAGCGTCTGCCGCTTGGAAGTGCCGTGCAGTGAACGCTATCCAGTGATGGATGACACGAAGCATAGTGGAATTGCTTTTTGCCATGCAAGGCCACGGGCCAATTTTTACGGCCAAATTGCAGGGTAAATTCCTACCAGCGGCGCCAAATAAGGGATTCTGCCGCGCGAGGTTAATTCTTGCGTTGCGATTTTTCGGCCTCCTTCCATTCGCGTCGCCGCGCTTCGGCAGCGGATTTCTCGTGGAAGCCGCCATCGCCTGCCTTGAGGCCGAGGTTGATCTGTTCGATGGCGGCAACCAGGTCGCCGCTCAATGCGTCCGCCTCGGCCTGGGCGCTATGACTCAGCAAGCGGTGTCCGAGCTGGGCGTGGGTCTGCGCTGCGAGCCGCCACAGCCGGCGGTCGAGCGGATAGAGCGTCAGCTGCTTTTCGACCCGCGCGAGCGCGTCGCGGTTACGGCCCGCGGTCAGCAGGGCATTGATATAGCCATACTGCAAGGGCCGGTAGCCGGGGTAGGCCTCGCTGGCTGACTGGTAGCGCTGCAGGGCAAGCGTCAGGTTGCCGCCCGTGAATGCGGTATAGGCGGCGAGTTGCAGGATCATCGGATCGCTGTTCTTTCCGGGCGACAGTTTTTGCACTTCGGCCTCGGCTTCCCTGAACTGGCGCGCACGCAGCAGCGCGCTGACGAGTCCGTAGCGGGCGGCGGTCTCGTTGCTGTAGCGCTTTTCCTTCAGGGTGCCGCGTGCCGCGCGCACGGCGTCGTCCGGGGTGTTTTCCCGTGCGCGCAGGCGGGCGCGCACGAGCTGGAAGTCGAGGCTGTCCTCCACCTGGCGATACGGTGCCGATTCGCTGCGCGCTTCCATGTCGGCGATGCGGTCGCTGGTGAGCGGGTGGGTGCGCAGATAGGCCGGCGCACTGGTGTCGTAGAACCGGTTGGCGCGCTGAAGGCGCTCGAAAAACGCGCTCATGGCGTGGGGATCGAAGCCGGCCCGGGTCAGCATGTCGTAGCCCAGGCGGTCGGCTTCGCGCTCGAAATCCCGGCTGTAGTTGAGCTGGTTCTGGATCGAGTAGGCCTGGGTGGAGGCAATGGCCGCGCTCGCCACATTGGGGTTGGAGCGTGACGCCAGCAGCGCCAGCGCCAGGGCGGCCATGGTCGGCCAGTAGCTCTGGCTTCGGGCGGCGGCCATGCGGGCGAGGTGATTCTGGGTGACGTGGGCGATTTCGTGCGCGATCACGCTTGCCAGTTCGGATTCGCTTTGTGCCGCGAGCAGCAGGCCGGTATGGACGCCGACGTTGCCGCCGGGCAGCGCAAAGGCATTGATGGTGGGGTCGTCGACCACGAAAAAGGTGAATGTCCGCTGGTTGAGCGCGCTGACCGAGACCAGCCTGTAGCCGAGCTGGTTGAGGTAGTTCTCGATTTCAGGGTCGTCCAGATAGCGCGGATCGGCATACACTTCACGCATGATGGTGCGCCCCAGCGTCTGCTCTTCCTGGTCGGAAAAGTACTGTCTCGACACCTCGCCCAGGTCGGGCAGGTCGGCGGCCAGCACCGGCTGGATGGCCAGAATGAATGCGAGCAGGATGCGCAGCATCAGCAGGGGGGAATGACGGCGGTCGACAGCATTTCGATTAGGATGCGCGGATTGTCCACTAGGTTCCGGAGGGCTCGTTAATGAATAAATTGGGCATACGTTGCTGCGTATTCGGGATGGATGCAAGGCGCGAGGCGCAGCGAATGGTTATTCCCTTCGCAAGCCTTGCAACGCCGCAGACGCCCGAATACGCAGCAACCCTCCGGGCTGGGGGCGCTTTGAGCGCATCCCGGTGTTGCAAGCCGCTTGTTGTGAATGGCACAACCGCACGTCTTGCGCCTTGGTCTGCACCCAAAGTGACCCCAGCGTATGTCCAATTTATTCATTAACGAGCCCTAGAATGAGCGAGTTCACCCACTTTGATGAACGCGGCCGTGCCGTCATGGTCGACGTGGCCGGCAAGGACGATACCCGTCGCATTGCCGTGGCGGGCGGTCGCATCCACATGTTACCCGATACCCTGACGCGCATTCTGGGCGGAGAGGCAGCCAAGGGCGACGTGCTCGGCATCGCGCGCATCGCGGCGATCCAGGCGACCAAGCGCACCGCCGAACTGATTCCGCTCTGCCATCCGATCGCATTGACCAGGGTCGGCGTCGAGTTCAGCCACGACACCGCCGGATCATGGATCGACTGCACGGTGACCGCCGAAACCGTCGGCAAGACCGGCGTGGAAATGGAGGCGCTGACCGGCGTCAGCGTCGCGCTGCTGACCATCTACGACATGTGCAAGGCGGTCGATCGCGGCATGCGCATGACGGACATCCGGCTGCTGGAAAAGCAGGGCGGGCGCTCAGGCCACTGGCAGGCGGCCTCTTCCGGGGGCGCCGAGTAGTCCGATCGTCATC
The DNA here is from genome assembly GCA_021802945.1 of Pseudomonadota bacterium. Classification (GTDB taxonomy): domain Bacteria; phylum Pseudomonadota; class Gammaproteobacteria; order Burkholderiales; family Thiobacillaceae; genus Thiobacillus. The sequence continues at coordinate 18,985 of JAJZRE010000022.1, forward strand.
TTGTGCGGTGCGCGCACTGCGGCAAGATGGGCGGTTGTGGCCGCTTGAGTGATCGTATGCGTTTTTTCAGAATGCTTCTGCCGGGACTATGGCTGTGCGCGTTCGCTGCGCACGCCGGCATGCCGGACTATCAGACGTTTCCCGCCGCGGGCCCGCGCCTGCTGCTCTGGGTGGCTTCCGAGCGCGGACGGAGCGAGCCCGAGCTTGCCGCGGCGCGGCAACTGGCCGCGCAGGGCGTGGAGGTCTGGTCGCTCGACCCCGCCAACGCCTATTTTCTGCCCCAGTTGCCGAGCAGCATGGATGCGCTGCCGGTGCGGGATCTGGCGGCCTGGCTGCGTGCCGCGCAGGCGAGCGGCAAGCAGGTGACGGTTGTCGCGGTGGCGCGTGCGGCCGTGCCGGCGCTGCGGGCGGCGGCCTTGCTTGGGGCGGAACGGCGGAGCCGGCTCTGCGTGGTGCTGATGCATCCGAATCTCTATACGATGGCGGAGCCTTTGGACGCGCCGGCGTATCTCGACCCGGGCAACCTCTCCGGTTTGCGCGTGCGCGTGCTGCAGCCGCGCCGCTCGGCCGCCACGCCGTGGCTGCCGGGGCTGCTGGACCACCTGGCGCGACATGGCGCGACCGTGAGCGACGCGATTCTGGAGAATTTGCGCGAAGGCTACTGGGCGCGCGAAACGCCGACCGATTTTGAAGTGGCCGGAAGCCGCCGCATGGCTGCCATGCTGCTGCACCAACTCGATACCTGGGGATGCAAGTGAGAAGAATACTGACTGGTCTGGCCGTCGGCCTGTTGTGGATCGCCGGCGCCGGCGCGGCCGGCTTCGAGACGCGCGCCGCCTCGCCGGCGCCGGAACTGAGGGCGCCCGATCTGGCGGGTGCGTCCAGGACCCTGGCCGATTACCGCGGCAAGGTGGTGCTGCTCAACTTCTGGGCCACGTGGTGTCCGCCCTGCCAACGCGAAATGCCGTCGCTGGCGCGCCTGCGCGCCAAAATGGCGGGACGGCCGCTGGAGGTCGTCGCGATCTCCAGCGCGGAAACGCCGGAGGAGGTGAACGCCTATCTGTCGAAAATGAAGCTGGGTTTCCCCGTCCTGCTCGACACCGACGGCAGCAACACGCGGCGCTGGAAAGTGTTCGCCCTGCCCACCACGTTCGTGCTGGATGCCGGGGGGCGGGTGCGCCACGTGTTGACCGGACCTGCCGAGTGGGATGAGGGCGAAGCCCTGGCTGTGGTCGAGTCCATGCTGGCCAAATTGCCGGAACCCGCGAAACAGACGAAATAAAGATGTTCAAGTCCTTAATTAATAAGGCCTTTTGATTGGCTGGCCTTATGGGGCCATCAGCCATTTTGCTTGCCATGCGACGGACAGAAAGTGCAAAATAACAATATATTCGGAATGTTTAATATATAGCCATCCCCGCAGCATCCAGTGCCGATGCGCTGGCGCTGCTTCCAGCAGTCACCTAGTGTTATATCCGGGTAGGGAACGTGCGGCTCCTTTAGAGGAGCCGCCGGGGATAATTTTGAATCCAGAGACCGCATGAACGCCAAGATCAAACTCGAAAATCACGACGCGCAGGAAATCAAGTACACCACCTGCTACATGTGTGCCTGCCGCTGCGGCATCAAGGTGACGCTGGAGGACAACAAGGTCCGCTTCATCCAGGGCAACCGCAACCATCCCACCAACCAGGGCGTGCTGTGCGCCAAGGGTTCGGCCGGGATCATGAAGCAGTATTCCACCGCCAAGCTGACCCAGCCTTTGATGCGCAAGCCGGGCACCGAGCGCGGCGAGGGTGTCTATGAGGCGATTTCCTGGGACCAGGCGCTCGACATCCTGACCGACCGGCTGGAGGAAATCCGCTCGACCGACCCGTCGAAGCTCGGCTTCTTCACCGGCCGCGATCAGATGCAGGCGCTGACCGGCCTGTGGGCGCAGCAGTTCGGCACCCCCAACTGGTCGGCGCACGGCGGTTTCTGTTCGGTCAACATGGCGGCGGCGGGTCTGTATTCCATCGGTTTCTCGTTCTGGGAATTCGGCGCGCCCGACTGGGATTACGCCAAGTACTTCCTGATGTGGGGCGTGGCGGAAGACCATTCGTCCAACCCGATCAAGATCGGCCTGGAAAAACTCAAGCGCCGCGGCGGCAAGTTCGTCACCGTCAACCCGGTGCGCACCGGCTATTCGGCGATCGCCGACGAATGGCTGCCGATCAAGCCCGGCATGGACGGCCTGCTGGCCATGTCGATGGTGCACGTGCTGCTGAAGCACGAGAAGTTCGACTACGAATTCCTGGTGCGCTACACCAACGCCTCCTGGCTGGTGGTGCAGACCCCGGGGCAGAAAGGCGACGGCCTGTTCCTGCGCGACGAGAACGATCACCCGCTGGTCTGGGATATCGACAAGGAAGCATTCAGGAACGGCATCGACGGCGACATCGCCCCGGCGCTGTTCGGCGAATTCGTGGCGCCCGACGGCCGCCGCGTCAAGACCGTGATGTCGCTGATGGTCGAGCGTTATCTCGACGAGCGCTACGCGCCGGAAAACGTGGCCCTCGAATGCGGCCTGCCGGCCGAGAGCATCGAGCGCATCGCGCTGGAAATGGCGCACGTGGCGTTCCAGGAAACGGTCGAGCTGCCGATCGAGTGGACCGACGTGTGGGGCCGCAAGCATGACAAGGTCGTGGGCCGCCCGGTGGCGATGTACGCGATGCGCGGCATTTCCGCCCACTCCAACGGCTTCCACTCCTGCCGCGCGATCCACATGATCCAGATGCTGCTGGGCGCGCTCGACGCGCCGGGCAACTTCCGCGCCCGCGCGCCGTATCCGAAGCCGATCCCGCCGCACCAGCTGCCGGAAAACAACATCGACATCATCAACGCGCCGAACACCCCGCTGTCGCGTCCGCCGCTCGGTTTCCCGACGCGCCCGGAAGACCTGGTGATCGACGAATTCGGCAATCCGCTGCGCATCGACAAGGCCTATTCGTGGGAAGTGCCGATCGCCTCGCACGGCCTGATGCACATGGTCATCACCAACGCGACCAACCACGATCCCTATGCGCTCGACACCCTGATCCTGTTCATGGCCAACATGGCGTGGAACTCGACCATGAACACGGCCAACATCCAGGACATGCTGCGCGCCAAGGATCCGGAAGAGCCCGGCCAGTACAAGATTCCGTTCCTGGTGGTGATCGATGCCTTCCATTCGGAGATGACCAACTTCGCCGACCTGATCCTGCCGGACACCACCTACCTCGAGCGGCACGACTGCATCTCGCTGCTCGACCGGCCGATTTCCGAGCCCGACGCGGCGGCCGACGCGATCCGCTACCCGCTGGTCAAGCTTGACCGCGACGTGCGCCCGTGGCAGGAAGTCATGGTCGAGCTCGCCTCGCGCCTGAAATTCCCGGCCTTCACCAAGCCCGACGGCACACGCAAGTTCAAGGACTACCCCGACTTCATCGTCAATTTCGAGCGTTCGCCTGGCGTGGGCTTCCTCGCCGGCTGGCGCGGCAAGGACGGCACGAAGTCGCTCAAGGGCGAGCCCAATCCCAACCAGTGGGACAAGTACATCGAGAACCAGAGCTTCTTCGCGCACCACTGGCCCGACAACCAGAAGTACATGCGCTACGCCAACAAGGACTACCTCGAGGTGGCGGCGGACGTCGGTTTCGTCGGCAAGGTCGAGCCCATCATCATGCAGTTCTATTCCGAGCCGCTGCAGAAATTCCGCCTGGCGGGGCAGGGCCTGTACGACGGCCCGCAGCCCAACAACCAGGTCGACCGCGAGCGCCTGGTGAAGTATTTCGACCCGCTGCCGATGTGGTACGAGCCGCTCGAGCAGCAGCGCGTGGACAAGGAGGAATACCCCTTCTTCGCGCTGACCCAGCGCCCCATGTTCATGTACCACTCGTGGGATTCGCAGAACGTGTGGCTGCGCCAGATCATGGCGCAGAACTACATGTACATGAACAGCCGCCGCGCGGCCGAAATGGGCATCCAGGACTTCGACTGGATCTGGGTCGAGTCGCACAACGGCAAGATCCGCTGCCAGGTCAAGACCATGGAAGGCACCCAGGAAGACACCATCTGGACCTGGAACGCCATCGGCAAGCAGAAGGGCGCATGGGGCCTCAAGGAAAACGCCTCCGAGGCGACCAGGGGCTTCCTGCTCAACCACCTGATTTCCGAGCTGCTGCCGGAGAAGGCGGGCGAGCGCCGCGTCACCAACTCCGACCCGGTGACCGGCCAGGCCGCGTGGTTCGACCTGCGCGTGAAGATCTGGAAGGCCGCGCCGGGCGAAACCGGCTCGTGGCCGCAGTTCGACGCGCTGAAGAAGCTGCCGGGCGACAACTACGATCGGCCGGACGTGCTGCGCTACGACGCGCGCAGCCACGAAAAGAACTGAGCCGTACCCAGAAAAATAGAGCGAGCAAAACTATGAGACTTGGATTGGTCATCGACCTCGACGTGTGCGTGGGCTGCCATGCCTGCGCCATCGCCTGCAAGGAATGGAACGCCTCCGGCACCATCGGCCCGTTGTCCGACTACCAGCCCTACGGCGCCGAGCCGTCGGGCGTGTGGTTCAACCGGATCCGCCATTACGAGATGGACGAGTATCCGAACAACAAGACGGTCAACTTCCCGATGTCGTGCATGCACTGCGAGGACGCCGACTGCGTCACCGTGTGCCCGACCGGCGCCTCGTACAAGCGTCCCGAGGACGGCATCGTGCTGATCGACCAGGACAAGTGCATGGGCTGCAACTACTGTTCGTGGGCCTGCCCCTACGGCGCGCGCGAGCTCGACCGTTCCAGCGGCACGATGAAGAAGTGCACCCTGTGCGTCGACCGCATCTACGACCAGGCGCTGCCGGTCGAGGAGCGCCAGCCTTCGTGCGTGCTGACCTGCCCGGCGCACGCCCGCATGTTCGGCGACTTCGACGATCCCGATTCGGCCGTGTCGCGCACCGTGCGCGAGCGCGGCGGCTTCCCGCTGATGCCCGAGCTCAACTACAACCCGACCAACACCTACCTGCCGCCGCGCCGCAAGCCGGTGATCCCGGTCGACACCCAGCCCAGGGGCGGCCTCAAGGAAAGCATCAAGCAGTTCGCCAACAAGCTGGTGCGCCGTTGAACCGTGCTGCCCAACAAATAGAGCCAGGAGAATCCATGCATCCCGCTTTTCGGCTCCGACATAGCCTGAAGGTTGATCTCCGCCGAAATGCGGGATGCTGATTAATTAGGAAATCATCATGCATCCAGCATTTCGGCTGCGACATAACCTGAAGGTTGGTCTTCACCGAAATGCCGAATGCCTAAATTTATTAGGGGATCAATATGCATCCGGCATTTTCTGTCATCTTCTTCACCGTGGCGTCGGGCGCCGGCTTCGGCCTGTTCTCGCTGCTGTTCATCGCCGACACCTTCAAGCTGGGCGGCGGTTTCACCCCCGCCCAGCTCGTCATCGGCGGAATCGTCGCGCTGGGCCTGATCGGCTTCGGCCTGCTGTCGTCCACCTTCCACCTCGCCAACCCGAAAAACGCCTGGCGCGCCTTCAGCCGCTTCCGCACTTCGTGGCTGTCGCGCGAAGGCGTGTTTGCCGTGGTGTTCATGCCGCTGGCGCTGGTCTACCTGGCCTGCATCGGGTTCGATGCGCCGCTGTGGCTGCGCGAAACCTTCGGGCTCCTGTCGGCCGTACTGGCCTGGATCACGGTGTTTTCCACCGGCATGATCTACGCCTGCCTGAAAACCATCCGCCAGTGGAACACCCCGCTGGTGCCCGCCAACTATCTGGCGCTGGGCTACGCCAGCGGCAGCCTGCTGCTGCTGCTGGGGGCGGTCATGGCCGGCCTCGACACCCTGCCGTATATCGCGATGGCGGCGCTGATCGTCTCGATCGCCGCGGTGCTGAAGGCGATCTACTACTTCTGGATCCGCAGTCCGGGACTGACGCCGACCATCAATACCGCAACCGGCCTGACCCGCGCCAAGGTCAAGCTGCTGGACACCGGCCACACCCACGGCACCTTCCTCACCCAGGAGTTCGGCTTCCAGATCGCGCGCAAGAAGGCCGGCCTGCTCAAGATCGTCGTGTTCGGACTGGGGTTTGTACTGCCCGGCCTGATGCTGGTGTGGGTCTTCAACGAGCGGGACGGACAGGCTGCTGCGATCATCGCGGCCTTCGCCGGGATCGCAGGCGCCGCCGTCGAGCGCTGGCTGTTCTTCGCGGAGGCGCGCCATGTCGTGAACCTGTACCACGGCGCGCAGCGCTGCTAATCCGCTTGCGGAGTGGGGGCATGCTTGGCGCGTCTCCCGCTTTGGGGTATATTAGAAAGTTCTAATTTCTCCATAACAGGAGTGTGACGCTTATGTTCGGACTGTCAGGATTCAAGGAAGTCGATCCCGGTTACGTGGCGGAAATCGCAGCCAAGGGCGCGCATCTGATCGACGTGCGCACCGAGGCCGAAGTCGCGCAGGGCGTGATCGATGGCGCCATCCATATCCCGCTGCACCTGCTGCCGCTGCGTGCGGCCGATATCCCGCAGGACAAGCCCGTCGTGATCTACTGCCGCTCGGGTGCGCGCTCGGCCCAGGCCTGCGCGTTCATGGCCTCCAAGGGCTACGACAACATGCACAACCTGGCTGGCGGCATCATGGCCTGGGCGCGTTCCGGCAACGCGCTGAGCCAGCCGCGCTAAAGGACCGCGGACGGCCAGGATATGGCCGAATTTTCCTATTGCCGCGTCGCAAATTCGGTTGCAATGGGGGCGCTTCTGGTTTAAGGTACCGCAGCGTTTTTTAGTACATGCCGATTTAATGGATTTACCGTAAGGAGAACTACATGAATTTCGATAAAGAACTCGACGCGCGCGGCCTGAACTGCCCGTTGCCCATCCTCCGCGCGAAAAAAGCCCTGGCTGAAGTCGCCAGCGGCCAGGTGCTCAAGATCCTGTCGACCGACCCGGGTTCGGTCAAGGATTTCGCCGCTTTCGCCAAGCAGACCGGCAACGAGCTGCTGTCCACCGCCGAAGCGGGTGGGGAATTCACCTTCTTCATGAAGAAGAAGTAAGCACGAAACCAAATCCAGCGCCGTTGTTCGAATGAACATACGGCGCTGTTTTTTTAATAGCGACAGGAGAGACAACATGGATACCAAGAAAATGGCCATCATCGCAACGAAGGGCACGCTGGACTGGGCCTACCCCCCGTTCATCCTGGCTTCGACGGCGGCTGCGCTGGGCTATGAAACCCAGATTTTCTTCACCTTCTATGGCCTCCAGCTGGTCCGCAAGGATCTGTCTGTCCTGAAAGTGAGCCCCCTGGGCAACCCCGGCATGCCGATGAAGATGCCGTTCGGACCCAAGTGGTTCAAGAGCATCAACTGGAACATGCCCAACGCCATCCAGGCCATCATTCCCGGCTATGAAAACGTGGCGACCGCGCTGATGAAGCAGACCATCGCCAACAACGGCGTGGCCACCATCCCCGACCTGCGCGAGCTGTGCCAGGAAGCGGACGTCAAGTTCATCGCTTGCCAGATGACCGTCGAACTGTTCGGTTTCGACCATTCCGACTTCATCGACGGCCTCGAGTACGGCGGCGCCGCGACCTTCTTCGAATTCGCCGGCGAAACAGACATCTGCCTGTTCATCTGACAAACAGATTGCAGCACGATGAAAAAAAAAGAGCCGAGTGACATCGGCTCTTTTTTTATGTGTCTTTTGTACCACATCCGGTTAGGATTATTCGCCGGGTTGCGCCTGCCGGCTTGTCTTGATCCTGGTGCGCGCGTAGCCTTCTGGGCAGGTCATACAACAAGTTGATCTGTAGTTATTTTGCCCATAAGGAGACATCAATGAAATTCACCCGCGTATTCGCATTCATGGCGCTGGCCGGTCTGGCCGGCAGCGCCTTCGCCACCAACGGCTATTTTTCACACGGCTACGGCATGAAAGCCAAGGGCATGGCCGGCGTGTCCACCACGAACACCGACGACGCCATGGGTGGCGCCAACAACCCGGCCTCCATGGCGTTTGCGGGCAACCGCCTGGATCTGGGCGTGGACCTGTTCAGCCCGATTCGTGAAGCGAGTCGTACTGGCAGCACTACTTCGGGTCTGAATGGCACGTCCGAAAGCGATTCCAACTATTTCCTGGTTCCTGAGCTCGGCTATACGCACCAGATGAGCAGCAATCTGGCGCTGGGCGTGACGGTATATGGCAACGGCGGCATGAACACCAACTACAAACCTCTTAGTGGGTTTGGAAATACGAACATCCTGGGCGGGCAGGGCAAGTTGGGCGTTGACCTGATGCAGTTGATTGTTGCGCCGACCGCCGCCTACAAAGTTGCGCCGAACCATTCAATTGGCATTTCTCCGCTGATCGGCTACCAACGCTTCAAGGCTGAGGGTTTGGATGCCTTTATACCGATGTCTTCCGCCGGCGGTAATTTGACCAACAAGGGCTATGACGATGCCTTTGGTTACGGCGTTCGTATTGGCTACATGGGGAAGATCACCCCGACCGTGACCATCGGCGCGGCCTACGCGTCAAAGATGAAGTTTGACGAGTTCTCCAAGTACAAAGGCCTGTTTGCCGAACAGGGCGGCTTTGATATTCCCGAGAACTACAACCTCGGCGTGGCCTGGCAGGCGACTCCTGCGGTCAAGCTGGCGGTGGATTACCAGCGCATCAACTACAGTGGTGTGGCATCGGTATCGAACCCACTTCTTCCTAACCTTATGACCGCTCAGCTGGGCACCAACGGCGGCGCAGGTTTCGGCTGGGACGACATTAACGTGTGGAAGCTGGGCGCAGAGTACAAGTACAGCCAGCAGTTGACGCTGCGTGCCGGTTACAGCCACACGGACAGCCCGATCAGCGCCAGCACCAATCCCACGTCGCCCGACTTTAGTGAAACTTCGTTCAACATCATTGCGCCCGCTGTGATCAAGGACCATGTCACGCTGGGCTTCACCTACGCGCTGGCATCTGGCAACGAAGTCACCATGGCCTACATGCACGGCTTCAAGAATGACGTTTCCGGGCCCGGCGCGGTCATGGGCGGAACGGAAAAGATCCAGATGTACCAGAACTCGTTGGGCATCCAGTACAGCTGGAAGATGTAATTTACAGCTGCACCTGGGCTGATCTGGAACCGGGGTCTGATGGCCCCGGTTTTTTTATGCAGGTCGCTGGATGCATTGCCCCTGAATTGTCAGGGGACAACAAAAAGCGCGGCAAAATCCGCGCTTTCTTGTTGCCGGCACGTCCAGTCATCAGCCCAGCCGCGCGTGCTGCGCCTCCAGTTTCTGCAGCATGGCGGCAAAGTCGGCCAGCCGCGCCTGCTCCTGCAGCACCACGGCAGCCGGTGCCTTGTCGACGAAGCTGGGGTTGGCCAGCTTGGTTTCTGCTTTCCTGATCTCGCCCTGGATGCGGGCGATTTCCTTGGCCAGGCGGGCGCGCTCGGCGTCCTTGTCGATTTCCACCACCAGCATCAGCCGCATGTCGCCGACCAGCGCGACCGGGGCGTCGGCGTCGGCCAGCGTGGCGACGGCGCTGACCTCGGACAGCTTGCCGAGCGCGCTGATGTAGGGCGCGAGCACGTTGATCGCGGCCGTGTCGCCTTCGATCACCAGCGGCACGCGCTGGGCGGGCGACAGGTTCATTTCGCCGCGCAGGGTGCGGCAGGCGTTGACGAGTTCCTTCAGCAACTGGATGCGCGCGACGCTGTCGGGGTGGCGCCGTGCTTCGTCAAGCTGCGGATAGGGTGCAAGCATGATGCTGTCGCCGTGGACCCCGGCGAGCGGCGCGACCTTCTGCCACAACTCCTCGGTGATGAAGGGGATGACGGGGTGGGCGAGTCGCAGCGTGGTTTCGAGCACGGTGGCCAGCGTGCGTCGCGTGGCGCGCTGCTGTTCGGCTGAACCTGTGTTGAGCTGCACCTTGGCGAGCTCGAGGTACCAGTCGCAGAACTCGTCCCAGACGAATTCATAGACCGCACGCGCCGCCTGGTCGAAGCGGTAGGCGGCGAAGGCGTCGTGGACGTCGTTGACGGCCTGCTGCAGACAGGCGGCGATCCATTTGTCGGCGTCCGAATAATCGAATGCGGCGCCGGAGTCGAGGCCGCAGTCGTGGCCTTCGAGGTTCATCAGCGCGAAGCGGGTGGCGTTCCACAGCTTGTTGCAGAAGTTGCGGTAGCCCTCGGCGCGCTGCAGGTCGAATTTGATGTCGCGGCCGTGCGTGGCCAGGCTGGCGAAGGTGAACCTCAAGGCATCCGTTCCGTAGGCGGCGATGCCCTCGGGGAATTCCTTGCGGGTGCGCTTCTCGATGCCGGCGGCCTGCCTGGGGTTCATCAGGCCCTGGGTGCGCTTGGCGACCAGCTCGTCGACCGCGATGCCGTCGATGAGGTCGATCGGATCGAGCACGTTGCCTTTCGACTTGCTCATCTTCTGGCCTTCGGCGTCGCGCACGAGGCCCGTCACGTACACCTCGCGGAACGGCACCTTGCCGGTGAAGTGCAGCGACATCATCACCATGCGGGCGACCCAGAAGAAGATGATGTCGAAGCCGGTGACCAGCACCGAGGTCGGCAGGAAGCGTTCGAGTTCGGGCGTCTGCCCGGGCCAGCCCAGGGTGGAGAAGGGCCACAAGGCGCTCGAGAACCAGGTGTCGAGGACGTCGTTGTCCTGCGTCAGCTCGCGGCCGCCGGCCTGCTTTCTCGCCTCTTCCTCGCTGTGCGCGACGTAGAACTCGCCGTCGGCGTCGTACCAGGCGGGGATGCGGTGGCCCCACCACAATTGCCTGGATACGCACCAGTCCTCGATGTTCTCCAGCCACTGGCGGTAGGTCGTCGTCCAGTTTTCCGGCACGAACTTCAGCTCGCCCGAGTCGACGGCGGCGAGGCCCTGCCTGGCGAGGCCTTCCATGCTCATGAACCACTGGTCGGTGAGCATCGGTTCGATGACGGCGTGGGTGCGGTCGCCGCGCGGGATCATCAGCTTGTGCGGCTTGGCCGAGACCAGCAGGCCCTTCGCCTGCAGTTCGTCGAGCAGCTTCTGGCGCGCGTCGTAGCGGTCGAGACCCTGATATTCGGCCGGGCAGACCTCGTTCATTTTGGCATCGAGCGTCAGCACGCTGATCGCCGCCAGCTTGTGGCGCTGCCCCACCTGCCAGTCGTTGAAGTCGTGCGCCGGGGTGATCTTGACCACGCCGGTGCCGAATTCGCGGTCGACGTACTCGTCGGCGATGATGGGGATGCTGCGTTCGGCGACCGGCAGGCGCACCTGCTTGCCGATGAGATGGCGGTAGCGCTCGTCCTCCGGATGAACCGCGACGGCGCTGTCGCCGAGCAGGGTTTCCGGGCGGGTGGTGGCGACGGTCAAAAAGCCGGAGCCGTCTTCCAGCGGATAGTTGATCTCCCACATGAAGCCGTCTTCCTCGGCACTGACGACTTCGAGGTCGGACACCGCCGTGCCGAGGACCGGATCCCAGTTCACCAGCCGCTTGCCGCGGTAGATGAGCCCCTCGCGGTAGAGCCGCACGAACACTTCGGTGACGGCCTTCGACAGGCCGGCGTCCATGGTGAAGCGCTCGCGGCTCCAGTCGGGGCTGGTGCCCAGCCGGCGCATCTGGCGGGTGATGGTGGAGCCGGAGTGTTCCTTCCATTCCCAGACTTTTTCGAGGAATTTCTCGCGGCCGAGGTCGTGGCGCGAGATGCCCTGCGCGTCGAGCTGTCGCTCGACCACGATCTGGGTGGCGATGCCGGCATGGTCGGTGCCCGGCTGCCACAGGGTGTTGTCGCCCGCCATGCGGTGATAGCGGGTCAGCGCGTCCATCAGGGTGTGCTGGAAGGCGTGGCCCATGTGCAGCGTGCCGGTGACGTTGGGCGGCGGCAGCATGATGCAGTAGGCGGGCGCTTCGGCGTGGCCGCTTGCCTTGAAGTAGCCGGCGCTTTCCCACTGGGCGTACCAGCGTTTTTCGATATCAGCCGGTTCGAAGGATTTGGCGAGTTCCATGGCGTGCGCGCAAAACCGCCATTATCCCAAAAAAAGCCTGGGACAAGTCCCAAAAACCCGTGACAGGCGTCTAAAAACCCCGTGACGATGCGGTCTCAGCTCGATGGGTCGCGCGGCTGCTTGAGTTTCTCGGCGACCGCGTCGCGCACGATTTCCCGCACGTTGACGTCGAGCTGGGAGAGCAGGCTGGACACCGTCTGGTCGATGTTCTTGCGCAACTCGGCGGCGACCTGTCTTTCCATCACTTCGGACAGGCGGGGCGCCAGTTCGCTCATCAGTTGTTCGGCCAGCACGTTGTCCACGACGGGATCGGGCGCCTGGTCCGGCTCGGCAGGGGCATGCGGGGCGGCCGCAGCTATCGCTTTCGCCGGAGGGGTGCCGCGGTCGATCACATCGGTCAGCACGGGCAGCCAGGCATCAGGCGGAGGGCCGGGCCGGGCGGGTGGCGGGGGCGCGTCGCCGGCGCCACGATGCTTTTTCAGCAACGCATCCATCTTGCTCAACAGGGGACTGTCGCTCATGTGTGCCTCCTATCCGGCGTGCTGCCGCAAGTCATGCGTCTTCAGGGCGTAGCCGCGCGCCTGATAGAAACGGTAACGCGTCCGGCCCTGTTCGCGTCCGGCTTCATCCTGGCCGACGATCTCGATCAGGCGTTCGAAGCGGGCAAACGCGGGCGGCTGTTCGGTGTGCAGGTTGATCATCACATCCGCCTGGCGCAGGGCGTCGGCATTGGCGCCGATCAGCACCGGCGTTTCGGCCGCCAATGCGTCGCTGTCGCGGCAGTGCGGCACGAAGCTCAGCGCCGGCGTTGTCCACAGCAGGCGGTCGATGGCGCTCGCCACCGCGGCGTCCGGGGCGTAGATCATCACCTGCCTGCCCTGGCCGTGCGCCTTGGCGGCGACGCGGCGGGCGACGTCGAGCGGGTTGTCGGCAAAGGTGTAGAAGGTGATTTCGGTCACGGCTGGCGGGTTACTTCTGGGCGCGGTTCAAGAGGAAATGCACCAGCAGCGACACGGGTCGGCCGGTCGAGCCCTTCTTCTCGCGGCCGCCTATCCAGGCCGTGCCGGCGATGTCGAGGTGCGCCCAGTGGTATTTCCTGGCGAAGCGCGACAGGAAGCAGGCCGCGGTGATCGAGCCGGCCGGGCGGCCGCCGATGTTGGCCATGTCGGCGAGGCTGCTCTTCAATTGATCCTGATAGTCGTCCCACAGCGGCATGCGCCAGACGCGGTCCCAGGCATGGTCGGCGGCGTGCTCGATCTCGCGCGCCAGCGGGTCGTGGTTGCTGTAGAGCGCGCTGGGGTGGGCGCCGAGGGCGATCACGCAGGCGCCGGTGAGCGTGGCCAGGTCGACCACGGCGTCGGGTTCGAAGCGTTCGGCATAGGTCAGCGCGTCGCACAGGATCAGGCGGCCTTCGGCGTCGGTGTTGAGAATTTCGATGGTCTGCCCGGACATCGAGGTGACGATGTCGCCGGGTTTGTTGGCGTTCGCGTCGGGCATGTTCTCGCACGAGGGGATGAGGCCGACGACGTTGAGCGCGAGGCCCAGTTCGCCGATGGCGCGGAACGCGCCGAGCACCGCGCCGCCGCCGCTCATGTCGTAGTTCATCTCGTCCATTTCCGCGGGCGGCTTGAGCGAAATGCCGCCGGCATCGAAGGTGATCGCCTTGCCGACCAGCACCACCGGTTTGTCCCCCTTCTTGCCGCCCTCGTGCTTCAGCACGATGAAGCGCGGCGGCTTGTCGCTGCCCTTGCCGACCGACAGGAAGGCGCCCATGCCGAGTTTGTCGCAGGCGGCGTAATCGAGGACCTCGCAGCCGAAGCCGTGGGCCTTGGCCAGCTTCTTCGCCTCGCCGGCCAGGTAGTCCGGGGTGCAGATGTTGGACGGCGTATTGCCCAGGTCCTTGGCGAGGTTGATGCCGCGGGCGATGGCCAGGCCGCGTGCCAGACCGGCTTCGCCGAACTTCAGCTCGCCGCGCCGCGACACGGCGAAGGTGACGCGCTTGAGCGGACGGCGCGCCTCGCTCGGCTTGCTCTTCAGGCGGTCGAAGCGGTATAGCGCGTCGTGCACGCTGATCACGGCCTGTTCGATGTTCCAGGTGACGTCGCGCTTCTTGACCGGGATTTCGGACAGCGTGATGGTGGCCTCCATCGAGCCGGTGTCGCGCAGGGTCCTGGCTGCGCAGGCGATGGCATCCCGATAGGCTTTTTCGTGGAACTCGCGTTCCCTGCCCAGTCCGATCAACAGGACGCGGTCTGCCAGGATGTTGGGCACCTTGTGCAACAGCAGCGTGCTGCCGGCCTTGCCTTCCATGTCGCCGCCGCGCAGGATGTCGGACAGGTAGCCGTCGCTGGTGCGATCGATGTCGATCGCCGGGCCCGACAGCTTGCGGCTCTCGAACACGCCGACGACGACGCAGGCGGTGCGCTGCTTTTCGGGCGCGCCGCTTTTTATGCTAAATTCGAGTTCGATTTCCTTGTTTTCCATGTCTGTGCTCAAAAAAATACAGTTTGCCGATGCGTCGACGAGCGACGTTGCCGATTTGGCGATTATTGGCGCGGGCGCGGTGGAATGTCAAAAGCCCCTGCGTGTCGTTGGCGATTTCCGGATGCCCTCATGCTCTACCGCCGCGCACTGACCCGCGAGATGGCCCTCACCACCGGCGCCGTGCTGACGGTGCTGATCGCGATCGCGCTGGTGGTGCTGTTCATCCGCCTGCTCGGCGACGTGGCGCGCGGCGAGCTCGCCAATGAGGCGGTATTCGCCTTTCTCGGGTTCTCGCTGCTGTATTTCTTGCCGGTGTTGATGACGATATCGCTGTTTGCCGGCGTACTGCTGCCCTTGTCGCGCATGTGGCGAGACAGCGAAATGGTCATCTGGTTCAATGCCGGCCTCTCGCTCGCGCAATGGATGCGGCCGGTGCTGACGTTCGCTGTTCCTTTGTCGCTGGTCATCCTGCTGCTTACCCTGGTTCTCAATCCCTGGGCACAGACCAAGAAATACGAGTATCGCCAGGATCTGCGCAGCCGCAGCGAGAGTTCGCTGATCGCCCCCGGCCTGTTTGCCGAATCGGCTGAGGGGCAGCGCGTCTATTACGTGGAGTCGCTGAACCCGCTGACCGGGATCGTGCGCAACGTCTTCATGCAGTCCCGGATCGACGGTCAGCTCGGGCTGGTGGTGGCGCGCGAAGGCAATTACATCCAGCGGCCCGACGGTTCGCGCTATCTGGTGTTCAGGGATGGGCGCCGCTATGAAGGCACGCCCGGCCAGCTTGACTACCGCATCGTGCAGTTCGAGCGATACTGGATGCGGCTCGATCCGGTTCCCGTGACGGGCAAGGATACCGGTATCCGCCAGGCGCCCCTGAACGAACTGCTGGCCGACAAGACGCCGCCGGCGCGGGCCGAACTGCTGTGGCGCGTGGGGGTGCCGATTTCGGCGCTCATCCTTGCCGTCATGGCCATTCCGATCAGTTTCGTCAACACGCGGGCACGCCGCTCCTACGGACTGCTGATCGCGCTGCTGCTGTACTTCGTCTACAACAACCTGCTGTCGTTGACGCAGGCCTGGGTGGCGCAGGGCAAGCTCAACCCGTGGGGCGGGATGCTGGCGTCGCACCTGGTGATGCTGTTGGCCGTGGTCGTATTGTTCTACCTGCGCACCCGTCAATTCGCGCCGCGCAGGAAACGCGCATGAGACTGCTCGCGCGCTACCTGGGCGGGCAGGTGCTGGTTGCAGCGGGCTTCGTGCTGCTGGCGCTGCTGGTGCTGTTTGCATTTTTCGACGTGATCCAGGAACTGGGCAGCCTGGGCCGCAACCATTACGGCCTCGGCCAGGCTGCGGTGGTGGTGATGCTCAATGTCCCCGGGCATCTGTATGAAATCCTGCCGGTGGCGGCCCTGATCGGGACGTTGTTCGCCTTGTCGCGGCTGGTCGGCAATTCCGAATATGCGGTGATGCGCGTGTCGGGCCTGTCGAACTGGCGCGTGGCGGGCTATTTCAGCGCAATCGGCGTGCTGCTGTCGCTGCTGGTGCTGGTCATCGGCGAATACGTCGCGCCATGGTCGGAGCAGGCGGCGCAGCGATACAAGTTGCTGGCCACCCACTCGGTGGTGGCGCAGCAGTTCCGTTCCGGCCTGTGGGTCAAGGATCGCAGTGCGTTCATCAATGTGCGCGAAGTGATGCCCGACAATACCCTGCGCGATATCGAAATTTACGGCTTCGACCCCGACGGCAGCCTCGGCTGGATTCGTGCGGCCGCAGAGGCCCACTGGCGCGGCGGATCGACCTGGGATCTGCAACAGGTGGTGGAAACCCGCTTCGACGCCAACGGCATCCGCGCGACCCGGAGCGCGCACCAGGACTGGCGGTCGGTGCTTACCCCGGACATCCTCAGCGTGCTGCTGGTGGCACCGGAGAAAATGTCGGCGCGCACCCTGTGGCGCTACGTCGCGCATCTCAAGAAAAATGGCCAGAAGGCCACGCGCTACGAGCTCGCCCTGTGGTCGAAGTTCATCAGCCCGTTCGTCATCCCGATCATGATGCTGATCGCGATGCCGTTCGCGATCCAGGGGCCGCGCACCGGCGGCACCAGCAGCAAGATCTTCATCGGCATCCTGGCCGGGCTCGGCTTCCATCTGCTGAGCCGGCTGTTCGGCCACCTGGGCCTGCTGAACGACTGGCCGGTTGTCGCGGTGTCTGTCCTGCCATTGCTGATTTTCCTCGCCATCGCGCTGATGGGCATCCGGTGGGTGGACCGGCGCTAGATTCGTTGCCGAAGCGATTGGCTGCGTGCCTGCACGCCAGCCAGCCGGAGGACAAGGCGGCTGGCGTGCACGCGTTGCAGGCCGACTGGCTGGCGGGCAGGATCGATCTTGCGGTCGAGGCGTCGCGCATTCCCATCAACCAGCCGGGGCAACCCGACAAACCCGCGCGCGTTCCCCCACAGAAGGTCCCGCGCCGCCGCGTCGACACCCTGCCTGGCCGCGCCGCGCTCGTCCATGCGCTGGCGCATATCGAATTCAATGCCATCAACCTGGCGCTCGATGCCGCCCATCGCTATCCGGGCATGCCGGCGGCGTATTACGCCGACTGGCTCTCGGTTGCGGACGAGGAAGCACATCACTTCGAACTGCTGAACGCGCATCTGGCGACGCTTGGCCATGTCTACGGCGACTTTCCCGCGCACAACGGCCTGTGGGACATGGCGCTGAAAACCGCGCACGACCCGCTGGTGCGGATGGCGCTGGTGCCGCGCGTGCTGGAAGCGCGCGGGCTCGACGCCACGCCGCTCATCGTCGACAAGTTGAAGGCCGTGAAGGACACGCGCATGGTCGAGATTCTTGCCGTGATCGAACGCGACGAGATCGGCCACGTCGCCATCGGCAGCCGCTGGTTCGGCTGGCTGTGCGAGGCGCGCGGGCTGGATCCCGAGGTGACGTTCCGCCAGTTGCTGGAGGATTACGACGCCCCGCCCCTGAAACCGCCGTTCAACCTGGCGGCGCGTCGCAAGGCCGGCTTCAGCGAACCGGAACTGGACTGGCTGGGCGGACTCTAGCTCACAAGCCCAGCGTCGTTGCCGACACGCTGGCCGGCGCGCGCTGCCACATGGCCTCGAAGCTGTGATTCAACTCAGTCGCGCGGGCGGCATCGTCCTCATGGAGCGCGCCGCGCACCACGGTTTTGTCGGCGCGCAGCAGCACGCCGTGGCGGTCGGCCACCACGAACGCCTGGTCGGGACGCGGCGCGTCGGGATCGGCCTGACGGATTTCAAGGACATGGCCGAAGTCCCGCAGCAGCAGCATCAGGCGGGGCTGGTCGCGCGCCACGCGGCTGATGTCGTCGAGCAGAATCTCGATGCGGCGCCCGCCACCCGCCACGCACAGCGCCCGCAGGGCGGCGAGCCGGGGTGCGTCGTGGAGGTCCAGCAGGCCCAGGTCATGGTCGTACACGCGGAGCTGGCGGTGCGTGCCGGCCAGCAGGGTGTCGAACGCGGCCCGGAATTCGGATGGGGTCTCAAAGGTATTCATGCAGCGTCGATCTCCAGCCAGCCGGCCGCGTACCAGTCATAAAAACGCTCGCGCAGCGCGGCGGGCAGGGGCGGGGCGAGGCGGCGCTGGTCGGCCAGTTGCCGCAATGCAGCCGACTCCTCGACTGCGGG
>JAJZRE010000073.1 GCA_021802945.1 Pseudomonadota bacterium
CTTCGAACAGCACGTTGTCCGGCAGCACCAGGGCGGCGCGGCCGTTCTGCTTCAGCAGCGTCTTCACATGCTGGACGAAGTTGAGCTGCTTGTTCGAGGTGGTGGCCCAGAAGTCGTCGCGCTCGACAATGTCGCGCTCCTTGCTGACCTTGCCCTCCTCGCCCACGATGGTGGTGCTGCTCTTTTTGCCGAAGGGCGGATTGGTCAGCACCACATCGAAGCGCTCGCCGGGATCGGCGGCCAGCGAATCGCCCACCGCAATCGGCTCGAACTCCTGGCTGCCGATGCCGTGCAGCAACATGTTCATCGCGCACAGCCGGGCGGTGGCCTGCACCAGTTCCCAGCCCTTGAAGCTTTCCCCGCGCAGCTTCTTCTTCTCCGCCGAGGTCATGTTGGGATAGTGCTTCACCACATAGTCGTGGGCCACCAGCAGAAAGCCGCCGGTGCCGCAGGCCGGGTCGGAGATGGTCTCGCCGGGCCGGGGCGCCATGGCGTCGACAATGGCCTGGATCAGCGGGCGCGGCGTGAAGTACTGGCCCGCGCCGGACTTGGTGTCCTGCGCGTTCTTCTCCAGCAGGCCCTCGTAGGCATCGCCCTTCACGTCGGCGCTCATCGACACCCAGGTTTCCTTGTCGATCAGATCCACGATCAGCCGCCGCAGCTTGGCCGGGTCCTGGAACTTGTTCTGCGACTTGGTGAAGATCAACCCGAGCAGGCCTTTCTGCCTGCCAAGTTCCTCCAGCGTGTGACGGTAATGGTCGAACAGCGCGTCGCCGTCCTTCTTGACCAAGCTGGGCCAGTCGTAGCCGGCAGGCACCGGGCTCTTCTGGCTATAGGGCGGCTGGCTGCGCTCGTCCGCCATCTTCAGGAACAGCAGATAGGTGAGCTGCTCGACATAGTCGCCGTAGCTCATGCCGTCGTCGCGCAGGACGTTGCAGTAGTTCCAGAGTTTCTGGACGATGGTTGCGGTGTTCATTTCATACTCCAAAGGGCCTTGATCGGCACCGCAAAGAAATCCTCTCCAAACCGTGCCGTGCTCTCGCCGTCGTACAGCACCACCCCTGCGGCGAAGCGCGCACCGCTCGCGTCCTTGAGCTTGCGCAAGCCCCTGAAATCCGACTCGGTGACCGTCGCCGCCGCTTTCACTTCCACGCCGGCAAGCTCCCGCCCTTGGCGCTCCAGCACGATATCCACCTCATACCCATCCTTATCGCGAAAATGATGAAAGCCGATGGCGTCATCATGCCAACTGGCCTGCCGGCGCAACTCCTGCAGCACAAAGGTTTCCAGCAGCTGGCCAAGCAAGGCGCGATCTTTCGTCAGCGCACCGGCATCCAGGCCGAGCAGGCTCGATGCCAGCCCGGTATCGCCCAGATGCAGCTTCGGTGTCTTCACCAAACGACTCAGCCGATTGCTGTGCCACGGCGGCAGCAGCTCGATCAGGAAAATGCGTTCCAGCAGCGTGACGTAGTCGCGTATGGTCGGTCGGCTCAGCTGAAACGGTGCGGCCAGTTCGCTGACGTTCAACAGCCGCGCCGTCTGGCCCGCGGCCAGTTGCAACAGCCGCGGCAACGCGTCCAGCGAACTGATGCGCGCCAACTCCCGCACATCGCGCTGCACCAGCGTCTCGAGGTAAGCGCGATACCAGTCGCGCTGGCGGCGGCCGGAACTGCGCGACAACGCGGCAGGATACCCCCCAGCGACAATACGCTCCGCCAGTTCCACACCCATGCGGCCGTATGACCTTGGCTTGAAACCGCGAGAGAACAGCGCCTCGATAAAGCTGCTTCGCACGCCCGCCAACTCACACTGCGCCAGCGGATAGAGCCGCAACAATTCCATGCGTCCTGCCAGCGAATCCGACAGCTTCGGCGCCAGCAGCACATTGGCCGAGCCGGTCAGGATGAAACGCCCGGGCCGCCGGCCACGATCCACCGCCGCCTTCAACGACGCGAACAACTCCGGCACCCGCTGCACTTCGTCCAGAATCACCTTGTCCGGGAGGTCCGCGACAAAGCCCACAGGGTCGGCCTTGGCCGCCGCAAGTTGCACCGCATCATCGAACGTGATGTAAGCGTACCCCTTCACCGTTTGCGCCAGCGTCGACTTGCCGCACTGGCGGGGACCATGCACCAGAACGACAGGCGTGTCGGCGAGCGCCTCGATCAGCCGTGGGCGAATAAAGCGGGTAATCAGGGGTTGGGTGGGCATGCGGCTGATCGTAACAAAGATGGCCGTCCAATTGAAACCTTAATATACGGCCAATTGAAACATTTACACCCCTATATCCGCGCCACCGCTTCCAGCATCGCCTTCTGCGGCCAGGGCACTTTCCGTACACCGTCAACGGTCCATGGCCGTGTCGAAGCGAATCGGCCCGACGGCCAGCTCCACTTTCTTGATCTGCGCATCGGGGGTAGCCGAACACCGCGAGCGTCGCTAGGTAAGACGGCCGGAACCAGCCGTCGCCCAACACCGCGAAATCCTCATTGCGCAGGCCGGGAAGACGGTGAGCGGAGAGGGAGGGCGCGCGGGCTCACGCCGCGCGCGCGAAGCGAAGGATCGCCGCTTCGTCCGCGATGGGCACGACCGTGGCTCCGGCCTCCTCCAGGCCCTGACGGATTTCCTCGAAGGCGTCGATGTTGTCCGCATGCGGCGCAGGCTGTTGCACCGGAAACAGCATGGCCGGACGTGCTCGATGCCGCTCCAGGTGCCGCAAACGGCCGATCCACTGGCTGCCGTGATCGAGCAGACGCACCGGGTCGTCCTGCGCCAGATGCAGCGGCTTGACTACACGCAGAACCCGCCCGTCGTCCCCGGTCGCCGCGAACGGCACAGGGAAGCGCAGCGCTCCGGCTCCCAGCTTGGCCTTGCGGTAGCGCTCGCCGAGACCCTCGCGCCGCAACACGGTGCGCAGTGTCCGGTCGAGCAATTCTTCCTGGTACTCGGGCGTCGCAAACGTATGTTCGACATATTTGCCAAACAGCGCGTCCAACGTGGCTTCAGCGTCATCCGTGAGGACGGCGCGGGCCGGCGAAAACCGGAACATCGATTCACGCGGCCGCGTCACTTCGTCGAATGCTTGCCGCCCCCAAGCCGGCGTCGCGCGGACAACCCCCTGGACGCGAAGCAACTCGCCCTCGAATTCCTTTCGCGCGGCATTGAACACACGACGGTCAAGCGTGTCGAAAAACGCACCGACACGGCGCCATTTTTCGACGAGCCGAAAGGCGAAGACGCCAGCGTCGGGGGCGTGCAGCAACACGCCGACATTGGCGAATTCTTCCGTCTCCGCGTAGGGCAGAAACCGGACAATGGCATAGCGAGCTGCTGCAGTCATGATGGGCCCCCCACCAGCATTTCAAGGCGTTGTGCCAAACGACTACGGCGGGCAGTCCAGTCTATCCCAACCGGCACAGTCTGTTCAGGGTCGATCCAATGCCATTCCTCGGGAAGCGAAGCAAGCGCCACATCGAATGCCGACAACACCGAGCGCAACCGCTGTTGCATCTGCACCGCGTTCACCCAGTCGTCGAACAGTCCCTGCGCATCCATGCGAAACACATGGGTCTCGAAGAACAGCGCCGCATCGAATGCCGCGTCGAAAGCCAGGTTATGGTCGATCACCAGCAACCTCGGCTCCGCTGGCCGCCACAGCAGGTTGGGGTTTCCGCCCTTCGCCGAAAGTGTGCGGTCCCCGTTCTCCAGCCACCAGTCGAATGCCAGAACAAGGCACCGCAGATCGGGCGCCACCTCGGGCACCTGCTGCGGCATCAGTTCTTGCGCCAGCGGTTCCAGCCGCGAGCCGAAGGCGATCCCCGCGCCCAACTCGGCCGCCTCCGCGCCCAACACGCCAAGTAGCTGCGGTGAAACGCTCAGCAACGTGCACGGCGGAATGGGCAGGCCCAGCGCCCAGCCCAAGTGGGCGCACAGCCACTCGGCACACAAGCCCTGCCGCGTCGCCGTGCGCCCCTTGGCCACATAAAGTGCGTCGTCTTCCGCACGCACAAGGAACGGTTGCGTGCGGCCCTGTTCCATGCGCCGCACGATTTCGACCACGCGCAAGGCGGTCACGCAACCCCTCCGGAAAACGCGGCAGACAGGATGGACTGACGCAGGCACTCGGCGCGCTGGAGGTTGGCGTCCACCTGGTCCTCGGTTGCGCGCAGGAGGGTGAGGCGGCGATCGACTTCGGCGACGATGCGTTGTTGTTCAGCTAGGGGTGGCAACGGAACGGGAAAGGCGCTCAACTTTGTGAGGTTGATCGACGCCAGATTGGTCGTTTGCTTTCCCTCGCGCTGAAAGTAATCCTTGCCGAAGGTGTTGCCCCACCATGACACCAGCTTGGGAAGTACATCAGCCGCCACAAGACGCGCCCTAAACACATGATTCTGATGAATGCAGTCTGCCAATTGATCTTCCCATATCCATCCGCGTCCCAGCTTGTCGCGGTCGCCGCCTTCGTTGAACAGAATGTCTCCAAGGCGTAGCCGCAAGCTTTCTATGTCGCTAGCTGGGGCGCTGATGGTTTTCACCTCGGAGAGATCAAGGTAGCCGCGCTGCACGTTGGCGACGCGCAGGTACGGCACAACTCTGGCTGTTTGGTCTTGGCGCTTGCTGTCGACAGTGATGCCGCCTTTGAGTGCAGCAATTGCATCAAGGCGAGCCCACACCCACCCCTCCGGCAATTCGGGCAGGTCGGTGGTGTCGGGCACGGCAGGTTCTTTGTATTTGCCCTTGCCTTGCCACTGGCTGCGGCGGGTTTCGAGGATGCGCTGCAGGAGTTGGGCGCCGGTCTCAAAGCTGCGGCCTTCGCGGCGGGCGCGTTCGGCTTCGGTTTCGACGAGGCGACCTTCGACGGCGGCTTTGAGGACGGCGGCTTTGTAGCGCTTGAGGTTGGCCTTGACGCGCTTGAGGTTGGCGACGGCTTCGTCGAGGCGGGAGAATTGTTTTTCGATTTCCGCGACGATGCGCTTTTGTTGCTCCATAGGCGGAAGTGGCAACGGAATTTCCGCAATGGACTTCGATGACAGGTGTTTCACCGTCACCGATGACGTCATGTCGTTGATGGCTTTGAGATAGCCTGGCAAGGCGTAATCGAGGAGCTTCGGATGGTAGATATCGGACTTCAGGATTACTCGGCATACCCGCTGGTTCAACAGACCATCCGGCCCTCTCCACCGAGCACAATTGAAGTCGCCATCCATCCCAATGAGCAGATCACCGGCCTTCACGACGAAGGCAGGATCGTAGTCTCCGACATAGTTCGTATCGCTTCCATCTGAGCCTACGTCGCGAATACGGATGAGCGGCATCCCTTCATCTCTGGTGAACTGGGATGACTTGAAGGGAAAGCCATTCTGGATTGTCGCAATGTCACCAAGTAGCACACGGCCCCAGGAATCATGCTTACCAAGTAGCGGGTTCTTGCTGCTTTCGACAATCTTGGCGACTGGAATTGTTAACGCCATAACTATGCCGCCAAGCTCTCGTTCAATTGCTCAATGAGGGTGTTCAGCTCATCACCGAAGAGCTGATGCACCTTGCCCAACCCGCCCTCCTGGGCGAACGGCGCGTATTCGAAATCGTCCGGCTCGATACCGAGGTTGGCTGCGATGTGGTCGCGGATCATTTCCAGCCAGCGCCGCTGGTCTGCGGTGAATTGCTTGCCCGCGCTTTCCTGCCCTGCCAGCCACGCCTTGAAGTTGGCGTTGACGCGCTCGGGGAACGGGATCAACTCGTTGTCCTGGTGGATGGCGAAGCGCACCAACGAGACCAGGTCGGTGAGGATGCGGCGGCCGCTGGCGCCTTTGACCTTGCTCGCTTCCAACGCGGCGTAGGCCTGCCAGAGCTGGGATTCGTTCCACAGGTAGGGCGGTTTTTCGATGGCGTCGGCGAGTTCTTTCACCGCTTCGAAGGTGAGGCGCTGTTTGTAGGGCTTGGCGTAGAGGATTTGCAGGGCGGTGATTTCGTCTTTGTGGTCGGCGATGAATTTTTCGAACGACTGGACGAGGCCTTTGGCGCGGTCGCGGGCGGCCTGGCTGAAGGCGGCTTCGATGACCTGGTCCTGGCTTACATGGTCGATGGTGAGTTCGTTTTTGGCTTTGATGTCGAGGATGAGTTGGCGCAGGGCGGGGTCGCAGAGGGGCTTGGATGCGTTGATGCGGGCAGCTACTGCTGCGCCCTCACCCCCGGCCCCTCTCCCCGAGGGAGAGGGGAGTGAATCGAGGTCGGGCGAGAGTGACTGAACTAGCTGATGGGCTAGGTCTTTTAGGCCTAGGCCGCCGCTTGCTACTCGAATCTTGGCGTCGTCTTCGGCGCTGATGCGGTGTTCCATTCTGGCCAGGCGGCCGGCGATGCTGGTGATGACGTCGTCTTCGGTGTTGCCGAAGACGACGGCTTGCAGCAGGCGTTCGAAGCTGACGCTGGGCTTTTTCTCCATGGGGCGGGCGTCGGTTTTGTCCTGCTCGCACACGCCGACGGCGTCGATGATGACGAAGTGGTCCTTGGCCGTGGCGTCGGGGGTGACGGCTTTGAGGTCATCGGGATTGATGATGCGCACGCCGCGGCCTTTCATCTGCTCGAAGAAGCCGCGCGATTTGACGGCGCGCATGAAGAAGACGATTTCCACCGGCTTGATGTCGGTGCCGGTGGCGATCATGTCGACGGTGACGGCGACCCTGGGGTGGTAGCTGTTGCGGAAGGCCTTGATCAGGTTCTGCGGGGTGTCGCCGGTGGTGCGGTAAGTGATCTTCTGGGCGAATTCGTTGCCCTTGCCGAATTCCTCGCGCAGGATTTCGACGATGTTTTCGGCGTGGTTGTCGTCCTTGGCGAAGATGAGGGTCTTGGGCACTTCGGTGCGGCCGGGGAAGA
>JAJZRE010000023.1 GCA_021802945.1 Pseudomonadota bacterium
GCATCGGCGCCGCGATGATCGGCTGGTACGGCACCGCGATGCTGTGCTACGTCACGCCGAAGGAGCACCTCGGCCTGCCGGACAAGGACGACGTCAAGGAAGGCATCATCACCTACAAGCTCGCCGCGCATGCGGCGGATCTGGCGAAGGGCCACCCCGGCGCGCAGATCCGCGATAACGCCTTGTCGAAGGCGCGCTTCGAGTTCCGCTGGGACGACCAGTTCAATCTCGGCCTCGACCCCGACAAGGCGAAGTCCTTCCACGACGAGACGCTGCCCAAGGAGTCGGCCAAGGTCGCCCACTTCTGCTCGATGTGCGGCCCGCATTTCTGCTCGATGAAGATCACCCAGGACGTGCGCGAGTATGCGGCGAAGGAAGGTCTCGACGAAGCCGCCGCGCTGGCGAAGGGGATGGAGGTGAAGGCGGTGGAGTTTGTGAAGCAGGGGGCCGAGGTCTACCGCAAGGTGTAACCTCCGGACGCCGATGCAGAAAGAAACGGGCCGCGATTGCGGCCCGTTTCTTTTCATTGGCTGTTGCGTCGAACAGCTGTACCCAATGATTCTTTATCTACAGGCGGGATAAGGCCTCCCGGTCAAGCACACTGAACTCGCTTTTTGGAATCCGAACGACCGCGCTGCTGCCACCACTCATGCCCTGCCCACCGCTCTGCTGTATCCACGATGCAAATTGTGCAAGTCGGTCGAACGTAATGTAGCGCCATGCGACAAGCTCACGCGATTGGGGATCGGCAATCTCGCGCACGATAAACAGGGAGTGCAGATTGCCCCGCTTCGCCGCATAGTAGGCCAGCTTGACGAAAGGGCCGAGGTCAAGACCGAAGTATTCCCCCAAGCGGGGATCGTGGGCACAGGTCTTTTCCTTGATTTCGAGCGGGTAGGTGTATTGCTGTCCCCAGAACACCCCATCCAGATCGGAAATCTCGGCAAGGTAATGATTGCTTAGGCTTACCCGTAGGTGCTCCTTGGAAAATTCTTCCGCCACATACTCGTCGGCAATCATCGATGTGTCGGTTTGATTGCGCAAAAAGTTGTAACGTCTCTCGCGGCATTCAAAGCCGGCGAGCTCCCCCGGGAAATCGCGGTACGGTTCATCCCATGGAATTCCGAGGGCCTTCGCTTTCCATGTCATGTCCCTCACTTCTGCATCCGCCGCGAGCGATGGGACGCAGAAATAGCTTTCGATACCAAGCTGGCGGAAGGTCGCACAAATCGTGTGCAGCCCAAAGGGCGGCATTGGCAGTTGTCGGCCTGGATCCAGATCGCTGCCCGGCGCGACAGCAAGTGGAAACGCAACGAAGGTTTGATGTGCAAAATGGCCGGCACCTATGCTGCGAACGATCAGGCCGACCGGGGTAAGCTGCTGACCAAACCCCCATTGTTTGAGCATGGTCCTTAAACGACATCGAACGCCGGCAATCTCGGAAATGTGCGGCTCGCCTAATACGGAGCAACGGTCGTTGATTTTTTCCTCGCGCACTATCGGCTTATCCCCTTGGCCGGTTGCTCGATAACTTCTCATTCCACGAAACAACTCCCTTAATACGCTCTACCAGCTTTTTGGCGTCACCCCACACGTTCAGATTACGCAAGTCTTCAATGGTTGCTGGTCTGATTTCTTGGAACTCATGCCAAACGTGGTCGCTCTCGGAGGGGCCATTGCAATTACAAGACGCCCACAAAGCCTCGTATAACGTTGGAATGCCTAGCTGTTCGGCGATAAAGTTCTCACCGCTTTCGAACTTCTGACGCATCAGGA
This sequence comes from Pseudomonadota bacterium, assembly GCA_021802945.1. Taxonomy (GTDB): domain Bacteria; phylum Pseudomonadota; class Gammaproteobacteria; order Burkholderiales; family Thiobacillaceae; genus Thiobacillus. Next base: position 1,777 of record JAJZRE010000023.1, read on the forward strand.
AAGCTTCGTCCTCGGTCAGTCGGCCGGCCAGCAAGAGTTCGCCCCATGCCTTATAGTTTCCGGCATCACGATAGAGATATGTGAATACGGAGTAATCAACCGTATTCATATTCAAACGCCAAGGCTGTCGACAAATACTGTGTCTCTATGACAGGTGATGAATTCGACATCAGGTGCGAATCGCTCAGGTAACTCGATCTCTTTTCCGGACAAGGGGAGAAGCACCTGATTGAGGAATGGTTCGTTCCGCCGCTTCAGTTCTTCGGAAACGATCACACGAAAATCGTTTGTCAGCGTGATAAGTCCCTTGTCGAAAGCACGATCATGAATTGCCGATAAACATAGCCCATTGCTCGGATTCAACCGATTCGCTTTATCTCGGCTCCATGGCACGATATGGCTGGCGATCAATAGCCGAGATTCGCCCAAACCAGACATGCAGCAACGCCCGCGATAGCTACTCAACACAGCACGCCGAAAGAAGTGTTGTTTGATGCGCTGTTGCGTCATGATGATTCGTGTCTCGCCGCTGAAATCCGCGAGACTACTTTCCTCGTCTTCAACGGCCTCTGGAACAGGCATCCCGCTATTGCTTCGTAACTGATCACGCAGAAGCGCACATTCCAACGCCAAGCCTTCCCAGTCGGCGTGGAATTCGTCCCAAACCTCTCGATCAAGTGTCGAAGCGTTACCCAGACCGCTGCGCCCACTATCCCGGATCGCGGGATCAAGGCTGGCAAAATTCACCAGTTTCATCGCCACTGCCGATGGCGTGCGCCCAATGAGCGCCGCTAACTCGATAATTTCAGGGTTGCGACTATGCAGTCTGCCAAATGGCAATTCGCAGTACAGGTGAAAAGCCAGCTTGAGTTGTTCTTTTGTCCAGCGTCCACTACTCATTATTTCCTCCGGAACAATGACACGCGCTTTAGGCGCTTCCTTCGTGGCAAATTGATAAGAGGCCATGAGTCTAGCCGTTGCTGAGATCATCGGCACGACTGCAGCTTGCGAGAACTGTTTGTAGGCCCGCGTATCCGACACCGGAATCCTGAATGTATCCGGAAAACCCATCAGCCGGGCACACTCCCGCGGGGTCAGGCGGCGTGGGTTCTTTCCCTCGCCCTGATAGACCAGAATCTCCGAGCCGTCCTTGTAGTAGCGGGCGGAGAGGGTGCGGGTGACGCTGTCGGGGAACACGAGGCCATAGCCAAAGCCATTGCCCTTGGCGCGGTGTTTCTCGGCATAGTCCTGCAGGTATTTCCACAGCTTGGGCGTGAGCGTGTATTTGTCCTGCACCTTGCGATGGGCGTGATCGAAGAAACGATCGCCGTCCCATGCGAGTGCGGGTTCGCTGCCGTCGGTGCGGTGCAGGATGTCCTTGAGCGTGCGCTCGCCTTTTGGCGGCATTGGCAGGGCGTCCCAGTCGAAGGCGATCCCGAGATCGTGGCGGAACCCGACGATGAGGATGCGTTCCCGGTGCTGGGGCACGAAATGCGCGCCGTCGACCACGCGCGGAGCGATGTCGTAGCCGAGGTCGATGAGCGAGCGCTTGATCACGTCCCACGTGCGTCCCTTGTCATGGGACATGAGGTTCTTGACGTTTTCCAGCAGGAAGGCGCGCGGTTTTTTGGTTTCGATGATGCGGCAGATGTCGAAGAACAGTGTGCCCTGCGTTTCGCAGGCGAAACCATGGGCGCGACCGAGCGCGTTTTTCTTGGATACGCCCGCGATGGAGAACGGCTGGCAGGGAAATCCGGCCAGCAGCACTTCATGATCGGGCATTTCACCCGCGTCGATTTGCATGATGTCGCCGTGGATGGGGTGACCATCCTGATAGTTTTCGGCGTAGGTTTTCTGGGCGTAGCTGTCCCATTCGCTGGTAAAGACGCACTGCCCGCCGATTTCCTCGAAGGCGGCACGGATGCCGCCGATACCGGCGAAAAGGTCGATGAAGCGGAACCGGCTTTCGACGGGTGCCGGGTCGTCGAAACGGAGCAATTGCTGCAGGCCGAAAACATACTGGGCGGGTACCGACTGCTCCGCGATCCAGCGGCGTACGGTGCGCGCGTCCCGTCCGAGATGGCGGGCAATTTCTGTTTGATTGCGGTGCTTGAGTGCTTCGGTCAGGTATTGAAGGGCCAGATCGGCATCGGGGCCGGTCGTGAGTATGCGCGCAGTCATGATCGGTTGCTCTGGGAATTTTCGCGGACAATATGTCCGCTATGCGTCCCAGTCAAGAGGGCAATTTTTGGGCCACATCCCGCCGCGTCACACTTGGCATGGCTTGGGTACCGCTGCGCCAAGCCAGTGAAACTGTGCCCGCGAGACGTAATCCGCCCCGCGTATAATCCGCAGGCGCGTCAGCCGACGCGCCTTTTTTTATGCCCAGACCCTTGCCATGACCGATCCCACCATCCTGCTGCACGCCCTCATCCTCGGCATCGTCGAGGGGCTGACCGAATTCCTGCCGGTGTCGAGCACCGGGCATCTGATCCTGGTCGGGCAGCTGCTCAACTTCAACGACGACAAGGGCAAGGTATTCGAAATCGCGATCCAGTTCGCCGCGATCCTGGCGGTGGTGTGGGAATACCGGGCGCGCCTCGGGCATGCGCTGGCCAGTGTGACGACGGAGCCGGCCTCGCGGCGGCTGGCGGCCAACCTGATCGTGGCCTTCCTGCCCGCGGCGATCCTGGGCTTCCTGTTCATCAAGCAGATCAAGCATTACCTGTTCAATCCGATCGTTGTCGCTTCCGCGCTGATCATCGGCGGCGTGCTCATTTTGTGGGCGGAGCGCCGCAAGCACGTCATCCGTGCGGAAACGGTGGACGACATGAGCTGGCGCGATGCGCTGAAAGTGGGCTTCGCGCAGGCGCTGGCGATGATCCCGGGCACCTCGCGTTCGGGCGCGACCATCATCGGCGGGCTGTTCTTCGGGCTGTCGCGCAAGACGGCGGCGGAGTTCTCGTTCTTCCTGGCGATTCCGACCATGTTCGCCGCCACGCTGTACGACGTCTACAAGAACTGGCAGCTCTTCAGCGCGAACGATATCGGCATGTTCGCGGTGGGCAGCGCGGCTTCGTTCATCAGCGCGCTGCTGGCGGTGCGCGGCCTGATCCGCTTCATCAGCCGCCACGACTTCACCGTGTTCGCGTGGTACCGCATCGTGTTCGGCCTGCTGGTGCTGCTGACGGCCTACATGGGCTGGATCGACTGGGGCACGGCGCACTAGGCGCTAACCCGCCTTCGGCGGGCGCTTGTCGAGCTTTCTTTGCAGTGTGCGGCGGTGCATTTTCAGGGCGCGCGCGGTGGCCGAGATGTTGCCGCCGTGCTCGTTCAGCACTTTCTGGATGTGTTCCCATTCCAGCCGCGCGACCGATAGCGGTTCGGGGCTGACCTCCAGCGCGGCATCGGGCTGGTCGCGCAGCAGTGCGGCGAGGATCTCGTCGGCGTCCGCCGGCTTGGCCAGGTAATGCCGTGCGCCGAGGCGCACGGCCTCGACCGCGGTGGCGATGCTGGCGTAACCGGTGAGCACGACAATGGCGGGGGCAGGCGTACGCGCGGCGAGCGCGGCGACGACGGTGAGCCCGGATTCGCCGGGCAGCTTCAGATCGACGACCGCGTGGCTGGGGACAAAGGCTCCCGCCACGGTCCGGGCTTCGGCCGCGTCGCGCGCCACGGCAACCTCGACACCGCGCTTGCCCATGGCGCGCGCCAGGGCGGCGGCAAAGTCGACGTCGTCCTCGACGATCAGCAGTTTCATATTCATACAGGGTGTGTCCAGGGCAGGGTGATGCGCACGCGGGTGCCGCCGCCGTCGCGTTCGGCCAGGGTCAGGGTGCCGCCCAGCCGCTCCAGCGTGGCGTGGGTGAGCGCGAGCCCCATGCCCCAGCCGCTCCCCGGCTTGCCGCTGAACAGCACGCGCCCCGCCTGCGCCTTCTGTTCAGGCGAAAAGCCGGGGCCGCGATCCGCGATGTCGATCGTCAGCGCTTCATGGCCGGTTGCGGCCTCGAACTCGACGGCGCGGGGGGAGACGTCGGCCGCATTGTTCAGCACATTCAGGATCGCCTGCTCCAGCCCGTCGGGCGGGGTGAAGTCGCGGCGGTCGTGCACGGGCCTGAGTTCGATGCGGGCGTCGGGGCGCAGCACCTGCCAGCGCTCGATCAGCGAATTCAGCCAGGCGTCGAGCGGCTGGGTGGCGGGCGCGGTGTCCCGTGCGCGGACGGCAAGCCGGGTCAGGATCTGCTTGCAGGCCTGCGCCTGCTTTTCGAGCAGGCGGCAGTCGGCGCCGATGTCGGGATCGTTGGCGAATTCGCGGGCAAGTTCGTGCGCGGTGGTCTGGATGGTGGCGAGCGGGGTGGCGAGTTCGTGCGCCGCCAGCGCGGCCTGGGTGCCGAGCGCGACGATGCGTTCGTCGCGCAGCTGCCTTTCGCGCAGCGCGGACAGCTCCTGGTCGCGTGCGCGCAGGGCGGCGTGCATGCGGGTGACGAAGAAGGCGATCAGCCCGGCGCTGATGAGGAAGTTGAACCACATGCCGGCCAGGTGCATGCCGTAGGCGGCGACCGGATCGGCCACCGCCAGCGGCCGGTAATAGAGCAGCAGCAGACCATAGTAGGCCCCGGCCACGGCCGCCAGCAGCCAGACCCAGCGCGGGCGCAGGCTGATCGCGGCGATGACGACCGGCATCAGCATCAGCGAGACGAAGGGGTTGGTCACGCCGCCGCTGAAGAACACCAGCACCGCAAACGCGGTGAGGTCGGCCAGCAGGTGCGCCAGGAATTCCATCTGCGTGGCGGGCATGTCCAGCCGCAGCCGCCAGGCGGTGGCCAGCGAGAACAGGGCCATGAGCAGCAGCACCGCGCCCATCGGCAGCAGCGGCATCGGGATGTGGAGGCCCCAGTGCAGCCAGGCGATACCCGCTGCCCAGCCGGCGATCAGCGATGCCCGCACCGCCAGCAGTCGTCCCAGCAGGGCACGCGCGGGCAGGGTGGAGAGCAGGGTGGAATCGGCCGCAGACGACATGGCGGCATTGTAATGCCCGTGTCGCCGCGTGCTGCGGGCTGCGACAATTTGTCCAATTGTGCGCACTGCGTGTCCCGCTTAAAGTGCGAGTGCGCCTTACCGCGCATCGCCCTCATTCCCTCCCGCCTGCCCGGCGGGATTTTTTTGGCCGCCGCTGCCAGATCCGGCGGAATGAAAAAAGCCCCGTGCATTGCACACGGGGCTTGGCTTCGGGGGCGTGGTTGCCGCCGCAATGCCTAGTACGACAACCCATAAGTTTCGCTATGTTCAACGCGCCCCGCATCGCCGATTGCTTTGTCGCGCATCCTCGCCATGGAACGGCCATGGCTGCGGTTCGCTTCGCGCACCCGGCGCGCGGATGCGCGTCTCGGCATGTACGCAAACTCATGGGTTGTCGTACTAGAACCGATAGCTCAGGCCGGCATAGATCGAGCGGCCGGGGCCGGGGACGGCGATGCCCCAGGGGATCCCGTTGATCGACATCGTCATGCCCTGGCCGAGATAGGCGCCACCCAGCGGCAGTGCATAGCCCTTGTCGAACAGGTTGTCGATGCCGACGTCCAGGCGGACCTGCTTCCACTGGTAACTGCTGCGCAGGTTGAACAGGCTGTAACCGGCCGTCTTGATCTCGTTCCTGACATCCGAGACGTCGTTCTTCGCCGCGACGAATTGCGCTTCCAGCGTATTGGTCAGGCGCCCCCGTTTTTGCGTCAGCGCCAGTTTCGCGTTCAGGGGCATGATGTTGTACAGGTTGTCGCCCGTATCCCGGTTTTCGCCCCGGGTGACATTCACGATGCCGCTCACGGTGAAGTCGCCATAAGCGGGCGTGCTGGATGCCAGGACATGGCCGGAGATATCGACGCCATACAGGCGGGCCGACTGGTTGACGTACCTGAGCACGTTGAATTGCCCGTCGGGGCAGCTGGCCGCAAGGCATCTGGCGTCGATGTAGTCCCTGACATGCGTGTAGTACGGCGCGATGCGCACGGCCCAGGCCTTCTTGCCGGCATCGTGCCAGTCGGCAGCAAGGCTCAGCGTATGCGCCACTTCCGGCTTGAGGTTGAGGTCGCCGACATAGCCATTGCCGTCGCCGACGAAGTTGTTCATGACCGCCGCCATGGCCCAGGTGGACCAGGTGTAGCGCTCATACAGATTGGGCGAACGGGTCTTTTGCGCCATGCCAACCTCATAGGTTTGCGTGGCATCCGGGGCATAGCGCGCCAGCGCGGTCAGGTCCCAGTTGTGGTCGGTCTGGCTGTGGTCCTGGGCATTGAAGGTGGCGGCGTCGGCGAGGGTGGGGCCGCTTGACGTGTTGTAGCCGCGCACATCGCCGGTATCCATTTTGACCGTCTCATGGCGCAGGCCCAGCAGGCTCGTCCATTGCGGACTGATTTTCGATTCCCACTCGCCGAACAGGGCGTAGCGGTCGCGCTGGCCATGGTTGATGTTCCAGAAGGTGCCGGGCCACATGCCGGCGCCGGAAGGCGCCCACCAGTCGTCCAGGCGATAGGCCTGATATCCGGCGCCTGCCCGCAGCGTATCGCGCCTGGACAGCGGGACCTCGGCATTGGCTGACACGCCGGTGGTTTTTCCTTCGGTGTACATTGGCATGCCCGCGGCGCACGTGCTCGAAATGGGCGAACATGGGGTGCCCGGCACAGGCACATTGGAGGCGCTCCCGTACCAGAATCGCTTGTCGTCCCCGAAGTCCATTTCGTGCTCGGTCTTGTCGTGGTAGACCCGCGCCTTCAGTATGCCCCACTGATACCGTCCGGTGTAGCCAAGGTTGACCTGATCGCTCGTGTTGTCGGTCATGTCCATGCGCTGGTTCGGGAAGTTCTCGTACGGGATGTGCTGGTGCCCCAGCTTCAGGTCAAACAGGTGGTTCTCGTTGCGCAGCGCGATGTCGAGCGCCTGGTTGATCGCCTTGTAGGCGGTGGAGCCGACTTCGTCGAGCGGCAGCGTATGCCCGATGCGGCCTGTCGCGGTCGTCGTCTTGAAGCTGTCGCCCGCCTTGTAGTTGTCCGACTGCGCCGTCGAGCCGGTATAGGTCAGGCTCAGATTTTCACCGGTCACCGTCGCGGAAAGATTGGCGCCCATCGCATTGCCGTTGCTGCGGTAGAAGGCGCCGACCTTGCCCTGGGTCAGGACGCCCTCGCCGGCTCGGGCGAACTGCGGTTCGGCCGATTCCACGATGAGGGTGCCGCCGATGCTGTCGCCGCCGATGCTGACAGGGGTGATGCCGGCGTAGACCTTGATGCTGTCGGCCCGGGTGGGATTGATGCTGGAAAGCGCCGGATTCATGTGATTCGGACAGGCCGCGATCAGGTCCATGCCGTCGATCTTGATGCGCAGGCGGTCATCGGCCAGGCCGTGAATCGCCGGCAGGCTGGAAACGCCGCCGGCGCTGTAGACGCTGACACCCGGCACGTCCCTGAGCAGGGTGGCGGTGTCGCTGGTGGCCGCGCGCATGGGCAGCAGGTCGGCGGCGTCGAGCGTCACGCTGCCGGGGTCGACGTCCGCGGGGCTCGACCCCACGACCACCACGGTCAGGAGGGGTGTATCCGGGAACACCGGCGACGGACTGTCTTGTGCGGCGGCGGCGTTCCATAGCGGCGACAAGGCGAGGGAAACGGCAAGGGAAAGCGGCTTTCTGGACAACAGCATGTTTTTCTCGGAATCGCTGAAACTTTCGCGAGTCTAGGGGTGTCGGTCGCGCCCGAGAATGTGGCAAATTGTCGCAAATGCGGATCGCGCGGGCCGGCCGCGCCACACGGTGGGGGCGTTGCCGGGCGCGGCCTGCGGCAATATGCCGCACTGCACGGCATGTGCAATTTGTTATCGTTCCGGGCGCCGACACGACAAGGAAAATACCGATGCGACTCGCCCGACAAACCGGACTCGCCCTGCCCCTGCTGCTGCTGCCGATGGCTGCCGCGGCCAGCTGCGGCTCTGCGTTCTGCTCGATCAACACCGACTGGGACTCGCAGGCGCCGTGGCAGGACGCCGCCACGCGCCTCGATCTGCGCATGGAATATATTCATCAGGATCAATTGCGCGCCGGCACCGGCAAGGCCGCGCCCTCGGGCACGGTGGGCGAGCATGACGAGATCAGGACACTCAACCGGAACCTTGTCGCCAGCCTGAGCCATGCCTTCAGCCCCTCCCTGAACCTGGCGCTTCAGGTGCCGCTGGTGTCGCGCGACCATGCGCATGTCTTCAACGACATCGGCGGGCCTGAACCGGAAAGCTGGGACTTCACCCGGCTGGGCGATGTCCGCGTGCTGGCGCATCTGCGGCTGGATGAGGCGCAGTCCCCGCACGACCGGGCCTATGGCCTGATTGGCGGCGTCAAGCTGCCCACGGGCTCGACCGATGTGCGCAATGCCGCGGGCGAGCTGGCCGAGCGGTCCCTGCAGCCGGGGTCCGGCTCCACCGACCTGATCGTCGGCGGATTCGTCTCCGGCCGTCTCGCGCTGACGAGCTGGCATACCCAGTTGAACTGGCAGCATGCGGTCAGCGAGCGGCAGGACTACCAGCCGGGCAACCGTGTCGGCCTGGATGCGGGGGTGACCCACCCGCTGGGGGCGGTGAACGCGCTCGCGCAAATCAATGTACTCTGGCGCGGCCGCGACAGCGGCCTCAATGCCGAGCCGGCCGACAGCGGCGGGAAATATGTCTATTTTTCGCCCGGCGTGGCGGTGCCGCTCGGCGGCGACACGCAGATCTATGGGCTGGTTCAGCTGCCGCTCTATCAGAATGTGAACGGCACACAGCTGACCGCCGACTGGGCGGCGACCCTGGGTCTGACGACACGTTTTTGAACAAATGAGGAAATGAACATGAAGCGTTATGGATGGATGATCGCAGTCGCCGCCAGCCTGGCCGCACACGCCGCCTGGGCCGCCAACATCAGCGTGACCGACGCCTGGGCGCGCGCCACCATGCCGGGCCAGCCCGTCAGCGGGGCCTACATGCGGATCCAGGCCGACGCCGACGCGCGCCTGGTCGGCGTCTCCAGCTCCGTCGTGCCGCGGGTGGAGGTGCACGAGATGAGCATGGACGGCGGCGTGATGCGCATGCGCGAGGTGAAGACGATCGACCTGCCGAAAGGCAAGACCGTTTCGCTCCAGCCCGGCGGCTTTCACCTCATGCTGATGAACCTGAAAAAGCCGATCGCGGCGGGCGACGTCATCCCGCTCACGCTGACGGTGGAATCGGGCGGCAAGCGGCAGACCGTCGAGGTGAAGGCGGAGGCCCGCGCCATGGGCGGCGGTGGCATGCAGCACCACGCGCACTGAGCGTCACCTGGCGGTGGCAGCGCGACCACCGGGGTGCGGCAAAACGCGCTCAGGTATCGCGCTGATTCTGCAATTCGGTCGCGATGCGCTGGCGGGCGCCGGGCGCGAGTCCCGGGGCATCATCGCCTGGCGCGGCGTCCTCGTGAAACAGGCGGCGCATTGCCTGCAACTGCTCGTTGAAACGGGCGCAGTTCTCGCAGATGGCCAGGTGAAGCCGCAGCGCCATGCGGTCGGCGAACCGCAGCCGTTCATCCATGGCGCGCGAGGCAAGCACGGAGGTTTCCTTGCACGTCGGGATCCACTTCATGCCGCACCTGCCTTTGAAAAGCCGTTCAGTTCCAGACATTGCCGCATGAACAGTCGTGCCCGATGCAGCAGCACCCAGCAGTTGGTCGGCGTGATCCCCAGTTCCTTACAGATTTCGTCGGTCTCCATGCCGGCCACCTCACGCAGGCTGAACACCTGCGCCATGACCGGCTTCAGCCGGTCGGCGCATTCGTCCAGAACGCGCCGCAGCTGGCCCAGCTCAGCCTCGGCATGCGGGTTGCCCCAGGGGCGCAGCGGCCCGGCCCAATGGCCGTCCTGCTTGAAGAGAAGGTCGACAGCCTCCTCGCCGTCCGCGTCGCATGGAATCTCGACCTCGCGCAGGCTGCGACGGATCAGGTCGACGATCTTGTGCTTGAGGATGCCGGTGAGCCAGGTGCGCGGGCTGGCGTCACCCGTGTAGCGTGCCTGGGCGGAGAGGGCGGCCAGCAGCGTTTCCTGCACGGCATCCTCGGCCAGTTCGTCCGAATGCAGCTGGCGGCGCGCCACCCGGAACAGATAATCCCCGTGGTCGGCCAGCCAGGTGTGCGCGTCGAGTGTGTCCATCGATGATCCTCGTCCGGCATGATCCCGGGTGCCGCCACTTTAGAGGCAGCCGTCCAAAGCGACAACTCCGGCTCTTGAAATGGCTGCAGGCCACCCCAGATCGGGTGCATCCGCATTGTCTGTCAACCTGATGGAGGACATGATGGCCCATATCACCCGCTATGATCCGTTCGAAATGACCGACTCGTTCGACAACCTGTTCCGCGGCTTTTTCCGCCCGGTTCGGCTGGACAAGGCGTTGCCGCGGATCCGCATGGACGTGAAAGAGGACGAGACGCGCTATACGGTCCACGCCGATATTCCGGGCGTGAAGAAGGATGACATTCACGTGACGATCGACGGCAACACGGTGTCGATCAGCGCCGAGGTCAGGAAGAACACCGAGCAGAAGGAAGGCGAAAGGGTGCTGCGCCGCGAGCGCCATGTCGGCCGTGCCGGCCGCAGCTTCTCGCTGGAGAATGAAGTCGACGAGGCGAACGCCTCTGCCCGCTACGAGGACGGCGTGCTGGAACTGGTGCTGCCGAAAAAAGCGGCGGCCGCTTCCAGGCGGCTGGCCGTGCAGTAACCCGGCCCTTGCGGGTTGAAAGGCGGCCGCGCGCCGCCTTTTTTATTGGCGTAAAATCCGCGCAATCGTTTCCGGAGCCGCCATGACCACGCCCCACACCGCCGCCGAGAAGGCCAACATCCTGTCCGAGGCGCTGCCCTACATCCAGCGTTTCTACGACAAGACCATCGTCATCAAGTACGGCGGCAATGCCATGACCGAGCGGCACCTGATGGAGGCCTTCGCCAAGGACGTGGTGCTGCTGAAGCTGGTGGGCATGAACCCGGTGGTGGTGCACGGCGGCGGCCCGCAGATCGCCGGCCTCTTGCAGCGCATCGGCAAGCAGAGCGAGTTCATCCAGGGCATGCGGGTGACCGACGAGGAAACGCTCGACGTGGTGGAAATGGTGCTCGGCGGCCTGGTCAACCAGGACATCGTCACCCTGATCAACAAGCACGGCGGCCGAGCGGTGGGGCTGACCGGAAAGGACGGCAACTTCATCCACGCCAAGAAGATGCTGGTGCCGAGCAAGGAAAAGGCCGACGAGCTGCTCGACATCGGCCAGGTCGGCGAGATCACCAGCATCGACCCGGAAATCATCCAGGTGCTCGACGCGCGCGATTTCATCCCGGTGGTGGCGCCGCTCGGCACCGACTCCGAAGGCAACGCCTACAACATCAACGCCGACGTCGCGGCGGGCAAGATCGCCGGCGTGCTGCAGGCGGAAAAGGTCATCTTCATGACCAACACGCCGGGCGTGCTCGACAAGCAGATGCAGTTGCTGACCGGACTCACCCCGCGCGAGGTCGACGAGCTGATCGCCGACGGCACCATCTCCGGCGGCATGATCCCCAAGGTCGGCTACGCCGTCGACGCCGTGAACAGCGGCGTCAAGACCGCGCACATCATCGACGGCCGCGTCGAGCACGCACTGCTGCTGGAGGTGCTGACGCCGGAAGGCGTCGGTACCCTGATCAAGCGCGTGTGATTGCGCCGCTTCGTATTGGATTCAGTGGTGCCCCGGCATGTACGCCGGCAGCCATGGCATGCCCGGCGGCAACGCGCGTCCCCCGCCGAATATCGCTACGTTGCATATCGCGAACTTAAAACCAAAACATCATGGGACTAGACCTTAACGGTTCGAAATTTCTTCTCTACGCCAAAGAGTCGGGCGTGGATTTCACCAAATCGATGATGATCGGGCGGCAGGAGCTTCACCTCTCCCGTCGTGAAATGTCCCGACTGCTCAAGGCGTGTCACGTACCGACACGCCCAGGAGACGTCGAGCGCATTTTTTCAGCCAGCGGCCCCTATGCCGACGAATACCTGCGCTTCATCGGCTCCGAAGCAGTGGATTCGACGGACTACTCCGGCCATGAGGGCGCCACTCATGTGCATGACATGAACCAGCCCATCCCGGACAGCGTCAAGAACCGGTATTCGGTCGTCATCGACGGCGGGTCGCTCGAGCACATCTTCAATCTGCCGATTGCGCTGAGGAATTGTATGGAGATGACCGCGGTCGGCGGCCATTTCATCAGTATCACGCCGGCGAACAATTTTCTCGGGCATGGGTTTTATCAGTTCAGCCCGGAACTCTTCTTCAGCGCCCTTTCGGAAGAGAACGGTTTCGAAATCGTGCGTGTCATTGCCTTTGAAAACCGCCGAAACGCACGCTGGTTTGCGGCCAAGGATCCCCGTGTCATCGGACGGCGCGTGACCCTGTGCAACAGCACGCCGACCTACCTGCTTGTCCTGGCACGGCGGATAGCCGAACGGCCGATTTTCGCGAAGCCGCCACAGCAGAGCGATTACCTGGCGCAATGGGAAGGGGCCGGACGCAGCACGGGGAACGTCCCTGGCGGCGTGGTGGGGCAATGGATGAAGCGCCACCTATACAAGCCCTTGGAACGTTCGTTGAAGAAAGTAGTGCGGCTGTTTTTTCAGGCATTCAATCCGCGTTTCTTTGAGCCAGTCCGCTGGCCTTCGTCAAACCCCACATCAGCACCCCGCAGCCGGTAAGCGGGTCGCCGCCGTGCGGGTGCAGCGGAATAAAATGGCGTGGCAAAGGCCATTACAGGAAGAAAAGGGAATTTTGATATGCGTTACTGGCTGATGAAATCCGAACCGAGCGACGTCAGCATCGATGACCTTGCCGCCATGCCCAGGCAAAGCGTCGCCTGGTATGGCGTGCGCAACTACCAGGCGCGTAATTTCATGCGCGACCAGATGAAGCCGGGCGACAAGGTGCTGTTCTACCATTCGTCGTGCGCCGAGCCGGGCATCGCCGGGCTGGCCGAAGTCAGCGTGGCGGCGTATCCCGACGCCACCCAGTTCGATCCGAAGAACAAGTACTTCGACCCCAAGGCCACACCGGAAACGCCGCGCTGGTTCAACGTCGACGTCAGGCTGGTGAAGAAGACGCGGCTGATGCCCTTGTCCGAAATCCGCGGCTACCCCGAGCTTGCCAACATGCGCATCCTGCAGAAGGGCAACCGCCTGTCGATCACCCCGGTCGATCCGGCCGAGTACGCCTTCATCGTCAAGCATCTGTGATGTTCGATCCGGCGCTGTTCGCCGCCTACGGCGGACTCGGGCTGGCGGTCGGTTTTCTCGCCGGCCTGCTTGGCGTCGGCGGCGGCCTCATCATCGTGCCGGTGCTGATCATGCTGCTGCACGCGCACGGCCTGGCGGCCGGGATGGAACCGCAGCTGGCGCTCGGTACCTCGCTGGCCTCCATCCTGTTCACCTCGCTTTCCAGCGTGCGTGCCCACCATCGCCACGGCGCCGTGGAATGGCCGCTGGTGCGGCGCATCGCCCCCGGCATCGTGTTCGGCACGCTGGCGGGCGCCGTGCTGGCGGCGCAGATGTCGGCAGCGGTACTGAAGGTGTTCTTCGTCGTTTTTCTCTTTTATGCCGCCACCCAGATGTGGCTGGACTTCAGACCGGCGCCGCATCGTGCTCTGCCGGGGCGCGCCGGGACAACACTGGCGGGCGGCGTGATCGGCGCGGTGTCGAGCTGGGTCGGCATCGGCGGCGGCACCCTGTCGGTGCCGTTCATGCTGTGGCACAACGTCCCGCTGCACCGGGCGATCGCCACCTCGTCCGCCATCGGCTTTCCGATCGCGCTCGCCGGCGCGGCGGGCTATGCGGTGGGTGGCTGGCATGCGGCCGGCCTGCCCCCGGGCAGTCTGGGCTTCGTCTACCTGCCGGCGCTTGCCGGCATCGTCGTGGGGAGCGTGCTGACCGCACCGCTGGGCGCGCGCACCGCGCACCGCCTGCCGGTCAGGCCGTTGAAGCGGGTTTTTGCGCTGCTTCTGTTTACGCTGGCGCTGCGCATGGCGTGGACGTTCTAGGAAGCGCGAACCACGATTTCGCATTCCTGGGTATTTAATTCCACAAGATGTTGGGATGCGCCCCGTGTAACGATTTCATGCTTGAGTGGCCGCACCGCCCGCGTTAGTCTTTCTACCCATGCCGAATAATTCGGCAAGGTTGACTAACCGATACGTGGAGAAGCTCATGGCGAACCTGCAAGCTGTACGCACCACGCTGCAACCGCAGCAAAACAATTACACTCAGCTCACGACGTACTACGACGATCTCAACCAGATCGCCTGGGGCTATATGCATTCGGAGCCGCGCCCGTGTTTTACCAGCACGCTGCTAACCGAGCTGATCGCCTGGTGGGGGAGCATCGCCAACCGCATCCATAATCCGGACAGTGCCGATACGCGATATGTCGTGCTGGCGTCGGCGCATGCCGATGTCTACAACCTCGGCGGCGACCTCAACTTCTTCCACAAACTGATCCTCGACCGCGACTACGACAATCTGCTGCGTTACGCGCAGAACTGCATCGAAGTGATCTACATGAACGCGATGCATCTGAGCCGCCCGCAAGTCAAAACCATCAGCCTGGTGCAGGGCGACGCGCTGGGTGGCGGACTCGAATGCGCGCTATCGTGCAATACGCTGATTGCAGAACGCGGAGCCAAAATGGGTTTTCCGGAAATCCTGTTCAATCTGTTCCCGGGCATGGGGGCGATGACTTTTCTCGGAAGAAAAATCGGCCACAGCGAGGCCGAGAAAATCATCCTCAGCGGCAAGCTTTACAGCGCCGAGGAAATGCACGCCATGGGCGTGGTTGATGTGCTCGCCGAAAAAGGCGAAGGCGAGATGGCGGTGTATGAATTCGTGCGCAAGGAAACGCGGCAGCGTAACGGCACGCTTGCCTTGCGGGCGGCGCGTGAAATCTGCCAGCCCATCGTTCACGAGGAACTGATGCGGATCACCGAAATCTGGGTCGACGCCGCGCTGCGGCTGGAAGCCAAGGATTTGCGCATGGTCGAACGCCTGGTGGCGCGCCAGAACAGCAAGGCCGGCGCCGCCGTCCAACCTGAGGATTCAGCGCTGCGCCGCGCTTGACTTGCGCTCCAGATACATCGACAGCAAGGTCTGCGCTTCGCCGAGCGCAGACCTGACGATCGCGAGATGGTCGTGCGCCAGCGTGGAACTGATTTCAAACGGTTTGATCCGCTCCGCATCGGCGCACACGCGGGCCAGTTGATGCGCCCCCACATCGCTTGCGCCGCCCTTGAGCATGTGAAGCTGATCGTGCCACTGGCCATAATCCTGAGTGGCCAACGCCCGCTCGATGTCGCGCAAAGCGCGCCCGCTGTCTTCTTCGAAACTGGCCAGCAGATCGTGCACGAAGGCGTGTCCGCCCAGTTGGGTCAGGTTATCCAGGACCGACTCATCCAGTTTGTCCGGCGGCTGTGAGCTGGATGCGGCGTCGGGGATTGGCCGCGCCTGCTGTTCGGTCAGGCGCGCAATGACGTCGACCAGTTCCCGGCTGTTGATCGGTTTGGTGAGGAAGGTGTCCGCGCCCGCTTCTTCGCAGGCCACCTGGGCTTCGCTCCGCGCATCGGCGGTCAGCATGATGATGGGCAAATGACCGCTTTCCATGAAACGCCAGCATTGCACCACCTCGGGGCCGGACAGTTGCGGCATGTGCATGTCGATGATGGCCAGGTCGAACGTCTGTTCGTCGGATTCGAGCATGGCCAGCGCTTCTTCGCCGTCATGCGCCAGGCAGGTCGTGTGTCCGGCATATTCCAGCAGGCCGCGGATCACACGCTGGTTGACCGGATTGTCTTCCGCCACCAGGATGTTCAGCCCCGGCGTGTGTCCTGCCTGTGCCTGCAGGTGGTTGGCCAGCGAGACTACGTTGGATGGCGTGTCGTGGCTGGTGACAGCATGGATGGCGTTGAACAGCAAGGTCGTGTTGACGGGGGTGCGGAGCACCGTGGCGTAGCCTTCACGGAGCATCTGCGTATCGCGTGACAGCGCGACACCGATGTCGGATTCGATCAGGATGACCGGGAGGGCCGCCAGGCTGGGGTCGTCGCGCAGCAGGTGCAGGAAGGCGACCGGATCGCCGGGCAGCGCGCTGCGTTCCACGACAACCGCGCCCAGCGGCGCGCCGCCCGACAGATAGGCTGACAACTCGGCGGCAAGCCGGGTGGTGTTGTCGACCACCACGGTATCGCCCCCCCAGTTGCGGATCGCGGTCTGGATGCGGGCCGAGAGCTCGCCGCCCGCCAGGATCGCCACCCGCATCGGCGCGTCGAACTGCTCGGGCGCGGGACCGGCCTGGCTCGCCTGCAGGGCGAACGGCAATTCGAACCAGAACGTCGTGCCTTCCCCTTCGCGGCTGTGCAATCCGATTTTGCCGTCGAGCGCTTCCACCAGCTGTTTGGCAATGGTGGTGCCCAGACCGCTGCCGCCGAAGCGGCGCGTGATGGTCGGATCCCCCTGGGTGAAGCTGTCGAAAATGCGGGACTGAGCGGCTTCCGAAATGCCGATGCCGGTGTCGACGACTTCGAAGCGCAGCCGCTGCGGATGGGCTTGTCCGATCGGGCGGACGTAGATATCCACGCGCCCGTGCTCGGTGAACTTGATGGCATTGCCGATCAGGTTGATGAGGATGTGGCGCAGGTGGCGCGCATCGCCATGCAAATGGAACGGCGTCTGTGGCGCGATGTGCGACGCCAGCACCAGTCCCTTGCCCTGGGCCTGCGTTTCCATCATCGCGATCGTGCCGTTCACCAGGCGGTGCAGGTCGAAATTCTCTTCATTCCTGGCAATGCGGCCGGCTTCGATGCGTGAAATGTCGAGCACGTTGTCGATCAGGTCGAGCAGGGTGTTGGCCGATGCGAGGATGATCTGGGCGAACTCCTTTTGCTCCTTGTCGAGCCGCGTTTCAGCCAGCAGGTCGGCGACGCCGATGACGCCGTTCAGCGGCGTGCGGAGTTCGTGGCTCATGTTGGCGAGGAAGGCCGATTTGGCAAGGTTGGCTTTTTTCTCGCGGTGGACCGCGCCGTGCAACTGCTTCAGCAGGGAAACGGTGTACAGGGGAATCGCAATCATCGACAGCAGGAAGGCCGAACTGATCAACGGGTGCGTGCTCCAGTAAGGCGAAAAAACCAGGACGCAGGAGAAGCCGATCAGCGCCAGAATCGCCGACACGACTAGATACGAGACGCCATAGCGGAAGCCATAGCCCAGCGTCACCCACAGATACACCACCAACAGTGGCGTGGCCGTTTCACCGGTTAGAACCAGCAGAAGTGACACGACGCCGAAGTCGAGGAGCATGCTGGCATAGCGCCTGAGCGGGGAAGCCTGCAAGAAAACGAGCGTAGCCACGGTGATCAGCAGTCCACAGGCAAACAGCAGAGCTAGCGTTATCACCACAAGCTGATGAATGGTCTCCGACGCCGGCACCATCTCGCTTGAAAAATACGCGGCTAGAATAATCCCGATCGCCAGCCGGATCAGCGACTGCTGAAATTCGGTGTCCGGCCGGCTACGAATCCGTTTGATCAGATAGTGCAGGAATCGGGGCGCCGGAATGGAAAGCATGGCTTTCATGCATTAATCATGCGTATCGCCGAGCTCGCGCATGATGGCGGCCACCGTATCGATGCGCCGCTCGAATGCCCGCACGCAGGCGGGATCGAAATGGTGTCCGCTTTCCGTTTGGACGTACTTCAGCGCGTCCTGGAACGACCACGCACGCTTGTAGGGGCGGTTGGAGGTGAGTGCGTCGAACACGTCGGCCACGGCCACAATGCGTGCCGGTAGCGGGATAGCCTCGCCCGCCAGACCCTGCGGATAACCGCTGCCGTCGAATTTCTCATGGTGGCCGAGCGCGATGACGGCGCCCATCTGCAGGTAGCGCGACGGGCTGTCGGCGAGGATCTCGTGGCCGATCAGCGGATGGCGGCGCATGATTGCCCGCTCTTCCGGCGTGTGTCGCCCGGGCTTCAGCAGAATCTGGTCAGGAATGCCGATCTTGCCGATGTCGTGCATGGGCGCAGCGGCTTCGATCTCGTCGCATTCCATGGCGGTGAGCTTGAGCTCTTCGGCGATCAGACGCGCATACTTCGACATGCGGATGATGTGGTTGCCGGTATCCTCGTCGCGATATTCGCCCGCTTTGGCCAGTTTCATCAGGGTTTCGCGTTCGCGCGTGCGCACTTCGCGGGTGGCCTGCAGGACCTGGTCCTCCAGCCACAGGGCGCGGTCCGACACGATTTTCTGGCTGCGCCGCAGGGCCAGCAGATTGATGCAACGGGCACGGCATTCCTGAGGATCGATGGGACGGGTGAGGAAATCGGTGGCGCCGTTTTCCAGGGCCTGATAGCGGATCTGGCGGTCTTCGACCACGGTGACGATGATGATGGGGATGTCGGCCAGACGGCGTTCCGCCCGGATGCGGCGGGTGAACTCGATGCCGTTCATGCCCGGCATGCGGTAGTCGGTGATGATGAGATCGGGCGTGGAGATTTGCATCTGCGCCAGGGCGTCGAGCGGATCCGCATAGCTTTCCACGATCACACCCGGCTCCAGCGTGCGGGCCAGACCTTCCAGCAGGCTGCGCGCGGTGCTCCGGTCGTCGACGATCACGACATGTGCGCTTCCGCGGGGACGTGCGTCGCGCTGCGGGCTGGGCGACGCGGTCGTGGACACAATGCGCAATGGCTTGATGGTCACTTTTCTTGCCTTAATGGTTGATAAAATTACGGTTTAGCTGAATTATCGGGTAAATGGGATATCGACTTTAACCTCAGGGTGAAACGAGATGCAGAAAAACCCGTGGATGGGTGTGGCGGGCGGACTGGTGGTCCTGTTTTCTTTGGTTGCGTTCGCGGAACCGGCGGCCGATTACGCGCGCGAAAAGAAATGGGCGGACGAGGTCGTGCCCGGCGTGGTGGTGGGCGATCCCGTCTACCTTCAGACACCGCGCGGACACCACAGGTTCCTTGCACTTTTCACCCCTGTCGAGGGCCGCAAGGCGGTCATTGTCGTCCATGGCATGGGAATCCATCCGGACTGGGGCATGATCGGCACGCTGCGCACCGAACTGGCCGATCGCGGGTTCGCCACCCTCTCGATCCAGATGCCGGTGCTGGCCGCGGACGCGCAGGGCAAGGACTATCCGCCCACCTTCCCGGAGGCGGCCGATCGCATCGCCCAGGCCGTCGATTTCCTCAAGGCGAAGGGCTACACGCAGCTGGCCATCGTCTCCCACAGCCTGGGATCGCGCATGAGCCACGCGTATCTGGTCGGCACGCCCGATCCCGCGGTGAAGGCGTGGGCGAGCCTGGGCCTGCAGCAGGATGACTATGCCGGGCTGAAACTGCCGATCCTGGACATGTATGGCGACAACGATCTGCCGCCGGTGCTGGGCGGGGCGGCCAATCGCAAGCACAGCCTGGCGGCCGGCAATTCACGGCAGGTGGTGATTCCTCATGCCGATCATTTCTATACCGCCCACGAGGGGAAAATGGTCGATACCGTTGCGACGTTCCTGAACGACACCCTGAAATAGGGCTTCTGTTCACACTCATTTCACACCTGCGAAATGGGTGTGAACAGGCCCCAAGCTAACCCAGCAGCCGCGTCATCGCCTCGCGGTATTTCTCGCGGGTCCTGGCGACGATCTCGGCGGGCAGTTCCGGCCCCGGCGCCTGCTTGTTCCAGCCGCTGGCTTCCAGCCAGTCGCGTACGAACTGCTTGTCGAAGCTGGGCGGGTTGCTGCCCGGCCGGTACTGGTCGGCCGGCCAGAAACGCGACGAATCCGGCGTCAGCGCCTCGTCGATCCACACCAGCTTGCCGGCTTCGTCGAGGCCGAATTCGAACTTGGTGTCGGCGATGATGATGCCGCGCGTGAGCGCATACTCCGCCGCAGCCTTATACAGGGCAAGGCTGACGTCGCGCACCTGCTGCGCGAGATCCCGGCCGATCAGCGCGGCCATCTGCTCGAAATCGATGTTCTCGTCGTGCGCGCCGACCGCCGCCTTGGTCGACGGCGTGAAGATCGGTTCCGGCAGGCGGTCGGCCTGCTTCAAGCTGGCGGGCAGACGGATGCCGCACACCGACTGGCTGGCCTGGTATTCCTTCCAGCCCGAGCCGACCAGATAGCCGCGCACGATCGCCTCGACCGGCAGCGCCTTCAGTTTTCTCACCACGATGGCGCGGCCGGCCACCTGGTCGCGTTCGTTTTCGGCGACCACCGATTCCGGCGCGATGTCGAGCGCCTGGCTCGGCACGATGCTTTTCAATTTGTCGAACCAGAAGGCCGACACCTTCGTCAGCACCTCGCCCTTGCCGGGGATGGGGGTGGGCATCACTACGTCGAAGGCCGACAGGCGGTCGGTGGTGACGATCAACAGCTTGTCGTCGCCGACGGCATAGATGTCGCGCACCTTGCCGCGGTGGACCAAGGGCAGGGAGGCGATGTGCGATTCAAGTAAGGGTTGGCCGAGGAGGGGTGCGGACATGGCGGACGAAGCGGAATCGGAAGAGCCGGCATTATAGCCGCCGCGATAGAAGGCGCTGGCCTCGTACACCCCGCGCAATTCGCGCAACGCCACCAGCAGCACCGCCGCCAGCGGCACCGCCAGCAGCACGCCGACGAAGCCGAACAGCTGGCCGAACGCCGCCAGTGCGAAAATCACCGCCACCGGATGCAGGCCGACCCGCTCGCCGACCAGGCGCGGCGTGATCACATAGCTTTCCAGCACCTGCCCGATTAGATAGATGCCCGCCACCCACGCCACCCCGGTCCAGTCGGCGAATTGCAGCAGCGCCACCAGCAGCGCCAGGATCATGCCGAGGCCGAAGCCGAGGAAGGGCACGAAGGACAGCACGCCGGTGAGGATGCCGATCGGCAGCGCGTATTCCAGCCCCGCCGCCCACAGCGCAACGGCGTAATACAGCGACAGGGCGGCCATCACCGACAGCTGGCCGCGCAGGAATTCGCCGACCACGGCGTCCATCGCGCGGGCAACGCGGGTGACGGCGCCCAGCCAGGGGCGCGGCGCCAGTTCGGCCACCCGCGCCACCATCACGTCCCAGTCCTTCAGCAGGTAGAACATCACCACCGGAATCAGCAGCAGATTGGCCAGCACGCCGACGATGGCGAGCGCGCCGGTCTGCAGCTTGGGCAGCCAGGCGGCGCCGTTCTGCGTGGCCTTTTCGGTGAGCCAGGTCTGCAGCGCGGCGAGATTGAAATCGACCGAGATGCCGAGGGTGTGTTGCAGCCAGGGCAGGAAACGAGTCCGCAGCATGTCGAGGGCGGCCGGTACGCGCTGGCTCAATTCAACGAACTGTCCCTGGAACAGCGGCAGCGCCACCAGCAGCAGGGCGAACAGCGCCAGCCCGGCGACCACGATGACGATGGCCGTGCCGGTCGTGCGCGACAGGCCGCGCGTTTCCAGGCGGTCGACCAGCGGGTCGAAGATGTAGGCCAGCAGGGCGCCGGCGAGGAAGGGCGTCAGGATGGGACCCAGCAGGTAGACCAGCCCGCCCGTGGCGAGCAGCACGGCGAAGGCAAGCCAGGGGATGTTGCCGGGCAGGCCCGGGCGTCGGATAGGGGGCATAGGCGGTAAAATAGCGCACTTTTCGATTCTGGAGCCGGGCGTGTCTTCCATTTCCTACAAAGATGCCGGTGTCGATATCGACGCCGGCGATGCACTGGTCGAGCGCATCAAGCCGCTCGCCAGGCGCACCATGCGTCCCGAAGTGCTGGCGGGCATCGGCGGCTTCGGCGCGCTGATCGAGATTTCCAGGAAATACCGGGAGCCGGTGCTGGTTTCCGGTACCGACGGCGTCGGGACCAAGCTCAAATTGGCGTTCGAGCTCAATCGCCATGACAGCGTTGGCATCGACCTCGTCGCCATGAGCGTCAACGACATCCTCGTGCAGGGCGCCGAGCCGCTGTTCTTCCTCGACTACTTCGCCTGCGGCAAACTGACGCTGGATACCGCCGAAGCGGTGATCGCCGGCATCGCCACCGGCTGCGAGCAGGCCGGCTGCGCGCTGATCGGCGGCGAGACCGCCGAGATGCCCGGCATGTACGCCGAAGGCGAATACGATCTGGCCGGCTTTGCCGTCGGCGTGGTCGAAAAATCCAAGGTCATCGGCGGCCAGAGCATCGTCCCCGGCGACGTCGTTCTGGGGCTCGCGTCCTCCGGCGCGCATTCCAACGGCTACTCGCTGATCCGCAAGCTGATCGACGTGTCCGGCATCGGCCTGAAATCCGACTTCCATGGCAAGCCATTCGCCGACGCGGTGATGGCGCCGACGCGCATCTACGTCAAGCCGCTGCTGGCGCTGATGGAAAAGCTCAACGTCAAGGGCATGGCGCACATCACCGGCGGCGGTATCACCGGCAACCTGCCGCGCTGCCTGCCGGAAGGCGTCGCCGCGCGCGTCGATCAGACTTCATGGACGCGTCCGCCGCTGTTCGACTGGCTGCAGCAGGCCGGCAACGTGGAGCCCGCCGAAATGCTGCGCACCTTCAACTGCGGCATCGGCATGTGCGTAGTCGTTGCCGCATCGGACGCCGCTGCCGCGATGGATCACCTCAAGGCGAGCGGCGAGACCGTGTGGCGGATCGGCGAAATCGTCGCCCGCCCCGCAGACTCGGAGCAGGTGATCTATTCGTGACCTGCCGGATCGTCGTGCTGCTCTCCGGGCGCGGCAGCAATTTCCAGGCGATTGCCGAAGCGCAGCTGCCGATCGACATCGTTGCGGTCATCAGCAACCGGCCGCAGGCGGCCGGGCTGGCCTGGGCGCGCGCGCGCGGCCTGACCGCCGTCGCGTTCGATCACACCCAGCATCCGGACCGCGCGGCGTTCGATGCCCTGCTGGCCGACGAGATCGAGCGCCATCGGCCCGACCTCGTGGTGCTGGCCGGCTACATGCGCATCCTCAGCCCGGCCTTCATCGCGCGCTTCGAAGGCCGCCTGCTGAACATCCATCCTTCGCTGCTGCCCATGTTTCCCGGGCTGAAAACCCATGAACGCGCGCTCGCCGAAGGCGTGAAGATTCACGGCTGCACCGTGCACTTCGTCACCGCGGATCTCGATCATGGCCCCATTGTCGTCCAGGCGGCGGTGCCGGTGCGGGCGGACGACACGCCGGACACGCTGGCGGAGCGCGTGCTGGCGCAGGAACATCGCATCTACCCGCAGGCGGTGCGCTGGTTTGCCGAGGGACGGCTGACGATCCGCGATGGCCGCGTAAACTTGAAGGACGATCCGACGTCACAGTCTGTGCTAACCACCGGAGTGTGAGCATGTACAAAATCCTTTTGCTGGCCGTCAGTCTGTTTGCCCCCGCCGCCCAGGCTGCCGGCCCGACGCAGATGAACGTGGTGTACGACCTCTACCGCAATGGCGTCAAGCTCGGCCAGGTGACCGACACCTTTGCCCGCAGCGGCAGCCGCTACACCCTGACCAGCGAGACCCGCGCAACCGGCCCGCTGAAAATGCTGTGGCCAGGCAACATCCGCCTCGAAAGCACCGGCGTGGTGACGTCGCAGGGCCTGCGACCCACGCAATTTCGGCACGCCCGCAGCGATGCGCCCAACAAGCTGGCGACCGCCCGGCTCGACTGGAAGCAGCGCAGCATCGCCTACCAGTACAAGGGCGAATTGCGACGGGTGAGCGGCCTGCGGCCCGGCGCGCAGGACCAGCTGTCGCAGTTGTACCAGTTCATGTTCGCGCCCCGTCTCCCGGCCGATTACAGCGTTCAGGTCGTGAGCGGGCGCGATCTGAACGACTATCACTATGCGCGCAGCGATGGCGGCACCCTCCGGACGCCCCTCGGCGCGCTGGCGACCCAGCGCTATCAGCGCATCACGCAGAAACCCGACGAAAAGGCCATCACCGTGTGGGTGGCCCCGGCGCGCAACAACCTGCCGGTGCAAATCCGCGTCAGCGAAGACGGCGTCACCGTCGAGCAGCGCCTGGTGCGAGCCAGCGTCAAAGGCTGAACGGGTGGGACGCAGCGCTCGCCCGTGGTGGGTGGCCCTGGCGGTTTCGCTGCTGTTGCATCTGATCGTGTTCGGCGGCCTGCCGTGGCGGCTGCCGGACTGGCGTTTGCCGGCCGAACCGCCCCCCATCGAGGTGCGGCTTGTCGCGGCGCCCGAGCCTGTCGTAGCCGCGCCCCGGCCCGTCCGGCCGCCCCCCGCCCCCAAACCGCCTGCGTCCCGCCGGCTGACCCGGCAGGCATCCCCCCGGCCTGCTGCGCCACCTCAGACTGTTACCGAGGCTGCGCCTGAAGCCGTAACCCCTGCCGCACCTGTCGAGGCCGCCCCCGCCAGTCAGCCGGCCCCCGCCGAAGCCCCGCCGACGCCAGCCGGACCGCCCTTGCCACCGCTGAACCCGCTGCCACCGCGCCTCGATCTGCGGTTCCAGGTGCGCTACGGGCTGGCATCGGGCGAACAGACGCTGGTCTGGGTCAACGAAGGCGAGCACTACACGCTGACCAGCGTGGTGGGCGCCACCGGGTTGACCGGCATTTTTTACCGCGGCCGCTTCGTGCAGACCAGCCGCGGCCGCATTACCCCGCGGGGCCTGCAGCCGGAGGAGTTCTGGGACCAGCGCGGCGACAAGCGCAGCAGCGCGCGCTTTGATTCGGCGCAGGGCGAGATCACCCTGATGCCGGACAAGGGCGCACCGCGCCACTTCGCCTACCAGGGCGAGGTGCAGGATGCGCTCAGCCTGTTTTTCCAGTTTGCACTGACGGCGCCACCGCAGGACGGCCAGCTGTCCTATCGGGTGTTCAACGGCAAGAAGCTGCGCGACTACACCTACGCGGTGGTCGGCGAAGACGTGCTGGACACCGCGCTAGGTGCGCTGCGCACCCTGCACATTGCCCGGCTGACCGATCACGACGGCCGTTTCGAGGCCTGGCTGGCGATCGAACGCCACTACCTGCCGGTGCGCGTGCTGCGCAGCGACGACGAAGGCCGGGAGATGGAACTCAGGGTGCAATCGATCTCGCCCTGAACCGGGCGGTCAACGCACATTGGGAATCTGCGGCAAGCCGTCCACCCGCGCACGCGGCGAGATGCCGCGCCGCTGGAATTCGCCCTGCCGCACTTCCAGCGCGTAGCGCACGTCGGTTCCGGGGCAATGCAGGGTATCGGTTCGCGGCTGCATGTCGGCGAGGCTGGCAATGCGGCCCGTCGCGTCGATGAACGCAATCGACAATGGCAGCGGCGTGTCGCGCATCCAGAAGCAGGGGCGGCCGGGACGCTCGAACACGAACAGCATGCCGCCGTCGGCGGGAACATGGGTGCGTCCCATCAACCCCCGTCCCCGCTCGCGCGGGGTGTCCGCGACTTCGACCCGGAAAACGTGCGGGCCGATGTGCAGAGTGGGGCGGGCAGTGTCTTCTGCGGCACCGGCCGCGCCGCACAGCAGGACCATCAGCGCGAGCGCGCGGCCATGCCGGCCGATTCCGGTCAATGCGCTAAAGCGCACCGCGCATCTGTTCGGCCAGCTGTAGCGCGGCCTCGACATCGGCGTCGAGCACGTTGAAATGCCCCATCTTGCGCCCGGGGCGCGCGGTTTCCTTGCCGTACAGGTGCAGCTTGACGTTCGGGTGCGCGAGCAGCGCGTCCCAGTGCGGGCCGCCGTCGTGCCAGCGGTCGCCGAGGATGTTGACCATCGCCACCGGCGACAGCAGACGGGTGTCGCCGAGCGGCAGGCCGCACAGTACGCGCACCTGCTGCTCGAACTGGTCGGTGACGCAGGCATCGAGCGTGTAGTGGCCGGAGTTGTGCGGGCGCGGGGCGATCTCGTTGACCATCAGGCGGCCGTCGGCGACGAAGAATTCGACCGCCATGACGCCGACGTAGCCGAGCTTGCCGGCGATGTCGCGCGCCATGTCGCGCGCCTGCCGTGCGAGGCTATCGGGCACGCGCGCGGGAACGATGGAGACGTCGAGGATACCGTTCTCGTGGCGGTTCTCGGCGACCGGGAACAGCGCGCATTCGCCCGCGTCGTCGCGCGCCAGCACCACCGACACCTCGCGCTCCAGCTTGACGAAGCCTTCCAGCACACAGGGCTGCTCGCCGAATTCGCGGAACGCGGCACGCGCTTCCTCGCGCGTGTTGACGCGCGCCTGGCCCTTGCCGTCGTAGCCGAAGCGCGCGACTTTCAGGATGGCCGGCGTGCCGGTGTCCGCGAGCCCGGCGTCGAGGTCGCCCTCGCTGTAGACCAGCGCGAACGGCGCGGTGGCGAAGCCGTTCTGCGCGAGCCAGGACTTCTCGTGGCTGCGGTCCTGCGCGATGGCGACGCATTGGGCGCCGGGCGACACCCGGCAATGCTTGGCCAGCTCGATCAGGCTGGCCGCCGGGACGTTCTCGAATTCGGTGGTGACGGCGGCGCACGCGGCGCCGAGCTGCCGCAGCGCGCCGTGGTCGGTGTAGTCGGCCTGCAGGTGGACGTCGGCCATCTGGCCAGCGGGGCTGGCGAAGTCGGGGTCGAGCACCACGACCTTGTAGCCCATGGTGCGCGCGGCGATGGTGAACATGCGGCCGAGCTGGCCGCCACCGAGGATGCCCAAGGTTGCCCCCGGCAAAATAGGCAGCGTGGCCCTAAAGGACTCCGATCCACTACGGGCTCTTGTGCCCTTCAGGGTAGAAGCCCGTGTGGAATCGTATGCGCCCGGCAGGATGGGCAGGGGTTTACTCGACATCGGGCAGGCCCATTGCCATCACGGAGTCGGATTGCCCCTTGCGGAAGTCGTGCAGTTGTTGCGCCAGGCCGTTGTCGTTGCGCGCGATCAGAGAGGCGGCGAACAGCGCCGCGTTGGCCGCGCCGGCCTCGCCGATGGCGAAGGTGGCGACCGGGATGCCCTTCGGCATCTGCACGATGGAGAGCAGCGAATCCATGCCCTTGAGGTATTTCGACGGCACCGGCACGCCGAGCACCGGCACGATGGTTTTCGACGCGATCATGCCGGGCAGGTGGGCGGCGCCGCCGGCGCCCGCGATGATCGCCTTGAGCCCGCGCGCCTCGGCGCTGGACGCGTATTCGTACAGCAGATCGGGGGTGCGGTGCGCGGACACCACCTTGGTCTCGAAGTGGATGCCCAGTTGCTTCAGCAGCATTGCCGCGTGCTTCATCACCTCCCAGTCGCTGGAAGATCCCATCACCACTCCCACCTGAGGCGCGTTCATCATGCCGATCCCTGCAATGCGAAAGGCCGCATTTTAACAGCGCCGCACCCGAGCGCATTCCCTACAATGGCGCCTGATATCGGAGATGACCATGCCCGCCTCCCTGCAAACCCTGATCCTGCTCACCTGTTCCAATGTCTTCATGACCTTCGCCTGGTATGCGCACCTGAAGGACATGAACAACAAGCCGTGGATGATCGCGGCGTTCGCGAGCTGGGGTATCGCGCTGTTCGAGTACCTGCTGCAGGTGCCGGCCAACCGCATCGGCTATACCGTGATGAGCCTGCCGCAACTGAAGATCATGCAGGAAGTCATCGCGCTGTCGGTGTTCATGCCGTTTGCCGTGCTCTACATGAAGGTCGAGCTGAAATGGGATTTCCTGTGGGCGTCGCTGTGCATGGTGGGGGCGGTGTACTTCATGTTCCGCAGCCATGCCTGACGAAGCAGCCGGCCCGGCACTGCGTTGCGCGTGAAATGGGCGCGCACCGCGCACCGCCACTTTTCACGGCGAGGCGTGGAAAAAAGATACGCATATCCGCAATGAGGCGTGTATGATTATGCTGATACTGGCTCGATTCGCACGGGCGTGCAGGTCGGCTTTTGGGCGAACAGGCCGTCATGCCGGCGCAAACGAAGCGCTGGCAGGTGATTCGTCAACCGTTCAAAAAGGAAACCCGCAATGAAAGAAGATCTCAAGCCGTCACGCCGACAGTTCCTGAAGATCGGCGCCGCCGCACTGACCCTGATTCCCGTGGTGGCCGTGTCCGGCAAGGCGATGGCCTCGACCAATGCCGCCATGCGCGCGTCGATGAAGTACCAGGACAAGCCGAACGGCGACAAGCACTGCGCGATCTGCATGCAGTTCATCCCGGGCAAGAACCCCAAGGCGCTGGGCGGCTGCAAGATCTTTCCGGGCGACACGGAGATTTCGCCCCAGGGCTATTGCGTCGCCTGGGCCCCCAAGGCGAAGTAAGCCGGCACGGCTGGCGTGGCGCGTGTGCGCGCCTGCCACCCTTGAACGAAAAAAGCCCCGCGATGCGGGGCTTTTTGCTGGAGCGGCTACAGGCGATTTATACGCAGCCGGTCGGCTTCGGGGTGCCGGCGTAGCGGCCGGCCTGCTTGGCGGGGCCGAACGGGAACAGGTCGAACAGGAATTTCTTGTCGCCCCATTCGTCGCCGAATTCTTCCTTCAGGCCCTTCTGCAGGAAGCGCAGGTTGGGGGCGGTGCCGTTCTGCGCGAACTGGTCGCGCATGTAATGGATGACCTTCCAGTGGTTTTCGCCCAGCTCCAGCTTGTCTTCCTTGGCCAACTCGACGGCCAGTTCCTCGGACCAGTCTTCCAGGTTGACCAGATAGCCTTCGGGGTCGGTTTCGACGATTTTGCCGTTGATTTCGCGTTCCATGATGCAGTCCTTGCAGTAATAAACAATTGCGATGACGCACAATAGAATAACCAAGCAAATTAGTCAACTACTCATTCCGGGCGGGGGACTTATTTGCGGGCGATTTTCCCGCCGGCCGTCTTCCAGGCCTCGATGCCGCCTTCGATGAAGCGCGCTTTGACGCCCGCAGCCCGCAGGCGATCGACCACGCTGTTCGACACGGCGCCGCCGCGCACGCAGTAGACCACCACGTCGAGCGTCAGCGGCAGCGCGCCGATCCAGGCGTCGATCTTGTCCGGGTTCTTCCACAGCGCGCCCGGGATGGTCTCGCTGGACGCGGCGTAATCGGCTTCGCGGCGCACGTCGACGACCAGCACGGTGTCCGGGTTCAGGTCCGCGGGCCGGAGGGTGCGCGGCAAGTCCGGGCACTTTTCGGTCGGGCTGCCGCAGCCGCAGCGCTTCGGGGCATGCGACTCCACACGCACTTCAGTGCGTAGTGGATCGGAGTCCTTTAGGGGTTGAGTTCCGGTTTCCATCTGTCCTCACAAGAATCACGAATAAGCCGGTCCGAGCCGGACGCACGCGCCGGCGGGCGCGCTCACCGCATGATTCTAGCGTGCCGACCGCTTCCCGGTCGGCTTTTCCTGCCGCAGCACGAATTCCTTGAACGCCTGCGCCGCCGGCGACAGCCGCTTGTCGGCACGGTGGACGACGTACCAGTGGCGCATGATGGGAAAGCCCTCGACCGCGAGCACCGCCAGCCGTTTGAGCGCCAGTTCCATCTCCAGCGTCTGCAGCGACAGGATACCCAGGCCGAGGCCGGCCTGCACTGCCTGCTTGATCGCCTCGTTGCTGCTCATTTCCATGCTGCTACGGATTTCCAGCCCGCGGGCGGCGAAGAAGCGCTCCATCGCGCCGCGGGTGCCGGAGCCGGCTTCGCGCACCAGGAAGGATGCGGACGCCAGGTCGCGCACGG
The DNA here is from genome assembly GCA_021802945.1 of Pseudomonadota bacterium. Classification (GTDB taxonomy): domain Bacteria; phylum Pseudomonadota; class Gammaproteobacteria; order Burkholderiales; family Thiobacillaceae; genus Thiobacillus. The sequence goes on from JAJZRE010000023.1 coordinate 31,418, forward strand.
AAATGTTCTTTTTGCCGACCAGCGGGTGGTTGGGCGCGGCGATGACGACCAGCGGGTTGTCCATGAAGCGGATGGCTTCCAGGCCGAGCCCGTCCGGCACCTGGCCCATGATGGCGAGATCGATGCGGTTGCCGACGAGTTGGTCCAGCACGGCCGCCCGGTTGGAGACGTCCAGATGAATCGCCACCCCGGGATGGCGGCCGCGGAAGCGGGCGAGGATATCGGTGGCGACGGCGTTCACCGTCGAGGTCGCGGCCATGTTGAGGCGACCCGTGTCGACGCTCCGCAGCTGCGCAAGATTGTGCTGCAGGTCGTCGAGGCGGGCGGTGATCGCCTGGCTGGCATGCAGCACCTCGAGGCCGGCGTCGGTGAGATAGATCTTCTTCCCCAGCTGTTCGGTGAGCGGGACGCCCAGGATGGCCTCGATGCCCTTCACCTGCATGGAGACGGCGGGCTGGGACAGGTGCAGTTCCTCGGCCGCCCGCGAAAACGAGAGATGGCGGGCGACCGCTTCAAACACCCTGAATTGGCGCAGCGTCAGTCGGCGCATGGATGTATAAGTCTAATGATATGGTTTTTATCATAACAATTTAATATTCATTATATAAGCGGCTGCGTATAGTCCACCCCTGTCGTGTTCAGGGGCTTTGCTTCTGAAACCTTGTTTATCTACCGCAGGAGCCAAGCAATGGATCAATCCGCACGTTACGCCGACCTCAGCCTGAAAGAGGAAGACCTCATCAAGGGCGGCAAGCACATCCTCGTCGCCTACAAGATGAAGCCCAAGTCGGGCCACGGCTACCTCGAAGCCGCCGCCCACTTCGCCGCCGAATCCTCCACCGGCACCAACGTCGAAGTCTCCACCACCGACGACTTCACCAAGGGCGTCGACGCGCTGGTCTATCACATCGACGAAGCCACCGAGGATATGCGCATCGCCTATCCGCTGGAACTGTTCGACCGCAACGTCACCGACGGCCGCTTCATGCTGGTGTCCTTCCTGACGCTGGCCATCGGCAACAACCAGGGCATGGGCGACATCGAGCATGCCAAGATGATCGACTTCTACGTCCCCGAGCGCGTGATCCAGATGTTCGACGGCCCGGCCAAGGACATCTCCGACCTGTGGCGCATCCTCGGCCGTCCGATCGAGAACGGCGGCTACATCGCCGGCACCATCATCAAGCCCAAGCTGGGCCTGCGCCCCGAGCCCTTCGCCAACGCGGCCTACCAGTTCTGGCTGGGCGGCGACTTCATCAAGAACGACGAACCCCAGGGCAACCAGGTCTTCGCCCCCATCAAGAAGGTGCTGCCGCTGGTGTACGACGCCATGAAGCGCGCCCAGGATGAAACCGGCCAGGCCAAGCTGTTCTCCATGAACATCACCGCCGACGACCACTATGAAATGTGCGCCCGCGCCGACTTCGCGCTGGAAACCTTCGGCCCCGACGCCGACAAGCTGGCCTTCCTGGTCGACGGTTTCGTCGGCGGCCCCGGCATGGTCACCACCGCCCGCCGTCAGTATCCCAGCCAGTACCTGCACTACCACCGTGCCGGCCACGGCATGATCACTTCCCCCAGCTCCAAGCGCGGCTATACCGCCTTCGTGCTGGCCAAGATGTCGCGTCTGCAGGGGGCTTCGGGCATCCACGTCGGCACCATGGGCTACGGCAAGATGGAAGGCGAGGGCGACGACAAGATCATCGCCTACATGATCGAGCGCGACGAGTGCCAGGGCCCGGTGTACTTCCAGAAGTGGTACGGCATGAAGCCGACCACGCCGATCATCTCCGGCGGCATGAACGCGCTGCGCCTGCCCGGTTTCTTCGAGAACCTGGGCCACGGCAACGTCATCAACACCGCCGGCGGCGGCTCCTACGGCCACATCGACAGCCCGGCGGCCGGTGCGATCTCCCTGCGCCAGTCGTACGAGTGCTGGAAGGCCGGCGCCGATCCGATCGAGTTCGCCAAGAGCCACAAGGAATTCGCCCGCGCCTTCGAGTCCTTCCCGAACGATGCCGACAAGCTGTATCCGGGCTGGCGTGAAAAGCTGGGCGTGCACAAGTAAGCCCGGCGGAGGGCGGAGCAGTGCCTGCCGCCGAAGGCGGTAGGTACGACCCCGGAGCGGGCTTGCCCGCATTCCGGCCGCCCCAACAAGCTTTACACGCCCCCGGCTTCCCGGGGGCGTTTTTTTCTTCCGCACTGAGGAATGAAAATGATCGATAAGGATCAGTACAAGGTTCAGCAGGAACCCTTCTACCGGCAGCAGAAGAACGAAGTCGCGCTGTACGAGGCCGCCTACCGCAACCGCCTGCCGGTGATGGTGAAAGGCCCCACCGGCTGCGGCAAATCGCGCTTCGTTGAATACATGGCGTGGAAGCTGGGCAAGCCGCTCATCACCGTCGCCTGCAACGAGGACATGACCGCGTCCGACCTGGTCGGCCGCTACCTGCTGGAAGCCAACGGCACCCGCTGGCTCGACGGCCCGCTGACCACCGCCGCGCGCATCGGCGCGATCTGCTACCTCGACGAGATCGTGGAGGCGCGCCAGGACACCACCGTGGTGATCCACCCGCTCACCGACCATCGCCGCACCCTGCCGCTGGACAAGAAAGGCGAGCTGCTCCACGCGCATCCCGACTTCCAGCTGGTGATCTCCTACAACCCCGGCTACCAGACGCTGATGAAGGACCTGAAGCAGTCGACCAAGCAGCGCTTCACCGCCTTCGATTTCGACTATCCGGAGGCCGCGCTCGAAGCGCAGATCGTGGCGAAGGAAACCGGCATGGACGCGGCCGTGGCGGCGCAGCTGGTGAAGATCGGCGGCGTGGCGCGCAACCTCAAGGGGCACGGGCTGGACGAGGGCATCTCCACCCGCCTGCTGGTGTACGCCGCGACGCTGATCAAGGACGGCGTGGAACCGCGCGACGCCTGCCGCATGGCGCTGGTGCGGCCGATCACCGACGACGCCGACATCCGCGAAACGCTGGACCACGCCATCGATGCGACGTTTGCGGTTTGAGAGAAATTGAACCGCAGAGGCGAGGAGAACGCAGAGAGCGTCCCTATGCACATGACGTTTTTCTTCGCGCCCCTTCGCGTCCTTCGCGGATAAAAAAATGACCGGAACCGAATACCAGCATCCCCTGATGGCTGCCTACCGGAAGCAGCTCGACACCCGCTTTCCGCAGGTCGAGGCGGTGTTCGACGACCTCATGGCGGAAGCGCTGGCGGTGCTCACGCGTGAAGGCATCGACGCCTATCTCGAAGCCGGTCGCGTCATCGGCAAGCTGGGGCGCGGCGTCGAGCCGATGCTGGCGTTCCTGGAGGAGTGGCCATCCACCGCCAAAGCCGTCGGCGAAGCGACGCTGCCGGAAGTCATGGCGCTGATCCAGCGCATGCAGAAATCGCCCAACGGCCGTGCGATCACGCCCTTCCTGCAGACGCTGGCGCCGGTGGCGCGGCGGCTGCAATCGGCCGGGCAGCTGCAGTACTACCTCGACATCACGCTGGACTTCATGGCGCGCACCACCGGCTCCATCCACGGCCACCACACCACCTTCCCCAGCCCCGGCCTGCCGGAATTCTTCGCCCAGGCGCCCAACCTGCTCAGCCAGCTCACGCTGGCCGGCCTGAAGAACTGGGTCGAGTATGGCATCCGCAACTACCGCACCCACCCCGAGCGGCAGAAGGATTACTTCAGCCTGCAGTCGGCCGACGCCCGCGCGGTGCTGCAGCGCGAACGCCATGGAACATTACTGGTGGACGTCGAGCGCAAGCTCGACCTCTACCTGCGCGGCCTGTGGCAGGACCATGACCACCTGGTGCCGTACTCGACCGCGTTCGACGAGATCCGCAAGCCGGTGCCGTACTACGACAAGCTCGGCATCCGCCTGCCGGACGTGTACGACGATGCAGGCGAGATCTCCGGCATCGACCGCTACCGCGCCGTGCTCGCCCACATCGTCGGCCACCGCCGCTGGTCCGAGGCGCAGGTCGCCGACAACTGGAGTCCGTTCCAGCGCATGGCGGTCGAGTTCTTCGAGGACTGCCGCATCGAGACGCTGCTGATCCGCGAATATCCCGGCCTGCGCCAGCTTTTCCTCGCGCTGCACCCCAAGCCTCTGGAAACCGCCTGCGATCCGGAAACCACCTCCTGCCTGCGCCACCGCATGGCGATGCTGTCGCGCGCGCTGCTCGATCCCGACCACGGCTACGCCGATGCGGCCCTGAACGACTTCGTTTCCCGCTTCCATGCCGTCATGGCCGAGGGTGAATCCAGCACAAAGGAAATCGCAGCGCTGGCACTCTCCTATGTGGCGAAAACCCGCCGCCAGAGCGACCAGTTCGCCCGCGTGCATTTCGACGACACCGTGGTGGACTACCGCGACGACAATCGCCAGCTGTGGAAATTCATCGAGGCGGGCGACGAGGAGGAGGCCTTCGACGAGAAGCGCAAGATCGAGCCGGGCGAGGCAATCCGCGGCCTGCCGCCGCGCCATTACCCCGAGTGGGATTACAGCAGCCAGACCTACCGCCCGGACTGGGCCAGCGTCTACGAAGCGCTGCACGCGAGCGGCAATCCGGCCGTTATCGACACGCTGCTCGCCAAGCACGCTGCGCTCGCCAAGCGGCTGAAGAAAATGCTTGACCTCCTGAAGCCGCGGGACAAGGTGCGCATCCGCTACCAGGAGGAGGGCAGCGAGCTCGACCTCGACGTCGCCATCCGCTCCCTCATCGACTTCAAGGGCGGCGCCACCCCCGACCCGCGCATCAACATGAGCCACAAGACCTCCGGCCGCGACATCGCCGTGATGCTGCTGCTGGACCTGTCCGAGTCGCTCAACGAAAAAGCCGCCGGCTCCGGCCAGACCATCCTCGAACTCAGCCAGGAAGCCGTCTCGCTGCTGGCCTGGTCGATCGAAAAGCTGGGCGATCCGTTCGCCATCGCCGGCTTTCATTCCAACACCCGCCACGACGTGCGCTACCTGCACATCAAGGGCTACGGCGAACACTTCAACGACGACGTCAAGGCGCGCCTGGCCGCGATGGAGGCGGGCTACTCCACCCGCATGGGCGCCGCGATGCGCCACGCCGCGCACACCCTCGGCGCGCGTTCCGCCGACAAGAAGCTCATGCTCATCCTCACCGACGGCCGTCCGTCCGACGTCGACGCCCACGACGAGCGCCTGCTCATCGAGGACGCCCGCCAGGCCGTCAAGGAACTCGACCGCGAGAATATTTTCACCTACTGCATCAGCCTCGACCCCAGGGCCGACGAATACGTCGGCGACATCTTCGGCCGCCAGTTCACCGTCATCGACCACATCGAGCGGCTGCCGGAGCGGCTGCCGCAGCTGTTCATGGCGCTGACGAAGTAGGCGGCCGCCGGCGCAGGCGAACGCAGCA
>JAJZRE010000024.1 GCA_021802945.1 Pseudomonadota bacterium
CTGTTGCGCCGTTCGTGGTGATCGTGAGCTTGTCGAACGATCGAACCACATCTCAGCCCATGCCAGAGGTTATGGCAACGCAGCCCTTCGACAGGCTCAGGGCGAACGGGCTAAAAGTGGGTTGCTTGGGTGGGTACGGCGATACGCACGGATAGGATGTGGGCTGTTGCACCGTTCGTGGTGATCGTGAGCTTGTCGAATGATCGAACCACATCCCAGCCCACCTCAATCTTGTTTTCCGGGCTTGCTTTTGGCCAGCCTGGAAATCGCTCCCCAATCTCCGCGTATCAACGCCTCTTTCTTGGCGCGGCTCCAGCCTTTGATCCGCCGCTCGAAACTCAAGGCTTCGATGCGCGTGGCGCATTCCTGGCTCCAAACCAACTCAACCGGCAACCGGGTCGCTGTATATCCGCCGCAGACACCGGCCACATGTTCGTTAATGCGTTTGTCGAGATCGTCGGTATGGCCCGCGTAGTACGAGCCGTCTGTGCAGCGCAGCAGATAAACCCAGAACGTCACTGCTACAGCGGCATCGGCTTGCCGTCGTTCAGGTTGAGCCAGCCCTTGGCGATGCGGTAGATGAACCAGATGCCGGCGACGCCAAGGATGAACCAGCCGATCAGGATGATGATGGTGAGCCAGCCCAGCACGCCCCACACCACGCTCCACCAGAAGGTGCGGATCTGCCAGCGGAAATGGCTTTCCAGCCAGGTGCCGCGGGCGTCGTCGAGCTTGATGTAGTCGAGCACGATGGCGACGATGGCGGTGACGCCGGCGAACAGCGACAGCGCGTACAGCGCGTAGATCACGGTGGCCAGCGTTTTGAGGCTGGCGAGCTTGTCGTCGGTCTGGGTATCCATCAGTTACGGGCTTTCTCGTAGATCGGCATCATCTTCGGCACCAGCGCGTTCAGCGCCTGGATGCGGTTGCTGGGCGCCGGGTGGGTGCTGAGGAACTGCGGCGGGCCGTTGCCGGTGGCCTGGCTCATCTTTTCCCACAGGCGGATGGCGGCGTGCGGGTCATAGCCGGCGCGGGCGGCGAGCTCGATGCCGTAGCGGTCGGCCTCGGATTCGTTTTCGCGGCTGTTGGGCAGGGTCAGCGCAACGTCGGCCACCGGCGCCAGCACGGAGAGATCGTATCCGGAGACGATGGAGCCGAGCGCCATCCCGCCCTGCATCGCGATGGCGCGCGACATGCGCTCACGGCCGTGGCCGAGCAGGGCATGCGAGATTTCATGGCCCATGACTTGGGCGATCTCGTCGTCGGAGAGATTCAGCTTGCGGATGATGCCGGTGTAGATCGCCATCTTGCCGCCCGGCATGCACCAGGCGTTGAGCGTGGGCTCGTCGATCACCGCGACCGACCATTTCCAGCCGCGGCTGGGCGGGTACATGTTGCCGGCCTGCACGATCAGCCGGTCGGTGATGCGCTTGACCCGGGCGTTCAGGACCGCGTCGGTGCTGAGCTTGCCCTTCTGCTGCGCCGCGTTGACGGTTTGCGCATAGGCCTGCGCGGACGAGGCCTGTGCCTGTTCTTCCGAGACCAGCACCAGTTGCGAGCGGCCCGAAACGGGGTTGGTCTGGCAGCCCGTCAGGCCGACGGCGAGCAGTACGGTGGCGGCGAGCAGTTTTTTCATGGCGTCTCCTTGGCCCGGCATCCCGGGCGGATCAGATCCCGCGCAGCAGTTCGTTGATGCCGACCTTGGACAGCGTCTTCTCGTCGACCTTCTTCACGATCACCGCGCAATACAGACTATAGCTGCCATCCTTGGACGGCAGGTTGCCGGACACCACCACCGAGCCGGCGGGCACGCGGCCGAAGTGGACTTCGCCGGTCTCGCGGTCGTAGATCTTGGTCGACTGGCCGATGTAGACGCCCATCGAGATCACGCAGTTGTCCTCGACGATCACGCCCTCGACCACCTCGGAGCGCGCGCCGATGAAGCAGTTGTCGCCGATGATGGTGGGGTTGGCCTGCACCGGCTCGAGCACGCCGCCGATGCCGACGCCGCCGGACAGGTGCACGTTCCTGCCGATCTGGGCGCACGAGCCGACGGTGGCCCAGGTGTCGACCATGGTGCCTTCGCCGACGTAGGCGCCGATGTTCACATAGCTCGGCATCAGCACGACGTTCCTGCCGATGTAGGCGCCGCGGCGCGCCGCGGCCGGCGGCACCACGCGGAAGCCGCCCTCGCGGAAGTCGCGGCTGTTGTAGTCGGCGAACTTGGACGGCACCTTGTCGTAGTAGTTGGTGAAGCCGCCCTTGATGAAGGCGTTGTCTTCCAGGCGGAAGGAGAGCAGCACCGCCTTCTTGATCCACTGGTGGGTGGTCCAGTTCTGCCCCTCGGTGCGCTCGGCGACGCGCAGCTGGCCGCGGTCGAGCAGGTCGATCACCGACATGACGGCGTCCTTGACGGTGGCGTCGGCGTTGCGCGGGGTGATGTCGGCGCGGCGTTCGAATGCGTCTTCGATGATTTTCTGAAGGTCTTGCATGATGGATTCCTTGATAAGAGTGAGGCGTGAGGGGTTAGGCGTGAGGGGTTAGGGCGCTGGCGTGAGTCGCGATGCGCTGTGCGGCTTCGATGCAGGCCTCCAGACCGTCGACCAGGGCGATGCGGACGAAGCCCTTGCCGGGGTTGACGCCGGCGGCGTCGCGCGCGAGGTAGCTGCCGGGCAGCACGGTGACGTGCTGTTTCTCGTACAGGCCGCGCGCGAATGCGGCATCGTCGCCGCCCGGCACGCGCGCCCACAGGTAGAAGGCGGCGTCGGGGGCGTCGAATTGCAGCACATCCTTCAGCATGGGCATGACGGCGGCGAACTTTTCGGCGTACTGGCGGCGGTTCTCGATCACGTGCGCCTCGTCGTTCCAGGCCGCGACGCTGGCGGCCTGCACCGCCGGGCTCATCGCGCTGCCGTGATAGGTGCGATAGAGCAGGAATTTCTTCATCACCCCGGCGTCGCCCGCGACCATGCCGGAGCGCAGGCCGGGCACGTTGGAGCGCTTCGACAGCGAGTTGAACACGATGAGGTTCCTGAGGCCGCGGCCGAGCTGCTGCGACGCGGTGAGGGCGCCCAGGGGCGGGGCGCCTTCCACGAAATAAATCTCCGAATAGCATTCGTCGGCCGCGATGACGAAGCCGTGCCGGTCCGACAGCGCGAACAGTTCCGTCCAGTCGGCCAGCGACATCACCTTGCCGGTGGGGTTGCCGGGCGAGCACACGTAGACCAGGCTGATGGTCTCCCACAGGTCTTCCGGCACGCGCGACCAGTCCATGCGGAAGCCGTTTTCCGGCAGCGTGTTGAGGAAGAAGGGGCGGGCGCCGGCCAGCAGCGCCGCGCCTTCGTAGATCTGGTAGAAGGGATTCGGCGACACGACCGTGCGGCGGCCGTGGCGGCTCGAATCGACGGCGGCCTGGGCGAAGGCGAACAGCGCCTCGCGCGAGCCGTTCACCGGCAGCACCTCGGTCGCCGGGTCGAGCTGCACGCCGTAGCGGCGCGCAGCCCAGTCGGCGATGGATTGCCGCAGCGCATCCGAGCCCTGAGTGATGGGATAATTCGCCAGCCCGCCGAGTCCGGCGATCAGCGCGTCCTTGATGAACTGCGGCGTCGGGTGCCTGGGCTCGCCGATCGACAGGTTGATCGGAGACAGCCCGGGATTCGGCGTCACCCCGGCGAACAGCTCGCGCAGTTTCTGGAACGGATAGGGATGGAGTTGTTCGAGACGCGGATTCATTGCAGTGCCAAGTTTGATAAAGTCGGACCGGTGCCGAACATTGCATACGCATGATTAAAGTACCCGTTCGCCCTGAGCCTGTCGAAGGGCATGTCCGAGCGGGCACGGAGCCGTTTCGACACGCTCGGGACAGGCTTCGACGAGTTCAGTCCGAACGGTGCTTGGGCCGTCGCGGTTTGGTCAACGCGATGAGCAAAATTTTAACAAGCCACGCATTATAAAGCCCCATGCCTTCGATTCCCCTGCAACGCACGCTCGCCATCAGCAGCCTGGTCTATGCCGCCTCCCTGTGGGGACTGGTCTGGTATCCGTACCGCCTGCTGGGCGAGGCGGGGGTGGGCGGCATCGCGTCCAGCTTCTTCACCTATGCGACGCCCCTGCTGGCGATCGGCTGGCTGCATGCCCGCGCGCTGCGCGACGCGCGCGGGCGCTGGCCGTGGCTCGTCGCGCTCGGCCTGGCGGCGGGCTGGACCAACCTGGCCTACGTGCTCGCGGTGCTGGAAGGCGAAGTGGTGCGGGTGCTGCTGCTGTTCTACCTGTCGCCGCTGTGGACGGTGCTGTTCGCCCGTTTCCTGCTGCACGAGAAGCTCAACCGCGCCGGCTGGGCGGTGATGGCGCTGGCGGCGGGCGGCGCGCTGGCCATGCTGTGGCAGCCGGGCGAATGGCCGCTGCCGGCCAACCGCGCCGAGTGGCTGGGGCTGTCGGCGGGGGTGATGTTCGCGGCGAGCAACGTCATCAGCCGCCACCTGGACGGGGTGGCGGAGGTCGCCAAGTCGGTGTCGGTCTGGGCCGGCGTCATGGTGCTGACGGTGATCGCCCTCGCGTTCAGGCCCGCCGAACTCGGCTTCATGGCGGATGCCGCGGCGAGCACCTGGCTGCTGCTGGCCGGCGTGGGGGTCGCCATCGGCAGCATGACCTACGCCGTGCAGTACGGCCTGGCGCGCGTGCCGGCCAACCAGGCCATCGTGATCTTCCTGTTCGAGCTGGTGGTCGCGGCGGTCGCGGCCTACTTCCTGTCGGACGAGCGCATGGGCGTGCAGGAATGGGTGGGGGCCGTCATGATCGTCACCGCCAGCCTGTTTTCCGGCCACATGGAAAACGATCGATCGAAGGACACGCACCATGTCTGACATCACGGCGCTGCTGCACGCCGGCCTGATCGTTTCCGATCTGGCGCGTGCCAAGGCTTTCTATGAATCGGTCATCGGACTCAACGTGTTTCCCGGCCGCCCCGATCTGCCGTATCCGGGCGCGTGGTACGAGCTCGGCGGCGGCCAGCAGCTGCACCTGATGTGCCTGCCCAACCCCGATGCCGACAATGCGCGGCCGGAACACGGCGGCCGCGATCGTCACATCGCGCTTGGCGTGAAGGACATGGCTGCGCTGAAAAGGAGGCTCGACGGGGCGGGCGTGAGCTACACGGCCAGCCGGTCGGGACGGGCGGCGCTGTTCTGCCGCGATCCGGATATGAATACCTTGGAGTTCGTGGAGGTCGGTTGAGCAAGTCAGGCTTCGCGCTCCCGCCGGGTCGCTGCGTCCGGACATGAACACGCTGGAATTTGTCGAGATCAGCCGACCGGGTCGAACAGCCGCACGCCCTCACGCGCCAGCAGCGCCGCGCCGTAGGCGGCTTCGGTGTGCGCGGCGCGCGCCACCGGCACGCCGAGCAGGCGCTGGCGGATGCGCGCCCAGACGGCGTTGCGGGCGCCGCCGCCGGCGGTTTCGACCCGGGCCACGGGCGTGGCGCCCAGTTCGGCCAGCAGGCCGTAGCCTTCCGCCTCGATGCGGGCGAGGCTTTCCAGCAGGCCGTGCAGGAATTCGGCGTCGTCGGCCGGGCGCGGCGTCAGGCGTGGCGCCCGTTGCGGGTCGTTGACCGGGAAGCGCTCGCCGGGTTTGGGAAGCGGGACATAATCCAGCGGGCTGGCGATCGCCGGGTCGATTTTCTCGCTGAGCGCGGCCAACTGGCGGTCGTCGAAGAACTGCCGCAGCACCGCGCCGCCGGCGTTGCTTGCGCCGCCCGCCAGCCAGCGGCGGCCGAACCAGTGCGAATAGACGCCGTGCCCGGTCGATTCCGCCGGGGTGTCGGAGAGCAGCTTCAGCACCAGGGTGCTGCCGAGCGAGGTGACGGCGTCGCCGCTGCGGGTCACGCCGGCCGCCAGAAAGGCGGCGATCGAATCGGTCGTGCCGGCGTGCACCATGCAGCGCGGGTTGATGCCGAGATAGCGGGCGCGCGGGCGCGACACGGTGGCGAGCCGGGCGCCGGGCGCCACCGGCACCGGCAGGTAGTCGACGTCGGCCAGGTAGTCGACCCAGGCCGGCCATTTCAGGGTATCGAGGTCGAGGCCCATCTTGAGGGCGTTGTGGTAGTCGGTCATGCCGACCCGGCCGCTCAAGAGGCCGGAGAGCCAGTCGGACTGGTTCAGATAGAGCCGCGCGCCAGTGAGGCCGAGCCGCTTTTTCAGCCACAGGATCTTGGCCAGCCCCGAGGTCACCGCTGCGGCCGGGTGGCCGGGGGTGGCGGTTTTCGCGATCAGCGCGGCTTCCTCGACCGCGCGATCGTCGTTGTACAAGAGCGGCGGATGGCGCGGGTTGAGTTCCTCGTCGCACGCCAGCACGGTGCCGGAGGTGCCGTCAAGCGCGATGTCCGATAACCGGCTGCGGATCGGCGGGGGCAGCGAGGCGGCCAGATCCCACAGCGCCTCGCGCCAGATGCCGGCGCGCTCGTGTTCTGCCAGCGTGCCGAAGTCGCGCGTGTCCTCGGCAATGATCGCGCCTTCGGCGTCGATGACGCAGCTGCGCGCGCCCGAAGTTCCGAAATCAATTCCAAGGAAATACAATGGATTATCCGCGTGTGTTCGACTGATGCTCGAACTGCGTGAGGTCGACGCGCGGCGCCGGCTGCCAGCCTTTCTTGCGGTGCTCGGCGACCACGTTGGTGAAGATGCCGCCGCGCACGTAGAACTTGGCGGTGAGCCGCATGAAGCGCGGCCTGGTCGCCTTGACCAGGTCGTCGAGGATGCGGTTGGTCACGTCTTCGTGGAAGTGGCCCTCTTCGCGGAAGCTCCACATGTAGAGCTTCAGGCTCTTCAACTCGACGCAGGTCTTGTCGGGGATGTAGTCGAGGATCAGCGTGGCGAAATCCGGCTGCCCGGTCTTGGGACAAAGGCACGTGAATTCAGGGACTTCCATGTGAATGTGAAAGTCGCGTCCCGGTTTGGGGTTGGGGAAGGTTTCCAGGGTCTTGGCGGGCGTGGAGGGCATGGGGGGCTCGGTGTAGAATGTGACAAAACAGAACGCCGCGAATCGAACGGCGCATTGAGACGATACCCATTATAAAAGCTTAGGTCCGCTGTCTTGCGCTTAACCCACATCAAACTTGCCGGCTTCAAGAGTTTCGTCGACCCCACCGTCATTCCCGTTCCCGCGCAGCTGACCGGCGTGGTGGGGCCGAACGGCTGCGGCAAGTCGAACGTGATCGACGCGGTGCGCTGGGTGCTCGGCGAATCGTCGGCCAAGCACCTGCGCGGCGAGACCATGCAGGACGTGATCTTCAACGGCTCCGGCACCCGCAAGCCGGCGTCGCGCGCGTCGGTCGAGCTGGCGTTCAACAACGAGCTGGGCCGTGCCGCCGGGCAGTGGTCGCAATACGCCGAGATCGCGGTCAAGCGCGTGCTCGACCGCAGCGGCGACTCCACCTATTACATCAACAACATGCGGGTGCGGCGGCGCGACGTCGCCGACCTGTTCCTCGGCACCGGCGTCGGCGCGCGCGCCTACGCCATCATCGAGCAGGGCATGATCACGCGCCTGATCGAGGCCAAGCCCGAGGAACTGCGCGGCTATCTGGAAGAGGCGGCGGGCGTGTCCAAGTACCGGGAACGCCGCAAGGAAACCGAAGCCCGGCTGAAGGACGCGCGCGACAACCTCAACCGCGTCGAGGACATCCAGCGCGAACTCAGGAACCAGGTCGAGAAGCTCGCCGCCCAGGCCGAAGTCGCCCAGCACTACAAGCAGCTGCAGGCCGACCTGACGTTCTCGCAGCACCGCCTGTGGTACGCCCGCAAGCACGACGCCGCCCAGCAGCGCGCGCGCATCGACAAGGATCTGGTCGCGGCGCAGACCAGGCTGGAAGCCGAAACCGCCCGCCTGCGCCATATCGAGTCCGAGCTGGAAACCGCGCGCCAGACCCAGTTCGCCGGGCAGGACACGCTGAACACTTCGCAGGCGACGTATTACCAGGCGCAATCCGAGGTCGCGCGCATCGAGCAGACCATGGCGCACCAGAACGCCACCCGCGAGCGGCTCTATCGCCAGGTGCAGGATCTGGGCGCGCGCATGGCGGCGCAGCAGGCGCGCCGCAGCGCCACGCAGGAAGCCCTGGACGAGGTGCGCGCGCAGCAGCCCGGCCTCGAGGCCGCGGTGATGGAGGCCGAGGCCGTCGCCCGCCAGGCCACCGACAGCACGCTGCCGCAGAAGGAGGCGCTGCTGCGCGAGGCGCAGCAGGCGGTGGGCGAGGCGCAGCGCGTGGTGTCGCAACTGGATCAATCGCGCCAGGTCGACGAAAACAGCCTTGGCCACACCAAGCGCCAGCTCGAACAGCTCGACGCGCGCCAGCGCCGCCTCGCCCAGGAACAGGCGCAACTGCCGCGTACCGATACGGCGGGGCTGGCGCAAAAACAGCTCGACGTCGAGGAACTGGCGCACACGTTGGCCACCGCCCAGGCCGGTCTCAGGGAGGCCGAGACCGCGCTGCCCGAACTCGACGCCGCGCGCACCCGGCACACCCGCGAACTCGAGGCCGCGCGCAAGATGCTGCACCAGACCGAGGCCGAACTCGCCGCGCTGAAGAAGCTGCAGGAAAGCCTGAAGGCCGACGAGAAGCTCGGCGGCTGGCTGCGTAGCCGCGGCCTCGATGCCGCACCGCGCCTGTGGGAAAAGCTGCGCGTCGCCCCCGGCTGGGAAGCGGCGGTCGAGGCGGTGCTGCGCGAACGCCTGCAGGCCGTGGCCGCGGATGCGGCGCCCGACTGGTTCACCGATGCGCCGCCGGCGCGGCTCACCGTCTGGACCGGGCAGGGCGCTTCCGCCGCCGCGCCGGAACTGCTGGCCAGCAAGATTGCCAGCGACGATGCCGCCGCCCACGCCGCGCTCGCCGACTGGCTGGCCGGCGTGTACTGGGCCGACGACGCGGATGCCGCGCGCGCGCGCTGCGCCAGTCTGCAGCCTGGCGAATGTCTGGTGACCCCGCAGGGCCACCTGTTCACCCGCCACAGCGTCACCTTCCACGGCCCGCACACGGCGGTGGAGGGCATTCTCGCGCGCGGGCGCGAACTCGAGCGGCTGACGACCGATGCGGCACGGCTGTGTGAGGACGTCACGCAACTCGAAGCCGTCTGCGCGGACACGCAGCAGCGCTACCTGGAGCGCCAGCGCGAGGTCCAGGCGCTGCGCGCGCAGACTGGCCAGACGCAAAGCCGCCACCACACCGCGCAGATGGAACTGCTGCGCCTGCAGCAGGCGGTGGAGCGGGTGCAGGGCCGGGCCGCGCAGATCGCCCAGGAGCTCGACGAGGTCACCCGCCTGCAGGCCGGCGAGCGCGCCACGCTGGACACGCTGGAGGCCCGCCTCAAGGACTACCGCGCGCAGGACGAGGCCGCCCGCGAGACGCTCTATGCCGCGCGCCAGCAGCGCGACCAGGCCGACCGCGCGGTGTTCGAGGCGCGCGAACTGCAGCGCGCGGCCGAACGGCGCCATCAGGAAGCCGGCTTCGCGCTGACCACCTGCACCAACAAGATCAGGGAGCTCGGCGAGACGCTGGCGCGCATCGACCAGGAAATCGCGGACGATGAAATGCGCCTGACGCAGGCGCGCGACGAGCTCGCCCGCCTGCCTGCCGACGCGCTGGACGACGAACTGCAAGCCGCTCTGACCACGCGCACCGAGGCCGAAACCGCGCTGGCGGCCGCGCGCGACGCGCTGGAAGGCCTGACCGCGCAATTGAGAAGCCACGACGAGGCGCGCCTGGCCTGCGAGCAGGGGCTCGACCCGCTGCGCCGCGGCATCGAGCAGCTGAAGCTGAAGGACCAGGAAGCCATGCTGATGCAGTCGCAGTTCGAACTGCAACTGCGCGAGGCGGCCGCCGACGAGGCCAGCCTCGAATCGGGTCTGGCCGACAGTCCCAAGCCTTCGCAGCTGCAGGCCGACATCAACCGCCTGCAGAGCGAGATCGCCGCGCTGGGCGCGGTCAACCTGGCCGCGCTGGAGGAACTGACCCAGGCGCAGGCGCGTGCCGAATACCTCGCCGCGCAATGCGCCGACCTGCTGGAGGCCGTCGGCACGCTGGAAGACGCGATCCGCCGCATCGACCAGGAGTCGCGCGCGCGGCTGAAGGACACCTTCGACACCGTCAACCAGCACATGGGCGAACTGTTCCCGCAGCTGTTCGGCGGCGGCCAGGCGCGGCTGATCCTCACCGGCGACGAACTGCTCGACGCCGGCGTCCAGGTGTTCGCCCAGCCGCCCGGCAAGAAGAATGCCTCGATCCACCTGCTGTCCGGCGGCGAAAAAACGCTCACCGCGCTGTCGCTGGTGTTCGCCATGTTCAAGCTCAACCCCGCGCCGTTCTGCCTGCTCGACGAGGTCGACGCGCCGCTCGACGACGCCAACACCGAGCGCTACTGCAACCTCGTCAAGGCGATGTCCGACCACACGCAGTTCCTCTTCATCACCCACAACCGCGTCACCATGGAAATGGCGCAGCACCTGGCCGGCGTCACCATGCAGGAACAGGGCGTGTCGCGCATCGTCGCGGTGGACGTGGAAGAGGCGGTGGGGATGGTCGAGGCGGCCTAAATTCAGCTCGCCCCTAGCCGGATGCGCCGGCTATCGGCGAAAATGATGCCTTTGCGGCTTTTCCCATACTCCGATGCTTGATATCCAGCTGCTGCGCAAAGACGCAGCCCTTGTTGCCGAGCGCCTGGCGGCGCGCGGTTTTGCTCTCGATGCGGCGCGCTTCGAAACGCTGGAAGCCGAACGCAAGACGATCCAGACCCGCACCCAGGACGCGCAAAGCCGCCGCAATACCCTGTCGAAACAGATCGGCATGCTGAAGGGGAAGGGCGAGGACGCCACGGCGGTGATGGCCGAGGTGGCGGGGCTGGGCGATGAGCTGAAACAGCTGGAAACGCGCCTGTCCGAACTGCAGGCCGAGCTCAACGATTTCCTGATGGGGGTGCCGAACCTGCCGCACGAATCGGTCGCGGTCGGCAAGGACGAGACCGCCAACGTCGAGGTGAGCCGCTGGGGCACGCCGAAGACGTTCGATTTCCCGGTGCGCGACCACGTCGATCTCGGCGAAGGCCTGGGCCAGCTCGACTTCGCCGCCGCGGTGAAGATCACCGGCAGCCGCTTTTCCGTGATGAAGGGGGGTCTGGCCCGGCTGCACCGCGCGCTCGCGCAGTTCATGCTCGACGTGCACACGACGGAGCACGGGTATACCGAAGTCTATGTGCCGTATCTGGTGAATGCCGATTCACTGCGTGGTACTGGAAACCTGCCGAAGTTCGAGGAGGACCTGTTCCAGGTCCCGCGCTCGGATTCGGACAAGCTTTACCTCATCCCCACCGCCGAAGTGCCGGTGACCAATCTGCTGCGCGACGAGATCGTCGCCGCCGAGTCGCTGCCGCTGAAGTTCGTCGCCCACACGCCGTGTTTCCGCTCCGAGGCGGGCTCCTACGGCCGCGACACGCGCGGCATGATCCGCCAGCACCAGTTCGACAAGGTCGAGCTGGTGCAGATGGTGCGCCCGGAGGATTCCTACGCCGCGCTGGAAGCGCTGACGGCGAACGCCGAGGCGATCCTGCGGAAGCTCGGCCTGCCGTACCGCAAGATGGCCTTGTGCAGCGGCGACATGGGCTTCTCGTCGGCGAAGACCTACGACCTCGAGGTGTGGCTGCCGGCGCAGAACACCTACCGTGAAATCTCCTCCTGCTCCAACTTCGAGGCCTTCCAGGCGCGCCGCATGCAGGCGCGTTTCAAAACGGGGCAGGGCAAGCCCGAGTTGCTGCACACGCTGAACGGTTCGGGGCTGGCGGTGGGACGCACGCTGGTGGCGATCCTGGAGAACTACCAGAACGCCGACGGCAGCGTGACCGTGCCGGAGGCGCTGCGCCCGTGGATGGGCGGGCTGGCGCGGCTGACGGCCGCTTGAATTAGGAAACGCTGAACAAGTCCTTCGACAAGCTCAGGACGAACGGCAAATTGTTGATTCCGTTCGCGGTGAGCTTGTCGAACCATGAGCGGAATCAATTGTTCAGCGATTCCTTGGCGCTTGGCGCGGCTGACGCCTGCCTGATGCGCCTGCGGATCAGCCCGGCGCGGCCACGTCTTCCCCGCCGGTTCCCAGATTGATCAGCGGGTTGTACTCGGGCTCCAGCCGCAGCAGGATGTCGTAGTAGTTGCGGATGTTCTCGGCGAACAGCTTCGCCTCGGCCCCGCGCGCATAGCCGTATTTCATCACCCTGGCATAACTGCCGCGGCTCAGGTAGGGCAGGGCCTCCTTCACGTCGGCCCAGCTGTCCGGGTTGCCGCCGCGCGCCTGCGCGATGCGCCGCGCATCTTCCAGATGGCCCTGCCCCTGGTTGTAGCAGGCCAGCGCGAGCCAGGTGCGGTCGGGCTCGGGGATGCGGTCGGGCAGGGCCTCTTTCAACAGCGCCAGATAGCGTGCGCCGCCGAGGATGCTCTGGCGCGCATCGAGGCGATTGCCGATTCCCATGCGGTCGGCCGTTTCGGCGGTCAGCATCATCAGGCCGCGCACGCCGGTCGGCGAGGTGGCGGACGGGTCCCACTGCGATTCCTGATATCCGATCGCGGCCAGCAGCCGCCAGTCGATGCCGGTCAGCGTCTGGGCCTCCTGGAAATACCGCCGCAGCGCAGGCAGGCGTTGGGGGCGGCGCTGCATGATGCCGAGGATGTCCGAGCTGTCGAGCCGTTTGACGTGGCCGAAATAACGCTCGTAGATCCGCTTGATGGTGCCGTCCTGCTGTGCCTGCTCGACAAAGCGCGCCAGGGCGTTGCGCAGGACCGGCGAACTGCCGGTAGGCAGCGCCCACACTATTTTTTGCGTGTCGGGAAGGTCGAATGCCACCGCCAGTTCAGGATAGAACGTGCGCCTGGGATCGAAATCCATGCCGTTGATGACCACCGCGTCGTATTTGCCCGCCTGCAGCTGCGCCAGCAGTTCGTCCGGCCAGACGTTTTCGAGTGCGGCCCAGCTCAGCCCGGGGAATTTGCGTTTCAGGCGCATCAGCATGGGGGTATGCCCTGAACCGATGATCAGCGCCAGCTTCTTGCCGGACAGGTCGGCGACGCTGCGCGGCGCCCGGTCGTCTGTGCGATACACGACATGAACCGGTGTTTCGAATATCACCGGGCCGGCGATCAGGTGGCGATCCTTGACCACGGCTTGCGGCAGGGCGGCCGCGGCGAGGTGGATCTGATGCGTATCGAGCAGTTCGAACAGGGCTTCCGGTTTGGGTTTTTCCGTCCAGGTGAGCGTCCAGTGCTGCGACTGGCCGAAAGCCTGGATCAGATCGTGCTCGAAGCCGGCGGCCTCGCCGTTGCGGGCGATGTAGTAGGTGGCGGGGCTGTTGCGCACGCCCACCCGCAGCTCGCCGCTGGTTTCGGGCGGCGGAATCGGGCGGCTGCAGGCAGCCAGTGCCAGCATGAGCGCCAGCGCAGCCAGTCTCCCGCACAGGCCCGCTTTTTTTATGGTTGGCATGAGCACAGTCTGAACGAGAGCGAAATTTTCGTCCAGCAATGCGCCCGGCTCGGTTACAATACGCGCCGCCGGAGAGGTGGCAGAGTGGTCGAATGTACCTGACTCGAAATCAGGCGTAGGTGCAAGCCTACCGTGGGTTCGAATCCCACCCTCTCCGCCATCACACTAGCAAGAAAGCGCCTTTCGGGGCGCTTTTTTCAATTTATCCCCTACTTCCTCCCCTGAAGATGTCCGGCTAGTACGACAACCCATGAGTTTGCGTACATGCCGAGACGCGCATCCGCGCGCCGAGTGCGCGAAGCGAACCGCAGCCATAGCCGTTCCATGGCGAGGATGCGCGACAAAGCAATCGGCGATGCGGGGCGCGTTGAACATAGCGAAACTTATGGGTTGCCGTACTAGGCTGCCCGAGACTGAACCGGGTGCAATTCCGCTGTGCTTGCCTCGCCGGGCCTTTCTCCTTTTTCGGCGCCGGGCGCCGGCCAAGGCAGCCTGCGCTGATCGATGAACAGGCTGCTGCCGTCGTTGCGCTTGGCCATTCCTTTGGCCTCGGAGGCGGCGCGCGCGACTTCCTGATAGTGATGGAAATGGGAAGGGTCGACCAGCACCGCGCCGATGGACAGCGACACCAGGGGATGGAAGGCCATGGCGCCGCGCCGGTCTTCACTGTGGTAGCCACCGACTGCCACGTGCTCGGGGTTGTACAGGGACAGGCTTTCCCGGTCGAACCGTGCCAGGATGGTCTGGCAGCGCTCTTCCCAGTCGAGACTCTGGAATAGGACCACGAAGTCGTCGCCGCCAATGTGGCCGATGAAGTCGAGCTCGAGCTTGCAGCTCTCGCGCAGGATGCGCGCCAGCAGCTGGATGATGTCATCACCGCGGCGGAAGCCATAGACATCGTTGTAGGGCTTGAAGTGGTCGAGGTCGAAATAGGCGGTGATGAAGGTCTGTTCGTTGGAAAGCAGGCGTTCCATGTGCTCCTGGATCGGTACGTTGCCGGGCAGGCCGCTCAGCGGGTTGGCGTAGCGCGCGGCGACGATCTGCATTTCGGTCACTTCGCGCATCAGGTCGAATCCCGATCCCAGCCCCAGGTAGAGGCCTTCGTCGGTGATGATGAAACCCTGGGTGAAGGCGCTCTTGCCTTTTTTCACCACCAGTTCAGACAGTTCGGTCATCCGTGTGGCCTTGTCGACGATGAGCGGATTGGGGTCCATCAGTTCTCGGCAGGGTTTGCGGCCATGCAGTTCGCGTCCATAAAGGGTGAGAAACTGGTCCAGCAGGGCGGGGCGGTGCAGGATGCCGACCGGCATGCCTTCATCGACGACTGCCACGGCATGCAGGTTCGGGTGTTGCATCAACAGTTCGAGCACATCCTGGCTGGCTGTCAGCGGCGAGACTGCCGGTGCCGACACCATCAGCTTGTCGGCCGAGATGCGCAGGCCGTCACGCGCCCGTGGCATGGGGAATACGCTGACCGTGCCGGACTGCAGACATGACTGCACCTCTCTGGACGGCAACCGGATCGGCGTCGGCGAGGGGCGGCCGATCAGGTAGCCCTGCGCGAAGCGGATACCCAGATCTTTCAGGACCGCCAGTTCGGACGGGGTTTCCACCCCTTCGGCAATCACGCATGAATGCGCGCCTTCGGCCAGCATCCGGATCGAGCGCACGAACTGGACCTTGTGGGGGTCCTGGTGGATGTCGGAGATGAAGTGCTTGTCGATCTTGACGAAGGCCGGCTTCAGCTCAGACCACAGCCGCAGGCTGGAAAACCCTTCCCCGAGGTCGTCCATGGCCACCTCGATGCCCGCTGAGCGCAACAGGGACACGGCTTGGCGCATGTCGGCGTAGTCAAGCGCTGCCTCATGTTCGGTGATTTCGAACACCACCTGATGGCCGTTCAGGCCGGCCTCGGCCAGTGCCGCCAGCACGGCATCCGGTGAAAAGCTCGGGTCGAGCAGGCTGCTGGGCGAGAGATTCACGAACAGCCTTCCGGGCAGACGCAGTCGGACAAACGTCTTGAATGCCATGCGCAGGCAGGCCCAATCCAGTTCCGGAAGCCGCCCGTGTTGTTCGGCCATGTTGAACAAGGCCTGGGGGGCATGCAAGGGGCTGTTGGAAGGGCCGCGCGACAATGCCTCATAGGCCACCACCCGGCCTTCGGTCAGGTCGAGTACCGGTTGCAGCAAGGTCGTCAACCGTGCGTTGGTCAGGATGTGTTCCAGATGGAGGCGTAATTCTTCTTGGCTCATGCTCGGGAGGGGAAAATGAAGATCCTCCTACGATAGGCCGGAAGCATGACGTGCGTGTGAAACCGGACACGCTGCGGCGGGATTGGGGTATAAAGCGGATCTGGCTGGGGTGGGCGACTGGCAAGCCCCCGTATTCCTGCCGGACAGGCTGCCGGGATCGTTTGGCCCTACTTCCCGCGGGCTTGAAAATTCCCCACATCACATCAAAATAAAGCCAGTAACTCGGGCTTATTCAGGCTATGGCGACCAAGCGAGAAGGCAGTACCCTTCTGGAACCGACTGCGGCGAAGGTGAAGCCGCCGCCCTTGTACAAGGTTCTGCTGCTGAACGACGACTACACCCCGATGGAATTCGTGGTGCATGTCCTCAAGAAGTTTTTCGGCATCGACCAAGAACGGGCGACACAAATCATGCTCAAAGTGCATACTGAGGGTGTGGGTGTGTGCGGCGTATATCCGAGGGATATCGCCCACACCAAGGTCGAGCAGGTTGTGGATTTCGCGCGGCAGCATCAGCACCCGCTGCAATGTACGATGGAGGAAAGTTAGATGATTGCCCAGGAACTCGAAGTCACGCTGCACATGGCCTTCATGGACGCGCGGCAGAAGCGCCACGAATTCATTTCGGTGGAGCATCTGCTGATGGCGATGCTGGACAATCCGTCGGCCGCCGAAGTGCTGCGCGCCTGCGGCGCCAACATCGACGCGATGCGCGAGCAGCTCGGCAACTTCATCGAGGAACACACGCCCAAGGTGGCGGGCGAGGGCGAGGTCGATACCCAGCCGACGCTCGGCTTCCAGCGCGTGATCCAGCGCGCCATCCTGCATGTGCAGTCGTCCGGCAAGAAGGAAGTGACCGGCGCCAACGTGCTGGTGGCGGTGTTCGGGGAAAAGGACTCGCATGCGGTGTATTTCCTCACCCAGCAGGGCGTGACGCGGCTCGACATCGTCAATTTCATCTCCCACGGCATCACCAAGACGCCGCAGAGCGAGCCGGTGCGGCCGGACGAAGCCCCGGACGCCAATGCCGAGGCCCCGGCCAGTTCGCCGCTCGACAGCTTTGCGCAGAATCTCAACACCCAGGCGCTGGCGGGCAAGATCGATCCCCTGATCGGGCGCGACCAGGAACTCGAGCGCGTGATCCAGACGCTGTGCCGCCGCCGCAAGAACAATCCCTTGCTGGTGGGCGAGGCCGGCGTGGGCAAGACCGCGATCGCGGAAGGCCTGGCGCGCCGTATCGTCGAAAACGCGGTGCCGGACATCCTGGCCCAGAGCACGGTCTACGCGCTGGACATGGGCGCCTTGCTGGCGGGCACCAAGTATCGCGGCGATTTCGAACAGCGGCTGAAGGGCGTGCTGAAGCAGCTGTCCGACAATCCCAAGGCGATCCTGTTCATCGACGAGATCCACACGCTGATCGGCGCCGGCGCGGCGTCCGGCGGTACGCTCGATGCGTCCAACCTGCTGAAGCCTGCGCTGTCGTCCGGCCAGCTGCGCTGCATCGGCGCTACCACCTATACGGAATACCGCGGCATCTTCGAGAAGGACCATGCCCTGTCGCGGCGCTTCCAGAAGGTCGACGTGCCGGAACCCTCGGTCAACGAGACGGTGGCGATCCTGCGCGGCCTGAAGTCGCGCTTCGAGGATCACCACGGCGTCAAGTACACGGCGGCCGCGCTGAGCACCGCGGCGCAACTTTCGGCGCGCTATATCAACGACCGCCATCTGCCGGACAAGGCGATCGACGTGATCGACGAGGCGGGCGCGGCCCAGCGCATCCTGCCGAAATCCAAACAGAAGCGCACCATTACGCCGCGCGAGATCGAGGACATCATCGCCAAGATCGCCCGGATTCCGCCCAAGACGGTGTCCTCCGACGACAAGAACTCGCTGAAGACGCTGGACCGCGACCTCAAGGCCGTGGTGTACGGGCAGAACGCGGCGATCGACGCGCTGGCCACCGCGATCAAGATGTCGCGCAGCGGCCTCGGCAACCCGCAGAAGCCGATCGGCAACTTCCTGTTTTCCGGTCCCACCGGGGTCGGCAAGACCGAAGTCGCGCGCCAGCTCGCCTACGTGCTGGGCGTCGAGCTGATCCGCTTCGACATGTCCGAGTACATGGAGCGCCACGCGGTGTCGCGGCTGATCGGCGCGCCGCCGGGCTACGTGGGCTTCGACCAGGGCGGGCTGTTGACCGAAGCCGTCACCAAGCATCCCTATGCCGTTGTCTTGCTGGATGAAGTCGAGAAGGCCCACCCGGACATCTTCAACGTGCTGCTACAGGTGATGGATCACGGCACGCTGACCGACACCAACGGGCGCAAGGCCGACTTCCGCAACGTGGTGCTCATCATGACCACCAACGCCGGCGCGGAAATGCTCAACAAGGCGACCATCGGCTTTTCCGGTTCGCGCGAAAGCGGCGACGAAATGGGCGAGATCAAGCGCATGTTCACGCCGGAATTCCGCAACCGGCTGGATGCGATCATCCCGTTCGCGCCGCTGACCGAGCCGGTCATCCTGCAGGTCGTCGACAAGTTCCTGATGCAGCTGGAAGAGCAGTTGCACGAGAAGAAGGTCGAGGCGGTGTTCACCGATGCCCTGAAGGCCTATCTCGCCAAGCATGGCTTCGACCCGCTGATGGGCGCCCGCCCGATGGCGCGCCTGATCCAGGACACGATCCGCAAGGCGCTGGCCGATGAACTGCTGTTCGGCAAGCTGGCGCACGGTGGTCGCGTGACCATCGATGTCGATGCCAGCGAGAAGGTCTGTCTGGAGTTCGAAGAGGCGGTGCCGGTTTAAGTCCGCGAAAGCGAAATTACCCATAAAGATTTAGCGTGAGGTGGTCGTAAGGCGTCCTAGATACAGGTTTATCTTGAGGGGACACCCATGAAACTGCACTTCGCATCGCATATCGCTGCGCTTACGCTGATCGGCATGCTGCCCGTTGCTGCCCAAGCTGCCGCGGGGGCGGGCAATGCCGCAGTGTCCGGCGACGACTTGACCGCGGCAAGCGAGCGCATCCGTCAGACCGGTGAGAAGATCCGCGAGGATTTGAAGAAAGCGCGGGCGCGACTGGAAGCCCAGAAAGCGCAACAGGAAGCCGAAAAAGCGCGACTGGAAGCCGAACGCAAGCGGCAAGAGGAACTGGCGCGTCAGCAGGCGCTCAAGGAAAAACAGCAACGAGAAGCCCAGCAGGCTGCGCAGGAGCGCGCTCGCCGGGAGGCCGCTGCGCGCGCAGAGCAAGCCGAGCGCCAGCGTCAGGAAGCGCTGCGCGCGCAGCAACTGGAAGTGGCCAGGCGGGAGGCGGCGAAAGCCAAGGCGGCCGAAGCACTCAAGGAAGCGCGCGCGTCGGTTGGTGAGCGGGCATTCGGCGGCACGGCGGAGGATCGGCAAGCGGCCGCCAAGGCCAGGGCCGCCGCAGCGCTCAAGAAAGCGCGCGAAGCCGCAGGCGTGCGGGCCTTCGGGGACTAACCGCCAGGCCATTCATGGCATGCGGGCCCACTGGAACTGAAATCCAGTGGCTCGGCAGCCGTCCGCGCGACGCGGCCCTGGCACCGGCTGCGGATCATGCGCGCCGGGGTCGATTGAAGCGTGGATGATCCGCCGGCCGGAATATTGGCCGACATGCGCCTTGCGTCCCCGGGCTGAACGGAGAAGCCGGCTGAATTGCGCGGTTCCCTGACGCGCGCCAGGCCTGCGCTTCCCTGACTTGCTCAAATCCGTCGAATCCCGCACCATACCTGGCATTCAATGTATACCGGAGTGCGGATGAGACCCCAGTACGCATCGCTTTGGGCGGCCCTGGCCGTATCCATGGCGCTGTCGGCTTGCGAAAAGCCCGCGGCAACTGCCCATGATGCCATTGCCGCCAAAGCGGGCGGCGAATCCATCAGCGAGTTCGAGTTGGGCCGCGCAATGGCCCGCCTGGGCCCCCTGAGCGAATCGGCGTCCGCCGAGGCCCGCGGCAAGGTGCTGGAGGCCCTGGTCGACCAGTACCTGGTCAGCAATGCCGCCAAAGACGCGAAGCTGGACAAGGTTCCGGAAGTCGCGCTGGCGATGCGGCAGGCGCAGCGGCAGGTGCTCGTGGAGGCCTACATGGAGCGCCTGTTCAAAAGCTTGCCCGAGCCGACGGATAGCGAAATCCGGGACTACTACGACCGCCATCCCGAATGGTTTGCGCAGCGCAAGGTATACCGCCTGCAGGAGCTCGATTTGCAGGTGGCGCCGGAGCGCGTCGCCGAGGTGGAGGCGAAATTGAAGCAAAGCCGCACGCTGTCCGCGTTCACCGACTGGCTGGGCGCGCAGGCGATCGCCTTCAAGTCGGGCGAGGCGGTGCGGCCGGCCGAACAAATCCCGGCCGCCATGCTGGCGCAGCTCGGCAAAATGAACGCGGGGCAGGCGGTCGTGGTGCCAAGGGACGCCAATCGCATCAGCGTGCTTCGCCTGATCGGAAGCCAGGCGCGGCCCGTGACGCTGGAGCAGGCCAGAGATGCCGTCGGCCGCCTCATCCTGAGCGGGAAGCGCGAGACCCTGCTGGAAGCCGAAGTTCGCAAGCTGCGCGAGCGCGGCAAGGTCGAATACGCCCGCGGCTTCGCGCCTGCGGGTTCGGCCGCGCAACCCGGCAAGCCCTGAGTCCGGCATGGTCCTTGTCCGCGTTGACGCCGCGATAGGACGTGCCGGTTGCCCGCCGGCGTCTGGAACATAATGTAATGGGCCCCGTTCGAACGACATTACCATTTCACGAGTACTCGACATGACCCTCATTCATCCCGTGATTCTTTCCGGAGGCTCGGGCACCCGCCTGTGGCCCCTGTCGCGTGCGGCCCTGCCCAAGCAGTTGCTGCCGCTTGCGAGCGACCGCAGTCTGCTGCAGGACACGGTCAGCCGATTGGCTGACATGCCGGAAATGGCCGCGCCCCTGATGGTGTGCAACGTCGAACACCGCTTCATGATTGCCGAGCAGATGCGCCAGATCGACACCGCGCCGCGCGCCATCGTGCTGGAACCGGTGGGGCGCAACACCGCCCCGGCGATGGCCGTCGCTGCGCTGATGCTGACGCGCGACGATCCCGATGCGCTGATGCTGGTCTTGCCGGCCGATCACCTGATCGGCGACGTCGCGGCGTTTCATGCCGCGATCCGCACCGCCGCGCTAGCCGCGCAGAACGGCCATCTCGCCACCTTCGGCATCGTCGCTGCCACGCCGGAGACCGGCTACGGCTATATCCGCAGGGGGACGCCGCTGGCGGATACGGCCGGCGCGCATGAGGTGGCGGCCTTCGTCGAGAAGCCCGACCTGGCCACCGCGCGGCAGTATGTCGAATCCGGCGAGTATTTCTGGAACAGCGGCATGTTCCTGTTCCGCGCATCGGATTTCCTCCAGGAACTGCAGGCCCTGCGGCCCGACATTCTGGAGGCCAGCCGCGCCGCGCTGGATGCGGCCACGCTCGATCTCGATTTCGTGCGGCTCGACCCGGCTGCCTTCGAGGCCTGCCCGTCGGAGTCGGTCGACTATGCCGTCATGGAGCCCACCCGCCGCGCCGCCGTGGTACCCGCCGACATGGCATGGAACGACATCGGCGCCTGGTCTGCGCTATGGGAGGTGGCCGAGAAGGACGGGCAGGGCAACGCCGTCCGCGGCGACGTCATGCTGGAAAATGCCGCCAACAATTTCGTCCGTGCCGAAACCCGCATGGTCGCGATGCTGGGCGTGTCGGACCTGGTCGTGGTGGAGACTGCCGACGTCGTGCTGGTGGCGAACAAGGATCAGGTGCAGGACGTCAAGAAGCTGGTCGACCGCCTGAAGGCCGAGAAACGCTGCGAGCACCTGGTCCACAAGCAGGTGTACCGTCCCTGGGGATGGTACGAGGGCATCGACGAGGGCGAACGCTTCCAGGTCAAGCGCATCATGGTCAAGCCGGGCGAAAAGCTCAGCCTGCAGATGCATCACCACCGCGCCGAGCACTGGATCGTGGTGTCGGGCACGGCGAGCGTCACCTGCGGCGACGAGGTCATGCTGCTGACCGAAAACCAGTCCACCTATATCCCGCTCGGTACCACCCACCGGCTGGAAAACCCCGGCAAGATCGACCTGCACATGATCGAGGTGCAGTCGGGCACGTATCTCGGCGAGGACGACATCGTCCGGTTCGAGGATATCTACAAGCGCAGCTGAGCGCAGTTCTGTTTCATTCTCGGCAGGGCCTGTATTTACTCGGCATTCCTTTTTAAATACAATCCGCCGGCTTATTCACTACGGAGACCCGCGTGGGCACTTGTTCGAGCGACAGTAGATGGCCGGTTCAGGTAACCGGCAAATTCTCGGCAAGATAACGCGCAGGCTTCCCCTGCCGCTGTCTCGCCGAGCGCGAGAGGCGGTCACGGCGCCGCGGCAATTCTGCCGTGACGTTTCCTCCCTCAAAGATACTGACTGGCCGATTGCTTGCGGGCGGCCGGCCGCCGACATCGCTTGTCGTCATCGACTGGCGGATGGATTGTGTGCGTCTTTCGTGGCGCCACGCTTTCTGTCGTGCGCCTGGCAAGACTCCGACCCGATTGCGAGGAGGGTATCGTGCGCATTGATCGTTGCCAGCACCGAGGCTGCCTTGGCGCGGCCTATCCACTGCTCTTGCCGGCATGGACTGCCGCCCACGAAGCGGGCCAGACGCAAACCACGGGCGTGCAGATGCCGGGCACGCCGCCTGGAGAACAAGAATGAACTTCACGCTGTTGAAAGCGTTTTTTGCAGGATTCCTGCACAACCGCCACATTGCCCGGCACTTCCGCCGCCTTGCCTTGCTGGACACCCTGACCCAGACCGGGGTCAGCCGCGAAGTGCCGCCGGGTTTGACCCGGACTTTGGTCGGCAGTGCGACGATGGACGCCGATGCGTTGCTCAGGCAGCTCGACAGCCACAGCGATGGTCTGTCCGAAGCCCAGGCTGCCACCATTCGTGCGCGCGTCGGCTTCAACGAGGTCGAGCATGAGAAGCCGCTGCCTTGGTGGCTACACCTGTGGCACTGCTACAAGAACCCGTTTAACCTCCTGTTGACGCTACTGGCCGTCATTTCCTATCTGACCGAGGACATGAAGGCAACCGTCGTCATCGGCACGATGGTGGTGCTCTCGACCTTGCTGCGCTTCTGGCAGGAGGCCAAGTCGAACAAGGCGGCCGATGCCCTCAAGGCAATGGTCAGCAACACTGCCACGGTGATACGTCGTGACCTGTCCGAAGCTGCCGCAGCCGAGGCCGGGAACTTATTTGGCGGACATTTGCATGTCAAGGCAGCACAGCGCGTGGAACTGCCGATCAAATTGCTGGTGCCGGGCGACTTGATCATTCTGTCTGCTGGCGACATGATCCCTGCCGACTGCCGGGTACTCGCGGCCAAGGACCTGTTCGTAGCCCAGGCTGCGATGACCGGCGAGTCGATGCCGGTAGAGAAATTCGCCATCCAGCGCGAAGTCCGCGCGATCAACCCGCTCGAACTGGACAACATCCTGTTCATGGGTACGAACGTGGTGTCCGGTTCGGCCACGGCTGCCGTCCTCGGCACCGGCAATGGCACCTACTTCGGCGCGCTGGCCAGCCGCGTCACGGCCACCGATCGCGCCCCGACCGCGTTCCAGTCCGGCGTGAACAAGGTGAGCTGGCTCTTGATCCGTTTCATGTTTGTGATGGCTCCGCTGGTGCTCTTCATCAACGGCTTCACCAAAGGTGACTGGATGGAGGCGCTGCTGTTCGCGCTGTCCATTGCCGTTGGTCTGACGCCCGAGATGCTGCCGATGATCGTCACCTCGACGTTGGCCAAAGGCGCGGTAATCCTGTCTCGCAAGAAAGTCATCGTCAAGCGGCTGGACGCCATCCAGAATTTCGGCGCGATGGACGTGCTGTGCACGGACAAGACCGGAACGCTGACGCAGGACAAGATTTTTCTGGCGCGGCACGTCGACGTGTGGGGCGAGGATTCCGACGACGTGCTCGAGTTGGCGTTCCTGAACAGCTACTACCAGACTGGCCTGAAGAATCTTCTTGACGTGGCGGTGCTGGAACATGTGGACATCCATCGGGAGCTCAATCCTGCCCGCAACTATCGCAAGGTTGACGAAATCCCCTTTGACTTCACCCGCCGCCGCATGTCAGTGGTGGTTTCGGAACGAGAGGACCATCATGAGCTGATCTGCAAGGGTGCAGTGGAGGAAATCCTGTCGGTATGTACCACGGTGAGACACAAGGAATCGGTCGAATCCCTGACGCCGGAGCTGTTGGCACGCATACGCGCCGTGACAGCCGATCTGAACGAGGAAGGCCTGCGCGTGGTGGCGGTCGCAGCCAGGGAATTGCCGCCGAGGAAGGACGTTTATGGCCTGGCCGATGAGCGTGAGCTGACGCTCATCGGCTACGTGGCCTTCCTCGATCCGCCGAAGGAGTCGACCGCCCCGGCACTCAAGGCGCTAGCCGAGCATGGCGTGGCAGTCAAGGTACTGACCGGCGACAACGAACTGGTGACGGCCAAAATTTGCCGCGAAGTCGGGCTGGAGCAGCAAGGCGTCCTGCTGGGCAGCGATATCGAGCGCATGAACGACAAGGTGCTGGCCGAGGCAGTGGAGAAGCATAACGTGTTCGCCAGACTGACCCCGTCGCACAAGGAGCGCATCGTGAGGCGCCTGAAGGGTAACGGGCATGTGGTCGGCTTCATGGGCGATGGCATCAACGATGCCCCGGCATTGCGCACGGCCGACATTGGCATCTCGGTCGACACGGCGGTGGACATCGCCAAGGAAGCAGCCGACATCATCCTGCTGGAAAAGAGCCTGATGGTGCTGGAAGAGGGCGTGCTTGAAGGCCGCCGGACCTTTTCCAACATGCTCAAGTACATCAAGATGACCGCCAGTTCCAACTTTGGGAACGTGTTCTCGGTGCTGGTCGCTTCGGCCTTCATCCCCTTCCTGCCGATGCTTCCCCTTCAGCTGCTGACGCAGAATCTGCTGTACGACATCTCGCAGATCGCCATCCCGTTCGACAATGTGGATGAAGAACTGTTGAGGAAACCGCAGCGCTGGCAGCCTGGCGATGTGGGCCGCTTCATGCTGTTCTTCGGCCCGATCAGCTCGATCTTCGATATCACAACCTTTGCCCTGATGTGGTACGTGTTCGGCGCCCGTACGCCGGAGGCGCAGACCCTGTTCCAGTCCGGCTGGTTCATCGTCGGACTGCTGACGCAGACCCTGATCGTGCACATGATCCGCACGCCCAAGATTCCGTTTATCCAGAGCAGGGCGGCGACCCCGCTCCTGGTGACGACCGGCATCATCATGACCATTGGCATTTTCCTGCCGATGGGGCCTTTGGCGCATTACTTCAAGCTGCAGGCGCTACCACCGCTCTATTTCGCCGTCCTTCCTGCGGTCCTGATTGGGTACATGGGGTTGACGCAGGCCATGAAAGGGTTCTACACACGTCGCTATGGCTGGCAGTGAACAGGCGCCCGTGTAGGACAAACACCTACAATGAGGGTTGCGCGCTTCCGACCAGCAATACAGCGATTGTCCGCATCAACTTTCTGCGACGCCGTCCGAAAACGAATTCACCACGCTGACTTAAGCGTGCATGCGGAAAAATTTCGATGGAGACGGACAATGAAGCTGGATGAAATGCTGGACGAGATGCGCGACGTCAACCTGAACTACCTGATGCTGGCGCAGAACATGATCCAGCACGACAAGGCCACCGCCATCTTTCGTCTGGGCATCAGCCAGGACGTCGCCGACCTGATCGAGGCGCTGACGCCCGCACAGATTCTCAAGCTTGCAGCATCCGGCATGCTGGTGTCACGCTTCCGTTTCGACGACGGCGTGGTGCTGAACATGCTGACCAGCTACACCAAGGACCGTGCCATCGCGCGGTCCCATGCCGCCATCCTGATGGCAGGCCAGGCTGTGGAAGCCTTTGCCTGATTCTGCCACGCAGCGCAGCACGATACGAAGGGGAGTGGCTCCATGAGCAGGAAGAGTCTGTTGACCGAAATGCGCGACACCCAGCTGGCGATCGAGCTGATCGAGCTCGGCGCCCGCCCGCAGGTGCTGGAATCCGAAACCACATTGTCGCGCGAACGTCTGCTCAAGCTGTACAAGGAGGTCAAGGGCGTGTCGCCGCCCAAGGGCATGCTGCCGTTCTCGACCGACTGGTTCCTGACCTGGCTGCCGAACGTGCACGCCTCGCTGTTCATCAACATTCACCGCTACATCACGAAAAACAGCGACTGCATCGGCATCGAGGCCGTGCTCAAAAGCTACCGCCTGTACCAGGAATACCTGCATACCCATCAGATCGAGGAAGTGCTGAGCTTCACGCGCGCCTGGACGCTGAACCGTTTCTTTGAGAGCAGGATGCTCGAAACGGCCGTATGCAGCGGCTGCGGCGGCCACTTCGTGGTCCATCCGGACGATCTGCACGACCGGTATGTGTGCGGTCTGTGCAACATGCCGGCACGCGCAGGCAAAACCCGCAAGGCCAAGGCCGCGGCGCAGATCGGCCTGACCGCGGCTGCCTGACGGCCCCGCGAGCAACCGATGGCGCGCCTGCCGGTCAGCCTGCACTCGCTTGTCATCCAGTGCGCCGCCTTGCTGCTGGCTGTATCCCTCGGCACGCTGGCTCAGATCCGGTTTTCGCATCCCCCCACGCTCTGGCAGCTCGTCTTCGCACAGGGGGCGTTGGCTGCGGCGTTGAGCGCCGCGTGGCGGCAACCGGCCTGGTGGCCGCCGCTGCATTTCGGTTTCCTGCCTGCCGCCCTCCTGGCCCGGCATGCCGGCTTGCCTGCCTGGTGCTACCTGATGGCATTCATGCTGCTGGTCCTCTTTTACTGGAGCACGTTCCGCACCCGGGTGCCTCTGTATCTGTCCGGCCGCGAGGCCTGGCGAAGCCTGGCGTCGCTGTTGCCGCAGACGCGACCCTTCCGCTTTATCGACCTCGGCAGCGGCCTGGGCGGCGTGCCGTTCTATCTGGAGCCGCGGTTTCCGCGGGGCCGCTTTTATGGCACCGAGATTGCCCCGGCTCCCTGGCTCATCAGCCGCATGCGGGCCTGGCTCCGGGGGAGCCGGGTTCATTTTCTGCGTCACGATTACGCCGCACTCGACCTGGCGCGGTTCGATGTCGTGTTCGCCTTCCTCTCTCCCGCGGCCATGCCCGGCCTGTGGCGACAGGCCGAGGTCCAGATGCACGGCGGCGCGTTGTTCATCAGCCTGGCATTTCCGGCGGAAGGGCGGCAGCCGGACCGGATTGTGGCCCAGGATGCCGGTCCGCGCCACACCCTGTATGTCTGGCGGATGTAGGACCCCTTGCGGAAATACCCGCCCTGCGCCATCAAGTTTCTTTTCGTCCGGTCGAATCTTCACGTGAGCGCGCCGATCTCGAATGCCGCAAGACGGGGCAGGGCAGGACCGCTCCCCAGTGAGTCAATCAATAAGGAATAGACGGTCGTGCTAGTCATTGTTGGATACATTGTTGTGATCGCCAGCGTGTTTGGTGGGTTCGCGCTGGCAGGCGGGCATCTGGCTGCGCTGCTGCAGCCGCTCGAACTGCTGATGATCGGCGGCGGCGCAGCAGGTGCATTCTTTGTCGGCAACAACAGCAAGGCCGTCAAGGCCACCCTGAAGGCGCTGCCTACGGTATTCAAGGGATCGAAATATACGCGTGCGCTGTACATGGACATCATGGCGCTGCTGTATGAGCTGCTGACCAAGATACGCAAGGAAGGCCTGATGTCGGTGGAAGCCGATGTCGACTCGCCTGAGAACAGTCCCTTGTTCACGAAATATCCGGCCATCATGGCGGATCATCACATCATCGAATTCCTCACCGACTATCTGCGCCTGATGGTGAGCGGCAGCATGAATGCGTTCGAGATCGAGAACCTGATGGACAACGAAATCGAAACGCATCATCACGAAGGCGAAGTGCCGGTGCACGTCATCGCCAAGCTGGGCGACGGCATGCCCGCATTCGGCATCGTGGCGGCGGTGATGGGGGTGGTGCACACGATGGAATCGGTCGGCCTGCCGCCCGCTGAACTGGGGATCCTGATCGCGCACGCGCTGGTCGGGACTTTCCTCGGTATTCTGCTGGCCTATGGTTTTGTCGGTCCGCTTTCCACCCTGCTCGAACAGAAGCTGCACGAATCGACCAAGATGTTCCAGTGCATCAAGGTGACGCTCCTGGCCAGCATCAACGGCTATGCGCCGGCGATCGCGGTCGAGTTCGGGCGCAAGGTGTTGTTCTCGACCGAGCGCCCCTCCTTCAGCGAACTGGAAGGGCACGTGAAGAGCGCGAAATCGCGCTGATTGCACGCCCCTGTTCCGGAACCGCATGGCTGACCAATGAGCGAGCAAAAAGCCCCGATCATCATCAAGCGCGTCAGGAAGGTGGCGGGGGGCCACCACGGCGGCGCCTGGAAGATCGCCTATGCCGATTTCGTGACGGCGATGATGGCTTTCTTCCTGCTGATGTGGCTGCTCGGCTCGACGACCAAAGGCGACCTGCAAGGCATTGCGGAATATTTCAAGACGCCGCTCAAGGTGGCCATGCAGGGGGGCTCGGGCAGCGGCGACAGTTCCAGCGTGATCAAGGGGGGCGGACACGATCTGACGCGCAAGACGGGACAGGTGAAAAAAGGCGAGACCCCGGCCGAGAAGAAATCCTACAATCTGAAAGCCGCCCAGGCCGAGCTCGAACGCATCGAAGCGGGCAAGCTCAGGCAACTGAAGAAGCGGCTGGAAGTGGCGATCGATGCCAATCCCACCCTGAAGCAGTTCAAGCGGCAACTGCTGATCGACATCACCAGCGAAGGTCTGCGTATCCAGATCGTCGACGAGCAGAACCGCCCCATGTTCAACCTCGCGAGCGCCGAACTGCA
The DNA here is from genome assembly GCA_021802945.1 of Pseudomonadota bacterium. Taxonomy (GTDB): domain Bacteria; phylum Pseudomonadota; class Gammaproteobacteria; order Burkholderiales; family Thiobacillaceae; genus Thiobacillus. Next base: position 28,673 of record JAJZRE010000024.1, read on the forward strand.
ACCCTACACCAAGGTCATCCTGCACGAGATCGGCAAGATGCTGAATGACGTGCAGAACCGGATCAGCCTGTCGGGCCACACCGATGCCACGCCGTACGCCAACGGCGCGCGCGGCTACAGCAACTGGGAGCTGTCGGCCGATCGCGCCAATGCCTCGCGCCGCGAACTCATCGCCGGCGGCATGGATGAATCGAAGATGCTTCGCGTGGTCGGCCTGGCATCGTCCGTTCCGTTCGGCCAGGCCGCACCCCACGATCCGGTCAATCGCCGCATCAGCATCATCGTGATGAACAAACGCACCGAGGAAGCGGTCACCAAGGAGGCCAGCGGGGTGAACGTGGCCGACGCCGATGAGGTGCGTGGCGAAATGGCCCGGACCGGCGCTTCGAAATAAGTCGGCCTCCGCGCCGCTTGGCGCGAAATAGCAGCCCAATTCCACCCCTATTCCCCTGATTGCCCGCGCCGGGCGTGGCCAATAATCCAGCCTGAAGAAAGCCCGTCTCGCACAGGTGCACGAGGCGGGTCCCGCAAACCAGGTGAGCAGGGATGGCTGAAGAAAGCGATCAGGAACGGACAGAAGCCCCATCGCCACAGCGATTGGAGAAGGCGCGCGAAGAAGGCCAGGTGCCGCAATCGCGCGAGCTCGCCACGTTCGTCGTGCTGATGACCAGCGGCGCGGCCTTGTGGATGATGGCCAGCAGCCTGGGGCAGACCATGTCCGGGATCATGCGCGGCGGGCTGCAGTTCGAACCGGCCGTCGCGCGCGACAGCACCTATGTCATGGCGCAGCTGTCGGATCAATTCCTGGATGCCGCCCTGGCCCTGGCACCCTTTCTCGCACTGGTGGTGATCGCGGTCCTGGCATCGCCGCTGCTTCTCCGCGGCTGGCTGTTCAGCGCCAAGGCCGTCATGCCTGACTTCAACCGTCTGAACCCGCTGTCGGGCATCAAGCGCATGTTTTCCACCCAGGGCCTGGTCGAGCTGGTCAAGTCGCTGGCCAAGGTCGGCTTGCTGGGCGTGGTTGCGGTCTGGCTGATCTGGTCCAATCTCGACGCGATTTTTTCGCTCAGCCTGGAGGAGCCGTCCGGCGCCATCCGGCACATGGGCAATCTGATCGGCAAGGTCTTCCTGCTGGCCTCGGGTGCGATGATTTTCATCGTCGTGCTCGATCTGCCCTACCAGCTCTGGAGCCACTTCAACAAGCTCAGGATGAGCAAGGAAGAGCTGCGCCAGGAGGCCAAGGAATCGGAGGGCGATCCGCACATCAAGGCGCGCATCCGCGCGCAGCAGCGCGATGCCGCGCGCCGTCGCATGATGTCCGAGGTTCCGACTGCCGACGTCGTGGTGACCAACCCGACCCACTACGCGGTCGCGCTCAGGTACACCGAGGGCAAGATGGGCGCCCCGCGCGTGGTGGCCAAGGGCGCGGACGCGGTCGCCGCGAAGATCCGCGAACTGGCCGCCGAGCACAAGGTTCCGCTGCTGGAGGCGCCACCGCTGGCGCGCGCGCTGTTCCGCCACACCGAACTCGGAGATGAAATCCCGGCCACCCTGTATGCAGCGGTGGCCGAGGTGCTGGCCTATGTGTTCCAGCTGCGCCATTTCCAGCAGGTGGGCGGGGCCTACCCCGAGACGCCGACCGCCTTGCCGGTCCCGCCTGAACTTGATCCGCTGCAGGCCACCGCATGAACGGCGCACTGAGGCTTTCGACCATTTTCAACCCGGCCAATGCACGTGCATTGGCAGCGCCGATATTCATCGTCCTCGTCCTGGCGATGCTGGTGCTGCCGCTGCCGCCGTTCGCGCTGGACATGCTGTTCACCTTCAACATCGCGCTCTCCATCATGGTGCTGCTGGTGAGCCTGTCGACCAAGAAGGCGCTCGATTTCGCCGCGTTTCCCACGGTGCTTCTGCTCTCCACGCTGCTGCGCCTGTCGCTCAACGTCGCCTCCACCCGCGTGGTGCTGCTGCACGGGCACACCGGGCCGGACGCGGCAGGGAAGGTGATCGAGGCCTTCGGCCATTTCCTGGTCGGCGGCAATTACACGGTCGGCATCATCGTGTTCGTCATCCTGGTGGTGATCAACTTCATCGTCATCACCAAGGGCGCCGGCCGCATCGCCGAAGTCAGCGCGCGCTTCACCCTCGACGCGATGCCGGGCAAGCAGATGGCGATCGACGCCGACCTCAACGCCGGCCTCATCGACGAGAACGAAGCGCGCCGCCGCCGTGCCGAAATCGCCCAGGAAGCCGACTTTTACGGGTCGATGGACGGCGCCTCGAAATTCGTGCGCGGCGACGCCATCGCCGGCATCCTGATCCTGCTCATCAACATCGTCGGCGGCCTGGTCATCGGCCTGATGCAGCACGGACTGTCGCTCGCCGACGCCGCGCAGAACTACACGCTGCTGGCGATCGGCGACGGCCTGGTGGCGCAGATTCCCGCGCTGGTCATCTCGATCGCGGCCGGCATCATCGTCAGCCGTGTCAGCACCGAGGAAGACATTGCCGGACAGATGCTGTCCAACGTGTTCAACAAGACACAGGCGCTCTACATCACCGCCGCGATTCTCGGCATGATGGGCATGATCCCGGGCATGCCCAACTTGGCCTTCCTGCTTCTGGCGGGCGGCATGGCCTGGCTGGCCTACAAGGGGAGCCGGAAGCAGGAGACGCCGCCCGCAGTGGAAACGGCCCCCGTGGCCGCGGTCGAATCCCAGGAAGCCAGCTGGGAAGACGTCGCACCCATCGACACCCTGGGGCTGGAAGTCGGATATCGCCTGATCCCGCTGGTGGACAGCGCGGCCGACGGCGAACTGGTGCGCCGCATCAAGGGTATCCGCAAGAAATTCGCCCGGGAAATCGGCTTCCTGCCGCCGGCCGTGCACATCCGCGACAACCTCGAGATCGGTCCGAACAGCTACCGCATCACGCTCAAGGGCGTGGAAATCGGCAGCGGAGAAATCCGTACCGGATCCTTCCTCGCCATCGACCCGGGCAACGTCGTCACCGCGCTCCCCGGCGTCGCCACGCGCGATCCCGCCTTCGGCCTGCCGGCCGTGTGGATCGAATCCGACCTGCGCGAGCAGGCGCAGGCCATGGGCTATACCGTGGTCGACCCGGGCACCGTGGTCGCCACGCACCTGAACCATCTGGTGACGCTGCACGCCGCCGAACTGCTGGGACGGCAGGAAGCCCAGGCGCTGCTCGACCATCTGGGCAAGAGCGCGCCCAAGCTGGTGGAGGACCTGGTTCCGAAGATGCTGTCGCTGTCCACCGTGCAGAAAGTCCTGCAGAACCTGCTTACCGAAGGCGTGGCCATCCGCGACATGCGCACCATCATCGACACGCTGCTGGAGCATGCCGTGCGCATTCAGGATCCCCACGAACTGACCTCGCTGGTCCGGGTGGCGCTCGGCCGCTCGATCGTCCAGCAGATCTACGGCTCGTCCAGCGAACTGCCGGTGATCGCCCTCGACCATGGGCTGGAACGCCTGCTGCTGCAGACGCTCCAGGCAGGCCACGATTCCGCCGGCCTGGAGCCAGGTCTGGCCGACTCCCTTCTGGAGCGCGCGCAGACCTCGACGCAGCGCCAGGAAGCGCTTGGCCATCCCCCGGTTCTGCTGACGCCGGCCGTGCTGCGTCCGTTACTCGCACGTTTCCTGCGGCGCACGGTGCCGCAGCTCAAGGTGCTTTCGCACGCTGAAGTGCCCGAAGGCAAACAGATCAAAGTGACTTCCCTGGTAGGAGGAGCAGCATGAACGTCAAACGTATCGTCGCAAAGACATCCCGCGAAGCCATGCGCCAGTTGCGCGACATGCTCGGGCCCGATGCGGTCATTCTTTCCAACCGCACGGTCGAGGGCGGCGTCGAAGTGCTGGCCCTGCCGGCGGAGGACATCGCGGCGATGGCGCCGCCCGCCGCGGATGCGACCGTATCCGCCCCGGTACGCGCTTCACCGCCCGCCGCCCATCAGGCCGACCCGGAGCCCGTGCCCGCAGTCACCATCAAGCGCCGCCTGATCGAGCGGGTCGCCGTGCCGGGCCAGGACAGCGCCCAGCTGGCGCAAAGCGTGATCAGCGAGATCAAGTCGATGCAGGTACGGCTCGAAAGCCAGCTGGCCGACCTGGCCTGGCGCGACCTGCCGGGCCGCGACCCGGCCGGTGCCGCGGTGATGCGCGACATGCTGGCGGCGGGCTTCAGCGCAACGCTGGCGCGCGAGCTGCTGGAGACGCTGCCAAAGGGCGATGTCGAACAGTCGCAGGCCTGGGCGAGAAACGTCCTGATGAAGCGGCTCCAGGTGATGCAGAGCGAAACGGACATGCTCGACGCCGGCGGCGTATTCGCCCTGATGGGGCCGACCGGCGCCGGCAAGACCACCACCACCGCCAAGCTGGCGGCGCGCTTCGTGGTGCGCCATGGCGCCGACAAGCTGGCGCTGCTGACGACCGACAGCTACCGGATCGGCGGCCACGAGCAGCTGCGCATCTACGGCAAGATCCTCGGCGTGGCGGTGCATGCCGTGCGCGACGCCGCCGACCTGCGTCTGGCGCTGTCCGAGCTGCGCAACAAGCACACCGTGCTGATCGATACCGTCGGCATGAGCCAGCGCGATCAGGCCGTCGCCGAGCAGGTCGAGATGCTGTGCCGGGCCGGCAAGCCGATCCGGCGCCTGCTGCTTCTGAACGCCACCAGCCATGGCGACACCCTGAACGAAGTGGTGCAGGCCTATCAGACGCGCGGACTCGATGGCTGCATCCTGTCGAAGATAGACGAGGCGGCCAGCCTCGGCCCGGCGCTCGATTGCGCGATCCGCCACGAGTTGAACGTGCACTACCTGGCGACCGGCCAGCGCGTACCGGAGGATTTGCATCTGGCCAATCGGCAATACCTCATCCATCGAGCATTCAAGACGCGCGCCCAGGTTTCGCCCTGGCAGCTGGACGAGAGCGAGCTGGCGTTCGCGCTTGCCGGCAATCCGGCCCTGCATCGTGAAAGCGCGGTGGCCCTTGGATAAATTCGTGAGCGATCAGGCCGCGGGACTGCGCCGCCTGCTGGGGCAGACCGGGTTTCAGGTCATTACCGTGATGTCGGGACAGCAGGGCGCGGGCAAGACCGCGGCGACCGCCAATCTGGCTGTCGCCCTGGCGCGCTCGGGACGCGATGTCCTCATCGTCGACCAGGATCGGAACGGACGCGGCGCGTGCGCCGCACTGGGGCTGACGCCACGCCACGACGTGGCGGACGTGCTCGCAGGGCGCTGCACGCTGGATGCGCTGATCCTCACCGGCCCGGACAACGTGCAGGTTCTGCCGCTCGGCGGCGGCTTCAGCCGCCTGGGGCGCTTGTCCGAACGCGACCAGGAATGGCTGGCACAGGGCTTCAACCGCCTGCAATGCGGCGTCGACGTGGTGCTGGTGGACATGGAAGAAGCGACCGACCCGGATGCCTTGCCGCTGGGCCTTGCCGCATCCGAAATCATGGTGGTGCTGCCGCCCGGCAACGCTGCGATCACCCGGGCCTATACGCTGGTGAAACGTCTTGCGCAGAATTTCGGCAAGCGTCAGTTCCGTCTCCTGCTCAACCGCATGGAATCGCCCGAGCAGGCGCAGGCCGTCGCCCGCAACTTTTCCCACACCGCCGAGCAGTACCTCGGGGTCTCGGTCGATTACCTCGGCTATATTCCGCTCGACGAGCGCCTCACCCGTGCGAGCCACTTGCGCACCTCGGTGATGGACGCGTTTCCGGTTGCGCAGTCGACCTCGCAGTTCCGCAAGCTGGCGGACGGCCTGCTGCGCTGGCCGCAGCCGCCCAGCCTGGGCAGCGTCGGCGGCTTCATGCAGCGCGTGATCCAGGGTGGCCGCCTGGTGGAAGCCTGCAGAAGGGGATAGGCCATGTACACCGCAACCGGCAAGAGCGAAAAGAGCGAGAAGAACGACCTGCTGACGCAGTACATGCCGATGGTGAAGCGCCTCGCGCATCACATGATGGGACGGCTGCCGCCCAGCGTGGAGGAGGACGACCTGGTGCAGGCCGGCATGATCGGCCTCCTGGATGCCGTCAGCCGATTCGATGAGGCGCAGAGTGCCCAATTCGAGGCCTATGCCATCCAGCGCATCCGCGGCTCGATGATCGACGAACTGCGCCAGTCCGACTGGATGCCGAGGAGCGCGCGGCAGTCGATGCGCAAGATCGAGCAGGCCATCGGCGCGCTGCAGCACAGGCTGGGACGACAACCCAGCGAAGCCGAAATCGCCGAATCCATGAAAATGCCACTGGCCGAATACCAGGCCATGCTGGGCGATGCGCGCGGCCATCAGCTGCTGTATTTCGAGGACTTCGGCGAGTCGGACGAGGACGATTCGTTCCTCGACAAGCAGTCGGCGAACGAAGCCAGCATGCCCTTGCCCCAACTGCTCGATGCGAATCTGCGGGCCTGCATCATCGCCGGCATCGAGAACCTGCCCGAGCGGGAGCAACTGCTGATGTCGCTCTACTACGAGCAGGAACTCAACCTGCGCGAAATCAGCGAAGTGTTCGGCGTCAGCGAATCGCGCATTTGCCAGCTGCACGGGCAGGCCATCGCGCGGCTGCGCGCCAAACTGAAGGAAGATGCATGGATCGTGGCAGCCTGATCGGACTCGGGCTGGCGGCGGTCGCCATCCTCGGCGGCCAGGCGATGGAAGGCGGGCACATCGGCCTGTTCATGCAGCCGGCCGCTTTCGTCATCGTGATGGTCGGCACCCTGGCTGCGGTGCTGCTGCATTATCCGCTGCCGGTTTTCCTGCAGGGCGTGCGCATGGCGAAATGGGTGTTTCGTCCGCCCGAGCCGGAAGCCGGCATCATTATTCGCCGCGTCGTCCAGTGGTCGCACACCGCGCGCCAGGATGGCCTGCTGGCCCTGGAAAGACACCTCGACATGACGCACGACCCCTTCCAGCGAACCGGTCTGCAACTGCTCATCGATGGCGCCGACGTGACCAAGCTGCGCGACACCCTCGACGTACAGATCATCAGCTTCGAAACGGCGGAGCGTCAGGCCGCACGCGTGTGGGAGGCGGCTGGCGGCTATGCGCCCACGCTCGGCATCCTGGGCGCGGTGATGGGCCTGATTCACGTGATGGAAAACCTGGCCGAGCCCGGCAAGCTGGGCACCGGCATCGCGGTCGCCTTTGTCGCCACCATTTATGGCGTGGGCCTCGCCAATCTGGTGTTCCTGCCGATTGCCAACAAGATCAAGTTCACCATCGCGCGCCGGGTGAGCGAGCGCGAGATCGTCTGCGACGGTCTCGCAGGCATTGCGCAGGGCGACAACCCGCGCATCATCGAGGCGCGCCTGAAGGGTTACCTATGATCCCAGGAACCGCGGTTGACCGCTCATAAGCTCATGGCATACCGCATGAAAACCTATTGCCGTGCCTTCGACCACGCTCACCAGAAAGGCGAGTCCGCTCCGCGCCCGCTGGCACGCCTAGTCACGCGCCTGCCTTTGTCATTCGTCGTTGCAGGCCCGAGCCTGCCGCCTCCTCATTTCGCCCTAAAGGACTCCGATCCACTATGGGCCGAAGCCCATGTGGAGTCGTATGCGGCAGCCACCTGCCCAGACGCACCTTCGGGTGCGTCCAACCACGGTTCCTAGGATCATGCGCAGGCGCCGCCGCATCGCCTATGACCACGACAACCACGATCGCTGGCTGATCTCGTACGCTGAC
>JAJZRE010000025.1:0-1231 GCA_021802945.1 Pseudomonadota bacterium
TGGGGTGGATGATGGGACTCGAACCCACGACAACAGGAATCACAATCCTGGACTCTACCAACTGAGCTACATCCACCATTGTGCCGCCAGCCATGGCTGGCAACGAAAACCTTGGCCTGCCCGACAGGAATCGAACCTGTAACCCCCAGCTTAGAAGGCTGGTGCTCTATCCAGTTGAGCTACGGGCAGAGACTCACTTCTCGGGCATCTGGGGTGGTCGGGGTGAGAGGATTCGAACCTCCGACATCCTGCTCCCAAAGCAGGCGCGCTACCGGGCTGCGCTACACCCCGAAATCCTATCGGCGCTGCGGGCGCATTTCGGAGAGGCGAGACTATACCTTGGCGGATCGGCGGGGTCAATTTCCGCTTGAGTCGGATCGAGCGTTCCGGGAAAATCACGCTTTTGCTTCAGGGTTGTCTTGATGAGCGCACGTATTCTCGACGGCAAGGCCATGGCCGACACCATTCTCGCAGTGGTCCACGACAAGGTGGCCGAGCGCGAAGTGCAGGGCAAGCGCCGCCCCGGCCTGGCGGTGATCCTGGTCGGCGCCGACCCTGCCTCCGCCGTCTACGTGCGCAACAAGAAGCGGGCCTGCGAGCGCGCCGGCGTGACGAGCGTGTCGCACGACCTGCCGACGACGACCACCCAGGACGAACTCCTGGCCCTGATCGACACGCTGAACGCCGATTCCGCCATCGACGGCATCCTGGTGCAGCTGCCGCTGCCCCCGCATATCGACGCGGAAACGGTGATCGAGCGCATCCGCCCGGACAAGGACGTCGACGGCTTCCATCCCTACAACATCGGCCGCCTCGCGGTGAAGATGCCGACGCTGCGACCGTCCACGCCGCGCGGCATCATGACGCTCTTGCGCGCGACCAACGAGGAACTGCGCGGCAAGAATGCGGTGATGGTGGGCGCGTCCAACATCGTCGGCCGGCCGATGAGCCTGGAACTGCTGCTGGCCGGCTGCACCATCACCGTGTGCCACAGCGCGACCCGCGACCTGGAAAGCTTCGTGCGCTCGGCCGAGATCCTGGTGGTGGGGGTGGGCAAGCCGCGCATGATTCCGGGCGACTGGATACGCGAGGGCGCGATCGTGATCGACGTCGGCATCAACCGCCTGCCTGACGGCAAGCTGGTCGGCGATGTCGACTTCGACACCGCCATCGAGCGCGCCGGATGGATCACCCCGGTGCCGGGCGGGGTGGGGCCGATGACCGTGGCGAC
>JAJZRE010000025.1:1331-36231 GCA_021802945.1 Pseudomonadota bacterium
TCGACGTCGGCATCAACCGCCTGCCTGACGGCAAGCTGGTCGGCGATGTCGACTTCGACACCGCCATCGAGCGCGCCGGATGGATCACCCCGGTGCCGGGCGGGGTGGGGCCGATGACCGTGGCGACTCTGCTGGAAAACACGCTCGAAGCGGCGCTGATGCACAATCCCTAGGGGCTAGGGGCTAGGGGCTTCTCTGGATTTCGCGGCCTCCGGCCGCTCATTCCCTAAATCCTAGCCCCTAAATCCTAGATCCCTTTCTCTAGCTGCGATGCAGCGCCTTCAAATACCCAACGTCGACGAACGGCCGGCCGAGTTCGGCCCCGGCGAGCCGCTGGTTCGGCGCACCGGGTTCGCCGAGGTCGGACAGCACGACAGCGGCGCCGCTGAAATCGTGATCCAGCGTGTAGTCGTTCACCGTCACCAGCGTTTTCAGGCCGGCCCCCAGGCTGGCGCGCAGGCCGTTTTCCGAGTCCTCGAACGCCAGGCAGTCGGCGGCGGCGAGCCCCATTTTCTGCAGTGCGTAGTGATAGATGTCGGGCGCGGGTTTCTTCGCCGGCACGATGTCGCCCGCCGCGATCACTTCGAACCAGTCCTGGGTGCCTGGCCCGAGGCTGTGCTCCAGCAGCACGGTGACGTTTTCCGGCGTCGTGGTGGTGGCGATTGCCAGACGCAGGCCGGCGGCGCGCGCCTCGAGCAGCAGACGCCTGACGCCGGGGCGCATCGGGATGCCGCCGCGCGCGGCCAGCGCACTGTAAATGCGGGTCTTGGCCTTGTGCAGGTCGGCCACCAGGTCGTCGAAGTTGTCCGGCTTCCTATAGTCCGGCCGATAGTGGTCGATATAGTGCTTCATCCGCTCCTTGCCGCCGGTGACGGCGAGCAGTTTGCCGTAGAGGGCAGCATCCCAGTGCCAGTCGAGGCCGGCGTCGGCAAAGGCCTGATTGAAGGCGGGCCGGTGGCCGTCTCGCTCGGTGTCGGCAAGCGTGCCGTCCACGTCGAAGAGTAGGGCGTGCAGTGTCATATGGGTTGCGGCGTTTTGGCGATTCTGATATTAAGTCGGGTTGGGCTTGGCCCGGTTAGACCGAAATTTTCAAAGAGAACAGAGAACGAGATGGCTGAAACTTTGATGCGCTTCGAGCCCTACAAGGCCAAAAAGGGCGAAGAATACATGAATGCAAAACAGCTCGCGCATTTTCGCAAAATGCTCGAAGCCTGGAAAGCCGAATTATCGCAGGACATCGATACGACCCTGCATTCCATGCAGGACGAGCAGACGGTGTTTGCCGACCCCAACGACCGTGCCACCCAGGAATCCGACATGGCGCTCGAACTGCGCAATCGCGACCGGGAGCGCAAGCTGATCAGGAAGATCAACGAAACCATCGCCAAGATCGATGGCGGTGACTACGGCTACTGTGAGTCCTGCGGCGTCGAAATCGGGCTGGAGCGCCTGCAGGCACGTCCGACCGCGACGCTGTGCATCGACTGCAAGACGCTCGAGGAAATCCGCGAGCGCCAGGTCGCGAAATAAGCGTTGGCCAATCCGGTCATCGAACACACATCCAGGGAAACGCCATGGCCCAGACCCGTCCGGAACTGACCGACGAATTCGACCGTTATTACAATGGCCTGCTCTACAGCGTGATGCGCTGGGATCAGCTGACGTCGTTCTGGCAAAAGGTAGACGCCGACGCGGGGTGGTACCTCTATGCGGTGGGCCAGGATGTTCCGGCGGCGCCGTCCGCTGCCGACACGGTGCAGCAGTTCATGCGGGAACTGGATGAACTGCTGCGGCGCGAGCATCACGAGGATTACTGCGCGATTGTTTACGCGGACAATCTGGATGCCCCCAACTTCATCAAGATTTACGATCCCAACCATCTCGGAAGTTCGTGCGGGTCGAGCGCGACCAAGTCATCCGTCCTTCCCGGCTGGCTGATGAGCCGAACGCCACCACGCGAACTCGAAATTCGGGGCGTGGTGACAGGCCAGCGCAAGCGCTGGTGGCAATCGTTTCTCTCCAGTACCGGTCGTACGGCATAAAAAAAACCGCGCCCGAGAGCGCGGTTTTTTTGTGCCGGGAAGAATTACTTCTTGGCGGGTTCGGCAGCAGCGTCGCCCTTTTTCTCTTCGGCCTTCTTCGCAGCAGCCTTCTTGACGTGCTTCTTGACCTTTTTGTGGGCCTTTTTCGGAGCGGCTGCGGGCTTTTCTGCAGCGGTGGCGGCGCCGTTAGCGGGCGCGGCGGGGGCATCGGCGGCGATGGCGGACAGGCTGAAAGCACCGGCAATCGTCGCGGCGACCAGGGAAGACAGCAGTTTGTTCATCAATTTCTCCTTTGTGATCAGTGGATTGGCATGCAATCTCGATTGACTGCATGGGAGCCACTATGCGGCGTCATCCTTACACGAACCTTACGGTTCCCTGCAAGGCCCCGCCTGTATTCGCACAGTGTTGAAGGCCGAATGGCCTGAGTTTATGTCAGACTTCAAACATGAAAATTCTGCTCGTGGAAGATGATCCGACCCTGGGCGAGGCGGTCATGCTGGCGGTCCGCCAGGCGGGCTTCGCGGTCGACTGGAGCCGTGACGGAGTGCAGGCGGAAACCGCGCTGAAGGCCTATGCCTACGATGCCATGCTGCTCGATCTGGGGCTGCCCCGGCGAGAGGGTCTGGAGGTGTTGCGCAATGTGCGCAGGCGCGGCGCGGCCCTGCCGGTGATGATTCTCACGGCACGCGATACGGTGGAAGACCGGGTGCGTGGTCTGGACGCCGGGGCGGACGATTACCTGCTGAAGCCGTTTGCGCTGGACGAACTGCTTGCGCGGTTGCGGGCATTGCTGCGGCGGGCGCATGGCGTGGCCGATACCCAGATACGCATGGGGCGTTTTGTCTTTGACAGCGTGAAGCGGCAAGCCAGCGTCGACGAGACGCCGCTGGTATTGTCCGCGCGCGAGGTGGAGGTGCTCGAAATCCTGCTCAATCATGCCGGCCGTGTCACGGCCAAGGAGGCGATCGCAGACCGTCTGACAGGCTGGGACGAAGGCGTGGGCGACAATGCGGTGGAGGTCTACATCCATCGCCTGCGGCGCAAGCTCGAGGGCTCCGGCGTGGTGATCCGCACGCTGCGCGGCCTGGGGTATCTGCTGGAAGCCGAACGTTGAACGCGGTAAATCAGACAAGCCTGCGGCGGCAACTGATTGTTCGCATGCTGTCGATGATGCTGCCGCTGTTCATTCTGCTGTGGGGGATCGCCTATTTGTACAGCCAGTATTTCATCAATGCGGCGTTTGACCGCTCGCTGATACGACGTACCTACGCGCTTGCCGACCGGGTGGAGGTATTGCAGGGTCAGGTACAGGTGGACTTGCCGGTTGCCGCGCGCGAATTGCTGGTATTTGACCAGGAAGATCTGCTGTTTCACAGCATCACCAATCCGGAGGGGAAGGTCATCGAGGGCGAGCAGGATATGCCGCCGCTCCCCGCGAAGCGGGGCATCAGGCCGGGCCAACTGATCGTCTACGACGGAACCAAGGACGGTGAACGTGTTCGGGTAGCCGCATTTGGGCTTTCGCTCAAGGGAACCAGTGCGACCGGGACGGCGCTGGTTCAGGTAGGGGAAACGCTGTCGCATCGTTCCGCGATGGCCGATCGCGCCACGCTGGCGATTGTGATCCCGATGCTTCTGATGACGCTGACGGCGGCGGCCGCCATTGCCTATGGCGTGGGGCGCGGGCTCGAACCGCTGAGCCGGCTGCGAGACCGCCTGTCGGCGCGGCAGGCGTTCGACCTGAGTCCCGTTCCGCTGGAGGGGACGCCTGCCGAATTGCGGCCCTTCCTCGACGAAATCAACTCATTGCTGCAGCGCCTGTCGGAAGCGGTCGACGCACAGTCGCGTTTCGTCGCGGATGCCGCACATCAACTTCGCACGCCGATCGCCGGCATCCGCGCGCAGGCCGAAGCCGCGCTGGCGAGCGCGCGGCATGAGGATGCACACCACGCATTGGCACGGATTGCCCAGTCGACTCGGACCATGGGGGAACTGGTTCAGAAGCTTCTCATCCTCGCGCGCGTCGATGCGGCTGAAAATACCCTGCGTTTGAGCCTGCTCGATGGGGTGAAGGTGGTGCGTGTGGTCGCGCGCGAGTGGGCCCCGCAGGCGTTGGCACAAGGCGTTGAAATAGGGTTTGAAACGAAAGATCCGGAAGCCCGGGTGATGGGCGACGAACAGCTGCTCCGGGAGATGCTCGCCAATCTGATCGACAATGCCCTGCGTTACGGCGGGACGCGGATCACGCTGACGGTATGCAATTCGGCGTCCGGCGTGACGTGGCAGGTGACGGACAATGGACCGGGCATTGCGGAACACGAGCGTGGTGCGGTGTTTGCCCCGTTCCATCGGCTGTCGGGCAGTGTCGACGGGGCCGGACTCGGCCTGACCATCGTCCAGCGCATCGCGCAACTGCATGGCGCGACGGTAAGCCTGGCAGCCGGCGAAGCGGGAACGGGACTGGCGGTCACGGTGAGATTTCCTTCCGCGCCCGCGTGAACAGAAAAGAAAAAACCGCGCCCGAAAGCGCGGTTTTTTAACGGGACCGGGTTTGAATCAGCCCGCGTTCTCGGGCGTTTCACTGTCGGCGGCAGCCGGGGCAGGCGCTTCCAGCAGGGCCTTCATCGAGAGGCGCAGGCGTCCCTTCTCGTCGGCTTCCAGGATCTTCACCTTCACGACCTGGCCTTCCTTCAGGTAGTCGCCGATGGTGTTGACGCGCTCGTGGGCGATCTGCGAGATGTGCAGCAGGCCGTCGCGGCCCGGCAGCACGTTGACGATCGCGCCGAAGTCGAGCAGCTTGATGACCGGGCCTTCGTAGACCTTGCCGACTTCGACTTCGGCGGTGATCTCCTCGATCCGCTTCTTCGCCAGTTCGCCGGCTTCCATGCTGGTGCAGGCGATCTTCACGCTGCCGTCTTCCTGGATGTCGATCTGGGTGCCGGTTTCCTCGGTCAGCGCGCGGATGACGGCGCCGCCCTTGCCGATGACGTCGCGGATCTTTTCCGGGTTGATCTTCATCGCGATGATGCGCGGCGCGTAGGCGGACATCTCATGCGTCTCGGAGACCGAGGCCTTCATGATGCCGAGGATGTGCAGGCGGCCTTCCTTGGCCTGCGACAGCGCGGCCTGCATGATTTCCTTGGTGATGCCGGTGATCTTGATGTCCATCTGCAGCGCGGTCACGCCCTTTTCGGTGCCCGCGACCTTGAAGTCCATGTCGCCGAGGTGGTCCTCGTCGCCGAGGATGTCGGTCAGCACCGCGAAGCGGTTGCCTTCCTTGATCAGCCCCATCGCGATGCCGGCGACGTGCGCCTTGACCGGCACGCCGGCATCCATCAGCGACAGGCAGCCGCCGCACACCGAGGCCATCGACGACGAGCCGTTGGATTCGGTGATTTCCGACACCACGCGCATGGTGTAGCCGAACTCTTCCTTGGAGGGCAGCACCGCCAGCAGCGCGCGCTTGGCCAGGCGGCCGTGGCCGATTTCGCGGCGCTTGGGCGAGCCCACGCGGCCGGTTTCGCCGGTGGCGTAGGGCGGCATGTTGTAGTGCAGCATGAAGCGGTCGGAATACGAGCCTTCGAGCGCGTCGATGGTCTGCTCGTCGCGGCCGGTGCCGAGGGTGGTGACGACCAGCGCCTGGGTTTCGCCGCGGGTGAACAGGGCGGAGCCGTGGGTGCGCGGCAGCACGCCGGTGCGGATGGTGATCGGGCGCACGGTACGGGTGTCGCGGCCATCGATGCGCGGCTGGCCCGACAGGATGCGGTTGCGCACCACGCTCGCTTCGAGGCGGTGGAACGCGTCCTTGACGTGGTTGGCAGCGACGGTGTCCATGTCGGCGGTGATCAGTTCGGCGAAGGCCTTGCTGCGCACGTCGTCGACCGCGGCCATGCGGGCCTGCTTCTGCTTGATGTTGTAGGCGGCTTGCAGGCCGTCCTCGGCCAGCGCCTTCAGGCGCTCGACCATCGCGGTGTCCTCGGCGAGCGGCTGCCAGTCCCAGGCGTCGGCGCCGGCCTCGTCGGCCAGCTCGTTGATGGCGGTGATCGCCGCCTGCATCTGGGTGTGGCCGAACACGACCGCGCCCAGCATGATGTCTTCCGGCAGCTCCATGGCTTCGGACTCGACCATCAGCACGGCGGTCTCGGTGCCGGCGACGACCAGATCGAGCGCCGAATCCTTCAGCTCGGTATTGGTCGGGTTGAGCACGTATTCGCCGTTGATGAAGCCGACGCGCGCCGCGCCGACCGGGCCGTCGAATGGCAGGCCGGACAGCGACAGCGCGGCGGAGGCGCCGATCAGCGCGGGAATGTCGGCGCTGACGTCGGGGTTGGACGACATCACCGTGGCGATGATCTGCACTTCGTTGAAGAAGCCTTCCGGAAAGAGCGGGCGGATCGGGCGGTCGATCAGGCGCGAGATCAGCGTTTCGCCTTCGGAGGGGCGGCTTTCGCGCTTGAGGAAGCCGCCGGGGATGCGGCCTGCGGCGTAGGTCTTTTCCTGGTAGTCGACGGTCAGCGGGAAGAAATCCTGGCCGGGCTTGACTTCGTTCTTGGCGACCACGGTGACCAGCACCACGGTGTCGTCCATGTTGACGATGACGGCGCCGGAGGCCTGGCGGGCGATTTCGCCGGTTTCCAGGGTGACCTGGTGACGACCGTAGGTAAACGTTTTCTTGATAGCGCTCACACGAGTTCCTTTCAAAGCAAAAACGCCCCGCGAGAGCGGGGCGTGGGAAATTCAGGGGGCGACATGCCCCATCCACTGTGCCGGTGCAGCAGGGTGCCGGATCATCACAGTGTCCTCGTCGGGTTTACTTGCGCAGACCGAGACGATCGATCAGGGTCTTGTAGCCTTCGAGGTTGGTGCGCTTCAGGTAGTCGAGCAGCTTGCGGCGGCGGCTCACCATCTTCAGCAGACCACGGCGCGAGTGGTGATCCTTCATGTTGGCCTTGAAGTGGCCGGTCAGGTCGTTGATGCGCGCCGTCAGCAGGGCAACCTGCACTTCGGGCGAACCGGTGTCGGCGGCGGCGCGTTGGTAATTCTGGACGATCTCGGCTTTTTGAGCGACGGTAACAGCCATGGTGTACTCCTTCTAAATCGCGTGGCCTGCGGCTGAGCGGGACACGTTCGGGGAAACGGCGGATTTTACGCTGAATGAGGGGGGTAACTCAAGTCCGTTGTGTGGAGACGAGACGGCGCGGCACGAGTTGGCCCGCATCCGCGTCGACCAGCCCAATAAAGGCGTTTTCAGCGGTGTAGGCGCGCATCAAGCCGGGCTCTGCGGCGACATGCGCGATGCTGCGGCCCTGGCGCAAGGCCTCCGCTTTGGCGTCTTCGAGCATGACCGCGGGCAGGTGGGCCACCAGGCAGTCGGCTGGGAGCAGCAGGGCGTAGCGTTGAACGGGATCGAGCGCTTCCAGTTCGGCAAGCGTGCGGGCCTGTTCCAGCTGGAATCCGCCCGCAGCGGTACGCGTCAGCGCGGTGAGATGGGCGCCGCAGCCGAGTAGGGCACCGATATCCTGCGCCAGGGTGCGGATGTAGGTGCCGGCGCTGCATTGCACGTCGAGCACCACGCGCGGCGGAGCACATTCGACCAGATCGAGCGCGCGGATCGTCACTTTGCGGGCCGGACGATCAATTTCGATTCCGGCGCGGGCATATTCGTAGAGTGGGCGTCCCTGGTGCTTGAGTGCCGAATGCATGGGCGGAATCTGCTCGATTTCACCTCTGAAGCGCGGCAGCACGGCGTCGATGTCGGCACGGCTGGCCGCCACCTCGCAGGTGTTGAGCACTTCACCTTCCGGGTCGCCTGTGCTGGTGGTGACGCCCAGTTGCAGCACGGCGCGATAGCGCTTGTCCGCATCCAGCAGGTAGGCCGAGAATTTGGTCGCCTCGCCGAAACACAGCGGCAACAGGCCGTCGGCGAAGGGGTCGAGGGTACCGGTGTGGCCCGCCTTTCTGGCGTTGAGCAGCCACTTGGCTTTCTGCAGCGCGGCGTTGGAGGTGATACCGGCCGGCTTGTTCAGCAGCAGTACGCCGTCGATAGGCTGACGGGCTGGCTTCACGCGTCTTTCGGGTGTTTGGCGTCTTCAGCGACGGCGGTTTCGATCAACTGGGTGAGCTCGATGCCGCGCTCGACCGAGCGGTCGTACACGAAAGTGAGCTTGGGCACCACGCGCAGCTGCATGCGGTGCGACAGCTGCGAGCGCAGAAAGCCGCTGGCGCGCTGCAGGCCCTGCAGGCAGGCGGCGTGCTCGGCCTCGCCGCCCAGCGTGGTGAAGAAGACCTTGGCGAACTCCATGTCGCGGTTGACCTCCACCTCGGTGATGGTGAGCATGCCGACGCGCGGATCCTTCACTTCCTGCCGGATCAGCTCCGGCAGTTCGCGCTGGATCTGGTCGGCGACGCGGCGGGCGCGGGGAAAGTCTTTGGGCATGATTGTTGGGGGCTAGGAGTTAGGAATTAGGGGCTAGGGAAGAAGGCGCGCGGCTGCGCCGCGCACATTCCCTAGATCCTAGACCCTAGATCCAAGCTCCTCGATCCTCACAGCGAACGCGCCACCTCGACCACCTCGAACACCTCGAGGATGTCGCCTTCCTGGATGTCGTTGAAGTTCTTCAGCGACAGGCCGCATTCGAAGTTGGCCTTGACTTCCTTGACGTCGTCCTTGAAGCGCTTGAGCGAATCGAGCTCGCCCTGGTGGATCACCACGTTGTTGCGCAGCACGCGCACGCCGGCGCCGCGCTTGACCACGCCATCCGTCACGTAGCAGCCGGCGATGGTGCCGACCTTGGAAATGACGAAGACCTGGCGGATTTCCACGGTGCCGATGACGCTTTCCTTCTTCTCGGGCGCCAGCATGCCGGACAGCGCGGCTTTCACCTCGTCCACCGCTTCGTAGATGATGTTGTAGTAGCGGATGTCGACGCCGCTGGATTCGGCCAGCTTGCGGGCCGACGCATCGGCGCGCACGTTGAAGCCGATCAGCACCGCCTTGGAGGCGAGCGCCAGGTTGACGTCGGATTCGGTGATCGCGCCCACGCCGCTGTGGATGATGTTGACCTTGACCTCGTCGGTCGACAGCTTGCCCAGCGCGTGCGCCAGGCCTTCGTAGGAGCCCTGCATGTCGGCCTTGAGGATGATGGGCAACTGCTGTACTTCGCCTTCCCCCATCTGCTCGAACATCGATTCCAGCTTGGCTGCCTGCTTTTTCGCCAGCTGCACGTCGCGGAACTTGCCCTGGCGGAACAGTGCGATCTCGCGCGCCTTGCGCTCGTCCGGCAGCACCATCATGTCTTCGCCCGCCTGCGGCACGTCGGACAGGCCCTGGATCTCGACCGGGATCGACGGGCCGGCTTCGTTCACCGTCTTGCCGGCTTCGTCGAGCATGGCGCGCACGCGGCCGTAGACCTGGCCGGCCAGCACCATGTCGCCGCGGCGCAGGGTGCCGGATTGCACCAGCAGCGTGGCGACCGGGCCCTTGCCCTTGTCGAGGCGTGCCTCGATGACGAGGCCCCTGGCCGGGCCGTCGGACGCTGCCCGCAGTTCCAGCACCTCGGCCTGCAGCAGGATGGCGTCGAGCAGGCCGTCGATGTTGGTGTTGGCCTTGGCCGACACTTCGACGAACTGGGTGTCGCCGCCCCACTCTTCCGGCGTGACGCCCTGGGCGACGAGTTCCTGGCGGATGCGCTCGGGGCTGGCATCGGGCTTGTCGATCTTGTTCACCGCCACCACCAGCGGCACGCCCGCTGCCTTGGCATGGTGGATGGCTTCGATGGTCTGCGGCATGACGCCGTCGTCCGCCGCCACCACCAGCACCACGATGTCGGTCGCTTTCGCGCCGCGTGCACGCATCGCGGTAAACGCTTCGTGGCCCGGCGTGTCGAGGAAGGTGATGACGCCCTTCTCGGTTTCGACGTGATAGGCGCCGATGTGCTGGGTGATGCCGCCGGCTTCGCCGCTGGCCACGCGGGTGCGGCGGATGGTGTCGAGCAGCGAGGTCTTGCCGTGGTCGACGTGGCCCATCACGGTGACGACCGGCGGGCGGGCGTGCAATTCGGCTTCGGCCGTTTCGCCGGTTTCGATCAGGAAGGCTTCCGGCGTGTCGAGCGCGGCGGGCTTGCCGATGTGCCCCATTTCCTCCACCACGATGATCGCCGTTTCCTGGTCGAGCACCTGGTTGATGGTCACCATGCTGCCCAGTTTCATCAGGGCCTTGATGACCTCGGCCGCCTTCACCGACATCTTGTGGGCAAGCTCGGCGACGGTAATCGTTTCGGGTACCAGCACCTCGCGCACGATCGGCTCGGTCGGGGCAACGAAGGTGGTTTCCTCGTGGCCGGACTTGGATTTCCCCTTGCGACCGCGCCAGCCTGCGTCAGGCGCAGCGCCGCCGCGGGTCTTGAGCCCGCCCTTGCGGCGCGCGGCTTCGTCCTTCCAGGTGCCTCCGGCTTTCTTGTCCGGGCCCTTGGCGCCCTTGGCTGCGCCCGGCTTCTCCGGTTTGTGCAGGGTCTTTTCGGTAGGCGCGGCCGGTGCGGCGGGGGCGGCGGCTTTCTGGGCTTCGGCCAGCTTGGCGGCTTCGCGCGCGGCTTCGGCCTGCTTGCGCAGCGCTTCGCGCTCGGCGCGGGCCCTGGCATCTGCAGCCTGGCGTTCCTGGAGTGCCTGATGGCGGCGGGATTCTTCCTCGCGTGCCTTGACTTCCGCTTCGTTCAGGATCGATGCCTTCTTGATCCGGGTGGTCTTCTTTACGGCGGGAGCGGGTTCTGCCGCTGCCTCCTCAACCGGGGCGGGTGCGGCTTCAGCCGTCACGGCCGGTTCGGCCACTGCGGGTTCCGCCGTTGCCGGTTCTGTCACAATCGGCTCGGCGGCGGTTGGCTTCCTGGTCTTGGCGGGTTTGGCCACGACCGGCTCGGCAGCGGGTTCGGGAGCCTCGACCGGAGCTTCGACGACGGGTGGAGGCAATTCCTCGACCGGCGCCGCAGCCTGGATTGCCGGCGCGGGCTCCGCGGCGGCCTGGGCTTCAGCCGCCAGCGCGGCGGCATCGCGCTTGACGTAGGTGCGCGACTTGCGCACTTCCACCTGGATGGTGCGCGACTTGCCGGTGCTGTCGGTCTTGCGGATTTCACCGGTCTGCTTGCGCGTGATGGTGATCTTGGTCTTGCCGGTCTCGGCCCCGCCACCGTGCATCTTGCGCAGGTAGTCGAGCAGGTGTGCCTTGTCCGCTTCCGTGACGGAGTCGATCACATCGTTTTTATTGACGCCTGCCGCTTTCAGCTGTTCCAGCAACAGCTGCGGCGGTAGCTTCAATTCCTGGGCAAATTGTTCAACGTTCATGCAGTCCTCTTAGCCTTGGGCGAACCAGGGCGCGCGTGCGGCCATGATCAATTGTTTGGCACGTTCGGCATCCATGGCGGCCATTTCGGTCAGCTCATCGACGGCCAGCTCGGCCAGATCCTCGGTGGTGTGGACGCCCTTGCTGGCGAGCGTGCGTGCGGTTTCGGCGTCCATGCCCTCGAGCGACAGCAGGTCGCCCGCGGAGGCCTCGACCTGCTCCTCGCCGACGATGGCGGCGGTCAGCAGGGCATTGCGGGCACGGTTGCGCAGTTCGTTGACCAGGTCTTCGTCGAAGGCCTCGATCTCGAGCATTTCGTTGAGCGGCACGTAGGCGACTTCTTCCAGCGTGGAGAAGCCTTCGTCGACCAGGATCTGGGCGACTTCCTCGTCGACGTCGAGCTTCTCGATGAACAGGGCGAGCGTCTTGCCGCTTTCGGCCGACTGCTTCTCTTCCGCCGCTTCGCGCGACATGATGTTGAGCTCCCAACCCGTCAATTCGGACGCCAGGCGCACGTTCTGGCCGCCGCGGCCGATCGCCATCGCCAGCTGTTCCTCGTCGACCACCACGTCCATGCTGTGCTTGTCTTCGTCGACGACGATGGAGCTGACTTCGGCGGGCGCCAGCGCGTTGATCACGTACTGCGCGGGGTCGGCCGACCAGTGGATGATGTCGACGCGCTCGCCGGCCAGCTCGTTGGTTACCGAGGTGACGCGCGAACCCCTGAGGCCGATGCAGGTGCCGATCGGATCGATGCGCGGATCGTGCGACACCACGGCGATCTTGGCGCGCAGGCCGGGGTCGCGGGCCGCCGCCTTGATCTCGAGCAGGCCTTCCTCGATTTCCGGCACTTCGAGTTCGAACAGCTTCATGATGAATTCGGGCGCGGTGCGCGACAGGATCACCTGCGGCCCGCGGGCGCCGCGGTCGATGCGCAGCAGGTAGGCGCGCACGCGGTCGCCGACGCGCAGGTTCTCGCGCGGGATCATCTGGTCGCGGTGCAGGAAGCCTTCGACGCGGCCGGATTCGATGATCGCGTTGCCGCGGTCGATACGCTTCACCACGCCGTTGACGAGGTGCTCCTTGCGGGCGAGGAAGTCCTGGATGATCTGTTCGCGTTCGGCATCGCGGATCTTCTGCAGGATGACCTGCTTGGCGGCCTGGGCGCCGATGCGTCCGAATTCGACGTTCTCCAGCGGTTCCTCGATGTAGTCGCCGATCTCGATGTCGGGAATCTTGTCCTGGGCGTCGACCAGCAGGATCTGGTAGCCCTCCGATTCCAGATCGGCTTCGGACACCACCTGCCAGCGGCGGAAGGACTCGTATTCGCCGGTTTCGCGGTCGATCGATACGCGCACGTCCGCCTCTTCCTTGAAGCGCTTCTTGGTGGCGGAGGCGAGCGCCTGTTCCAGCGCTTCGAACACCACATCCTTGTCCACGTTCTTTTCGCGTGCCAGCGCGTCGGCCAGCATCAACAATTCACGGCTCATCATTTATCTCCAGCCATGCCTAAACCATGGGTTTCAGGCGGGCCACATCTACATTTCTCAAATCAACCGACACTTCCGTGCCATCGACAATCAACTTCACTGCATCGTTTTCCAGGCCGACCAGCCGGCCGGTCAGGCGGCGCCGGTTGTCCATCGGCACCCGCAGCTTCAGCGTCACCGGTTCGCCGGCGAAGCGCGCATAGTCCTGCGGCCTGACCAGCGGCCGGTCGAGGCCGGGCGAGGACACTTCCAGTCTGTCGTAGTCGATGTTCTCGACGGTGAACAGATGGGTCAGGTGATTGCTCACCGCGACGCAATCGTCGATCGTGATGCCGCCCGGCTTGTCGATGAAGATCCGGATCAGGCCGCGCCCGGCGCGTTCCAGCATCACCAGCTCGTAACCGAGTCCGGCAAGTACAGGCTCCAGTCGGGCGGGCAAGTCCATCATCGAAAATCCATCGTCGTGCCGTGGTTTAGCACAAATAAAAAATGGGCGAACCGCCCATCGTGTTAATAATTAAAGCGCCGGAATTATACCACTCGGACCTGCGGACTGAAAGGGAAGATGGTGCCCGGAACCGGAATCGAACCGGTACGCCATCGCTGGCGAGGGATTTTAAGTCCCTTGTGTCTACCAATTTCACCATCCGGGCGAAGCGGACGGCAGACCCACTGTCTGGAGGCGCGAGCCGGAGTCGAACCGACCTACACGGATTTGCAATCCGGTGCATAACCGCTTTGCTATCGCGCCGTCGCGGTAAACCACTGTAAACGAAAAGGGGAAAACGTCCGGACTGCGCCATCTGTTTTCCCCGGAATTCTGGAGCGGGAAAGGAGGTTCGAACTCCCGACCTCAACCTTGGCAAGGTTGCGCTCTACCAGCTGAGCTATTCCCGCGTTGAAGGCTGCGCATTATGGAGATTCCGTTTTTTTCTGTCAACACCTCACGACGAAGATTTTTGCAGGGCGCGCGCGGCCATCACGAGGTAATACGCCATCGACACCAGGGTGAGCAGCGCGGCGACCCAGATCAGCAGCGTGCCTATCAGCGCGGTGGGAAGGCCGGCGACCGGCTCGAAATAGAGCAGCAGCACGATGGCGATCATCTGCGCGGCGGTTTTCAGCTTGCCGACGAAGGACACGGCGACGCTGGCCGACTTGCCGGCCTTGGCCATCCATTCGCGCAGCGCGGATATCGTGATTTCGCGCCCGATGATGATGAGTCCGACCAGTGGCGCGACGCGGCCGAGGTCGATCAGCACGATCAGCGCGGCGGCGACCATCAGTTTGTCGGCCACGGGATCGAGAAAGGCGCCGAAGGCCGAGGTCTGGCCGAGTGCACGCGCCAGCCAGCCGTCGAGCCAGTCGGTCAGCGCCGCCACCCCGAAAAATGCTGCCGCCAGCAGGTTGGCGTCGGACGGCGTCAGCCAGCCGTCGGGCAGGTAGAACACGCCCGCCATCAGGGGAATGAACAGGATGCGCAGCCAGGTGAGCAGGTTGGGGAGATTGAGCGGCATCAGTGGAGGGCGTGATAGAGGGTTTCCGCCAATTCTCGGCTGATACCGTTCACCGTGGCAAGCGCGTCGACGCCGGCGTCGCGCACGCCCTGCAGGCCGCCGAAGTGTTCCAGCAGCTGTTTGCGGCGTTTGGGGCCGATGCCGGGGATGTCTTCCAGCGTCGACTGCACGCGCGCCTTGCCGCGTTTGGCGCGGTGGCCGGTGATGGCGAAGCGGTGCGCCTCGTCGCGCACCTGCTGGATCAGGTGGAAGCCGGGGTGGTCCCTGGCGAGCCTGAGTTCGCGGCCATCGGCGAAGATCAGGGTTTCCAGGCCGGGCTTGCGCGCTTCGCCCTTGGCGACGCCCAGCAGCAGCACCTCGCCCAGGCCGAGTTCGGTCATTGCCTCGACCGCGCTCGAAATCTGGCCTTTGCCGCCGTCGATCAGCAGCAGGTCGGGCAGTACGCCGTTTTCCTCGACGCTCTTGTGGAAGCGCTTGGTGAGCGCGGCACGCATCGCGGCATAGTCGTCGCCCGGCGTGATGCCGTTGATGTTGTAGCGCCGGTAGTCGGATTTCTTCAGGTCGTCGCCTTCGTAGACGACGCAGGAGGCGATGGTGGCTTCGCCCAGGGTGTGCGAGATGTCGAAGCATTCGATGCGGTTGAGCGCCGGCAGGTCGAGCGTGTCGCGCAGCGCGGCGAGCCGCTGCGACTGGTTGGCGCGGTCGGCGCTGCGGCGCTCGGCGGACAGCCGGGCGTTGGCCTGCGCCATGGCGAGCCAGACCTTGCGTTCGCCGGTAACGCGGTGCAGCAGGCTGACTTTTTTCCCGGCCTGTTCGGTGAGCAGCGTCTCCAGCGTCTCGGTCTCGAGCGCCTCGCTGATCAGGATGCGCGCCGGGATAGTGTGGTCGAGGTAGTGCTGGGCGATGAAGGCTTCGAGCGCCTCGGCCGGGGTCGCGCCTTCGCCGTGCTGCGGGAAAAAGCTGCGATCGCCGAGGTGCCGCCCGCCGCGGATCATGGTGAGGTTGACCGCGATCACGCCGCCGGCTTCGGCGACCGCCACCACGTCGGCGTCGGCCTCGCTGCCGGTGGTGTCGACGAACTGCTTCTCGCGCACCGTCGCCAGCATGCGCAGGCGATCGCGCAGGTGGGCGGCGGTTTCGAAATCCAGTTTTTCAGCGGCGGCGTTCATCTGTGAGGTGATGGCCTCGGTCAGCGCGCTGGCTTCGCCGTGCAGCAGTTGCGCGGCCGCCTCGACGTCGCGTGCGTAGGTTTCCGGCGTGATGCGTCCGACGCAGGGCGCGGTGCAGCGCTTGATCTGGTGCAGCAGGCAGGGGCGCGAGCGGTTGGCGAACACCGTGTCCTCGCAGGTGCGCAGCTGGAACACCTTCTGCAGGAGCTGGATGCTTTCGCGCACCGCGTAGGAATTGGGATAGGGACCGAAGGCCTGGTCGCTTTTCTTCGGCGTGCCGCGGAAATAGGCCAGGCGTGGGAAACGGTGCCCGGTCAGCAGCAGATAGGGATAGGACTTGTCGTCGCGGAACAGGATGTTGAAGCGCGGCTTCAGGCCCTTGATCAGGTTGTTTTCAAGCAGCAGCGCCTCGGCCTCGGTGCGCGTCACCGTGGTGTCGATGTGGTCGACGCTCTTCAGCATCAGGCGGATG
This sequence comes from Pseudomonadota bacterium, assembly GCA_021802945.1. Lineage (GTDB taxonomy): Bacteria > Pseudomonadota > Gammaproteobacteria > Burkholderiales > Thiobacillaceae > Thiobacillus. The sequence continues at coordinate 17,356 of JAJZRE010000025.1, forward strand.
CGCGGGCTCGGGTCGCTTTTCTGGAAATAGCTCGAAACGCGCTTCTTCAGGTCCTTGGCCTTGCCGACGTAGAGCACGGCGCCGGCCGCATCGATCATGCGGTAGACGCCGGGCCGGGTGGGCAGCGAGGCGAGGAAGTCCCTGTCGACGCTCAAGGCTCAGTCTTCATCAAGCAGCTTGCCGGCAATCGCCCAGTTCTCGTCCGGCAGTTCCTCGAACGCGATGTAGGTGTATGACGCCGGCTTGTTGGCGTGGCGCTCGAGCGTGGCGGTGATTTCCTCGGCGACTTTCTGCTTCTGCTCGCGGGTCAGCGTGCCGGCGAGCTTGATGGTGACGACGGGCATGGTCGGTCTTTCGCTTGAATGGTCTCGAATACCGCCGCGAACATTTCCGGGGTGAGGCGGCGCGTCTGGGTATTGTAGCGGGAGCAGTGGTAGCTGCTGACCAGCCGTCGCCCGTCGGGCAGGCGATGGTCGCTGGCGTGGGCGAAGGGGTAGTCCTTGAGCTTGAGTCCCAGCGCGCGCAAAACCGCCTGGTGTGCGATCTGCCCCAGCGCCAGGAGGGTGGCATGCGCAGGCAGGGATGCGATCTCGGCAGCGAGAAAGCGGTTGCATTCGCGGATTTCGCCCGGCTCCGGCTTGTTGGCCGGTGGCAGGCATTTCACCGCATTGGTGATGCGGCAGCCGGTGAGTTGCAGGCCGTCGTTGACCGACACCGATTGCGGTGCGCTGGCGTATCCGAATTTGTGCAGGGTTTCGTACAGCAGTATGCCGGCGGTGTCGCCGGTGAAGGGGCGCCCGCTGCGGTTGGCGCCGTGCAACCCGGGCGCGAGGCCGACGATCAGCAGATCGGGCGCCGGGTCGCCGAAGGCGGGCACCGGGCGCGCGTGGTAACCGGGATGGCGGGCGCGCACCTCGTCGAGGAAGGTGGCGAGGCGCGGACAGGCGCGGCAGTCGAGGTCGAAGTGCATCGGAAGCAACAAAAAACGCCCCACGGCGGGGGCGTCCATTGTACGCGCGGCGGCGCTCAGCCTTCGATCGGCCCGGCGGCGGTCTGCATGTAGTTCTGCTCGCCCATGCGCTTGACCAGATCGAGCTGGGTTTCGAGGTAGTCGATGTGTTCTTCGGTGTCCTCCTGGATGTCGACCAGGATTTCGCGCGAGACATAGTCCTTGACCGACTCGCAGTGTGCGATGGCCTCGACGTAGAGCGCGCGGCCGGCAAGTTCAAGCTTGAGGTCGCAATTGATGCATTCGACGACGTTCTCGCCGATCATCAGCTTGTTCAGGTCCTGCAGGTTGGGCAGGCCTTCCAGGAAGAGGATGCGCTCGATCAGCTTGTCGGCGTGATGCATTTCCTCGATGGACTCGTCGTATTCGTGTTTGCCCAGCGCGACCAGTCCCCAGTTCTTGTACATGCGGGCGTGGAGGAAATACTGGTTGATCGCGGTCAGCTCGACCGTGAGTGCCTTGTTCAGATACTGGATGACTTTCTTGTCGCCTTTCATGGTCACTCCTGGAGATTGAAGATGTCAGTGGGTGCGGGGGGCCGGGGATGGCCCGATGGCTAGGCGTGATTGCAGCATTCTAGGTCTCTGTGCCGGCAACGCAAGCTTTGCCGGCGCTCCCCGAGCGGATCAGGCCGCCACGAGACCGGGGCAGCCTGTCGTGTCGTTGCGTGTTTCGGCCACAGCTTCGCGCAGGACTTCCTTGGCGCAGCGGCCGCATTTTCCGCACTGGGTGGCGACGCCCAGCTGACGGCTTAACTCGCGTAGCGTGCACACGCCTTCGGCACGCACAAGCCGACGGATATCGGTGTCGGTGACACTGTGGCAAAGGCAGACGTACATGGGGACCCTCCAGCGCAGCTATCGATTGATCTGGGGGTATTGTATATAAATGGGAATGATTGTCAATAACAATCTTGTTCTGGATGCGGCGTGCGCGAATGCGACGCTTGTCGATTCGGTCTTTTCCGTTTTTTGCTGGACCAGGGTGTGGGCGCAATGCGCCCGGACGGCCCGCGTACAAAAAAAACGGGGGGAGGATTTATCCCCAGCCTGCCGCAAGCGCCAGGTGGTAGGTGATGAACGAAGCCAGGTAGGCCAGCGCGAACAGGTATGCAGCCATGACCAGCGGCATTTTCCAGCCGCCGGTTTCGCGCCTGACGGTGGCGAGCGTGGCGAGGCACTGCGGGGCGAAGACGAACCAGGCCAGCAGCGCCAGGCCGGTGGCGAGGCTCCAGCTGTGGGCGATGAGCGGGCTGAGTGCGCCGGCGGTGTCGTTGCCGGTCGCCGACAGGGCATAGACGGTGCCGAGCGCGCTCACCACGACTTCGCGGGCGGCCAGCCCGGGTACCAGGGAGATGCTGATCTGCCAGTTGAAGCCGATGGGCTCGAACACGACGGCGAGCGCGCGCCCCAGCATGCCGGCGAAGCTGTATTCGATCGGTGCGCCGGTCGCGCCCGCGGGCGGCGCGGGAAAGCTGGCGAGGAACCACAGCAGGACGGTGAGCGCGAGAATGATGCCGCCGACCCGCTTCATGAAGATCATCACCCGCTGCCAAAGGCCGATGGCGATGTTGCGCAGGCGCGGCCAATGGTAGATCGGCAGTTCCATCATCAGCGGGTGCATGAGGTTGCGCGCGGTGAAGCGCTTGATCAGCCAGGCCACGAGCAGCGCGCCGACGATGCCGGCGACATAGAGGCAGAACAGCACCATGCCCTGCAATTCGAGGCCGCCCCAGATCGTGCGCTGCGGCACGAACGCGCCGATGAGCAGCGCATACACCGGAAGCCGCGCCGAGCAGGTCATCATCGGGGCGATCATGATGGTGACCAGACGGTCGCGCGTGTTGGTGATGGTGCGCGCGGCCATGATGCCGGGAATCGCGCAGGCGAAGCTCGACAGCAGGGGGATGAACGAGCGCCCGGACAGGCCGACGCCGCCCATCAGGCGGTCGAGCAGGAAGGCCGCGCGGGGCAGGTAGCCGGATTCTTCCAGCATCAGGATGAAGAAGAACAGGATGACGATCTGCGGCAGGAACACGATCACGCCGCCTGCGCCGGCGATCACGCCGTCGACCACCAGGCTTTGCAGCCAGCCGGGGGGCAGCAGGCCGGCGACGCCGTTGCCCAGCCACTCGGTGGCCGTCTCGATCCAGTTCATCGGCGTCGCGGCCCAGGCGAACACCGCCTGGAAAATCAGGAAGAGGATCACCGCCAGCAGCGGCGGGCCGGCCAGCGGATGCAGCACCACGCGGTCGATGCGGTCGCTGGCGAGGTGTGGAATCGCCTTGTCCAGTCCGAGGCCCTGCAGGATCCGCCGCACTGCCTCGTGGTCGGCTTCGATCGTGTCGGCGGGGGGCGCGCCCGCGCCGATGGGCGCTGTCCGTTTCCAGGTGTCCGGCCGGTCGAGCAGGGTGAGCAGCGCGGCGGCACCGTCGGCATTCACCGCAACGGTGTTGACGACGGGCAGGTCGAGGGCCGCCGACAAGGCCGCGCCGTCGACCCGGATGCCGCTCTGCGCGGCGAGATCGGTCATGTTGAGCGCTACCACGCAGGGCAGGCCGAGGCGTTTCACCGCCAGCACCAGGCGCAGGTTGCGCCGCAGGTTGGTGGCGTCGACCACGCACACCACCAGGTCGGGGCGCTTCTCGCCTTCGGCATGGCCGGTCAGGACGTCGCAGGTCACCTTTTCGTCGGGCGAGCGCGGATTCAGGCTGTAGGTGCCGGGCAGGTCGAGCACGCGCAAATGCTTGCCGGCAGGCGTGACAAGCTTGCCTTCCTTGCGCTCGACCGTCACCCCGGCGTAGTTGGCGACCTTCTGGTGACTGCCGGTGAGCCGGTTGAACAGCGCGGTCTTGCCGCAATTGGGGTTGCCCACCAGCGCGAGCAGCGGCCCGCCGCGATGCACATGGACGACGGCCTGCTTCATGCCGCTGCCCCGTCTGCCGCCCTGTGCTCGGTCGCCACCTGCACGCAGGCCGCCTCGACCCGCCGCAGCGCGAAGGTGGAAGAGCCGATCCGCACCACCAGCGGGTCGCCTCCCGGCAGGGCGCGCGCCATCACCATCACCCGCTCGCCGGGAAGGAAGCCGATCTCTTCCAGCCACTCGTGCCATTCCGGCGCGTTGGCGGGGGGCGCGACCTGGGTGACGGTGCAGGCCTGTCGGTCGGGAAGCTGGTCGAGGGTGAGGGTCATGAGCGGGCTTTTATACGGGCTGGCGGATTGTACGACGGGGCGACGGCATGACGATGCTGCGGGTGCGGCGGCTGCGCGATGGCGGGCAGCGCGCGGCGGCGTCCCAGCCGGATGTGCAGCCCGAGCAGGAGCGGCAGCGCGAGCCCGGCGATCCAGTGCAGCAGCGGCAGCCAGGCGGCGTTGTCGTCGGACGGGAAATAATACAGTGCGTAGCCGGTGCCGGCGAGCCAGACGGTGAGCGCGAGCATGGGCAGGCCGCTGCGGTGGTTCCTGCGGCGGTTCCAGGCGAGCCGGATGTGGTTGGGCGCGAGCGAGCCGGCGAGTACCAGCGCGGCCATGGCCATCAGCCCGTGCAGCCGCAGCCACCAGGCTTCGAGCGGGTGCGCTTCGGGGCCGAACGCGCCTTCCGTCCGCAGGAAATAATGAAACGCCAGCCATAGCGCGCCGCTCAGCCAGAGCAGCGCGAATCCGGCATAGAGCGACTTCTTGTGACGCGGGCCGAGGCGGATGACGGCCTTGCTCATGCCGCGGCCTCGTGAGGCAGGGGGCGCCAGCCCTCGCCATCGCCGACGGTGATGGCCGGCCCGGACGGATCGATGAGGATCGCCTGCGCGCCCTGCCGTCCTAGCAGGGCGGGCGCGCGCTGCGGGTCGGCGGCGACGATCTTGGTCAGCGCGTCGGCGGCCAGGCAGGTCGGCGCCAGCACGCTGACGCTGAGCGTTCTGCACAGTTCACCGCCGGTATGCGGGTGGCGCAGCGGGCCGGCGGCGACGCCGGCCTGGTAGTACCCGGCCGAAGTCGCGACGGCGCCATGTTGCAGGTTGGCCAGATGCAGGCTCAGTGTGGGCTGCGCAGGGTGGCGCACGCGCACGGGTTCCACGGTGCCGCCGAAGCGCGCGAGGTCGCCGCCCGCGTTGACCCGCGCGCTCGCCATGCCGGCGCCGCGCAGGACGGCGAGCGCGGCATCGACCGCGTAGCCCTTGGCGATGCCGCCGAAATCGACAAGCAGCGGACGGGCGAAGCGCACCCGGTCGCCGTCGAGTTCGATCGACCGCCAGCCCGGGGCGGCGTCGGGCGGCATGTGGGGATGGCGTGGCAAATGGCCCGTCTCGACGAGCCAGGGCGCGACGCTGGGGTCGAACAGGCCGTCGCTGGCGGCGGCGAATTCGAGTGCGGCCTGGAAAACCTGTGCCAGGTCACCGGAGAGCGTCATCCAGTCGCGCGCGGCATGGCGGTTGATGCGTGACAGCTCCGACTCGGCGTCGTGAAAGCTCATCGCGCCATGGACGGCGGCAATGCGCGCGAACGCATGCTTGATCGCCGCATGGGCCATCGCGGGATCGGGTCCGTCGGCGGCGATTTCGACCAGGGTGCCGAGCCAGGGCTGGGCACGTTGCACGCGCGCGTTCATTTCAGCGCAACCGCATGAATCGCCAGGACGCGGCGCACGCCTTCGGCGATGTGCTTGCAGGAGAGCGTGGCGCCGCTGATGTTCTGGACGTCCTCGTCGAGCTTGAGCGCCGCGCCGTGGCGCGCGCCGTCGAACTGCGCGCGCCATTTGGGATTGCGTATCTCGCCGCCGTGGGTTTCGCGGTAGTCGAGAATTTCCACCCCGCGCACCGCGCCGCTGGCATCCAGCGCAACGGCGTAGGTGATGAATTCGTGCTTGCCGTAGACCTCGTCGAGCACGAACCAGCCGGCCGGCTTGCCATCCGCGATGACTTGCCAGACGGGCTGCTCGGGGAAGCGCATGCGCACCTTGGCGGCCTTTTCGACCACGCTTCTTTGCGCCTCGGTCAGGCGCACCGGATGCGGAACGAATGCGCTGGCGTCGGGAAACAGGGCTTTTTGCGCGGCTTCGGTCGTCAGGTATTGCACGGCATAGGCGGGGCTGACCACAGCCGCCGGGGCTACCAGGGCAGGGACGATCAGCCAGGCGGGAGAACGGGACATGGCAGGATTCCTCAGAAGTTGTAGCCGAGCTTCAGGCGCAGCTCGTGCTTGGTTTTTTCGATCAGGTGCAGGTCGCTGTCGGCCTGGTTGACGTATTGCTCGCGTCCGCCGGCCAGCTGGCTGAAATACGTCAGGGTCGCCCACCACTTTTTGCCGCCGTAGTGCAGCGTCGGGCCGGCAAACCAGCTCCAGCGTTCCTGGCCCACCTCGGTTTCGAATTCGGTCTGGTACACGGTTTCGACGCCGGCGTTCCAGTTGGGCGCGAAGCGGTAGGAGAGGCCGCCGCCGAGCGTGAGCTCGAGTTCCATTTCCGGGTCGGTCGGCCATTCGAAGGTCGCACCCGGGGCGCCGGTCAGCGCCTGCATGGCGGCGTCCGCGCTCGCCTGCGTCGCGGCGTCGAGCGGTGCGCGCTTGGCATAGGTGCCTTCGAAGCCGGCATTGGCGACCGCGACAAGCTGGTCGTCGAGGAAGAACTTCTGCAGCTGCATGCTGACGTCGAACGAGGTCGTGTCCTTGTCCCTGCCCGAATGCGGGTCGAGCCAGGCGTGATGCAGTTCGAACATCGCCGACAGCCCGACCGGGTCCTTGGCCGCGGAGAGGAAGTTGTACTTGGCCTTGAGCTCGACGCCCGAGGGCTTCATCCCATACGACTCGGCGCCCGGCAGGTAGGCGTCGATCACCAGGCCTTTCGTGTCGATCGACTGGCCGAGCAGCGCGGCCGAAGCGGTGAAGCGCGAGGTGACGCCGTATTCGTATTCGAGTTCGGTGTCGTAGGCGGTGTAGTCGCCCCGGCCCTTGTCCCAGCGGCGGGTGAGCCAGGCGTAGGCCTCGGACGCGCCCTGGGGGAGGGTTTCAGCGCCGGCCACGTAACCGAACAGGTTTTCGTCGGCGGCGGCGGGAAGCGCGGCAGCCAGGGAGAGGGCGGCGGGGATTGCCGTAAGCAGCATTTTCGATTTCATGGATCAGGTTTCCTTCCGGAGAGATTGTTTGGCTGGCTGATTCCATGGAACGGGCTGGCTGGTTGAGAAACGGGTTAGCGGGCGGCGGCCTGTGCGCGTGCCGTGGACGGCGCCTCCTGCTCCAGTTCGTCGAGCAGGCATTGGCAGGTTTCGCGCTCGGCGGGGCTGAGGTCGGCATGCTGCGTTGCGCGCGAGAGCAGCAGCGATGCGGCGGCCTGGTTGCGCGCGCAGGGATGGCGCAGCATGGCCAGGGCGGCAATCAGGAGCGAGGCAGGTTGCATGGCATTTCCTTGCTGGGATGAACGGGTGGAAGCAGGCTTACTTGGTCAGGATCAGCTTGCCGTTGCGGGTGATGCGCAGGCGGTAGATTTCACCGTTGTGGTTGATCAGGATTTCCTGGCTTCCCCGGAACAACAGGTCGGCCGGGATGCCGCTCGACGCTGCCTGTTGCCCGGCGCTGAAGGGTAGGCGGAAGGGGGCGGACGCTCGTGCGGGACTGCCGGGGCGCATGGGGTCGGTGGGCATGGGTTTCAGCGAATACGCGATTCATTATTGGTATAGAGAATGATAACGATTCGCATTAAAATGTCAAGCGCCGTGAATGGCCAGCCTGCAGCCATCACAAGAATGCTCGTCCTGTCAGGAAAGCGGGGAGTAGGGGCGGCGCACCAGCGGCTGCGCGGACAGCACTTCGGGCTGCAGGGTGACGTGGCCGATCCCGTGGCGCGCGTCCATGCGCTGGCGCGCGGCGGCGAGAATGTCGGGCCAGTCGCCCAGGTCATGAATTTCCAGATGGGCCGACAGCGCGATGCTGCCGGACGACAGCGTCCACACGTGCAGGTCGTGCACGCGCAGCACGCCGTCGAGCGCAGCCAGATCCTGGCCCACGGCATCGAGCTGGACATGGCCGGGCACGCCTTCCATCAGCACATGCACCACATCGCGCAGCAGCCGCAGCGCCGAGACCAGGATCAGCGCCGACACCAGCAGCGACAGCAGCGGGTCGATCGGCGTCCAGCCGGTGGTGACGATGACGATGCCGGCGCTGATCGCCGCCACCGAGCCGAGGGCGTCGCCCAGCACGTGCAGCAGCGCGGCGCGGCTGTTCAGCGTGTGCTCGCCGCGGCTCAGCACCCAGGCGACGAGCAGGTTGATGCCGAGACCGATGACGGCGACGCCGATGACGGTATCGCCGGCGATCGCGCGGGGCGCGCTGAAGCGGTCGATGGCCTCGTGCACGATGTAGCCGAGCAGGACCAGCATCAGCAGGCTGTTGAACAGCGCGGCCAGCACCTCGGCCCGCACCAGCCCGTAGGAGTGACGGGTACTGGGCGGCCGGCGCGCGAACCAGGCGGCGGCGGCCGCCAGCCCCAGCGCGGAGGCGTCGGTGAACATGTGCGCCGCGTCGGACATGAGCGCGAGCGAGCCCGACCACCAGCCGGCCAGCGCCTCGACCCCGGCGAACGAGAGCGTCAGCAGCAGGGCGACGATCAGCTTGCCGTTGCTTCCCCCCTGCGCGATGTGCTGGTGGCCATGGCCATGCCCATGGGCGCCGTGGTCATGATTATGAGCGTGCACAGTAATCCGTCGGGTCGGGCTGCAGGTTGAGGTCGGCGCTATCGAGTCCCAGTCCGGCGATGTGGTGCAGCGCATGGGCATAGCGCGTCGATTCGCGCAGCTGGGTCGGAGTCGGCGGGTGGGGGCGGCCGTGCATGCGCGCCAGTCGCGCGCGGGAGGGGGCAGGCCAGTCCACCTTGAGATCGGCCAGCACGTCGTCGGCCAGGTCGGGCCGGTTGCAGACCAGCGCCATGTCGCAGCCGGCTTCGAGAGCGGCCGTCACGCGCGCGACCACGCCGCCCGCCACGGCGGCACCGGCCATGCAGAGGTCGTCGCTGAACACCGCACCATCAAATGCCAGTTGATGGCGCAGCACCTTTTGCAGCCATATCCTGGAAAACCCGGCGGGCTTGTCATCGATTTCCGGATAGATCACATGCGCCGGCATGATCGCCGCCAGTCCCGCCTCGATCATCAGGCGGAACGGCACCAGGTCGGCGATGGCGATATCGGCCAGGGTGCGGGTGTCGACCGGAATGTCGACGTGCGAATCCGCCACCACGAAACCATGGCCGGGGAAGTGCTTGCCGCAGGCGGCCATGCCGGCGTCCTTCATCCCCAGCATCAGCGCCTGCCCCAGCTCGAACACGGCGTGCGGATCGGCATGGAAGGCGCGGTCGCCGATCACCGAGGAGGCGCCGTAATCCAGATCGAGCACCGGCGCGAAGCTGAAGTCGATGCCGTGCGCGCGCAACTCGCTTGCCAGCACGAAGCCGGTTTCGCGCGCGAGATGTTTCGCCTGTTGCGGATGGGCGTTCCAGATTTCGCCGAACGCGCGCATCGGCGGCAGGCGGGTGAAGCCCTCGCGGAAGCGCTGCACCCGGCCGCCCTCGTGGTCGACGCCGATCAGCAGCGGCGCGGACTTGAGCGCGTGGATCTCGTCGGTCAACGCCGTCAGCTGTGCCGGGTCGCGGTAGTTGCGGGAAAACAGGATCACGCCGCCGACGAGCGGGTGGCTGAGGCGGCGGCGGTCCTCGTCGGTCAGTTCGGTGCCTGCCACGTCGAGCATCAAGGGGCCGAGCGTCATGGGTGCTCCCGACAGAAGTATGGCGTCATGCTGTCTCCAGAATCACATAGGCAAGGACGAGATCGCCTTCGTCCGACAGTGAAACATGATGCGCCGTGACCTGGCGTGCCGCCAGCCAGTCGGCGAGTTCGGGCGCGCATTCGATCACGGGTTTGCCCTGCGCGTCGCGCAGCACGGCGATATTGCGCAGGGTGACCGGCGCGCGCAGGCCGGTTCCGGCCGCCTTGGCGAAGGCTTCCTTGGCGGCGAAGCATTTGGCCACAAACCGGGCCGGGTCGCGGCTGGCGCGGTAGCCCGCGAGTTCGGCGGGGGCGAGGATACGGTCCGCATACGGCTCGCCGTAGCGGGCGAGGCCATGGCGGATGCGCCCGGTGTCGAGGAGGTCGGTTCCGATGCCGTGGATCATGGCGACACCTTCACCGGCAGGCCAGCGGCGCGGATTCTTTCGGCAAAGGCCTCGAGCCATGCGGCGGGCAGTGCGGACAGCCGCCTGGCTTGCGGCTGCATCGAGGGGCGCGCCAGGCCATAGAGCAGCACGCCCTGCACCGGAATGTGCTGCTGCCGGATGCGTGCCACGGCGGCCAGATAGGCCGCCTGCTCGGCGTCGGACGGCGGTGCGCCGTCCAGCGCGAACACGCACGTCTGCAGCCAGGTCGGGCACAACCGCGCGGTTGCGGTCAGGCGCTCGAACTGCTTGTCGGGTGCAATCCGCGTCTGGTTGATGCTGCGCATGCCGCTGGCCGTCGCGCTGTCGAACTTGAACCACACCTCGCCGTTCAATGCCGCCATCTTCCGCAGGCCGTCCCGGACGCGCGGCCGGTCGGCGAGGCTGCCGTTGGTGATCAGCACCAGCTTGATTTTCCCCACAAGGTCGAAGTCCGCCATCACCCGGCCGATCAGTTCGATGATCCGGGGAAAGGCCCTGGCGCTGGTCGGTTCACCGTTGCCCGACAGCGCGATGTCGTTCAGCCGCCGCGCCCCCTCGGGCACGCGCGTCTGCAAGAAATTGCCGTGGAGGATGCCGGCGAGCAGGGCCCGCAATTCGGCTTCCAGTTGCGCCAGATCGATGTCCGGCGCGGTGCCGCGAATCAGATCGGGCACCTGGCAATACACGCACGCCCAGTTGCAGGCGTTGTTGGGATTGAGGTTGATGCCCACCGACACCCCGCCCGCGCGGCGCGAGACGACGGGATAGACGTAGGTCATTCCCGCGCTGTCGCGGTCGTGGTTGGCGGGGGTGAGCTGGGCAGACACGTTGCAGGGCGGGTGTTGTGCGAACGCACCATTCTACTTGAGCAGGCGTCAAACCGCGTCCCGAGCCGGCTTGACGGAAGTCTGTCAGGGTCAATGCGAGCCGCGGGGTTTCCACATCAGCACTGCGTAGCGTTGCTGTCCAAGCTGCCGGGTCTTCGGGTCATACACCCGGTAGACCAGCTGCCGGGTCTGGTCGGGGACGCCGAACAGGGCTCGGGCCTCGGCAGGGCAGGCAAGATCGTCGGCCTCGGCAAAACGCAGGGTTCCGCATACCGCAACCTTGTTGCCCGAGCGCAGTGCGCCGGCATCGATCCAGGGAGATTCGGCGAGATCAACCCCATACAGGCCGTGCGGATGGTCGGGTGAGTAGAAGCTCAGAATGTAGGGAAGGGGAAACGTCCCGGCCGCGTATTCGATGGGCCGGGCATATGCGTCCCGGTACAGGCGCGTCACGTCCTCGGCGATGCGTTGCGGAAGCGCGTAGGCCGGCTGTGCGGGATAGGCCTGGTCCTGTCTTTCCCAGAACGCGGCTGCCACGACCGCCACCACAAGATAGACCAGTCCGAACCCGTAGACGCGTCGTGCGAGCGCCTCGCTGTCGAAGCGGGTCGGGGTGAGGTCGACCAGGGCCCAGCCCAGGAACAGCAGGGCAGGAATCAGCCAGGACGACACGGGGCTGATCCCTTGTACCAGGGCAGCCAGCACGGTCAGCGCCACGCTCAGGCCCAGAATGCCCAGGCCCAGCCGGGGCGCCCGCGGCGCTTGATCTGCCGGGCCTGCGGGCAGACGGACGAGGCTCCCGCCCCAGGCCAGCAAGGCGACGCCGCTGAATCCCAAGGCGCCCACCAGGGCAACGACATGGGCCTTGAAGCCCCCGGCTTCATGCGCTTCATGCATGTAGTGCAGGCTGGGCCAGCCATGATGGATGGACCAGACGATATGCGGCGAAACCAGCAGCAGGGCGGTTGCGCCGGTGACGGCTGTGCCCTTGAGCAGCGGGACGAGAGGCGGGCGCAAGGTGACCAGGATGGCCAGCCCGATGGCCGCGAACAGCACGAGCGCATAGTATTTGGTGAGCAGGGCTGCGGCGGCGAACACGCCCGCAAGAATGAACCAGCGGGCGCGGCCTCGCTCGAGGGCATGCAGCAGGCTCCAGACGAATCCGGCGACAAAGGGAAGCAGGGCGGTGTTGGCGTTGTACTTGAAGCCGCTGTCGGGGCCGAAATGGGTGCCCAGCGTAGTGAGCACGACGGCGATCAGCACCTTTTCCCAGCCGAGGATGCGTTTCATCGCCAGCGCCAGCAGACCCAGCGCAATGGCCAGGTTGACCTGGTTGAGCAGGTAATAGGCGCCGTCGCCGACCGGAAACAGCCTGAACCAGGCCGCGGTGATCCAGCCGAACAGCGGGGGATGTTTGTTGGTGCCCCATTGCCACTCCATGCCCCAGGCATAGTTTTCCACCATGTCCGCGCCATCCAGGTAATGACGGGTCGTGGCGAAAATGCCCCACCAGACGAGGCTGAAGGCCAGGATGTACAGCAGCGTGGGGCGCGGGGAGAAAGAATCGGGACGGGAGTTCACAGGCGGGGGAACATGCGATTGCGCGTTATCGGGAAGTCGGCGCACAGTATCCGGGCCCGGGATTACGATAGGCTTACAGCGTCGCCTTCAAACCGCAGTTCGAACAGCGCGCCGCCCAACGCGCTTTTCCCCACGGTGACGACGGCGCCATGCTTGCGTGCAACCTCCTGGACGATGGCCAGCCCCAGCCCGCTGCCTTCCGTCGCGCTGCTGTCGGGCGCCCGGTGGAAGCGCTGAAAAATCAGCGGCAGTTCCGCGTCCGGGATCCCCGGACCGCTGTCAGCGACCGAGAAGACCGGCGGGGACGCCCGCGCGGACGTGGTGACCGTCCCGCCTTCCGGTGTGAACTTGAGCGCATTTTCCACCAGGTTCTTCATGGCCTCCCGGACCAGGGTGGGATTGCCGCGCACCGGGATTGCCTGTTCCGCGCCTTCGAAGCCGAGATCGATCCGCTGGCGTCCGGCCGCCGCGACAAAGTCGCCGGTTACCTCCTTCGCCAGTTCGGACAGATCGAACAGGACACGGGTTTTGCTGGCGTTCGCTTCCGAGTGCGCCAGGGCCAGCAGTTGGCGCACCAGATGGGCGAGTCGGGCGGTGGCTTTTTGCAGGCGGCGGTAGGTGGGCTGGGCGCACGGGCAACTCGTGTCGGCGCGGGCCAGATCGAGTTCGGCGGTCAACACGGCCAGCGGCGTCTTGATCTGATGCGCCGCATCGGCCATGAAGCGGCGCTGCTCGTCCTGCACCGCCTTGAATCTCAACAGCAGGTCATTGAGTGCGGTGACCACGGGCTGCAACTCTCTCGGCGCATTGTCGGCCGGGATCGCATCCAGATCCTGCGCAGACCGGTGGGTAATGCGACGGCGCAGCGCTTCAAGCGGATGAAGTCCGCGGCTGATGCCAAACCAGATGAGCGGAATGGACAGGATGAGGACCAGCGCCTGCGGAACGAGCACGCCGCGCAGCAGATGCAGGGTCAGCCGATCGCGCCTGACCATGGTTTCGGCCACCTGGATCTCGAAACCCGGAAGGTCTTCCTTGCTCCCCTTGACCGCGGCCCGTCTCACTTTCCTGCCGTCCAGCGAGAGGGTGCCAAACACCGCGTGTTGGTCGTTGCCGACACCGGTCCCCATGCGGGTCAAGCGGGGATCGCCGGCAAGCAGCGCGCCGTTGGGGTCGTAGATGGCGAAATAGCGTTGGTCTTTGGCGTCCCGGATAAGCAGGTTGAACGCCAGGGAATCCGGGTCGATCTTCCGCTTGGCTTCAAGCGCCGCGGAAGCCAGTTCCTTCAGGTCGTCCGTGATTTCCTCCAGAACGAGGTCGCGTTCTGTTTCCGCGAGATGGGAGGCGTTACGGTAGGTGGTGTAAGCACTGACCGCCAGCAGGACAAGAAGCGGGATCAGCAGCCACCCCAGCAGGGCATGGGTCAGGGTTGGCGCTCCGCGGTTTGGGTCAGGCGGATTGGTCATCGGACGGCTCGATCAGGTAGCCCAGCCCGCGCACGGTGCGGATGGCAATGCCTTCCGGCTCCAGCTTCTTGCGCAGGCGATGGATGTAGACCTCGACCGCATTCGATCCAACGGTCGCATCCCAGCTGGAAATGGCGGCGGTCAGCGCCTGCTTGGAAACGACTTTCCCTGCCTTGTGCAGCAGACTGGAGAGGACTTCCCGCTCGCGGCTGGAAAGCTCGACTTCACCGCCATCAAGAAATACCTGCCGGGTCACGGTGTCGTAGCGCAGCCTGCCCAGGTCCAGGCAGGCCGTGGCCGCACCACCGTGATGGCGCCGCACGAGGGCGCGCAGGCGGGCCTGCAATTCCGCGATGGCGAACGGTTTGGCCAGGTAGTCATCCGCGCCGCAGTCCAGCCCCGCCACCCGGTCGGCGATCGCCTCGCGCGCAGTCAGGATCATCACGGGCAGGTGGCTTCCGCGTTTGCGAAGGCGCCTGAGCACGTCCAGCCCGTCCATCCGCGGGAGGCCCAGATCCAGCACCAGGGCATCGTAGGTTTCGCTGGTCAGGGCGAGGTCGGCCGCCACGCCGTCGCTGACCCAATCGACGCCGTAGCCCTCCTGCCGGCACGCGCGCAGGAGCAGATCCGCAAGCGCGGGATCATCTTCGGTCAACAGGATGCGCATCGATGCGGGTCGGGATCGTGTAAGGAGATTGAAAGGCAGTCAGGCGCATTCTGCATCAACCCATACTGGATATGAAACCGGAACCGATGCGCCAGAACAAGCCCCACACCCATGATTTTTCCATCATGCCAGCTGCGAATTGGACCGATTCCTCATCAAAGCGCGACACGACTCCGGCGAACCGAAGGGACTTTTCCGTCAAGCCGCGCGAGTGGCTGCCGGGCCTGTCGATCGTCATTCCGTGCTTCAACGAAGCGGAGAACCTGAACCGCCTGTTGCCCCGCTTGCAGCGCGTGCTCCAGGCGCTGGTGACGGACTGGGAGGTCATCCTGGTGGACGATGGCAGCCGTGACGGTACGCATGAAGTATTCGCGTTCTGGTCGTCCCAGCCGGGATTTCAGGTGATCCAGCTGTCGCGCAATTTTGGCAAGGAAGCGGCGCTTACCGCAGGCCTGGAGACGGCACGCTGCGAAACGTGCCTGATGATGGACGCCGACCTGCAGCACTCGCCCGAACTGATTCCCGCCATGCTTGCGCAATGGCAGCAAGGCTACGACGTGGTCTATGCGGTGCGGGAGCACCGGCGCGATGAAGGCCTGTTCAAGCGCCTGGGCGCCCGCTGGTTTTACCGGCTGGTGAACGCCGGCGCGCGCTTCCAGGTTCCGCCGGACGCCGGCGACTTTCGCCTCATGGACCGGGTCGTGGTCGACGCCCTGCTCGCCCTGCCGGAGCGCAACCGCTTCATGAAGGGCCTGTATGCGTGGGTCGGATTCAATACGTCGGAAATCGCCTATGTGCCGGATGCCCGGGGGAGCGGGCGCAGCGCGTTCAATCCGTTTCATTTGCTGCGTCTGTCCTTCGACGGCCTGACGGCGTTCACCACCTGGCCGCTGCGCGTTGCCAGCCTGGTGGGCTTCGTCCTGGCGCTGCTGGCTTTCGCCTACGGCGGCTACCTGGTCGTTGAGCACTTGTTGATGGGCCATGACGTTCCCGGCTGGACGACGATCGTGGTGGGCCTGATGTTGTTTTCCGGGATACAGCTCATCGGACTGGGGGTGCTCGGCGAGTATGTCAGCCGCATCTTCGAGGAGGTCAAGGGGCGGCCCCTGTATGTGGTTCGGCATCGCGCCGGGCGTGGCCTGCGGGATGCGCAGCCATGAGCGCGGGATGGAATCGCAAGGATGCCGGCCTGTTCCTGCTTGCGCTGGCCTGGCTCGCACTGACGCTGGGCGTCAGGCCGCTGGCATTGCCGGATGAGGGGCGCTACGTCAGCGTGGCCTGGGAAATGCTGACCTCGGGCAACTGGCTGTATCCGACCCTGGATGGCTTGCCCTTCTTCCACAAGCCGCCCCTGTTCTACTGGATCACCGCCGCCAGCCTGGGCGTGTTCGGCTCGCACGAGTGGGCGGCCCGCGTGGCCCCGCTGTTTGGCGCCGGGATCGCTGCGTTCACCCTGTATGGTTTTGCGTTGCGGCAGGCAGGCGCAACCGTCGCCCGCTGGTCGTTGTTGATTCTGGTGACCCAGCCCTTTTTCTTCGGGGGGGCCCAGTTCGCCAATCTCGACATGCTGGTTGCCGGATTGATCGCTTCCACCATTCTGCTGGCGGCTGAAGCGGGGCTGAACGCGGAGAGGGGCAGGCCCTACAAGGGACTGCTTGCCGGCGCATATCTGGGGGCCGCGCTGGGCGTCCTGGCGAAAGGCCTGATCGGCGCGGTGCTGCCGGGGCTGGTGCTGGTTGCCTGGCTGGCCTGGAATCGCCGGCTGGTCCTGATGCGCAGGCTTGTCTGGCTGCCCGGCCTGATCGTTTTCCTGTTGGTTGCAGTCCCCTGGTTTGTCGCCATGCAGCAGCGCTTTCCCGGATTCCTGAATTATTTCTTCGTCTACCAGCAGTTCCAGCGATTTGCCGAGAGCGGGTTCAACAACCCCATGCCGTTCTGGTTTTACCCGCCGGCTATTCTCCTTCTCATCCTGCCCTGGTCCTGGTGGCTGCCGGCAGCATGGAAGCAGACCGGGCGGGAGCCCGAGTCGAAGCCGACGATTCGTTCCTTGATGTGGATCTGGCCTGCGGTGATCGTGGGCTTCTTCTCCATTCCTTCCTCCAAGCTGGTGGGCTATGTGCTGCCCGCGCTGCCGGCGCTCGCCTACCTGATCGGCGATGGGCTGGTGCGCAAGCGGGGTGGTGCGCCGAGTCCGCGGCTTTTGAAGGGGGTCGTTGCCGCTGCCGGCGCGATTTGCCTGTCGGCGATCGCCGCCAACAATGTCTTCAACCACAAGACGAACAGGGGGCTGAGCAGCCTGATCGCTGCGCAGCGCCAGGAACACGAGCCCGTCATGTTTCTGCGAAACCAGTTTTTTGACATGCCGTTTTACCTGGGGCTGAAGGAACCGGTCGCAATCTTCGATGACTGGCGTCCTGAAAACACGTCAAAGCACGACAACTGGCGCAAGGTCATGGCCGATGCGGGAGAATTCGATCCGCAACGGGCCCGGCAGTTGCTCATCGACCATACCCGGCTTGCGCATTTCGTTTGCAGCCACCCGGTCTCGTGGCTGGTCGCGCCGAAGGGAACGGAGGTCGAATACCCTTACCTGAAGCAGATCGCCCCGCTGGCGACGTACCAGACGACCGCGGTCTGGCGGCTCACGCGCAGCGAGATGTCGTCTACGGGCGGATGCCGGCAAACGCCCAGCGACGACTCAGCAGATAGGTCGCCGCCGCTACGCACACAAGGATGATCGCCAGCAGGAGTTGATAGGGAACCTGGCTGGTGTGCAGCAGAACGGCGTAGGCCGACTCATTGATGGCGAATCCCGCGGCTGAAAGCAGGAAGAACCGGTTGGCCGACCGCAGCACCGGCGCGCCATGATCCGCAAAGGTCAGCAGCTGGTGCCCGCCATACGAGACCCCGAACGCGCACAGCCAGCCGCCGACGTTGGCGACAAGCGGCACGAGATGCATCGTTTCCACCAGGAGGATGACGGTGAGGAGGTGGACGAGCGCGGCGGCGCTGCCGACCAGGATGAAGACGACCGGGCGGTGACGAAGCAAGAACATGGGGGATACGCCGGGGAAGATTCCCGGCATTTTACGGTATGACTGCATTGCCACAACCGGCGCCGATCTCCGGACAGCGCATCATCAGCGTGTGCGTGGACGACTTCGGCCAGCACGAAGGCATCAACCGGGCCGCGCTGGACCTGGCGGGCAGGCACCGCGTCTCCGCGGTCAGCTGTCTCGTGGATGGACCGGCCTGGCCCTCGGGGGCGCGCGCGTTGCAGGCGTTTGCGGGCAGGGTGGAAGCGGGCCTGCATCTCAACTTCACCGAGGATTTCGGCCAGGGAGCATGCCACGCGCTGCCGGGACTGATTGCGCGCGCCTATGGCCACCTGCTCGACCACGTTCAGATCCGCGCCGCGATCCAGCGGCAGTTCGAGCGTTTCGAGCAGGTCATGGGCCGCTTGCCGGATTTTGTCGATGGGCACCAGCATGTGCACCAGTTGCCCGTGATACGGGATCAGCTCGTTGCGGTCATGAAGCAACGCTATGGTTCGGCCAGGCCCTGGCTGCGCTCGACGCTGCCGCCGGCCGCCTGCCGGAAGTCCGGGCTGCCGTCGCCCGCAGTCCGCAAAGGGCGGTTGATCGGCTGGTTGGGCGCGAAGGCATTGCGCGCGCTGGCACGCCGGCAGGGCTATCCGCAAAACAACCATCTTGTCGGCGTATACGGATTCGGGCTTTCCGAGGCGGACTACCTGCAGACAATGAAGGCGTGGCTCGACTGCGTGAGCGACGGCGACGTGCTGATGTGCCATCCGTCTTTGCCATGGACGGGCGTGGACCCCTTGCAGGATGCCCGGAACCAGGAATACCGGGCGTTAAGGAGCGAGACATTTTCCGTGCTTCTGGAGAACGCCCGCCTTGAGGTCGGGCCGCTGCGGGACAGCGGGCATCGTGGCGAGGACAGCGAGACGTAAGCCTGGCGGAAGCGGTGAGATTCGAACTCACGGATGGCTTGCACCATCGCCGGTTTTCAAGACCGGTGCCTTAAACCGCTCGGCCACGCTTCCATCGTGGGGTGCGCGCGCCGGTTTTAGTTCCGGCCGCCGCTCGCGCGGCTTAACTTGCTGTCGCAAGTTAGCCTGCACTAGCCGAC
>JAJZRE010000026.1 GCA_021802945.1 Pseudomonadota bacterium
CCCGCCCCCGTCATCAAGGTGCGCGGCGAACCGCTCACCGAGCTGCCGCAGGATCTCTACATTCCGCCGGATGCGCTCGAGGTCTTTCTCGAGGCCTTCGAGGGCCCGCTCGACCTGCTGCTGTATCTCATCCGCCGGCAGAACCTGGACGTGCTGGATATTCCGATGGCGGCGCTGACCAGGCAGTACATGGCCTACGTCGAGGCGGCGCAGGCGACCCGGCTGGAGCTGGCGGCGGAATACCTGCTGATGGCGGCGATGCTGATCGACATCAAGTCGCGCATGCTGCTGCCGCGCCGCGAGCAGGCCGACGAGGCGAACGAGGGCGACGACCCGCGCGCCGAGCTGGTGCGCCGCCTGCTGGAATACGAGCAGATGAAGCTCGCCGGCCGGCATCTCGACGCGCTGCCGCAGGCCGGGCGCGATTTCGATACAGTCAGCGTGTTCCTGCCGGCGGCGGCCAGGCGCCTGCCGAGCATCCATCCCGAAGAACTCGCCGCCGCCTGGCTGGCGATCCTGTCGCGCGCGAAGAACCGCACCCATCACCGCATCGGCCGCCAGGAACTGTCGATCCGCGAGCACATGAGCCGCATCCTGAAACGGCTGACGCCGGGCGAGTTCATGGAATTCAAGGACCTGTTCCCGGATGCCTCGACCGTGCACGAACTCGTGGTCACCTTTCTCGCGGTGCTGGAACTGACCAAGGAAACCCTGCTCGACGTGACGCAGGCCGAGCCGTTCGCCCCCATCTACGTGAAGCTCCATGAATCTGCAGCCGAGTGACAACCCCGAAGATCTGAAGATCGTGCTGGAGGCCGCCCTGCTGGCGGCGGTCGAGCCGCTGACGCTCGCCGAGCTCAAGCGCATGTTCGAACAGGATCTGTCCAACGACGTGCTGCGACGCGCGCTCGACGAATTGCGCGGCGCGTGGCACGGCCGCGGCGTCGAACTGGTCCAGGTGGCCGACGGCTGGCGCTTCCAGACGCGCGCCGAAATGCAGCCCTGGCTGTCGCGGCTGAAGAACGAGAAGCCGCCGCGCTATTCGCGCGCGGTGCTGGAAACGCTCGCCATCATCGCCTACCGCCAGCCGGTCACGCGCGGCGACATCGAGGACATCCGCGGCGTCTCGGTCAATCCCAACATCATCAAGACGCTGGAGGAGCGCGGCTGGATCGAGGCGATCGGCCACCGCGACGTGCCCGGCCGGCCCGCGCTGTTCGGCACCACCGGCCACTTCCTCAGCGACCTCGGCCTGCGCACGCTGTCCGAACTGCCGCCGCTGGAAGCGCTCGGCAATCTGGTCACCCCGGATGAAACGGCATTAATTCCTGAATTGCGCGAGGAATTGGCGGACAATGGCGTCCCCCGGACGTTTGGCGCGGTGATCGAAACCGCCCGCGTCGCAGCTGTCACCGAGATTTCCTGAATATGGCCCGCCCCGCATCCCCCATCCGCCGTTCGCCCGCCGCCCCCATGGGGCGCGCGGCGAGCCGCCTGCAGCAGGCGATCGCCCCCGAGGCACCGAGCGAGCGCCTGCAGAAGGCGCTGGCCTCGGCCGGTCTCGGCTCGCGCCGCGAGATGGAGGAATGGATCGCCGAGGGGCGGGTGCAGGTCAACGGCGAGACCGCCACGATCGGCAGCAAGGTCGGGCCGCGCGACATCGTCAAGGTCAGCGGCCGCCGGGTCTACCTGCGCTTCGATGAAAAGCGCACGCGCATCCTGATCTACCACAAGTCGGAAGGCGAGATCGTCACCCGCGACGATCCCGCGGGGCGAGCCACCGTGTTCGACGCCTTGCCCAAGCTGCGCGGCGCCAAGTGGATTTCCATCGGCCGGCTGGACTACAACACCGACGGCCTGATGGTCTTCACCACCTCGGGCGAACTGGCCAACCAGCTGATGCACCCGCGCTTCGAAGTCGAGCGCGAATATGCGGTGCGCGTGCTGGGCGAACTGACCGAGGACATGATCGCGCAGCTGCTGGCAGGCGTGGAGCTCGAGGACGGCCCGGCGCAGCTGCAGAGCTGCTTCGCCGCCGGCGGCGAGGGCGCCAACAAATGGTATCGCGTGGTCATCAAGGAGGGCCGCAAGCGCGAGGTGCGGCGGCTGTTCGAGCACTTCGGCCTGACGGTGTCGCGCCTCACCCGCATCCGTTTCGGCCCGATCGTCCTGCCGCCGCAGCTGCGCCGCGGGCAGAAGATGGAACTCGACGACGAGCTGGTCGCGCGCGTGATGGAATGGGCCGGGATGGCCCCCAGCCCGCGCCGCCAAACACGCGGCGTACCGGACAAGCACACCCGCAAGCCGCGTATTCGTTAGGTGTTCTTCCTGATCGTCCGGTCGGGGCTTATTTTTCCGTCAATTTCTTGATCACGGCGGCCGCCCATTCGCGGCCGCCCAGGCCGAACGCCAGCGCAAACGCCAGACCGACGGCGCCGAAGCCGATCTGGAACGCCGCGGTGAGGAGGCTGGTGCCGATCTGGAGTTGCTCGAGCGCCACGAACACCACGAAGATGATGACCGCATATTCCGACAGCGTGCTGATGGTGAGCGCGCCCTGCACGCCGATGTTGTTGAGGTAGGCGAACACCATGCGGTTGATGAAACGCGCCACCAGCACGCCGAACACCAGCACCAGGATGGCGACGATGATGTTGGGGATGTAGAGCACGATCTTGTTGAACAGGTCGGCCACGATATGCAGGCCGAGGCTGTTGGCCACGGTGACGACGACGACGAAGATGACGACCCAGTACGCCAGCTTGGCCAGCAGGCGCGACAGGCTCACGTCGAGATTGCCCTGCTTGAGAAAGGCCTCGATGCCGGTTTTTTCGGCCATGTTATCGAAGTGCAGGACGTCGAGCAGCTTGGTGACGCCGGTGCGCACCAGATTGGCGAGCAGCCAGCCGACGAACAGCAGCAGCAGGGCCGCCAGCAACTGCGGGACAAACGCCGCCAGTTGTGTCCAGAAAGACGTAAGGGACGTAACGAACACATCGAGTTGTTGCTGCATGACACACTCCTTCATTACTGCGGAAATGCCGCATTATAACGAACGCGACATGACAGCCTTTCCGGGTGCATGGCGCAGCCGCGACCGCATCTCAACACCTGTCCCGCATGCGATTTTATGCATACACTGTGAAAAACCAAGCGGAGGCGCCCGGCCCATGTTCTCCCAACCCGATCGTGCTGGATTCATGCCGTTTGCGCAGTTGCCCTCGCTGGTGTCCCGCCTCAGCGCGCTCGGCTACCGCTGCCTGGGGCCAACGCGGGAGAACGGCGCCATCGTCATGCGCGAGCTCGAATCGCCGGCGGATCTGCCGCGCGGACTGCAGGCCGAACAAGCCCCCGGGCACTACCGGCTTACATCCGATCCTCATAACCGCTACTTCGCCTGGTCCAACGGGCCGCAGGCGATCAAGCCGCTGAGCTTTGCACCGCAGGAATCGCTGTGGCGCGTCGAGCGCGACGAAGCGGGCAGCCTGCGGTTCGCGGCCGTGCTTCCGGCAGCCGATAAACAGGCCATCATCGGCGTGCGCGCCTGCGACCTCGCTGCACTGGCCTTGCAGGATGCCCATTTCCTGCGCGCAGGCCGGCGCGATCCGCATTACGCCCGCCGGCGCGAACAGCTGTTCCTCGTCGCGGTGCAATGCGCCGAACCGGCTTCAACCTGCTTCTGCGCCTCCACCGGCGACGGACCGACGCCGACCGCCGGCTACGATCTCGCACTCGCCGAACTGGCGGACGGCTTCGTCGCCGTGGCAGGCAGCGACAAGGGGGACGCGGTGCTCAAGACGCTGAGCCTTGCGCCGGCCACCTCGCGGCAGATCGAAGCGGCACGCCAGCAAGGAGCGGCTGCGGCGGCGGCGCAGACGCGCCGGCTGCCGGGACGCAACCTGCGCGACGCGCTGATGAGCCGGCTGGAGCATCCGCGCTGGGATGAAGTGGCGGCGCGCTGCCTCGCCTGCGGCAACTGCACCGCGGTGTGCCCCACCTGTTTCTGTCACGCCGAGATCGACGAGCCCGCATTGAACGGCCAGGCCAGCCGCCATGAGCGGATCTGGGATTCGTGCTTCGGCGAGTCGCACGGCCACCTGCACGGCTTCAACGTGCGGCCCGACATCCGCAGCCGCTACCGCCAGTGGCTGACCCACAAGCTTGCCACCTGGCACGACCAGTTCGGCCGCAGCGGCTGCGTCGGCTGCGGCCGCTGCATCGCCTGGTGCCCGGTCGGCATCGACCTGACCGAGGAAACCGCTGCGCTGATTGAAGGCGGGCAGCCATGAACGCGCCGCTCAGCCTCGACGCCGGGCCGCCGCACGCGGCCACCGTGGTGGCGCGCATCCAGGAGTCGCCCACCATCTTCACCCTGCAGCTGCGCCTCGACGATGCGGCGGCGCAGGCCGCCTACCGGTTCGCGCCCGGCCAGTTCAACATGCTGTATCTGGTTGGCGTGGGCGAGGTGGCGATTTCCATCATGTCCGACCCGGAAGATCGCAATGGGGTCGGCCACACCATACGCGCGGTTGGGCGCGTCACCCAGGGCCTCGCGGCGCTGCAACCCGGTGACCGGGTGGGACTGCGGGGGCCGTTCGGGCGTGGCTGGCCGCTGCAGGAAATGGGCGGACGCGATGTCGTGCTGGTGCTCGGCGGCCTTGGCTGCGCGCCGGTGGTGTCGGTGATTCACTACATCCTGCGGCGGCGCGAACGCTTCGGCAGGCTGGTCATCATCCAGGGGGTGAAACACGCCGAGGACCTGATCTGGCGCGAACAATACGACCGCTGGTCAAAGCTGCCGGATACCCAGGTATTGGTGGCGGCCGACCAGGGCGCCGCGTTGTGGCCCTGGCATGTCGGGCGCGTGACCGCGCTTTTCGACTTGGCCAGTTTCAATCCGGAACGGGCGGCTGCGATGATGTGCGGACCGGAAGGCATGATGCGCGTCGCCGCCGAACAACTGCTGGCGCGCGGACTACCCGAATCGAGTCTGTATCTGAGCATGGAGCGCAACATGCAGTGCGCCGTGGGCCGCTGTGGCCATTGCCAGCTGGGCGGGTCGTTTGTCTGTCGCGATGGCCCGGTGTTCAGCTGGGGCCAGGTCAAGGCCTTGCTGGCACACCGGGGGTACTGATGAAGGGACCGACAGCGATTCCCGTCAAGCCGCGCGTGGCGGTGCACAAGTTCAGTTCCTGCGACGGCTGTCAACTGGCACTCCTCAACCTTGGCGAGGACCTGCTCGAACTCGCCGAACGGGTCGAACTGGTGCACTTTGCCGAAGCCGGGCCGATCGACCCGATGGCCGAGGTGGACGTCGCCTTTGTCGAAGGCAGCGTGTCGACGCCGGAAGACCTGGAGCGGATCCGGCACATTCGCGAACACAGCCGCATGCTGATCGCCATCGGCGCCTGCGCCACCTCGGGTGGCATCCAGGCTTTGCGCAACAACGCGGACGGCGCGGAATGGGTGACGCGGATCTACAGCCATCCCGAAGCGATCGCCAGCCTGGCGCATTCGACGCCAATCTCCAGTCACGTGAAGGTGGACTTCGAACTGTGGGGCTGCCCGGTCAGCGGCCCGCAGATGCTGGCGGTGGTGAATGCGCTGCTGCTTGGCGCCGCGCCGCGCGACAATGCCGACAAGGTGTGCACCGAGTGCAAGCGCCACGGCTACCCCTGCGTGATGGTGAGCCGCGGCATCGCCTGCATGGGGCCCGTCACGCGGGCGGGCTGCGGCGCGCTGTGTCCCGGCCTCGGGCGCGACTGCTACGGCTGCTACGGCCCGGCGGAGAACGCCAATACCGACGCGCTGGCAGCGCAGTTCGGCCGGCAGGGGCTCGAACCGCGGGCCGTCGTGCGGCGCTTCCAGTCGATCAACAGCCAGGCGCCGGCGTTTCTGGCGGCGGCGGACAAGGCAAGGATGGCATGCGATGAGTGAGCAGCGGCGCAGCGTGGCGATTCATGTCCCGGTGCTCGCGCGGGTGGAAGGCGAGGGTGCGCTCGACCTGCGCATCGAGGGGGGCGACATCAGCGAATTGCGCCTGCGCATCTTCGAGCCGCCGCGCTTCTTCGAGAAATTCCTCGAGGGTCGCCACTACACCGAAATCCCCGACATGGTGGCGCGCATCTGCGGCATCTGCCCGGTGGCGTACCAGGTCACCGCGGCGCAGGCGCTGGAACAGCTCTTCAACGTCGAGTTGAGCCCGTGGGCGCGCGCGATGCGCCGGGTGTTCTACTGCGGCGAATGGATCCAGAGCCACAGCCTGCACATCCATCTGCTGGCCGCGCCGGATTTCTTCGGTTGCAACAATGCCATCGAGCTGGCGCGCATCGCGCCGGACGAAGTGCGCCGCGGCCTGCGCATCCAGGCGCTGGGCAACGAACTGATGGAACTGTTCGGCGCGCGCTCGGTGCATCCGGTGGGCGTGCGCATCGGCGGCTTCCATGATGCGCCGTCGCTGGCCCGCATCCGCGAGCTGCGGGAAAAGCTGCGTGCCGCGCTGCCCGAGGCCGAGGCGCTGGTCCGCTGGACAGCCGGCATCGCGGTGCCGCAGGACGACCAGGCCTTCGTTTCCGTCGCCATGCGGCACCCCCGCGACTACGCCATCGAGCGCGGCGTCATCGGTGCCAGCGATGGCCTGCTGATCGAGCCCGCCGCCTTCGACGACCACTTCGCCGAACGCCACGAACCCACGTCCACCGCGCTGTTCGGCAGCTATCACGGACAGCCCTACCTGGTCGGGCCGCTCGCGCGGCTGAACCTCAACCACGCCCGCCTGCCCGAGCCCGTCCAGGCGCTGCTGGCCGAAACCGGCCTGGTGCCGCCCAGCCGCAACATCTTTCACAGCCTGGTCGCGCGTGCCGTCGAAATCCTGCTCGCGCTGCACGAGGCGTTGCGCCTGCTCGACGATTACCGCGTGCCCGATTCGCCCTGGGCGCCGGCGACGCCGCGCGCCGGCGTGGCGACCGGGTGCACCGAGGCACCGCGCGGCCTCTTGTGGCATCGCTACGAGATGGATTCCGAGGGCTGCGTGGTCAACGCGCGCATCGTGCCGCCGACCAGCCAGAACCAGGCGCGCATCGAGGAGGACCTGCGGCTGTCGCTGCTCGAGTTCGGGCTCGATCATCCGGACGATGCGCTGCGGCTGCATTGCGAAAAGGTCATCCGCAACTACGATCCGTGCATCTCCTGCGCCACGCATTTCCTGCGCCTGAACGTCGAGCGGACGTGAGCGGCATACGCATCCTCGGCATCGGCTCGCCGTCGGGCGACGACCAGGCCGGCTGGCTGACCGTCGACGCCCTGGCGGCCTGCGGCGTGCATGCGGATCGTGATCTCACCCTCGAAAAACTCGACCGGCCCGGCGCCCATCTGATTTCCCGGATGGAGAACGCGGGCTGGGTCATCCTCGTCGATGCCATGCAAAGCGGCGACCCGCCAGGCCGGATAAGGCGCTTTGACCGGAACGGCTGGCAGGCGTACGCGCATGGTCTCTCCAGCCATGGCCTGGGTGTGCTCGAGGCGCTGTCGCTGGCGCGCGCACTCGGCACGCTGCCGCCCCGACTTGATCTGTATGGAATCGGGATTGCCACGGCAGGCCCGGCCGATCAGATGAGCGTCGAGGTTCATGCCGCCGTGCGGCAACTCGCGCGGCACATTGCCGCCGACCTGGCCACGACGATTCCACGCGGGCCGTGAGCCCGTGACAGATTGCCATGCGCATCTCACGGCTACTCCCTTGATTCCCCGTATTCTTTCAGTGGCCGACGCTGGACGCTCCCTCTATACTTGCGTCAGTTCCGGATACGCTTGGGAGGTGGCGATGCGCAAGACGACTCAATCTCCAAGGAAAACTATCGCGTGGTAAACCGTATCTTCCTGCGCGTCTGGCTGCTGTGGCTGCTGTCGTTTGCTCCGGCGTGGGCTACCCAGGGGGGGACGCCGATCCGGATCGGCGTGTTCGACAATCCACCGATCGTCACGGCCACGCCCGGCAAGCCTCCCGAGGGAATCGCGATCGACATGATCCGATGGATCGCCAAGCGTGAGGGCTGGAAGGTCAGCTACGTTGCCGATTCCTTCAACAACCTCCTTTCCCGACTGGACAAGGGCGATATCGATCTGATCGCGGTCATCGCCTATAGCGACGAACGCGCGAAGCGTTTCCAGTTCAGCAAGGAAAGCCTGCTCAGCAACTGGGGGATGGTATTCAGGCGTGCGGGCGTTCATGTCGAGTCGCTGCCCGACCTCAAGGGCAAGCGGGTCGCACTGATGCGCGGCGGCACCCACACCCAGGCGCTGATCGAGTTGTCGAGGCAGTTCGACGCGCCGTTCACGCCGGTTTATGTGGGCAACTTTCCCCAGGTGCTGGCCGCGATCGCCGAAGGCCGCGCCGATGCAGGCGCGGTGAACAGGGTATTTGCCGCCGTGCATGCCCACCAAGCCGACGTGGTTGCGACAAGCATCGTGTTCAATCCGATTTTCGTCCACTATGCGGCGCCGAAACACGCCAACCCGGCGTTCCTGCAGGCGCTCGACCGGGATCTGGCCGCACTCAAGGCGGACCCCCAGTCGGCCTACTACGACTCGTTGCGACGCTGGCTCGAAGTGTCCTCCACGGAGCGCTATCCGCAGTGGCTGCCGTGGGCCGCGACCGCAGCCGCAGGCCTGTTCGTCCTGGTGCTGGCGGTCGCGGGTTTTCTGCGCTATCAGGTCCGGCGACAAACCGGCGAACTGCAGCGGCGCGCCGACCGGCTGCAGTCTGAAATCCGGCAGCGTGAGCAGGCCCAGCAACACTTGAACCAGCTGGCCTACTTTGACGGATTGACCCAACTGCCGAATCGCGAAGGCTTCCGCACCGCACTCGAGCAGGCGCTGTCCGCCATGCAAGGCACGAATGAGCGACTGGCCCTGCTGTTCATCGACATCGACCGACTGAAAAACATCAACGACGGCCTGGGGCATGGGGCCGGCGATCTGCTGTTGCAGCAGGTCGCCCTGCGCCTGCAATCCGTATTGCGCGCACACGATCACCTGAGCCGCTTCGGCGGGGATGAGTTCGTGGTCATCGTGTCCGAGATCGATCAAACATCGGATGCCGAACTCGTGGCCACCCGCCTGCTGAGCAGCCTGACCATGCCGATCGATATCGGCTCCACCCAGATATACAGCAGCGCCAGTGTCGGCATTGCGCTGTATCCGGACGATGCGACGTCGATGGAAGTGCTGCTCAAGCATGCCGACACGGCCATGTACCAGGCCAAGGAGCAGGGCGGCAACCGCTTCCTGTTCTACCATGCGCAGCAGACGGCGCGCGTGGTCGAGCGGCTGACGCTTGATACCCGTCTGCGCCAGGCGCTGGAGCGCGACGAGCTGCTATTGCATTACCAGCCGATCGTGGACATGCACAGCGGGCATATCGTCGGAGTCGAGGCGCTGCTGCGCTGGGACGACCCGGAGCAGGGGCTGGTGCTGCCTGGCGCATTCATTTCCGCCGCCGAAGACACCGGCCTGATCATCCAGCTCGGCGAATGGGTGCTTGAGGCAGGCTGTGCCCAACTGCGCGCGTGGCAGGAACAGGGCCGGGCCGGCCAGATGACGCTGGCGGTGAACGTCTCGACCCGGCAGTTCGAGGGCGGGCGGCTCGTGAAATCGGTCGAGCAGGCGCTTGCGCGAACCGGTCTGGCAGCGGAGTTTCTCGAACTCGAAATTACCGAGAACGTGATGCTGATCATGAACGACGAGGTGCGCTGCTGCCTCGACTGCCTGCGCGGCATGGGCGTGCGGCTCTCGCTTGATGATTTCGGCACCGGCTATTCCAGCCTGAGCTATCTCAAGCAGTTGCCGTTTCACGCGCTCAAGATCGATCAGTCATTCGTACGCGGAATCCCGGGGCAGCCGGGCGACACCCAGATCGTCACGACGATTCTTGCCCTGGCAAAAGGCCTGGAGATGCAGGTCATCGCCGAAGGCATCGAGACGCGCGAACAGTATGACTTTTTGCGTGACCGCGGCTGCGAATTCGGCCAGGGCTATCTGATGAGCCGGCCGCAGCCTGCGGACAGGCTGGTCGATCTTCTGGATCGGCCAACTTGTCCGCGCTCGGTCTGATTACACGCCGGCGAGATCCTCGCGCCGCAGCATGAACACGAACTGGTCGCCGCTTTCGGTGTCGAGCCAGGTGAAGGGCAGGGTGGGGTAGGCGGCTTCGAGGGCGTCGCGGTTGTGGCCGATTTCCACGACCAGCAGCCCGCCGGGATTGAGATGGGCCTGGGCGTGGGTCAGGATCTGCCGCGTGGCGTCCAGGCCGTCCTCGCCCGAGCCCAAAGCCAGCGCCGGTTCCGCCTGGTATTCCGGCGGCAGCGCGGCGACCGATTCGGCGTTCACATAGGGCGGGTTGCTGAGGATGACGTCGTAACGACGGCCTGTCAGCGCAGCGAACAGATCCGACTCGATCAGCTCGATGCGATCCGTGAGGCCGTAATCGGCAACGTTCCTTGCGGCGACAGCCAGCGCATCCTTCGACAGATCCACCGCATCGACCCGGGCATCGGGGAAGGCCAGCGCCGCCAGGATCGCGAGGCAGCCGGAACCGGTGCACAGGTCGAGTGCGCGCGACACCTCATCCGGATTGTCGATCCACGGCGCCAGCTGCTCGTGCAGCAGCTCGGCGATGAAGGAGCGCGGCACGATCACGCGCTCGTCCACATAGAAACGGTGCTCGCCCAGCCAGGCCTCGTGCGTGAGGTAGGCGGCGGGCAGGCGTTCGCGCACGCGGCGTTCGATCACCGCCTGCACCTGCTCGGATTCGCCATGCGTGAGGCTGGCGTCGAGGAAGGGCTCCAGCCGGTCGAGCGGCAGATGCAGCGTATGCAGGATCAGGTAGGCCGCCTCGTCGAAGGCGTTGTCGGAGCCGTGGCCGAAAAACAGACGGGCCTCGTTGAAGCGCGACACCGCGAAGCGCAGCCAGTCGCGCACGGTGATGAGGGATTCGGTATCGTCGAAATGTTTCATGTCATCAGGTCAGCAGCTTTTCCAGCGTCTTCTGGTAGATCGCCGCCAGCTGCTCGATGTTTTCCACCGCGACGTGTTCGTTCAGCTTGTGGATGCTCATGTTGAGCGGGCCGAACTCGACGACCTCGCGGCAGACGTCGGCGATGAAGCGGCCGTCCGAGGTGCCGCCGCTGGTCGACAGCCCGGGGGTGAGGCCGGTGACTTCGCGGATCGCCTCGCTGAGCCGGTCGCACAGCGGGCCGCGCGGGGTGAGGAAAGGCTTGCCCGACAGGCTCCAGTCGATCTCGTAGTCGAGGCCGTGGCTGTCGAGGATTTCGTGCACCGCGTCCATCAGGCCTTCGGCGGTGCTGGCGGTGGAAAAGCGGAAGTTGAACTGAATCTCGACCACGCCGGGGATGACGTTGGTGGCGCCGGTGCCGCCGTGGATGTTCGAAATCTGCCAGGTCGTCGGCGGAAACCAGGCATTGCCCTCGTCCCACATGGTGTCGGCGAGTTCGGCGATCGCCGGCGCGGCGAGATGGATCGGATTCTTGGCCAGATGCGGGTAGGCGATGTGGCCCTGCACGCCCTTGACGCGCAGCGTGCCGGACAAGGAGCCGCGGCGGCCGTTCTTGATGGTGTCGCCGAATTCGGCGGCGCTGGTGGGCTCGCCGACGATGCAGTAGTCGAGCGTCTCGCCGCGCGCCTTCAGCGCTTCGACCACCTTGACCGTGCCGTCGGTCGCGGGGCCCTCCTCGTCGGAGGTGATGAGGAAGGCGATCGAGCCCCTGTGATCGGGATGCGCGGCAAGAAAGCGTTCGGTGGCGGTGACGAAGGCCGCGTCCGAGGTTTTCATGTCGGCCGCGCCGCGCGCGTAGAGTTTGCCGTCGCGCACCGTCGGCTCGAAGGGGTCGGACAGCCACTGGTCGAGCGGCCCGGTCGGCACCACGTCGGTGTGGCCGGCGAAGCAGACCACCGGAGATTCCGTGCCCTTGCGCGCCCACAGGTTGTCGACGCCGTTGTGGCGATGGCGCTCGATGTGGAAGCCGAGCTTTTGCAGGCGCGCCGCGATGAGGTCGTGGCAGCCGGCGTCGTCGGGGGTCAGCGAGCGGCGCTTCAGCAGTTCGATCGCAAGCTCGAAAGTTTCATTGGCCATGCAGGGTCAGGCTCCGAATAGGGCTTCGTATTGATCTTCGGCAAAGCCGAGATGGTAGCGGCCGTCGCGCTCCAGCAGCGGGCGCTTGATCACGCTCGGCTGGGCCAGCATCAGCGCAATTGCACCGGCCTCGTTGCTGGCGGCCGCCTTTTCCGCGTCGCTCAGCTTGCGCCAGGTGGTGCCGCGCGTATTGAGCAGCGCCTGCCAACCGGTTTGCGCGACGACGTGGCGCAGCCAGGCCGCGTCGACGCCCTGTTTCTTGAAATCGTGGAAGACGACGTCGAGCGCGTGCCCGGCAAGCCAGGCGCGCGCTTTTTTCACCGTGGTGCAGTTGGGTATACCGTAGAGCTTCATGCCATTCTTTTCGCCCGGCGCCGGAATGCGCCG
Source organism: Pseudomonadota bacterium (assembly GCA_021802945.1). Classification (GTDB taxonomy): domain Bacteria; phylum Pseudomonadota; class Gammaproteobacteria; order Burkholderiales; family Thiobacillaceae; genus Thiobacillus. The sequence goes on from JAJZRE010000026.1 coordinate 12,536, forward strand.
CATGGACGTAAAATCAGGAAAAACCGAATCCGTGATTCTACCCGACCTGATGCATCCCGCCGTTCATTCCCATTCCGCTCCGCCGCCGCCCGGCGACCCCAGCCTGCGTTCCATCGGCCGCCTGTTCCCCTATCTGTGGGAGTTTCGGGGCCGGGTGCTGCTGTCGCTGGCGCTGCTGATCGGCGCCAAGCTCGCCTCGGTGGCGGTGCCGCTGGTGCTGAAGGACATCATCGATGCGCTCGACAAGCCGCGGCCCGAGCTGGTGCTGCCGCTGGCCTTCATCCTGAGCTACGGCGCGTTGCGCTTCGCCAGCACCACCTTTGCCGACCTGCGCGACGTGGTCTTCGCCAAGGTCACGCAGCGCGCCATGCGACGCATCAGCATGGCGGTGTTCCAGCACCTGCATGCGCTGTCGCTGCGCTTCCATCTCGAGCGGCAGACCGGCGGCATCACCCGCGACATCGAGCGCGGCTCCAAGGCGCTGTCCAGCCTGGTCGGCTACCTGCTGTTCCGCATCGCGCCCACGGTGCTGGAAATCCTGCTGGTCGCGGGCATCCTGTTCGTCAAGCTCGACTGGGTGTTCGGCGTGCTGACGCTGGCCACCCTGGCGGCCTACATCGGGTTCACCGTCACCATCACCGAATGGCGCACCCAGTTCGTGCGGCGCGCCAACACGCTCGATTCGGAAGCCTACGGCCGCGCCATCGACAGCCTCTTGAACTACGAGACGGTCAAATACTTCGGCAACGAGAAGTACGAGGCCGCGCGCTATGACAAGAGTCTCATCGAGTGGGAGGACATGGCGCTGAAATCGCAGCGCTCGCTGGGCATGCTGAATGCCGCCCAGGCCGGGACCATCGCGATCGGCGTGACGCTGATGGTGCTGCGCGCCGCCAACGGCGTGGTCCACGGCACGCTGACGCTGGGTGACCTGGTGATGGTCAACGCCTTCCTGCTGCAGATGTTCCAGCCGCTCAGCTTTCTCGGCGTGATGTACCGCCAGATCAAGGAATCGATCACCGACGTCGAGCGCATGTTCGCGCTGCTGCAGCGGCCGCGCGAGATCGAGGATGCGAAGGATGCGCGCAACCTCGACGTGGCGGCGGGCGAGGTGCGGTTCGAGCACGTGAGCTTCGCCTACAATGCCGACCGCCCGATCCTGCACGACGTCAGCTTCACCATCCCCGCCGGCAGGACGGTGGCGGCGGTAGGCGCCAGCGGCGCCGGCAAGTCGACGCTGGCCCGGCTGCTGTTCCGCTTCTATGACGTCGGCGCGGGCAGCATCCGCATCGACGGCCAGGACATCCGCCAGGTCACGCAGGACAGCCTGCGCGCCGCCATCGGCGTGGTGCCGCAGGATACCGTGCTGTTCAACGACAGCATCTACTACAACATCGCCTACGGCCGGCCGGATGCAAGCAGGGAAGAAGTCATCGAAGCCGCGCGCGCCGCGCACATCCTGCGCTTCATCGAAAGCCTGCCGCAGGGCTGGGACACGGTGGTGGGCGAGCGCGGGCTGAAACTGTCGGGCGGCGAGAAGCAGCGCGTGGCGATCGCCCGTACCCTGCTGAAGAATCCCGCGATCCTGATTCTCGACGAGGCCACCTCGGCGCTCGACACCAGGACCGAAAAGGCCATCCAGGCCGAACTGCTGGAAATCGCCAGGAGCCGCACCAGCCTCATCATCGCCCACCGCCTCTCCACCGTGGTCGAGGCCGACGAGATCCTGGTGATGGAAGGCGGCCGCATCGTCGAGCGCGGAAGGCATCCCGACCTGCTGGCGAAGAACGGCGTGTACGCCCACATGTGGGCGCTGCAGCAGCAGGCCGAGGAAGCGTCCGCCTGATGGCGGCTCCTTCGACCCGGCTCAGGACAGGCCCTTCGGCGGCGCTCAGGACAGGCCTGCTGCAGCCGGGCGTGCGCAAGCGCGAGGTGTGGGCGTGGGCGATGTACGACTTCGCCAACTCGGGCTACACCACGGTCGTCATCACCGCGGTGTTCAGCGCCTACTTCGTCTCCGTCGTGGCCGGCAACGCGCCGTGGGCGACCTTGGTCTGGACGCTGGCCCTGTCGGCCTCCTACGCGCTGGTGATGCTGACCGCGCCGCTGATCGGTGCCTACGCCGATGCCCACGCCAGCAAGAAGCTGCTGCTCGTGCTGACCACCCTGGGCTGCGTCGGCTTCACCGCGCTGCTGTATTGGGCTGCGCCGGGCGCGCTGGTTCTGGCGATTGCCGCCCTGGCGCTGTCCAATTATTTTTTCGGTACCGGCGAGAACCTCATCGCCGCGTTCCTGCCCGAACTGGCGCGTCCGCGGGCGCTCGGCAGGGTGTCGGGCTGGGGCTGGTCGCTCGGCTACGTCGGCGGGCTGGTGTCGCTCGGCGCCTGCCTGGCCTACATCAACCGGGCGCAGGCGCAGGGGCAGGGGGCGGTCGAGTTCGTGCCCGTGACCATGCTCATCACCGCTGCGATTTTCATCCTGGCAAGCCTGCCCACGCTCGTGCTGCTGCACGAGCGCGCCACGCCGCAGCCGGGGCTCGCCGCTCGCGGCGCCTGGCAGCAGGTGCGCCGCACGCTCGGCCATCTGCGCCATTTGCCGGACCTGAGGCGCTTCCTGATCTGCACCGTGCTCTACCAGGCGGGCATCCAGGCCGTCATCACGCTGGCGGCGATCTACGCCAGCCAGGTCTTCCATTTCGACACCGCGCATACCATCCTGCTGGTGCTGGTGGTCAACATCACGGCCGCGGCGGGGGCCTTCGTGTTCGGTCACGTGCAGGACCGCATCGGCCATGTGCGCGCGATCACCTGGACGCTGATCGGCTGGATCGCGATGGTGGCGATTGCCTGGGCCGCGCCCGACGAGCGCATGTTCTGGCTGGCCGCCAATCTGGCCGGACTGTGCATGGGCGCCTCGCAGTCGGCGGGGCGTGCCATGGTGGGCCTGCTCGCGCCGCCGGCGCAGCAGGCGGAGTTCTTCGGCCTGTGGGGACTGGCGGTCAAGCTCGCCTCGATCGTCGGCCCGCTGACCTACGGCATGGCCAGCTGGGCCACGCGTGGCGACCATCGGCAGTCGCTGCTCATCACCGGCAGCTATTTCATCGCCGGCCTGTGGACGCTGCGCGGAGTTCAAGCTGCGCGCGGCCATCGCGCGGCGCGGCGATTCGCCCGCATCGGCATGTGAATCATGGCGGCCTTCTTGATCAGCGCAACCGGCTGGGTCCGCGACGCCGCACGCCTCGGTGCGGTACGCCGCGCGGTGTTCATCGACGAGCAGGGGGTGCCGGAGGAAATGGAATGGGACGCGCACGATGCCGTCTCGGCGCATTGGCTCGCCATCGCGGAGGACGGCTCGCCCATCGGCTGCGCCCGCCTGCTGCCCGATGGACACATCGGCCGCATGGCGGTGCTGCCGGCCTGGCGCGGGCGCGGCGTGGGCCGTGCCCTGCTGGCCGCAATTCTGCGCGCGGCACAGGAACGGGGCCACCGGACCCTGATGCTCAGCGCGCAAACGCATGCGGCGGGGTTTTACGCGCGCGCGGGATTTGCGGTCGTGGGCGAGGAATATGAAGAAGCCGGAATCCCGCACGTTGCCATGCGGAAATCCCTGCCCTGACTGCGTCCGAATCAGCCCTGCCTGGATTGCGTGAATGGCTGGCGCAGGGGACTCTTGGGCGTGAACTGGTAAAGTTCGCAATTCGTCAACTGCGATGGATGCAGACCGGCAGCCATGCCGTCTTCATCAATCGAATCGTCATCGAGCAGTCGCAACAGGAACAAACAGAAATATGGCAACAGGCATACGCAGGGCAGGCCCTTCGGCAGGGCTCAGGGCAGGCATCGTCGGAGCGGGCATCGCCGGCGCCAGTTGTGCCGGCACGCTCGCCGCCGCGGGCTGGGACGTCGAGGTATTCGACAAGGCGCGCGGCGCGGGCGGACGCCTGTCGGTCCGGCGTACGGAACAGGGCTGGGCCACGCTCGGCACGCCCTTCATTTCGGCCAAGCGCGAGCCTTTCCGCAGCCAGCTGCGCGACTGGGTGCGGCATGGCTGGGTCGCCCCGGTTCGCGGCCACGTCTGGCAGGGACGCGCCACCCTCTCGTGGGGGCAGGCGCAGCTGCAGAACCACTATCGGCCCACCATCGAGCCGTCGCAGCTGGTACGCAAGCTGCTCGGCAATGCCCGTCTGCATACCGGATCGCGGGTGGTCACCCTGCAGCCGCGCACGCTCATCCTGGAAAACGGCGAGGTTCGCGGCGACTACGACTGCGTGATCTGCAGCGTGCCCACGCCGCAGGCCATCCCCATGCTCGATGCGTTGCCGCTGCTGCGCGAGCGCCTGGGCGCGGTGCGCTATCGTCCGATCTGGTCGTTCCTGATGCGCTGGGACGGCGGTCCCGCGGCGGACGTCATCAAGTTCGACGACCATCTGCTGAATCTGGCGGTGCGCCAGACTGCCGACGGCCCCGGCCTGTGGGCGGTGCACAGCAGCCATGAGTTCGCCGAAACCTATCTCGAAGCCTCCGAGATGGAAGCCAGCAACCGTGCGGCCTCGGCGTTGATGGGGCTGCTCGGGCTGCCGTGGCCGGTCGAGATCGAGGCCTCGCATCTGTGGCGCCATGCGCGTCCGGAAACCACGGTCGGCGGCTTCTGGGTGAGCGACCGCGAAAACCGCGTCGCCCTGATCGGCGACGGCATCGCCGGCGTCGGCGTCGAACGTGCGTGGGAAAGCGGCGTGCGCCTGGCGCAGGCGCTGGTGCAGGCCAGGGAAGAACTCCTGATCTGAGCGGATACGACCCAAGCCCGCCTGCCTGATCAGCGCCCGAGCTGCGCCCGCAGCGTGTCCATCTCCTCCAGCAGGTCGGCCATCAGGGCGGCGAGCTCGGGCACGGCATCGAAATCGCGTTCGAGTTGCCGCATGCGCCGCGCGCGCACCAGGCTTGCGCCGGAAAACCGCCAGGTGCCCGCCACGCTCTCGGCGTGCGGAAAAAGTCCTTCCTCGATATGACGGATGAGCCACTCCGGCTCCACGCTGCAGGCTGCGGCGACCTGTTCCAGGGTCAGCCAGGAATCTTCCATCAGACAGCCGATGAGAATGTCGTCGTCACGCATGGCTCAGGCCCTTTCCTGTCCGCGCGGATCGAACGCCAGTTCGCGCGCCATGGTTTCGTACAGCTCCCGCGCTTTCGGTGTGCTGGCCGGCGGCAGCACCACCTGGATGTCGAGCAGCAGATCGCCGGGCGGCTGGCCGGGAATGCCGTGGCCGCGCACGCGCAGCTGCCGCCCGCTCTGGGCGCCCTCGGGAATGCGCACCTTGACGCTGCCGTGCGGCAGGTCCACCGCAACGACGGCGCCCAGCGCCGCTTCCCACGGCGCCACCGGCAGGATCCGGTGGAGGTCGCGGCCCTCCGGCCGAAAGCGCGGATGCGGCTTGAACTGCACTTCCAGCAGCAGGTCGCCGGCGGGCGCACCGCCCATCCCGGGCGCGCCCTGGCCCGCCAGGCGGATCACCTGGCCGGCGTGCACGCCCCTGGGAATCTTCACGTTGAGCGTGCGGGTCGCCAGTTGAACCCGGCCCTGGGCGTCCGTCTTCGGAACCCGCAGTGAAATCTGCCGGGTGGCCCCGCTGAAGGCGTCTTCCAGGTCGAGCAGCACCTTGGCGTGGTGATCCTCGCCCTGCGCCCGGAAGCCGGCGTGGGCATAGCGGGCGCCTGCATGCGCGCCGCCCATGCGGCCGAACAGCTCGGAAAAGAAATCGCTGAAGCCGGCGGCTTCACGGGGGGAATAGCCCTGGCCAGAAAACTCGAAGCCCGCGTCCCAGTCCGGCGGCGGGCGGAAATCCTCGCCGGGCCGATGGCCGCGTCCCAGCTGATCGTAGGCAGCGCGTTTCTCCGGGTCGGAGAGCACGGCGTTGGCCTCGTTCACCTCCTGCATGCGCAGCTCGGCGTCCGGCTCCCTGGAGACGTCAGGGTGGTATTTGCGCGCCAGCCTGCGGAAGGCCTTCTTGATGTCGTCCGCCGTGGCATCGCGCGCCACGCCCAGCGTCTGGTAATAGTCCTTGAATTGCATCCGGTTTCCTTTTTTGATTCGACAGGCGCTCCCGGATTTATAGATGATGCCGCCTGTCGCTTCCATCAAGGTCCGGAGGGCGCGTGGGCTGGCGTGTCAGGGTTCGGCGATGACGTAACGATTGCGGCCGTCCCGCTTGCCTTCGTAAAGCGCCAGGCCGGCCCGCCATGATGTCGCTGCAGATCGACCGGATGGCGTCGTGCATGGTTTGATGCACCCCGTCCACGCGCGCGGCGGACGGGGCGTCGAGCATCTCGAAGTGACCGCGGTTCGCCATGAACCGGCCGCCGAAACGACACAGGGTGTGCGCCTGGGAATCGAGCACGTCCTCGCCGGGGGTCGACCGCAGCACGGCGCAGCGCACGATCCGGCGCGTCCAGTCCATGTGCGCCTCGAAGGCGGCGTCGAGCTCGGTGACAAACGTGCCGGTTTCTGCCGGCAGGTCGGGCATGGGCGTGTTCCCGGGCCGTCATGAGCCGGTCAACAAGGGGACCATCCTGATCGCGTGCCCCGCGGCAGGCCTATATCTCGCGCACCACGCGGAAGCCCAGATTGATATCCAGCTCGTTCTCCAGCCTGCGGCGGCGGGCGGCGGCGCGGCAGTCCTCGGGGCCGTCGAACCAGGAGCCGCCCTTGGTGACGACGGCGTGCGGCCTGCCGGGCAGGGGGCGCTCGGGCAGGCTCGCGTGGTCGCGGGTCCAGGGGCTGGCGGTGAATTCCCACACGTTGCCCGGCATGTCGTGCACCCCCCAGCGGTTGGGGCGCAGCTTGCCGACTTCCATCGCGCCGCACCGGACGAAGCAGCGCGACAACAGGCGCGGCCGCTTGGGTCGCGCGGCGTCATAGCCCTGGCTGGCGTTGTAGAGCGCATCCGCCGGGGTGATGCGGTCGCCCTGCGGATACGCCGTCGCCGCGCCGGCACGGCAGGCGTATTCCCATTCCTGCTCGCTGGGCAGGCGGTAGCGCTGCCCGGTCTGCCGGCTCAACCAGACACAGTAATCGCGCGCCTCGGTCTGGCGCACATTGATCACCGGCTTGCGGCCGGACAGCCACACCAGTTCCGCGCGCGGCCGCCAGCCGGTGGCGCGGGCATAGGCCTCGAATTCCTCGGTGGTGACCGGGTGCACGCCGATGGCGAAGCTGCGCTCGACCAATGCCGCGCGGCGCGGGCGGTCCTGCGCCGGCGCAGATTCCTGCGGCGCGGCACCGTATTCGAATCCGCCCGCCGGGATGAGGACCAGCGCGGGCGCGGACGAGCCGTCGGGCAGGGGGTCCTGAAAATGGGTGTCGGCCAGGCCCAAGGCATGTGCGGCGTTGACCTGCAGCGCGATCAGTTCGCCCTCGTGCAGGGCCAAGGTATCGGGCAGGGCGGAGGGGGTGCGGTCGGGATTCATGGTGTCGGGCAGGGCGCGGATGACTGGAATTATGCCATTTCCGCGCAGGATCCATGCGGCACGCGGCCGCATGGAATGAAGGCCCGACGAAGCGCGGCCTGCCCTGGCGTGGCCACGACATCGTCGCGCCACGCCGCCGTCGGCGGACAGCGACGGCGTGTGCCTGGCGCCCGGGCCGGACGGAAAAGCATCGAATTGACACTAAAATACCGCCCATCCAGACAACCCCGGCCCATGGGACACCCCAGGTCCTCCCGCGCCCTTTCAACCGACATGCTTTACATCGACCTCTTCAAATCCCTGGAACGCGCCCGCTGGAACATGGAAACCGACATTCCGTGGGACCAGTTCGACGCCGGCAAGCTCACCGACGAGCAGGCGCTGACCATCAAGATGAACGCCATCACCGAGTGGGCGGCCTTGCCGGCCACCGAGATGTTCCTGCGCGACTTCGTGCACGACAGCGACTTTTCCGCCTTCATGTCGATCTGGTTCTACGAGGAGCAGAAGCACGCGCTGGTGCTGATGGAATACCTGCGCCGCTTCAGGCCCGAGTTTGCGCCGACCGAGGAAGAACTGCACGCCATCCGCTTTCCGTTCGATCCGGCGCCGCCGATGGAAACCCTGATGCTGCATTTCTGCGGCGAAGTGCGGCTGACGCAGTGGTACAAGTGCGCCTCCGAATGGCACACCGAACCGGTGATCAAGTTCATCTACGAGACGATCTCGCGCGACGAGGGCCGTCACGGCGGTGCCTACCTGCAGTACATGAAGCGCGCGCTGAAGGAGGGCGGGACGGGCGTCGCCGCGGCCTTCGCCAAGATCGGCTTACTGATGGCGTCGAGCCGGCGTTCAGACAAGGCGCTGCATCCCACCAACCTGCACGTCAACGAAGCGCTGTTCCCCCAGGACACCATCCAGTCGCGCCTGCCCAATCCCGAATGGCTGGAACACTGGCTCGACGAGCAGATCCGCTTCGACGAAACCTGGGAAAGCAAGGTGGTCGGCGGCATCCTGCGCAACCTCTCGAACCTGCTGGGGCAGACCTTCGAGAACGTGCGCGACCTCAACAAATACCGCAAGCAGGCGCTGGCTGCGGCCTGACACGCACCCCGAGCACAAACAAGGGCCAGCGTTCGGCTGGCCCTTGTTTGTGGGTCCGATTCTTGAGGGGGGATGTCCGGAAGAGGGGGCCATCATTTTTTGCCGGCGAGGTGGAAGACGGGCAGGCGACTGCGCCACATCGGGCAAAGGGGATGCGCGGCGGGCCTGTCCATCGTGCATTGAAGGGGACGAAAAAGAACCTGTAAGGAATGACGGCCGGGCGCGACTCATGCCTGTCCGCAGCACTTTTGCCGGCGGATGCTGGCCAAGGCCGGCGACATTTTCGAACCTTATCTGGAGAGTCACATCATGGACAAGCGTCACTTCGTCAAAACCGCCGCCTCCTCGCTGCTTGCACTGGGCATCGTTGCCGCTGCCGCGCCCGGCCAGGCCGCCAGCATGGACAAATGCTTCGGAGTCGCCAAGGCCGGGCAGAACGATTGCGCCGGCATTTCCGGGCTGCATTCCTGCAAGGGATCGAGCACGACGAGCTACGATCCGGGCGATTTCAAGGCGGTTCCCACCGGCACCTGCGCGAAGATGGGCGGCCTGAGCATGCAGCAGGCCAAGGAAACGCTCAAGGATCCCGCCAGGGTGAAAGCCTTCGAGCAGGCCATGCAAAAGCGCATTTCCTGAACCTGACGCAGGGGCCGGGAAAGCGCCGGCCCCTGAATCGTCCCTGTCCTGGAATCACGCCCATGCAGCCTGCCCACCCCATGAATGGAATCGGCCTGCGCCAGCCCCACTATCGGGAATTTCGTGCCGCGCGCCCGACCCTGGGTTTCGTCGAGGTGCACTCGGAGAATTTTTTCAACCCTCACGATGCCGCGGCGCAGGTTCTCGCCGCCGTCCGCCAGGACTACGCGATCAGCCTGCACGGCGTCGGCCTGGCGCTGGGTTCGGCCTGCGGCGTCGATGATGCGCATGTCGAACGACTGGCCGCGCTGGTCGAGCGCATCGACCCCGTGCGCGTGTCCGACCACGCCAGTTTCGCGCGCGCGCCCTGGTCGCAGCGCGGCATCATCCACGCCAACGACCTGCTGCCCATTGCGTTCACGCACGATTCACTGGACATTCTGTGCAGCAATGTCGAGCAGGTGCAGGAACGTCTCAAGCGGCCGCTGCTGGTCGAGAACCTGAGCGCCTATCTGGATTTCGCCGAGCGCGATTTCAGTGAGCCGCAATTCTTGGCCGAACTGGGCCGCCGCACCGGCTGCGGCCTGTTGCTCGACGTCAACAACCTGATGGTCAACGCCCTGAATGCTCATGAAGCCGATCCCGTCCAATCCGTGTGCGACTGGATCGACGAGCTGGCGCATGTGGCGACGCCCGGCCTCGTCGGGGAAATTCACCTGGCCGGGTTCAGCGCGCAGGAAGGCCTGATCATCGACGATCATTCCGCCCTCGTGTCGGAGCCGGTCTGGCTGGCCTGCCGGCACGCGTTGCAGCGGCTGGGGCCGGTCCCCACGCTGATCGAGTGGGATGAACGCCTCCCCGCGCTGTCCGTGTTGCTCGGCGAGGCCGCCAAGGCCGAGGCCCTATGCGCGGCGCACCGCGACGCACGGATTGCCGTCGAAGGCGCTGCGGCATGAACGGGGAACCCCGCATGTCCGAGGCGCGGCGCCAGCGCGAACTGATCGACGCGATATTCTCAACCCGGACGCCGGATGCCCCGTGCGCGGGCGCGCGGCAAAGCGGGACGCGCTGGCGGACGGGGCTCGCGGCCTACCGCGGCAACGGCCGCGCCCATGCGTGCAATGCCTTGCAGGTGCAGTTTCCCACCATTCTGGCCATGCTCGGTGCGGAGACATTCGACGCCTTGTGCTCCAGCTATTGGCGGACATGCCCACCCCGCCGGGGCGACCTCGCCTGGGTCGGTGAAGCATTGCCCGCTTATATCGAAACGCTGGACACCCTGGCCGAATGGCCCTGGCTGGCCGACTGCGCGCGCCTGGACTGGACCGTGTGGCAGATGTCCGGCGCGCCCCCGGCGACATTCTCCGAGGGCGACCTGCGTCGCCTGGCCGACGGCGATCCCGCCGCGCTCGCACTCAGGCTTTCCCCCGGCGTGCGTCGGCTGTCCTCGGCGTGGCCCATCGTGACCCTCTACGACGCCCACCGCCAGGCGCATCCGGACTGGGCGGCGGTTACCCGGGCAATCGCGCAAAAGCGCGCGCAGACGGCCTGGGTATGGCGTCCGCGGGAGAATCTTGCCGCGGCGCCAGCGGTGGAAACGCTCGATGCGGCAAGCGAACGCTGGGTCGCTGCGCTGGACGCCGGGCAAACGCTCGACCTTGCGCTCGATTCGGCCGGCGAGGCGTTTGATTTCGCCGCCTGGCTGGAACAGGCAATCCGGCAGGGTTGGCTCGACGCCGTGGCCGATAGGCATGCGCCGTCCGATGCGATGGACAACGCCTGAATCCACGCCGCCTCCCGCGAGCTTCAACTCACCCCGGCAACTTGAGGAACGACACCATGAATACGTTGAGTCCCAACAGTACGGCCCATCGGGAATCCGGCATGCTCCGACGGGGCTGGTCCGGCCTGGAGGCCGTGCTGGCCTGGCTGCAGGCGCCGGCGCTTCTGGCCGCCAGGCTCTATGTCGCCTATGTGTTCCTTGCGTCCGGACTCGAAAGCCTGCGCAGCTGGGATGCCACACGCTATCTGTACGAGAGCGAATTCCATGTCCCGGTCCTGCCGCCGCATGTCGCGGCCGTGCTCGGCACGGCAGGGGAGGTGCTGCTGCCGCCGCTCCTGCTGCTGGGGCTGTTCGGCCGCTTCGGCGCGCTGGGCCTGTTCGTGGTCAATGCCGTGGCCTTGCTGTCCTACCTGTATGCGCTGCAGCCCCCGGCCATCCTGTTTCACGTCATCTGGGGCATTCTGCTGGCCGTGGTGGCCCTGTGGGGACCGGGCAGGTGGTCGGTCGATCACCTGCGAGAGCGGGCCAGTCGCAGATAGGGGGGCGAAACGATGACGCGTTATCGGCAGTCGAGGCGGGCTTACCGTTCGTGCGAGCGTCCGTTATGAGGTTGTACTCATACAGGGCCGAAATCGGCCAATGGAACGGACGATCAGGCCTCTCTCGGAGAAGGTCCGGTTGTCTGCTGACTACAGGCCCTTAACGGTACCGCCAGGGTCGGCGTCGACAAAGCGCAACTCGCCCGATTACCGCGCTACAGAAGATCGGAATACCCCGTCCTGCGATCTTGCGGTGCTCAGGCGAGTTGGATTGACAGGTTGTGGACAGGGTCAGAAAACACGCGTGAGCATTGCACCCGCGCCCCAGTCCGGGCTGGCATGCGAGAAGCCGTCCACCCAATAGCCCTGTGCTTTCCAGTCCTGGTTGAGCTTGTGGCTGACAAACGCAGTCACTTCACGCTGTGCCGCGCCCGTTGGCGTTACCTTCTGACGCAAATCCAATATCAGGCCGCCACTGGTTTGCTGCGTGATTTTGTATACGCCACCCACCGAGCCGAAGAACACGTTGTCTAGCTTAAGCCCGGGCGCGTCGCCCATCACTTTGTAGCCCACAGTGCCCAAGGCGGTGAACATACCGGCGGTTTTGTACATATCCACTTGCGCAGAATAGTCATTCGCGCCGGTGCCCAGGCCTTTTTTCTCATCCGCCGTTCCGAACTTGACCTTGCCGGTCAGGTCGACCAGGAATGGGTTCGACCCGGTTTCGCGATAGAGGTTATAGGTGGCGCCCGCCACGACATCCCCCAGGCCTGCTTTGGCAGTGCGGGTAGCCTTGGCAGTGCCCACCACAATACCCCCTTGGACCACGTTGCCGGGACCTGTAATCCGGACATAGGGAACAGTAAGCTTGTAAACCCAGCGCCCGGTTTCGTAGCTTCCGGTGAGAGGAATGTACAGAATATCGGTGGATTGCGTGCCGCCATATTTGCCCGAACTATAGTCCACCCCTGTAGTGAGGCTGAAGCCGGAGTCTCCAGCGACCGCCTGGAATGACACCATGATCAGGGTAGCGAGGGCGCTAGCCAGGGGCGCACTTTGTGTGATTTTTTTCATTGCCTTACCTTAGAAATGCGGGAGCATTATGAGTGTTCGGGACGTTCGACCTGTTCGGGACGTTCGACCCGCTCGGGACGTTCGACCCGCTCGGGACGTTCGACCCGCTCGGGACGTTCGGCCCGCTCGGGACGTTCGGCCCGCTCGGGACGTTCGATCTGTTCTGGGCGCTCCACCCTTTCCATACCCTCCGCTTTCCCGGCCCGCTCCACTTTTTCTGGTTTTTCGGCTTTTTCAATACGCGCTTCATTGCGCTCCAGCCGCTCATGTGCGTTTTTCAACCCGCGGTTGTCCGGACTCCTGTCAAGATTTTTGTCAACGCTGGTCAATGCCTGGCTGAGCGGTTGCCCGGGTGTCGCGGTTGCTGAGCTGGCGCCGCTTGAGGTGCCCCCGGGAAGCGGAGTGGCGGTAGTCGTGCTCGCAGCCATTACAAGATTGCTGCCGCCGATAAGAAATACTGCGGCAATAGCGGTTTTAGTGAACATGAGCGTCTCCTGTTGAGTAGTGATCCTGTCTGTCCGGGCTGGTATAAAATTTAAATAATCCAAGCCGTTGGCAGCAGACCATATTGTCTGGATCGTGTCAAACACCGGCCGACAAACGGCATGGCATGGGGGATGTATGGCTACCTGGAAAATATTGTCAGCCTGCGCTCCGCTTGACCGCCCAATCAGTGCCAGCGGCTCTTGATGTCATCGGGTTGGATTCGTCAGGTTGGTCGATGGGCATGACACAAGGCAAAACCGTGAACCAGGGCAGTGTTATTCCTCGCGATTCGTATGGATTGTTCCGATAGGATCACTCATGCCCCACGCCTCAGGCTGGATGGCCGACACGCAACGCCCACAGCGGCAGCAAGATTGCCGCCATCAGGGCGCAGGTTGCAGAAAAGGCGAAGGCCGCCGGCGCGCCGGCCTGCTGGTAAATCATGCCGAAAATCAGCGAAGCCGGCAGAAGCATGACCCCGGCCGTCAGGTTGAACCAGCCGTAGGCGGTGCCGAGCCGGTCTTGCGGCGCGAGGTCGGCTACCAGGGCCTTCTCGGCGCCTTCCGTGGCCGCGAGGAACAGGCCGTAGAAGGCGAACAGCGGCCACAACAGCAGGGGATGGAAACCATTCAGGCCCAGCCCCAGATAAAACAGGCCGTACACCCCCCACCCGGCCAGGATCAGCCGGGTGCGGCCCAGCCGGTCTGACAGGGCCGACAGCGGCGTGGAGAACATCATCGCCACGGCCGAGGTCAGCGCCCACAGCAGCGGCACCTGATAATCGGGCAGCCCCAGTTCCTTGGCCCGCAGCAGCAGGAACATGTTGGACGAGTTGCCCAGGGTGAACAGGGCCAGCACCGCGAGATAGCGCCTGAAGGCGGGTGGAAAGCCGGCCGGTTTCCAGGAGAACGGCTTGCGCGCGACGTGCGTTGCGGCAGGCGGCTCCTTGATGCCGAGCGCCAGCGCGACGGTTATGACGCCCGGCACGATGGCCCAGAGGAACACCTCGCGCAGCGCCATGCCCCGCGCCAGCAGCCAGGCCGCCAGCAGCGGGCCGATCACCGCCCCGGCGTTGTCCATCGCGCGGTGCACGCCAAATGCCAGACCGCGACGGTCGTCGCCGACCGACCCGGCCAGCAAGGCATCGCGGGGCGAGGTGCGCAGGCCTTTTCCGACCCGGTCGGCAAGACGCAGCGCCAGCACCATCGGCCAGCTTGCCGCCAGATAAAACAGCGGACGCGAGAACGCGGCAAGTCCGTAGCCCCCTGCCACCCAGCCCTTGGCATGGCCTCGCCGGTCCATAAGCACGCCGGAGAAGAGCTTCAGCAGGCTGGCCGTCGCCTCGGCGACGCCCTCGATCAGGCCGAGCGCCTTGGGGCCGGCCATCAGCACCGAGGTCAGGAACAGCGGCACCAGCGGATAGACCAGTTCGCTGGTGCTGTCGTTGAACAGGCTGACGAGACCCAGCAGCCAGACGGTGCGGGGCAGGGAGAAGAGCGTCCTAAGCACGCGGCCGCACCACCGTCACCGCGCAGGGTGCGCAGGCAATCACCTGGCGCGCCACCGAGCCGGTCAGCCAGCGCTCGAACAGGCCGTGGCCGCGATGGCCGACCACGATGTGGTCGATGCCGTGGTCTTCGGCATAGAGCACGATGGCCCCCGCGCCGGGCAGGAACTTGATCCAGGACGCGTCGCCCGCCAGCAGCGCGCCGCCGATGACGAGCTGGGCCACCAGGGCCAGCCCCAGCCACAGTGCCGCTTGCGCCCAGATTGCGGTCATGGCGCGCGCCTAGTTGGTTTCCTGTGGATCGCCGGATTCCGGGTTCACGACGCCGAACCGGGCCGGGATGTGGGCGTAGAAGGCCCGCAGTTTTTCCCGGTGCAGCAGGGTCAGCAACTTTGCCGACTCCGCTTCGGTGACGACGAACTCCACCTCCACCGCGAGATTGCCGGCCAGTTCGAAGAAATGGTCTTCCATCAGGTGATGGTGATGGCCGAAACCGGCCATGGCGCGAAACGCCGTGCCGCCCCGGATGCCGAGACCGTTGGCCGCATCGAGCAGCCATTCCCAGGCCAGCTTGCCGTGGCAGCGCTGGTTCTCGTGCAGGTAAAACCTCAGAAAACAGCCTTCCATATCGACTCCTTTCAATAGCTCTGTTTGGATGGGATCACGCCCCGCACGCCCCCGCGCGGGTTCGCCACGTCGCCCCGGTAGCGGGGAATGAGATGCAGATGGACATGAAAGAGGGTTTGTCCCGCCATGTCGCCGATATTGATGCCCAGGTTATAGCCGCCAGGATGGAACTCGGTGTCGAGCCATGCCTTGGCGGCGTCGGCGAGTTCGAACATCGCCTGCCGTTCCTGCGCCGAGGTATCGAACCAGTCGGCCACGTGGCGACGGGGCAGGACGAGCAGATGGCCGGGGTTGACCGGAGATTGGTCGCGGATCACACAGGCCAGATCGTTCTCCAGCAACAGCCCGGTTGGCTGGCAGAACGGGCAGTCCGTGCTCATGCCGCGCCCCTGACCCAGGCCACGGTGGCGATACCGGCAAAGGTCATCAATACCGAACCGATCACGTGCGTCGCCACCGAGGCCAATGCCCAGGAGGGGCGTCCCTGTTGCAGCAGGGTGGCGATTTCGGCAGAGAAGGTGGAAAAGGTGGTCAGCCCGCCGCAGAAGCCGGTCACGACGAGGAGCCGCCATTCAGGCGCGAGACCCGGCAAGGCGGAGAAGAACGCGAGGCCCAGGCCGATGACGTAGCCGCCGATCAGGTTGGCGGCAAGGGTGCCGGGAGGAACGGTGGGGAAGAGTGCGTTGAGCTTGAGGCCCAACTGCCAGCGCAGCAAGGCGCCTAACGCGGCGCCGAGGGCAATGGCGGAAATGGATTTCCACATGCGTCTGTCCTTGCAAAGCGATCACACATCACGGACAGAGCAGACATGCCTGCACCGCCCGTGCCGGGTTCGTGCAGGCATCATCAGCCGGGGCGTCCCGGCGGTTATTAGGAGGAATGCCATCTCCTGTGCGGGGCATTGTCCCATGCATCTGGGTGAATGGGAAAGTCTCCGTCCTCCGACTGCGGTTCCCGACCCGAATGCGGGCTTGCGATCTCCAGCACTTGAGCGTTCGCCAGGCATGGAAACCGGATTGGTTAAATGTCCGTTTTCAAATGCCAGGCTTTTCGGGCATGACGATAATCAGGCCCGGGGCCGTCCGGTCGTTCAACGCCCGATTCGAATCACCGTCCCCTCGCGCCGCTTGTCGGCGGCGCCGCGATGCGCGCCGGTCGCGGGATCGATGGCGACGGCCTGCACCGAGCCGATCGCGTCCTGGCAGCCGTCCGTTCCCGTCCCGCCCAGCCCGGCATGCCCCAGTTTGCGCAGCGCGTCCTGCGTGGCGATGCTGACACGCGGTTGCATGAAGGTTTGGCCGCCTTCGCAGCTCACCTTGCCTGTTGCGTTCGTGACCGACAGGCGCGGCGCATCGATGGCCTGCTGCAGCGTCATGCCGTGGTCGATGAGGTTGAGCGTGACGTTGAGCACCGAGTTGATGATGGTGGCGCCGCCCGGCGAGCCGTAGGCGGCGACGGGCTGGCCGTCTTTCAGCAGCAGCACGGGGGCCATGCTGGAACGCGGGCGCTTGCCGGGCGCGACGTCGTTGGCGCCGGGGTTGCCCGCAGCTGCGTCGGCGCCGGGCAGGAAGTTGAAATCGGTCAGCTCGTTGTTGAGCAGGAAGCCGTAGCCGGGCACGGTGATGCCCGAGCCCCAGGTGTATTCGATGGTGGTGGTATAGCTCACCATGTTGCCCCAGCGGTCGACGATGGCGAAGTGCGTGGTGTGGAGGCTTTCTTCGCGGGCGCGCGACGGCTTCGGCCGCACGGCGGCGGCATCCCAGGGTGTAAGGTCGCCTGCCTGCGGCGTGTCCATGCGGCGATCCGTTTTGATCAGCGCCGAACGCGCCGCCAGATATTCGGGATTCAGCAGGGCGCGTTGCGGAACCGGCGCGGCATCGTCATCGCCGACCCACACCGCGCGGTCGGCGAAGGCCAGGCGCATCGCCTCGATCATCACGTGCAGGGTCCTGGGGCTGCCGAAGCCGTAGCCCTGCGCCACGTCGCCGAGCGGAAAGCGCTCGAGCAGCTTCAGGATTTCCAGCAGGGTGAGGCCGCCGGAAGAGGGCGGCGGCATGGCGGCGAGGGTCCAGCCGCGGTAATGGCCGATCAGGGGCGGACGGATCGCCACCCGATACCGCGCCAGGTCGGCCAGCGTCATGCGGCCCCGGCCGGCTTCGCCGAGTTCGCTGCGCGCGCGCCGCTGGGCCTTGACGATGGCCCGCGCGATCGGGCCGCGATAGAAGGCATCCGGTCCTTTGGCCGCGATCAGCTTCAGGGTTTTGGCCAGGTCGGGCTGCACCAGCCAGTCGCCCTCGGCCAGCGGCACGCCGCCGGGGCGGAAGATCGCGGCGGTTTCGGGCTGCAACTGCGTGCGGCCGTCGTCGTTCGCGATGTCGGCCGCGAGGAAGCGGTTGACGCGAAAGCCGTGCTCGGCGAGTTCGATCGCGGGGGCCAGCGTGGCCGCCAGTTTCATCGTGCCCCAGCGGGCGAGCGCGGTGTCAATCCCGCGCAGGGTGCCCGGCACGCCGACCGCGAGGCCGCTGGTCGAGGCTTGCCGGAATGCCATCGGCAGGCCGTCGGGCGCGAACATGCCGGCGCTCGCCGCGGCCGGGGCGCGCTCGCGCGAATCGACGAAGAAGGTCTCGCCGCTCCCGGCCAGACGGACCAGCATGAAGCCGCCGCCGCCGATGCCGGACGACTGCGGCTCGACCACGTTGAGCGCGAACTGCACAGCGGCGGCGGCATCGATGGCGTTGCCGCCCGCAGCCAGGATGCGCGCGCCGGCGGCCGCGGCGGCGGGCTGCGAGGCCGCCACCACGCCGTCGGGCGAGCCGGCCCACGCCGGAAATGACAACAGACAGAGGACGAGCCAGCGCGCAATGCGGTTCATGGGAAGCAGCCGGGATCGGCAGGAACGGGGGCAGGGGGAGCCTGCACCGGTTCGGCCGCGCGCGTCAATGCGCGCGGCCGGGGATCAGCCGGGTTTGCCGTCGACGCGCGGGCGCAGCAGCATCGGGGCATACACCCACGCGAACAGGCCGAATGCGGCGATCCAGACCAGCCCGGCCCCATCCAGGATCAGCGCATAGGCGGCCGGGAATGCCAGCGGCAGCGCGACACGGGTCAGCGCGGCCAGATTGACCGCCACGAAGGCCAGCGTCATGACGGGCGGCGGTTCCAGCTGGCGTCCGGTGTGGCCGAGCGACACCCGCGCCATCATGCCCAGCGTCAATACGCCGATGGCGCCGACGGTAAAGGCATGCAGCGCGGGGCCGGTGGCGGCGCCCCATCCGGCCGCAGACAGCGCGAGCAGCGCGAAGCCGAGCACGATCCAGGCATAGCCCAGGTGCAGGATCCACAGCAGCGGCACCGACCAGACCTTCGGCGTATACCAGCCCGCAAGGCGAAGCGCATGCGCCGCTGCAGCAACGGCGGCGAGCACGGCGGTCACGTTCGAATCCGGCGCGGCCAGGGCGGCAATGAGCGCAAGCACGGTGACGACCGGCACCAGCCGTTCGATCGGTTTCCAGCGCCGCGCGCGGGTGTGCAGCTTGTTGTCGGTGAAACTGGGAATCACCCGCCCGCCCATCACCGTGATCATCGTCACCACCACATAGGCCGCCAGATGCAGGCCCAGTGTGGCGGTACGGGATAGTCCGAGCGCTTCGGCGTGTACCAGCGCGTTGGCTGCAGCCAGCCCCAGCAGCATGAACGGGAAGGGGGCGTTGTGCAGTTGCCGCGCCTTGAGGATGGGCAGCGCAAGCGTCAGTGCGAGTAGCGGCAGGAACGACAGGTCGATCGCTGCGACGACGCCGGGGGGAAGGCCCGGAACCAGGAAGCCCAGGCGGCCCGCCAGCCACACGAGAAACAGCGCGGCCAGCGGCCGGCCAGACAGCGTTCGAATGCCGGTCCAGTTCTGCGCGGCGGTCAGCAGAAAACCCGCGATCACCGCGATGGCAAAGCCGAACAGCATTTCGTGGCCATGCCACAGGGTGGGGGGCATTTCGCGAGGGGTGATGATGCCGCCCAGAACCAGCAGCCACAGCGCCATCAATATTACGGCGTAGATGCCTGCGGAGAGAAAGAACGGCCGGAAGCCCAGCGCGAACGGCGCCCATCCGATGCGCGGCGGGCGCTGCTTCAGATCGCCGATACCGATCACGGCCACGTTCGCTTCGCCTCCTGGCGGGTCAGCCCGTGCTCCAGGCACGCGGGCGCTTCATGCCGGCGATCTTGCAGGCCTGCTTCACATAGCCGTACGGAAACAGCTCGAACAGCTTCTTCTGGGCTTCGCGTCCGAAACGCTCACCCAGGTGCTTGATGACGTAGCGGGCGTCTGCCGCGATCTGGTGCTCGTCGTAATACGCGCGCATGAAGCGGATCGCATCCCAGTGGTCATCGGTGAGCTGGATGTTCTCGCCCTCGGCCAGGACTTTGGCCACGTCCTCGTTCCAGTCCCCGGGTTCGATCAGATAGCCTTCCGCGTCGCGTTCGGGCAGGTCGGTCGCCATAGCTTGGTTCTCCTTTCCGTGCGTTTCTTAATGATTCATGTGGTATGAATCTTTGCATGTTATGCCACTGCGATCAAGTGCATGATGCGCGTCTGTCCAGGATCACGTCCCGCCGCCATGGAATTCGACGCCTGGCTGCCGCTCCGGAAGGGATTCGACCAGCAGTGCCCGACGCGCATGGGCCATTGCCTCGACGCCGGATTCATCCAGATACGATTTGGCGTCGGACACCGCGGCGGCCAGCAATTCGGCCGCGAGTGCGTCGGGGTCGCGTCCCACCGATCTGGCCAGCGCCCTGAGTTCGACGCAGGGATCCTGCGGCAGCCGGATCTCCAGCGGCTTGCCGCTCCCCGCGGCGGCCACGGGCGGCGACACCGGCTCACCGCCTTTTTCCGCCAGCACGCGGCTCATCACGCCGGCGATCCGTGATGCGGCGGAAGGCGACTGGCCCGCCGGTTGCAGGCGGATCCTGTTGACGAAATATTTTTCAAAGTCGACCTTGGCCTGGTGCACCCAGCGCCCCTGGCGCATCCAGTTGATGTCGCGCAGCGGCACCTGGGGTTCCGCCAGATACGCGGCGCCGTTTGTACCCATGTCGGTCAGCCATTTGGCACGCTGCGGCACGTGGCTCGCCAACGGCGCATCGCCGATCTGGGCGAGGATGTTCTGCACCACGATCTCCCCGGCCTTGGAAATGGAGTACACCGAATCGGGTGCGCCCACCGGCACCGGCGTCGTGTCCACCGCCGGCTGCGCAACGCAGGCGCCCAGGGCGAATACGTTGGGGAAATCCGGGTTGCGCAGGTATTCGTCCACCACCACCAGCCCGCGGCCGTCCACCAGCCCGGTCGAGTTGCGCAGCGCCGGCACGCCGCCGAATGCCGGCCAGTAAACCGAATAGGCATAGGGCAGGTCGTGGGTCTGCTTGTCGTTGCCGGCGGCGTCGACCTCGACGAGGTGAATGGTGTCCTTGTCGATGCGCTGCGTGCGCGCATTGCAGATGACGCTGATCTTGGTGTCGACCAGCGCGGCGGTGACCGCGCCGCGGCTGGGGCCTTCGCGGCCGAGCCCGAGATGGCCGGGCCAGGGTTCGGGGGTGACCAGGGTGATCGTCACCCGCTCGCGGATGTTGCGGCGCTTGAGGTCGGCGTCGATCAGGAAGGCATATTCATAGAGCGGGCCCAGTACGCTGGCGCCCGGCGCCGCGCCGATCACGATGGGGCCCGGGCGGCGCACGAATTCGCGGTAGGCAGCCAGCGCACGTTCGGCCTGATCGATGTGGATCACCGACTGGGTATGCTCGGCCAGGCCCGGAACCTCGCCGGTCATGCCCTCCGCGCCGGTGGCGATCAGCAGATAGTCGTAGAACAGCACGTCGCCGTTCTCCAGATCGACCTGGATGACGTCGGGCTGGATGCGCTTGACCCCGCTCTGGATGAACTTGATGCCGCGCGATTCGAGATAGGGGCCGATCGGGAAAGCGATGTCGGATCGCTCGCGCCAGCCCATGGCGATCCACGGATTCGACGGCACGAAGTGGAAGTAGGGCTTGTCCGACACCACCGTCACCTCGTCGTGCGGTCCCAGTTTGGATTTGAGGGCATAGGCCGCGGTCACGCCCGCGATGCCGGCACCCAGGACGACAACATGTGTCATTTCAGTCTCCTATTTCAGTTGCGGCAGCTTGGGGGCGCGCTGTTCAGGCGCGGGGGCGCACAAGCTGCCAGGCACGCACCGCGTAGGTCGTTGCGGCAAAGCCGCTCCACACATGCACCAGACGGGTGAACGGGAAGACGAGGAAGATCGTCATGCCGAGGAACAGGTGCGTCTTGAACACCCAGCCCGCACCGGCCAGCAGTTCGACCGCACCGCCGCGGAAGGTGACGATGCGCTGCGCCCACTCGGCCAGCCGGATCATCATGCTGCCGTCCAGGTGCTGGGCCGACAGCGGAATGGTCGCCAGTCCCAGGAGCAGCTGCAGCCACAGCAGCAGCAGGATCAGGATGTCGCTGAATTTCGAGGTGGCGCGGATGCGCGGCTCGGTCAGGCGGCGGTGCAGCAGCAGCGAGATCCCGATGAACGCGAGCGTGCCGGCGGTGCCGCCCGACACCATCGCGAGCACCTGCTTGGCGCCGGCGCTGATGAAGGGCTCATACACGAAATGCGGCGTCAGCATGCCGAAGAAGTGGCCGAAGAACAGGAACAGGACGCCGACGTGGAACAGGTTGCTGCCCAGCCGCAGCTGGCCGCGTTTGAGCAATTGCGACGAATCGCTCTTCCATGTGTACTGCTCGCGGTCGAAGCGGATCAGGCTGCCGAGCAGGAAGATCGTCAGGGCGATGTAGGGGTAGATTCCGAACAGGAACGTTTGCGAGTAGGACATTTTCAGATCCTCCTGATCAATGCGTTGAGGCGGCCGCCTGGCGGCGCGATGCCGGCATCTGCATCACCGACACCTGCGGGCCTGGCTTGAGCAAAGGTTCGACGCCATCGGCCGACGGGCCGAACAGTTCCATCGCCTCGTCCATGTCGCGCACCGGCGGCTCGGCCAGTTCCTGCGCCGCCACCGGCGACAGCGCTTCCAGCACCTGGAACACGGTGGCATAGGGGCTGCCGTTGGCGTCGAGCTTGCGGCCGATGGCGGCGAGCACGTGCACGGCGTCGCCGAGCAGTTCAAGGGCCTCGTCGGCCGGCAGCAGCGAGAGGAACTCGAGGAACAGCGGAACGTAATCCGGCAGTTCCGCGGCGCTGGCGTCGAAATCGCGCTTCCAGTATTCCTGCAGCAGGTCGATCATCGCCGAGCCGCGGTCGCGCGATTCGCCGTGGATGTGCTCGAACAGATGCAGCGAGTGCGAGGGATTGCGGTCGAAGGTGGCGACGTAGTTTTCCTGCAGCGCGATCAGTTCCGACTCGTGCAGCAGATCGAACAGCGGCGCCAGGCGGATGGCCGCGCTGCCGTTTGATCCGGCTTCGTCGATCAGCGCCGCATGCAGCTCGGGCAGCGCGGCCAGCCACTCGGATTCCGGGTAGCACAGCAGCAGGGACAGGACTTTGAAGGTTTTCATGGTGCGGGCTCCTTAACCGGTTTTCTTCTTGGCGTGCAGCTGGGACAGATCGACCGGCACGGCATTCTTGCGGTTGCCGAAGAGCGTGGTCTTGGGCGTTACGCCGTCCGAGCATCCGTTGCCGAAAGTGAAGCCGCAGCTCGACTTTTCCTCGAAGGTGTTGAGCGCCTCTTCGCGGTGACCGGACGGAATGACGAAGCGGTCCTCGTAGTTAGCGATCGCCAGGTAGCGGTACATCTCGTCGGCCTGCGCCGAGGTCAGCCCCACCTGGTCGAGCGCGGCGGTGTTGGGAATGCCTTCCACCGATTTGCCGCGCATGTAGGCGCGCATCGCCAGCAGGCGGTCGAGCGCGGTGACGATCGGCTTTTCCTTGCCGCCGGTGAGCAGGTTGGCGAGATAGGTGATCGGGATGCGCAGCGACTTGGTGTCGGGGATGATGCCGTTCATGCCCATCTGGCCGGATTCGGCCGCGGCCTGGATCGGGGAGAGCGGCGGCACGTACCACACCATCGGCAGGGTGCGGTATTCCGGGTGCAGCGGGAAGGCGATCTTCCAGTCGATCGCCATCTTGTACACCGGCGAGTTCACCGCGGCGTCGAGCCAGGCTTCCGGGATGCCTTCGGCGCGCGCGGCGGCGATGACTTCGGGATCGTTGGGGTCGAGGAAGATCTTCAGCTGCGCCTCGTAGAGTTCCTTCTCGTCGGTCACGCTGGCGGCTTCCTCGATGCGGTCGGCGTCGTACAGGATCACGCCGAGGTAGCGGATGCGGCCGACGCAGGATTCCGAGCACAC
>JAJZRE010000027.1 GCA_021802945.1 Pseudomonadota bacterium
TCCATGATCCGTCGCATCATCAATAAAGTATTCGGCCGCAAACCGCGCGGCGGCGCCTCCGCCGCCCAGATCCTGCCGCAGTCCAGACACGGCATCCGCCGCGACCAGCTCGACGACTGCGCGCTGAAAACCTGCGAAACGCTGGCGCAGGCCGGATACAAGGGCTACCTCGTCGGCGGCGCGGTACGCGACCTGCTGCTGGGCAAGACCCCCAAGGATTTCGACGTCGCCACCGACGCCACCCCGGAAGAAGTGCGGCGGCTGTTCCGCCGTTCGCGCATCATCGGGCGGCGCTTCCAGATCGTGCACGTGATGTGCGGCCGCGTCACCATCGAGGTCACCACCTTCCGCTCCAACGGCCAGAAGGAGTTCGAAGACGAGGACGAACGCCCTACCGACGAGCACGGCCGTCTGCTGTCGGACAACGTGTTCGGCAACATGGCGGACGATGCGGCGCGGCGCGACTTCACCATCAACGCGCTGTACTACGACCCGGCGCGCGAGGAAGTGCACGACTATTTCGGCGGCGTGGCCGACTGCAGGAAGCGCGTGCTGCGCATGATCGGCGACCCCGAGACGCGCTTCCGCGAAGACCCGGTGCGCATGCTGCGCGCCGCGCGCTTCGCCGCCAAGCTCGATTTCCACATCGACCCCGACACCCGCAAGCCGGTGGCCACGCTGGCGCCGCTCCTGGCCAACATCCCGCGCGCGCGCCTCTTCGACGAGGCGCTGAAGCTGCTGCTGTCCGGCCACGCCCTGCGCGGCGTGCACCAGCTGCGCGCCGAGGGCCTGCACCACGGCATGCTGCCGCTGCTGGACACCATCCTGGACGACCCCACCGGCGAGCGCTTCATCAACGCCGCGCTCAAAACCACTGATCTGCGCATCGCGCAGGACAAGCCCGCCTCGCCGGCTTTCCTGTTCGGCACCCTGTTGTGGCCGCAGGTGCTGCAGCGCTGGCGCGCGCTCGAAGCCGCCGGCGAGAAGCCGCAGCCCGCGCTGTTCGCGGCGATGGACGAGGTGCTCGACGCGCAGCGCAGCCAGCTTGCCATCCCGCGCCGCTACGACGGCATGATGAAGGAAATCTGGGCGCTGCAGCCGCGCTTCGAGCAGCGCGGCGGGCAACGCCCGTACCGTCTGCTGGAACATCCGCGCTTCCGCGCCGCCTACGATTTCCTGCTGCTGCGCGCCGAATCCGGCGAAGTCGACGCCGAACTCGGCGACTGGTGGACGCGCTTCCAGGATGTCGGCGACGACGAACGCGCCGCCATGCTGCGTGCCGACAGCGCGCCCAGGCCGCGCCGCAAGCGCAAGCGCAGGAAGCCGGGCGAAGCCTCGTCCGGCGAGGTACAGCCGGTATGAAGGTGCCAGCGAAAGTCCTGGCCACCATCGGCCTCGGCGCCAACCTCAACGACCCGGCAGCGCAGGTGGAGTATGCGCTGGCCGAGCTCGACCGCCTGCCCGGCACGCGGCTGATCGCGCGTTCCAGCCTGTATGCCTCGGCGCCGGTCGGCTACGTCGACCAGCCCGACTTCATCAACGCGGTGGCGCAGGTGGAAACCGGCCTCGCGCCGCGCGCGCTGCTCGCCGCGCTGCTCGACATCGAACACCGCCACGGCCGCGAGCGCAGTTTCCGCAACGCCCCGCGCACGCTCGATCTCGACCTGCTGCTGTACGGCAACGCGCACTTCCATGAAGAGGGGCTGACGCTGCCGCATCCGCGCATGACCGAGCGCGGCTTCGTGCTGCTGCCGCTGCTGGAAATCGCCCCCGACACCGTCATCCCCGGCCGCGGCCGCGCCGCCGGCTGGCTCGCCAGCTGCGCGGGCCAGAATGTGGCCATCCTTCCCCCGCCCGCTGCCGCAGTCAACGCATGACCCTCTCCCGTTACCGCTACGTCGTCGTCGAAGGCCCGATCGGTGCCGGCAAGACCAGTCTCACCCACAAGCTGGCCGAGCACCTGGGCGCCGACACCCTGCTGGAAAACGCCGGCGACAACCCCTTCCTGCCGCGCTTCTACCAGGAGCCGAAACGCTACGCGCTGCCGACGCAACTGCATTTCCTGTTCGACCGCTCGCGCCAGCTGCGCGAACTGGCGCAGGGCGACCTGTTCCGCGCCGGCACGGTGTCGGACTTCCTGATCGACAAGGACATGCTGTTCGCGCGGCTGAACCTCGACGATGACGAATTCGAGCTGTACCAGAAGGTGTACGCCGACCTTGCGCCGCAGGCGCCGACGCCCGACCTGGTGATCTACCTGCAGGCGCCGGTCGATGCCCTGCAGGAACGCGTCAGGCGACGCGGCATCGAGTTCGAGCGCGGCATGGACGCGGGCTACCTGCAGCGCCTGGCCAACAGCTACAGCGAATTTTTCCATCGCTACGAGGCGGCGCCCCTGCTCATCGTCAACACCAGCCACCTCAACTTCGCCGAGAGCGAAGCCGACCTTGACCTGCTGCTGGAGCGCATCGAGAAGATGCGCGGTCCGCGCGAGTTCTTCAGCCGGGCGGCCTGAGATGGGCGTGACGCTCTCCACCCTCAGAACGATGCGCGCGAACGGCGAGAAGATCGCCGTGCTCACCTGCTACGACGCCGGCTTCGCGCGCGCGCTCGACGCCGCGGGCGTCGACGTGCTGCTGGTCGGCGACTCGCTCGGCATGGTGGTGCAGGGTCATGCCTCGACCCTGCCGGTGAAGCTCGCCGAGATGGCCTACCACACACGCTGCGTCGCCGCCGGCACCGCACGCGCCTTCATCGTCGCCGACCTGCCCTTCGGCAGCTACCAGCCCTCGCCCGAACGCGCGTTTGCCGCTGCCGCGCGGCTGATGGCGGCGGGCGCGCACATGGTCAAGCTGGAAGGCGGCGCGGTGATGGTCGACACCGTCGCCTTCCTGACCCAGCGCGGCATTCCGGTGTGCGCGCACGTCGGCCTCTTGCCGCAGTCGGTCAACCAGCTCGGCGGCTACAGGGTGCAGGGGCGCGAGGAAGCGGCCGCCGCGCAGATGATCGCCGACGCGCGCGCGCTGGAAGCCGCCGGCGCCGGCCTGATCGTGCTGGAAATGGTGCCCGCCGCGCTGGGTCGGGCCGTCACCGAAGCGCTCGCGATTCCGACCATCGGCATCGGCGCCGGGGCGGGCTGTTCCGGCCAGGTGCTGGTGCTGTACGACATGCTGGGCCTGTATCCGCGTGCGCCGAAATTCTCGAAGAATTTCCTCGCCGGGGCCGACGGCATCGAGGCGGCGGCGCGCGCCTACGTCGCCGCCGTCAAGGACGGAACCTTCCCCGCCGCCGAGCACGCGTTCTGATTCCGATGCGAGTCGTCCATACCGTCGCCGAACTGCGCGCCGCGCTCGCCGGCCAGACCGGCACCGCGCTGGTGCCGACCATGGGCAACCTGCACGCCGGGCACATGTCGCTGGTCGAGCTGGCGAAGCGGCACGGCCGCCCGGTCGTCGCGAGCATCTTCGTCAATCCGCTGCAGTTCGGCGCCGGCGAGGATTTCGAGCGCTACCCGCGCACCCTTGCCGCCGACTGCGAGAAGCTCGCCGCCGCCGGCTGCGACCTCGTGTTCGCGCCGGACGTCGCCGAGATGTATCCGGTGCCGCAGACCTTTACCGTGCAGCCGCCCGCCAGCCTGGCGAACGACCTGTGCGGCGCCTTCCGTCCCGGCCATTTCAGCGGCGTCGCCACCGTGGTGCTGAAGCTGTTCAACCTGGTCCAGCCGCGCGTGGCGGTGTTCGGCAAGAAGGATTTCCAGCAGTTGCAGGTCATCCGCGAGCTGGTGCGGCAATTCAACCTGCCGATCGACATCCTGGCGGGCGGCACGCTGCGCGAGGCCGACGGCCTGGCGATGAGTTCGCGCAACGCCTATCTCGGCGCGTCCGAGCGCATCCAGGCGCCCCATTTGCAGCGCGAACTCGCCGCCATCGTGGCGGCCGTCCAGGCGGGCGAACGCGAGTTCGAGGCGCTGTGCGCCACTGCCGGCCGCCACCTGAGAATGGCGGGCTGGCGCGTCGATTACATCGCGCTGCGCGATGCCGCGACGCTGCAGGCCCCCACGCCCGACAGCACCCGGCTGGTGGTGCTGGGTGCGGCCTGGCTGGGGTCGACCCGGCTGATCGACAACCTCGATTTCGGCCTGGGCCATCCGGCCTGAGGCAAACTTTCGCCTTTGGGCCTGCTGGCTCAAAGGGTATAATATGAGCCCTTTCTTATGTTCCTGAGGGCACCGTCATGCAAAGAACGATGCTCAAGTCCAAGCTGCACCGGGCGACCGTCACGCATTCCGAGCTGCACTACGAAGGCTCCTGCGCGATCGACGAAACCCTGCTGGACGCGGCCGACATCCACGAGTACGAGCAGATCCAGATCTACAACGTCACCAACGGCGAACGCTTCACCACCTATGCCATTCGCGCCGCGCGCGATTCCGGGATCATTTCGGTGAACGGCGCCGCCGCGCACAAGGCGAATCCGGGCGACCTCGTCATCATCGCCACGTATGCGGTCTACAACGAGCTGGAGCTGTCGCGCTACGCGCCGGAGCTGGTGTACGTGGACGCGGACAACCGCATCATGGATACGCGCCAGGCGATTCCGGTGCAGGCGGCGTAAACCTTCAAAGGCTAGCGCTCGCACAAGCGGCGTTTCCACCCTCAGGCCCTGACACCCTCGGCCTTGCCGGATCGACGCTACGTCAGCTTCCAGATATCCGCGTTGTATTCCCGCATGGTGCGATCGGTCGAGAAGAAACCGCTCGACGCCGTGTTGAGAATGCTCATGCGCGTCCAGCGCGCCTTGTCCTGCCAGGCCTGCGCCACCCGCGCCTGCGCGTCGACATAATCCCGGAAGTCCGCCAGCACCATCCAGGGATCGTTCGGGCTCAGCAAGGCCCCGAGAATCATGTCGAAGATGCCCGGCTCGCAGGGGTTGAAATGGCCGGAGATGAGCAGGTCGATCACCTCGCGCAACTCGGGGTCGTGCTCCATGTACGCAAGCGGCTGGTACCGCCCGCGCAGCGCCTCGACTTCCTCGGCGCGCAGGCCGAACAGGAAGAAGTTGTCCTCGCCCACGGCGTCGAGAATCTCGATATTGGCGCCGTCGTAGGTGCCGATGGTGACGGCGCCGTTCATCATGAATTTCATGTTGCCGGTGCCTGAGGCCTCCTTGCCCGCGGTGGAGATCTGCTCCGACAGGTCAGTGGCCGGCGCGATGATCTCCATGCTGCTCACCCGGTAGTTGGGCAGGAAGGCCACCTTGAGCCGGCCGTTGACGTCGGGATCGCTGTTGACCACGTCGGCCACGCTGTTGATCAGCTTGATGATGCGCTTGGCCATCGTGTAGCCCGGCGCGGCCTTGCCGCCGATCAGCACGCAGCGGTCGACCACGTCCTCCAGGCGGCCGTGCTTGATGCGGTTGTACAGGTGGATCACGTGCAGCACGTTGAGCAGCTGCCGCTTGTATTCGTGGATGCGCTTGACCTGTACGTCGAACAGCGCCTCCGGATTGAACTCCACCCCGCACTCGGCCCTGACCAATTCGGCAAGCCGCTCCTTGTTGGCCCGCTTGGCGGCGCGCCACTCGGCGTGGAACGCCTTGTTTTCCGCATCCGCGAGCGGCTTCAGCCTTTCCAGCTGGGACAGGTCGGCGATCCAGTCCTCGCCGATTTTCGAGCTGACCAGCGCCGTCATGCCGGGGTTGGCATGCGCGACCCAGCGGCGCGGGGTGACGCCGTTGGTCTTGTTGTTGAACTTGTTCGGCCACAGGTCGACGAAGTCGCGGAACAAGCCTTCCTTCAGCAGGCGCGAATGCAGCGCCGCGACGCCGTTGACCGAGAAGCTGCCGACGATGGCAAGCCACGCCATGCGCACCTGGCGCACCGGCTCCTCCTCGATGATCGACATGCGACGCTGGCGGTCGATGTCGCCCGGCCATTTCACCGACACCTGGCGCAGGAAGCGCGCGTTGATCTCGTAGATGATCTCCAGCGGGCGCGGCAGCAGGCGCTCGAACAGCGCCACCGGCCAGCGCTCCAGCGCCTCGGGCAGCAGGGTGTGGTTGGTGTAGGCCATGCACCGCGAGGTGATCGCCCAGGCCTCGTCCCACTGCAGCCGTTCCTGGTCGAGCAGCAGGCGCATCAGTTCGGCCACCGCGATGGTGGGATGCGTGTCGTTCATCTGGAACACGTTGTGCTCGGCGAATTTCATCAGGTCGCTGTTGCCGGCGGCGCGCCACTGGCGCAGCGCATCCTGCAGGCTGGCCGAGGCCAGGAAATACTGCTGGCGCAGGCGCAGCTCCTTGCCGTTCTCGCTGCTGTCGTTGGGGTACAGCACCATCGAGATGTGCTCGGCGTGATTCTTGGCCTGCACCGCTTCGGAGTAGCTGCCGGCATTGAACTCGTCGAGGTCGAATTCGTCGGTGGCGGCCGATTTCCACAGGCGCAGCGTGTTCACCGCGTGGTTGCGGTAGCCCGAGATCGGCATGTCGAAGGGAATCGCCAGTACGTCGCTGGTATTCGCCCAGCGGGTGCGCGGGTTCCCCGCCTTGTCGTGGAAATGCTCGGTATGGCCGCCGAACGGCACGCGGCAGGTGAATTCGGAGCGCTCGACCTCCCACGGATTGCCGTCGCGCAGCCAGTGATCGGGTTCTTCGACCTGATAGCCGTTTTCGATCTGCTGGCGGAACATGCCGTACTCGTAATGGATGCCGTACCCCATCACCGGCAGATCGAGGGTGGCGCAACTGTCCATGAAACAGGCCGCCAGCCGCCCCAGGCCGCCATTGCCCAGCCCGGCATCGATCTCCTCCTCGGCCACCGCTTCCAGCGTCTGGCCGAAGCTCTGCAGCGCCTCGCGCGAGGCCGCGTCCAGCCCGAGATTGAGCACATGGTTGGACAGCGCGCGGCCGATCAGGAACTCCAGCGAGAGGTAATACGCGCGGCGCTTGCCGGGCTGGTCGCGCGCGGCATAGGTGTTCATCCAGTCCGACATGAGACGGTCGCGCAGCGTCCAGGCCAGCGCATGATAGGTGTAGACCGCCGGGCAGCCGTGAAAACGCCCGAGGTGATAGAACTGGTAACGCTGGAAATCCTGGGTCAGCGCCTCGCCGCTGGCGGGCAATTGTTTGAGGGCGATGCGACCGGGGGCGGCAGATTTCTCGTCAGGCATGGGAGGCTCCCGCTAAAGTCATTGGGAATAGAGTGCAAGGTAATGGCCGGCACTCTCCGACCAGTCGAACGACTGGCGCATGCCGGCCTGCCGCAGGCGCCGCCACCGGGCGGGACGGCGATACAGGTCGAGCGCGCGCCGGAGGGTTGCCAGGAAAGCGGCAACGTCGGGACTATCGAACACGAAGCCGGTCGCCCTGCCCTCCGCCAGGCCGGCCTCGTCCGCGTCGACCACGGTATCGGCCAGGCCACCGGTCCTGAAGACGACGGGCGGCGTGCCATAACGCAGGCTGTACATCTGGTTGAGCCCGCAGGGTTCGAAACGGGACGGCATCATGAACAGATCCGCCCCCGCCTCGATCAGGTGCGCCAGGGCCTCATCGTAGCCGATCACGACGAAGACGCGATCCGGATGCTGCTTGGCCAGGCGCGCCAGCTTCTGCTCATAGCCGGCCTGGCCGCTGCCGAGCAGCACGAAACGCGCATCGGTCTCGGCAAGCATCACGGGGATCGCCGCCAGCACCCAGTCGATCCCTTTCTGCTCGACCAGCCGCCCCACCAGCCCCAGCAGCGGTGCCTGCATCGCGGCATCATCGGCCTGCGGCAGGAAACGCTCGAGCAGCGCCTGCTTGTTCCGCCGCTTGCCGGGAAGAATGCGGCCCACCGAATAATGCGCGGGCAGATGCGGGTCGGTGGAAGGGTTCCATATCCGGGTATCGATCCCGTTGAGAATACCGTGCAGCTTGTACTTCCTGGAAAGCAGCAGGCCGTCCAGTCCGTAGCCGAAAGCCGGCGTGCAGATCTCCGCCGCATAGGTGGGACTCACCGTGGTGACGGCGTCGGCATAGACAATCCCGGCCTTCAGCATGGACAGGCCGCCATGGAACTCCACGCCCTCGGACGACCACCAGTGCCCTGGCAGCTGCAGCCGCACGAAATCACCGTGCGAGAAATAACCGTTGTACGCCAGATTGTGAATGGTGAACACGGTCTTCGGACGCACCGGCTGGTCGGCCAGGAACGCTGCCACCAGGCCCGTCTGCCAGTCATGGGCGTGCACCACGGCGGGCTGCCAGCCGACGTCCGGCCCATCCTGCGCCAGTTGCGCCGCGACCCGCGCGAACACCGCGAAGCGCTCGGCGTTGTCCGGCCAGTCCTGACCGCTGGCATTGACATAGGGATTGCCCGGGCGGTCGAACAGGGGCGGGCAGTCCACCACCCAGAGCGGGAAGGCAAAATCGGGATGGTGCGTTTCCAGAATGCGCGCGCTGACGACGCCTTCGGCACCGCGCACGTCGAGCCAGCCGAGAATGCGCACCTGGTCGAGCTGGCGCAGCAGGGCGCGATAGCCGGGCAGCAGCAGGCGGATATCGGCGCCGCGATCGTGCAGGGCGTGCGGCAGGCTGTAGAGCACGTCGCCCAGCCCGCCGGTTTTCACCAGCGGATAGGCTTCGCTGGCCACAAACAGGATTTTCATTGCTCCGCGTTTCATTATTCTTGTCCGTCGTCGTTATCTGATTGGTTCAACTGCAGGGTTTGAGAAAGATCGCGCCGAGCGGGGGGATCGTCACCTCGACGGACTGCCCGAAGCCCATCCAGGGCAGATTCTGGGGATGCAGCGGCTGGCCGTTGCCGAGGTTGCTGCCCCCGTAATACATCGAATCGGTATTCAGCACCTCGCACCACGCCGAGCCCGACGGCACGCCGATGCGGTAACCCTTGCGCGGCACCGGGGTGAAGTTGAGCAACACCACCATCTGGGCGGACGCGTCCTGTCCCTGGCGCACCAGGCTCAGCACCGACTGGTCGGCATCGTGGCAGTCGATCCAGCGGAATCCGCGCGGGTCGAAGTCGAACTGATGCAGCGCAGCCTCGTTCCGGTACAAGCCGTTGAGATCCCTGAGCAACGCGCGGATGCCATCGTGCGCCGGGAAGTCGAGCAGTGCCCAGTCGAGCTGGCCGGCCTCCTTCCACTCGTTCCACTGGCCGAATTCGCCGCCCATGAACAGCAGCTTCTTGCCCGGATGCGCGTACTGCCAGGCATAGAACAGGCGCAGGTTGGCGAAGCGCTGCCAGACGTCGCCCGGCATCTTGTCGAGCAGGCTTTTCTTCAGGTGCACCACTTCGTCGTGCGACAGCGGCAGCACGAAGTTCTCGGTCCACGCGTACATCTGGCTGAAAGTCAGCTGGTTGTGCTGGTACTTGCGGTAGACCGGTTCCTTCTCGATGTAGTCGAGGCTGTCGTTCATCCAGCCCATGTTCCACTTCATCGAGAATCCCAGCCCGCCAAGCTCGACCGGGCGCGACACCGCCGGCCACGCGGTCGACTCCTCGGCGATGGTCAGCACGCCGGGAAAACGGCCGTGCACCTCGGTGTTCATCTCGCGCAGGAAGTGCACCGCCTCGATGTTCTCGCGCCCGCCGTACTGGTTGGGCAGCCATTCGCCCGGATTGCGCGAGTAGTCGAGATACAGCATCGACGCCACGGCATCGACCCTGAGGCCGTCGATGTGGAATTCGTCCAGCCAGTACAGCGCGTTGGCGACCAGGAAGTTGCGCACCTCGTTGCGGCCGAAATCGAACACCAGCGTACCCCACTCCTGGTGCTCGCCGCGGCGCGGGTCGGCGTGCTCGTACACCGGCTCGCCGGTGAAGCGGGCGAGCGCGAAATCGTCCTTCGGGAAATGCGCCGGCACCCAGTCGAGCAGCACGCCGATATTCGCCTGGTGGCAGGCGTCGACGAAGGCGCGGAAATCGTGCGGCGAGCCGAAGCGCGCGGTCGGCGCGTAATAGCCCGACACCTGGTAGCCCCACGAGGCGTCGAGCGGATGCTCGGCCACCGGCAAGAGCTCGATGTGGGTGTAGCCAAGGTCCTGCACGTAGGGAATCAGTTCGGCGGTGAGCTCGCCCCAGGTATAGAAGCTGCCGTCGGCATGACGCCGCCAGGAACCGGGATGCAACTCGTAGATGCTGATCGGGCGGTGCTGCCAGTCGAACCGGGCGCGCGCCGCGATCCAGCTGTCGTCCCGCCAGGCATAGGGGTCGTCGTCGGGCACGCAGCTGGTGGTTTCCGGGCGCAGGAACATCTGGCGCGCGTAAGGATCGGTCTTCCGCACCAGCTGGCCGTGGCGGCCGAGGATTTCGTACTTGTAGGCATGCCCCGCGTCGAGGCCGGGAATGAACAGCTCCCAGATGCCGGAGCTGCCGCGGCAGCGCATCGGATGGCGGCGGCCGTCCCAGTCGTTGAAGTCGCCGACCACGCTGACGCGCTGCACCGCCGGCGCCCACACCGCAAACAGGCATCCCGCCACGCCGTCGATGGTTTTCAGGCGCGCGCCGAGCACCTTCCAGGCTTCGAAATGGCGCCCCTCGCCGAGCAGATAGAGATCCATCTCGCCGAGCTGCGGGCCAAAGCTGTACGGGCATTGCGTGTCATGCCAGCTGCCCGCGCCCTTGTCCTGCCAGCGCAAGACCGGATGCGGCTCGACGGCCACGCCGGGCGGCAGGATCCGCTCGAAAAAGTCGGTGCCGGCCACCCGCGTCATCGGGCCGCCCGCCACGTCGACGGCCTCGGCGGCGGGCAGGAAGGCACGGATCAGCGTGCTGCCATCGGGCTGGAGATGCGGGCCCAGCACTTCGAACGGATCGTGATGCGTGCCACGCTGCACGCGCATGATCGGTTCGCTGATCACAGGCAGGCCGGCATCGAGCGGAGCATGTTGGGAGGATTTCATGGTTTGGGCTGTGTTTCGCATCGACCGGCTTTCCGTAATTGTTCCAGCAGACGAGATGCCAGATCGGACGGCAAATCGTCCCATTCGAACCGCCAGGCCCAGTTGCCGTCGTCCGTGCCCGGCGTGTTCATGCGCGCCTCGCTGCCGAGGCGCAGCACATCCTGCAGCGGCAGCATGGCGAGGGCGGCACGGCTTTCGAGCACGGTGGCGATCATGGCCTCCGGCACCGCGTCGGGCTCGCCGACACCCAGTTGCCGCATCACTTGCGTCCGCGCTTCGTCCGGCAAGGTGCGCCACCAGCCCAGCGTGGTGTCGTTGTCGTGCGTGCCGGTGTAGTAAACGGTATCGGTCCGCACGTTCTCCGGCTTGTGCGGGTTGTCGGCGTGCTGGTCGAACGCGAACTGCAGCACGGCCATGCCGGGCAGGCCGAACCGGTGGCGCAGTTCGGTGACATCGGGGGTGATGATACCGAGGTCTTCCGCCACCAGCGGCAGGTCGCCCATGTCGTCGGCGAACGCCTGCAGCAATGCCGCGCCCGGCGCCGCGACCCAGTCGCCGTGGATGGCCGTGGGCTCGCTGGCGGGAATCTCCCAGGCCGCCGCCAGGCCGCGGAAATGATCGATGCGCACGAGGCCGAACCACTCGAAGTGCGAACGCAGCCGTGCGCGCCACCAGGCGTAGCCGTCTGCCTGCATCGCCGGCCAGTTGTAGTGGGGATTGCCCCAGCGCTGCCCGGTTGCGGAAAAATAATCCGGCGGCACGCCTGCCACCACGGTGGGATGCCCGGTCTCATCCAGCAGGAACAGGGCGCGCTGCGCCCACACGTCGGCGCTGTCGTGCGCCACGAAAATCGGCATGTCGCCGAACAGCTGGATGCCGCGCGCCGCCGCCTGCGTGCGCAATGCATGCCACTGCACCACGGCGCGGTACTGCGCACGTCTCACCTCTTCGAGGTCGTCGGCGTGCACGGCGTCGAAACGGGCCATCACGCCGGGATCGCGATCGCGCAAGGCACGCGGCCATTCGGTCCACGGCGCGCCCTGCTGCTCCGCCTTGATCACCATGAAGCGGGCGAAGTCGTCGAGCCAGTATGCCTGGCGGGCCTGCCAGTCCGCATAGCCGTGCGGATCGACGTCGCAATCGGGAAACAGCGCGGGATTCACCGCGAATGCCGACGCGCACTGATACGGCGACAGCCCGGTGAGCGGAATCCCCAGCGGCAGCATTTGCCACACGCCGAAGCCCGCCGCATGCAGGAATTCCAGCCAGCGCCCGGCATCCGCCAGCGTGCCGGACGGCAGCGACGTCGGGTGCAGCAGCAATCCGGCACGGTGGGTATCGAAATTCATCAGGCATTCCTGCGCATGGTACCGGCGTTGGCGGCCCAGCCACCGCCGCTCGACAGCGGCACGTCGAGCAGCGCGGGGGGCGCCACGCCCAGCAGGCGATACAGTTCGCGCAGCTGGGTCCGGTACAACTGTTCGAAATCGCTGACGCTGCTTGCCGGGTTGTAGTCGCCAAACCACCAGAACCAGTCGGAACCTTCGCACACGGCAAGCTGGCGGGTAGCGAGCGCCAGTTGATCGGCATGCAGCTTTCCGGAAGCGACCACGCCGTCATAGGCCTGCTTGGCGGCGACCAGGTAGTCCCAGCCGCGGTTCTTGTCGGCCGAACCGATCCAGGTCGAAAAGCTGCCATACACCCAGCTGCCGGCGGCCAGCCGCTTCAGCGGACTGGCCGGCAGGTGCGCAGCCTGCTCGGCGAAGGTGCCGACCTTGAGCGTGGCATGGCTGGACAGCGCAGCATAGAGCGCATCCAGAAAATGATGGCCGTTGTCGGGGTAATACTCCCAGGCATTCTCGCCGTCGAGAATGACCGAGACCACATGCCGGTTCGCGTCCTTGTCGAAGAGGGCGGCGATGTTTTCCAGATGCCGGACGAAATCGCCCACCGCGTCGTCGGCGTGCCAGTCGCTGTACTGGAAGCCGATCAGGTCCGACAGGCCGTCGTCGCGGAAGAACACCCGCGTCTTGAAGCCGTCGACCTGCGCAGGCGAGAACAGCGCGCGCTTGGTTTGGATGTCCTCCTGCGCGCAACCCGATCTGGCGCAGCTGTTGCGCCACACGCCCTCGCCCGACGCGGTCCACGCGAACCCCATTGCGTCGAGCTGGGCCATCGCGTCCTCGCTTACGCCACCTTCGGACAGCCATACCCCGGCCGGTTTCATGCCGAAATAGCGCTCGAACACCTCGACGCCGTGCTGCAGATGCCAGCGCGCACGCTCCGCTCCGCCCGGATAGGCCGGCGCATCGGGTACGGGAGCGTCGGGCATCGCGTCGCGCAGGTTGGCAAAGTCGTTCAGCAGGGGAACGATGGGGTGGCCGTAGGGCGTCATCGACAACTCGACCTGCCCGCGCTCGGCAAGCGCGCGATAGCGCGGAATCAGCCCGGCCACGCAGTGCTGCATGAGGTGCAGCAGCTCGTGGCGGTCGGCGGCGGAAAAGTGCCTTTCCTGCGTCATCAGCCGCTGCACCAGCGGCAGCTGTCTCAGCGAATGCCCCAGCCAGGCAAGGTGATACCAGGTCAGCAGGTCGAGGAAATACTGTTCGGACAAGTAGCCCATCAGCCACGGCAGGCCGGCACTGTCGCCGGGCGCCACGTCGGTGACGCCGATCATGCTCAAGAGGCGCTGAAAGGCGGGATAGGGATGGATCATGCGCTGCGCGTTGCAGCGCTGGCAGTCCCGGACGATGCGCAGCCGGCTGGCGGCGTCCGAGGGGATGCGCTCGGTGCCGGACAGCAGGTTCAGCATGTGGTCCTGGGTCGGCTTGCCCTGCTTCAGCAGCACGTCGAGCTGCTGCGCATAATCGTCCAGCTGTTCCAGCAGCACCGGCGCAAAGTTCACCACGGCGCGCATCCCCGGATGCCGCTCCAGGTGGGCGGCCATGTCGCTGTAGTCCTTGATGCCGTGCAGATAGACCCAGGGCAGGTGGTACGCGCCCTTGAGCCCCTCGCGGTAATACGGCTGGTGCATGTGCCAGCACAGCACCACGTTGAGCGATTTAGCCGTCGTAGTCATTCTGCAATCTCGCGTAGAGGTTCTGGCCGAGCATCGCCGGGGTCACCAGCACGATGCCTTCGGGCGTGACATGGAAACGCTTGGCGTCTTCCACCGGATCCTCTCCGATGACCATGCCGTCCGGTATGACCGTTCCCTTGTCGATGATGGCGCGAGTAATCCGGCAATGGCTGCCGATGCTGACCTTGGGCAGGATCACGCTGTCCTTGATGAGGCTGTAGCTTTCCACCGTGGTGGCGAAAAACAGCACCGAGCGCTTGACCCGCGCCCCCGACAGGATGCAGCCGCCGGCGATCAGCGAGTCGATCGCCTCGCCACGCCGACCCTCGTCGTCGAAAATGAATTTCGCGGGCGGGTATTGCGGCTGGTAGGTCCAGATCGGCCAGTCGCGGTTGTAGAGGTTGAGTTCGGGCTCGATCGAGCACAACTCCATGTTGGTCTGCCAGTAGGAAAACAGCGTCCCCACATCGCGCCAGTAGGCGGGGGCGCCATCCTTGTCCCGGAAGGGGAAGGCCATTGCACGGGCCTCGCCGATCTTGGAGGGGATGATGTCCTTGCCGAAATCGTGGCTGGAACCCGTTTTGCCCGCATCCTCGATCAGCGTCTTGTAGAGGAAATCCTTGGAAAAGATATAGATGCCCATCGATACCAGCGCCGTGCCGGGCTTGCCGGGAATGCAATCGGGGTGTTGGGGTTTCTCGGTGAAGCGGGTGATGCGCATCTCCTCGTCGACCGACATCACGCCGAATCCGCTCGCTTCGGCGGCCGGCGCCTCGATGCTGCCGACGGTGAAATCCGCGCCGGTCTGCACGTGGTACAGCAGCATTTCCGAATAATCCATGGTGTAGACATGATCGCCGCCGAGCACCAGCACGTATTCGGGGTGATGGCGCTGCATGATGTCGATGTTCTGGAACAGCGCGTCGGCCGTCCCCTGGTACCACTCCTTCTTGTTGGTGCGCTGCTGCGCGGGCAGGATCTCGACGAACTCCCCGATCTCCGCGCGCATGAAGCCCCAGGCGCGCTGCAGATGCCGGATCAGCGAATGCGACTTGTACTGCGTGAGCACGCCGATGCGGAGGATGCCGGAATTGACGCAGTTGGACAGCGGAAAGTCGATGATGCGGTATTTGCCGCCGATCGGCACGGCCGGCTTGGCGCGCCAGGCAGTGAGATCCTTCAGCCGCGACCCCTCGCCGCCCGCGAGCACGAGCGCCAGCGTCTTGCGGGTGAGGTCCGTCACCATCTTCGGTTCGGTGTAGTAGCGGTAAAGGCGCTCCTGTTCGTCCTTGGAAAGCGTCATGCGCGGCTCCTCGTCTGCATCGTTATTGATCATGTTCGGGCGCAGCCCGCCGCCCGCGGGACATCGCCTGCTGCCCCAGGGCAAGCGCGCCCGCCACGCCCAGCCGGCTGCTGGTGACCAGAAATATCGGCGTGTGCTCGACCACGCCGCGCATGCGGCCCTTGTCGACCGCGGCCGCCATGAAGCGGGGCGACCGCATACGCGCCTGCAGATGCACGCTCACCCCGCCCGCGATG
This sequence comes from Pseudomonadota bacterium, assembly GCA_021802945.1. Lineage (GTDB taxonomy): Bacteria > Pseudomonadota > Gammaproteobacteria > Burkholderiales > Thiobacillaceae > Thiobacillus. Next base: position 15,518 of record JAJZRE010000027.1, read on the forward strand.
AACAGTCCGCCCTGCGGCCGGTAAAGCAAGGCCACATTGCCCACCCAGGCGCCATACAGGTCGACAAACAGATCCAGTGCGGCCTTGGCGACGGCCTCGCCCGACTCGGCACGCGCGACGAGCGCGGCCCCGTCTGCCGGCGCATCCGGCTGCGGCCGTTCGTGCTCGATGCAGCAAAAGCGGTATAGATCGTTCATGGCCGAACCCGAGACCACGCGCTCCCAGGACACATGACCATATTCGTCCTGCAGATGTTCCAGCAAGCGCGCCTGAAGCGGGTTGGCCGGCGCGAAGTCGACATGCCCGCCCTCGGTGGCGAACGTCCGATAGTGGCCTGTGCCGTCCGCCAGCATGAAGGCGAGTCCGAGCCCGGTTCCGGCACCGGTGATGGCGCGTACGCCGTCAGGCTCGGCGGGCTGCGGATTGAGTGCGACGAGATCGGTCGCCGTCAGCGTCGCCACGCCGGCTGCCGCGGCCTGGAAATCGTTGATGAAATGCACCCTGGCGATGCCCAGCGCAGCCTGCAGCGCGCCAACGTCGACCGTCCAGGCGAGATTGGTCAGGGTCACCCGCTGCGCATGCTGCGGGCCCGGCAGCGCCAGGACCAGCGCGTCGGGGCGGGCGGCCTGCCGCGCATCGCCGATGAACTGCCGCAACAGCGTTTCAGCGGACGCAAAATCGGCGCTGGCATACACCTTCTCGAAGCGCAGGCGCATCGCGCCTTCCGCTTCGCCAGACGACCAGGCCAGCCAGCTTTTTGTTCCGCCAATATCGCCTGCAATCAGCTCCATTTCCGAACTATAGGCCAGTGCGCGGGTGGCTCATGCGTCGATAATAATTGATCAGCGCATTGGTCGATGCGTCATGGCCGCCCACCGGCGCGTCGGCATGCAGTTCGGGCAGGATGCGGCTGGCGAGCTGCTTGCCGAGCTCGACGCCCCACTGGTCGTAGGAATTGAGATTCCAGATCACGCCCTCGACGAAAATCTTGTGCTCGTACAGCGCGATCAGCATGCCGAGCGCGTGCGGGGTCAGTTTCTGCAGCAGGATCGCGTTGCTGGGATGGTTGCCGTCGAACACCTTGTGGGAAACGAACTGGCCCGTCTGCGCCTGGGTTTCTTCACGGGTGCGGCCGCGCATCAGCGCCTCGGTCTGCGCCAGGAAATTGGCGATCAGGATGTCGTGGTGCGCCTGCAGTTCGGTATGCGGCTCGACCGACACGATGAAGTCGGCCGGGATGATCTTGGTGCCCTGGTGCAGCAGCTGGTAGAAGGCGTGCTGGCCGTTGATGCCGGTGGCGCCCCAGACGATCGCGCCGGTCGGATAGTCGACGACATTGCCCTCGCGGTCGACCGACTTCCCGTTCGATTCCATGTCGGCCTGCTCGAGGTAGGCCGGCAGGCTGCGCAGGTAATGGTCGTAGGGCAGGATCGCGTGCGACTCGGCACCGAAGAAGTTGTTGTACCACACGCCCAGCAGCGCGAGGATCACCGGCATGTTGCGGCCCAGCGGCGCATGGCGGAAATGCCCGTCCATCTCGTGCGCGCCTTCCAGCAGTTCGGCGAAGCGCTCCGCGCCGACCGCCAGCACGATCGAGAGCCCGATCGCCGACCACAGCGAGTAGCGCCCGCCCACCCAGTCCCAGAATTCGAACATGTGGGCCGGGTCGATGCCGAACGCCGACACCGCCTCGCGGTTGGCGGAGACCGCCACGAAATGCCGGGCGATGTGCTTCTCCGCCTGCGACTGCGCCAGGAACCACTCGCGCGCATAGTGGGCATTGGTCATCGTCTCCTGCGTGGTGAAGGTCTTGGACGACACGATGAACAGCGTCGTCTCCGGATTCAGCGCCTCCAGCGCCTCCTTCACGTGCGCGCCGTCGATGTTCGAGATGAAATGCGCCTTCAGGCGCGGATGGCGGTAGGGCTTGAGCGCCTGGTAGACCATCCGCGGCCCGAGATCGGATCCGCCGATGCCGATGTTGACGACATCGGTGATGCGCTCGCCGGTGTAGCCGCGCCACTCGCCGCTCCGCACCCGTTCGGCGAACGCCCCCATGCGCTCGATCACGGCGTTGACCTTGGGCATCACGTCCTCGCCGTCGACGATGACCGGGTGGTTGCTGCGGTTGCGCAAGGCCACGTGCAGCACCGCGCGGTTTTCGGTGTTGTTGATCCGGTCGCCGCTGAACATGCGTTCGCGCCAGCCGGCCACGTCCGCCTCCTCGGCCAGCCGCACCAGCAGGCGCATGGTCTCGTCGGTGATGCGGTTCTTCGAATAATCCAGCAACACCTCGCCCACCTGCAGCGAAAACCGCTCGAAGCGCGCCGGGTCGGCCGCGAACAGATCGCGCATGCGCACCGCCGCCATCGCGGCCTGGTGCGCCCTCAACTGACGGCATACCGGCCGATGTAACGGCCCGGGCATCTCATCCAGGTGCTCTTTCGTGAAAACCGACGTCGCCATGCAGTGTTCTCCCTACCCAGGTCGTGCCGCGCCGCGTGGCTGCGGCGTTCGATGCCGCCTGATCGTCAGCAAGCAACGGCTGTGCCACCGGCGCATGGAAGCGCCGGGGCTTGATTAACCATAGGAAAAATTGGTGATGGGCGGATGACAAACCGGAACGCCGCCCCAGAAATGCGCCAAAAATTCCCGGTGCCTCCAGACTCAGAGACGGGAATGCACCCGAAAGGTGCCCGTGACGTTCCGTTCATGATACGCCCCAAACTGGTACGCTCCTTGCTGTGATCCGGACAGGAACGGAAATATCGCTCCAGGTTCCCAAAACAACAATTCAACTCATTGTTTTTATTGGGGGCTTAAATTTTGATCCTGGCGCCGGCCTGTTAATCGTTCGGCGGCGGCTGGCGAATATTCGGAGAGGGGAACGGCATGCATGTTTTGATCACGGGCGGCGCAGGGTTCATCGGATCGCATCTGGCGGAGCGCCATCTGGCGAACGGCGATCAGGTTTACGTGGTGGACAATCTGAGCACCGGCTCCCTTGCAAACCTCGATCCCTTCCGCGGCAACACCGCCTTCCGCTTCACCCAGGCCGACATCCTGCACTGGAACGGGCTCGACAAGGCCGTCGCCTGGGCGGACCGCATCTACCACATGGCCGCGGTCGTCGGCGTCAAGAAAGTGCTGGAAGACCCGGTGGCCGTGATGGCAACCAACATGAGCGGCACCGAGCGCATCCTGCGCGCCATCCACCACGGCGGCTGGAACCCGCAGGTCATCATCGCCTCGACCTCCGAGGTATACGGCTTCAACACGAACGACTGCTTCGCCGAAACCGACTACATCGTGCTGCCGTCCGCCGGCCGGCTGCGCTGGGCCTATGCCGTGACCAAGCTGGCCGACGAGTTCCTCGCCTTTTCGTATGCGCGCAAATACGGTCTCAACATCGTGGTCGCGCGCCTGTTCAATACCATCGGCCCGAACCAGGTGGGCCATTACGGCATGGTGGTGCCGAGCTTCGTCAGGCAGGCGGTCAACAACGAGCCGATCACCGTCTATGGCGAAGGCAACCAGACACGCTCCTTCTGCGATGTCCGCGACACCGTGGTGGCGCTGGACCGCCTCGCTGCCTGTCCGGAGGCCTGGGGCGAGGTGGTGAACGTCGGCAACGACCAGGAAATCTCGATTCGCGGTCTGGCCGAACTGGTCGTGAAGCGCGCGCGCAGCAGCTCGCCGCTGCAGTTCATTTCCTACCAGGATGCCTACGGGGAGGAATTCGAGGATGTCACGCACCGGCGCCCGATGCTCAACAAGCTGCGGGCACTCACAGGCTTCACGCCGGAATGGACGCTCAACGAGACGCTGGATGACCTGATCCAGAGGGAATGCGCGAACAACCGGCGCGCCGCATAGAATAGCGCACCATGGCAACCACTCCCTACTTCATCCTCAGCCCGAACACGGTGCTGAGCCTCATCGGTATCGCCCACGGGCCGGACAAGACCCTTCCCAACCCGGCGGACGACTGGCGCACCGCCACGGTCGACGTGGTGATCCCCGCCTTCAACGAGGAAAGCAACATCCCCCTGTGCCTGGCCGCGCTGGCGCGCCAGACCCGCAAGCCCACGCGCATCATCCTGATCGACGACGGCAGCCGCGACCGCACGGTCGAATATGCCCGGACCTTCTGCGACCTCAACGGCATGGACCTGATCGCGATCAAGCGCGCGCAATCGATCGGCAAGACGCCGACCCTCAAGCGCCAGTCGCGCGAGTTCGACTCCGATGTCGAGTTCATCCTCGACGGCGACACCGTGCTGGAATCGGACAACTACATCGACCGCGTGGTGGAGGAACTCTACAAGGGCGCCGGCATCGCCAGCGCCTGCGGCACCGTGCTGCCGCTGCGCGACCGCGACCGCCGCGCCATGCTCGATACGGATGCGCTGCGGAAATTCCTGGGCGCGCACCCTGAAGCGACCATCTACCCCAAGGTGGGCTGGTTCCACCACCTGCAACGCGGCATCACCGACATGTACCGCGACGTGCTGTATTACTTCCTGCAGAAATTCGTATACCTGGGCCAGGTGACCTTCTTCGGCAGCATTCTCAACCCGGTGGGCTGCGCCGTGGCCTACCGGCGCAGCGTACTGAAGACCATCGTGTTCGACCGCTACGAGCCGGTGCTGGGCGATGACCTCACCAACTCGGAGGACATCTTCATCGGCTTCGCCATGAACGACAACGGCTACCGCAACATCCAGCTCACCGATGTCTACGCCCGCTCGCAGGAGCCCGAAGTCGGCCGGGTGCCGGGGCAGATCTACCTGTGGTCCTCGTCCTTCCTGCAAAGCTGCTACTACTTCGACGAGCTGATGCGAAGCCCCTTCAAGTCGCTCAAACGCTATCGGCGCAAGAAGAAAGAGGCGGCCGTACTGGCTGCGGGCCTCGAGGACAAACGCATCCACAAGGAGCAGTATCGCCAGCCCTTCGGCGCCGACTACACACGCGAGTATGGCCGCCCGATCGGCTGGGTGCTGTTCATGTCGGCATTCGAGAAAGTGGCGTTCCCGACCGTCCTGCTGATCATGATCCTGCTGGAACTGTGGGAGCCCCTGGCGATCACGCTGGCGGCGGAAACCGCCGTGTCCACCGCCATCCTGGTCACGGTCGCCAAGGGCCACCGGCTGGAATACTTCTTCAAGAGCCTGCTCGTGATGCCGCTGCGGTATGCCGTGCTGCTGTTCGATCTTGTCACCATCGGCCGCTTCGCCGCAGACTTGTGGTTCTTCCGCAACCGCAGGTGGCGCAAATGATGCTGCATCGGCTTCTCGCCCTGGCTTTTCTATCGACCGCAGCGCTGCCGGCAGCAGCGCAGACCGTTCCCGACGCCGGCCTGCGCGCCGAGATGCGGGGCCAGTGGGCCGACGCGGAGAAAATCTACCGGCGGGCGCTGGAAACCAATCCGGCGCAGGCGAATCTGTGGGAACGCATCGCCGACATTCGCGCCACGCAGCTGAAGAACCCCGCAGGCGCCGCCGACGCCCTGCGCGAGGCGGTGAAATACGCACCAACCGATGCCCGCCTGTATTACAAGCTGTCGCAGGCCCTGGCGGCGGCGCAGCAAGGGCCGGCTGCACTCAGCGCAATCAACAGCGCGGTCGAACTCGCATCCGGCAATCGGACGTATCTGCTCGCGCGCGGCGAAATCGCCCTGTGGGTCGGCCGCTACCCCGTGGCGATCGACAGCTTCGGCCGCGTCCTGATTGCCGCGCCGCGGGATGCCGACGCCCTGCTCGGCTTCGCCCGCGCCGCCGCGCGCAGCGGCAGGAAGGCGTCTGCCGCGTCCCGCTACCGCGACTATCTGGAACAGCATCCGCAGGACAAGGTCGCCATGCTTGAATACATGGAACTGGAAGCCGAGCGCGGCAACACCCAGGCGGTGCAGGAATACGACGCGCTGTATCGCCAGCGTTTCGGCACCAGCAAGGAATACTGGCTGCGCATGGCCGACATCTATGCGCTCGGCAACAACGCCCTGGCCTCGTCGGCAGCCCTCAAGGAAGCCAGCCGCCTCGCTCCTCTGGACCACGCGCTGCTCTACCGCCTGGCGCAGAGCTACCCGAGCGAAAAGGAGGCCAAGGATGCGGCCGCCGCCATCGAACGCGCGGTCAAACTGGATCCGAAGAACCCGGAATACCTGCGCACCCGCGCCGATCTCGCCGCCTGGCGCGGCGACTACGATACGGCGCTGGACAGCCACCGCCGCATTCTCGCCATCGCGCCGGACGACCCCGGCGCACGCCTCGGCATCGCCCGCGTGCAGTACTGGCGCAGCCAGCTGGACGAATCGGCGCGCGCCTATCGCGACTATCTGGCCCGGCAGCCCGGTGTGGCGACGGCTTGGATGGAATACATCGTCGTCGTCACCGAACTCGGCGACTACGCACGCGCGATGGAACTGCTGGAAGACTATCGCGAGAAATTTGGCGACAACGTCGCCTACCGCAAGCAGAAGGCACGCGTGCTGGCGTGGGCCGACCGGCCGACGCGCGCGCTCGGCCTCGTCGACGAACTCGCGCCGACGCTGCGCGACGACTACGAACTGGGCTACACCCGCACGATCGCCCTGCACTACGCGCACCGTCCGCGCGAGGCGCTGGCAAGCCTCGCCGACGTCGCGCTGCTGCGCCCGGACAGCAAGGAAACCGCCGACCTGACCCGCTTCATTTACACGCCGCTGCGGTCCAATGCCACCTTCGATCTTGGCTACGAGAGCGCCTCCGACGACATCACCCTCCGCCATGCCGGCCTGCGCGGCGAATACGTGATCAATCCCGAGACGCGCCTGTTCGGCGGCACCGACCGGCGGGCGATCCACGCCAAGGCCGGCAGCGCCTACGTCAAACCGGACGGCGGCACGTCCATCGGCTACAACCGCGCCTGGCTCGGCATCCGGCATCGCACGTCGCCCCGGTTGTCGCTCGACGGGCAAATCGGCGGCGGCACAGCGGAAGGCGACGGCCGCTTCCTCTACGAGGTGGGCGCCGACATGCAGCCGAGCGACGAACTGGCCCTGCGCCTGTCTCGCCGGCAGGACCTGTTTGCCGTATCGCCGCGTGCCGCCAGGCTCGGCATCGAGCGCCGCGCCAACACCCTCGACGCGACCTGGACCCCCGACCTGCGCTGGACCCTGGCCAGCCGCGCCGGCTATGACACCTTCTCCGACGGCAACGACCGCTGGGAAGCCGAACTCGCGCCGCGCCGCGCCTTCCTGCGCACCCAGCGCCTCAATCTCGACCTCGGCGTAAGCGGGCGCTGGTTCGGCTACGACCGGGATCCTGGCAACGGCTACTACGCGCCGTCGCTCTACCAGCGCTACGCGGTGACCGCCTTCACCTACTGGAAAATCAGCGACGACGACGGCGTGAGCGTGGCCTTCAGCTACGGCCCCCACAAGGACAACACCATGTCGGGCTTCCGCGCCGGCGGCGACATCGTGGCCGAGGGCTTCTTCGGCATCTATCGCGACTGGTTCCTCGACGTCAAGGCCGGCCTCTCCAACTACGGCGGCGGCACGACGGCAGGGTACCGTTCGCACATGGTCGAGCTCAGCCTGACGCGCCGCTTCTGAGCATTTCTCCTCGGCAGGGCGGCACGCACCTGGGGGCAACATGACACGCAGGCTCCTGCTCCTTTTCTTCCTGCTCCCGTTCGCTGCCGTGGCCACGCCGGCGCCCACCGTCGCGATCACCTTCGACGACCTGCCTTTTGCCGCGGTGCCGGCCGAAGACGACGCGCAGCTTGAAGCCATGACCGCCCGGCTGCTGCACAGCCTGCAGGCCGAACAGGTGCCCGCGGTGGGTTTCGTCAACGAAGCCAAGCTGACCCGCGACGACACGCTCGATCCGCGGCGGGTCGGTCTGCTGCGCAGCTGGATCAGGGCCGGCTTCGAGCTCGGCAACCATACCTATTCCCATCCCTCGCTCAACCGCATCCCGCTCGACGCCTTCGAGGCCGACCTGCTGCGGGGCGAAACCGTCACGCGCCCGCTCATGCAGAGTGAAGGCAAATCCCTGCGCTGGTTCCGCCATCCCTTCCTGCATCAGGGAGCGACGCCGGAAGTGCGCAGGGCATTCCAGGCGTTCCTGGCTGCCCATGCTTATGTCGTGGCCCCGGTGACCGTGAACAGCGCGGAATGGGTGTTTGCCGCCGCGTATGCGCGGGCACTGGAGCAGGGCGACGAAGCGGCCGCACGCCGCATCGGCGCCGCCTACGTGCCCTACATGCAGACGGTGTTCGCGCAGGCCGAGCAACTGGCGCTCGACCTGTTCGGCCGCCCCATCGCCCACGTCCTGGTGCTCCATGCCAACGCGCTCAACGCGGACTATTTCGACGCGCTCGCCGCCATGCTCAGGCAACGCGGCTACCGCTTCATTTCGCTGGACGAGGCGCTCAAGGACAGCGCCTACGCCTCGCCGCCGGGATCGAGCGGCGTCGAGGGCGAATCCTGGCTCGAGGGCTGGGCCCGCCAGGCCGGCCTGCGGCCCCCCCTGCCCCCGCCGGTGCCCGGCTTCGTCACGCGGTGGGCCGGCGCCGCCGCGCTGCGGGGATACTGATTTGCGCCCGCGCGCCCTCGCCGCCGTTTTCGCGCTCACGCTCGCAACCACGCTGCCTGCCGGGGCGGCCGACACCTTGCGCGATCTCGCCCGGAAAGCCGACCTGCATTTCGGCACCGCCGTCGACGTCGAGGCCCTGGATTCAGACCCGGCCTACGCCCGGCTGCTGGCGCGCGAGTTCAACCTGGTCACCCCGGAAAACGCGCTGAAATTCTCCGTCGTGCAGCCCGAACGCGGCCGCTTCGATTTCACGCGGGCGGACGCCCTGGTCGCATTCGCCGAAGCGCATGCCATGCGGGTGAACGGCCACGTGCTGGTGTGGGACCAGCAGTTGCCGGACTGGCTGACGCAGGGCCACTTCAGCCCGGACGAACTCAGGGCCATCCTGCATGAACACATCCGGACGCTGGTGACGCGCTATCGCGGCCGCGTGGCCTCGTGGGACGTGGCGGCCGAGGCGGTGGGCGAAGACGGCAAGCCGCGCGACACCTTCTGGTCGCGCGGCATCGGTCCGGATTACCTGGCCCTGGCCTTCCGCTGGGCGCACGAGGCCGACCCGCAGGCGCGCCTGCGCTACAACGACTACGGCGGCGAGGGCGCCGGCGCCAAGTCGGACGGCATCTACACGCTCGTGGCCGACCTGCGCACGCGCCGCGTACCGATCGATGCCGTGGGTTTGCAGATGCACGTGAGCCTGAGCGACGCGCCGCGTGCCGGGGACGTGCGCATCAACATGAAGCGCCTGGCCGCGCTCGGACTGCAGACCGACATCACCGAAATGGACGTGATGCTGCCCCTGCCGGCAAGCCGCGCGGCCCTCAGGAAACAGGCTGTGCTGTATGGCGGCATGCTGCAAGCCTGCCTGGCGGTGCCGCAGTGCCGCAGCGTCTCCACCTGGGGCGCGAGCGACCGCCATTCGTGGATACCGGCATTCTTCCCCGGCCAGGGCGCGGCCCTGCTGTTCGATGCGGACGGCCGAGCGAAACCCGCGTATTTCGGCGTCCGGCGGATTCTGCGCAGCGCGAAGGCAGGCAAGCATTGACTACGCTTGCAAGCAGGGGCGCGTTTAGCGACACATAGCGTGGCTCATGCACCCAGCGTCAGCCCTGTCCGGCAATCAGACGTTTAGCCTACGCAGCGGAAGGCCGGATCATCGGCCGAAGCGGAGGCGCAAATCCCGGGCCGGGCGTCTGCGGAACCGGCGTGGTTCATCCACAATCCGGAACCATATACCATCCGCTTGCGTCTCCTGTTAATCAACATCCGTTGGAAAGGGGCACGTCCATGCCGCCCGGAGCTTCGTCACGCATCCGTTACGCCGCGCTGGCGGGCCTGGCCTTGCTCGCGGGTTGCCAGTCGCTCGGCAGACCGGAAGCGAATGCCGTGCCGGCCCTGGCAGCCCATGCGGCGCCGGCCTTGCCGAGGCCGGTCGCAATGCACGAATTCACCCTCGCCCCCGGGGACGATGTGGTCGGCAGCGTGCAGGTCGTCAGGGCGCGCGATGAGGACACGCTGCCGGATATCGCGCGCCGTTTCAATGTCGGGTACGAGGAAGTTGTCGCCGCCAATCCCGGCGTTGATCCGTGGCTGCCCGGGACGGGCACCGAAGTCGTCATTCCCACCGCGTTTGTGCTGCCGGACGCGAAGCGGCAGGGCATCGTGATCAATCTGGCGGCGATGCGTCTGTTCTATTTTCCGAAAAACAAACCCGGCGAGCCGCAGAAGGTGATCACGCATCCCATCGGCATCGGCCGCGTCGGCTGGAGAACGCCGGAAGGCAGCACCAGAATCGTTTCCAAGACAGCGGCCCCGACCTGGACGCCGACGCCGGCGATCCGCAGGGAGCATGCGGCCGATGGCGATCCGCTGCCCAAAGTGGTGCCACCGGGCCCGGACAACCCGATGGGCACGAATGCGCTCAGGCTGGGCTGGCCGGAGTACGCGATTCACGGCACCGACAAGCCGCCGAGCATCGGCCTGCGCGGCACGCATGGCTGCCTTCGGATGTACCCGGAGGATATCGTCGGCATGTACGACGCTGTGCCGGTGGGCACGCCGGTCACCGTCGTCAATCAACCGTTTCTGGTTGGCTGGCAGGGTGACACGCTGGTGATGCAGACCTACCCGGTGCTCAAAGACGACAAGCGTAAACACCACCCGGACCAGCTCATCAACCTCGCGCGCAAGAAACCGGCGCAGGGCGGACACGGCGCGCGCGCGAATGTTGTCGTCAATGAGGCGCTGGTAACGGAAATCACGAAAAAACCGCGGGCCGTTGCCGTACCCATTTCAACCGCCAATCTCACACTGGAGCAGTATCTGGCGGCAGCGCGGCGGGTCGAAAACGAATTGCCGTCGAACGCGACCTGGGATGGCGATACGGGCCGGCAACTCACGGCCGCTGACGGGATGAAGCAGGCCGAGGCGCCCAGAGATCCGAGCCGGCCCCCGGGCGGGCGCGACGGGAACGTGCGCTAGCCTGAGCCCCTTCTACAAAGGACTGCTTTTCAATTCGCTGAAAGCCGCGTCATTACGTTGGGTCATCACAAATTGTAGAGGCCGCTTGAACAAGGAATTTTCAAACCCCAAAGAGCTTTGAAAAAAATTGACCAATTTATTTCAAAGCCTACAATGGTTTGAAAATATTTTTCGCGCTCGCCTCTAATCCAATGAATCGAAAAGACTTTGCTGACACGGCAAGCGGCCGGCTGGTAGATACCCCTCAGGGCTACCTGGCTTTTGTGCCGAACCCTTTGCCACCGCCGATCAACTTCGATATGCCGCTCGCCCTGGCGCTCTCAAAAGCCGACTCGGCACTCTCGGAACTATCAGGCCTTGGTGGCCAATTACCGAACCCACACCTGTTAATTTCGCCCTACATCAAGCGGGAGGCAGTTCTATCGTCCCGCATCGAAGGCACAAAGGCCAGCCTTTCCGACCTGCTGATCGATGAGATTGAGGACGGCCAGGCAAGAGCGCCCAGCGACGACGTCAAGGAAGTTCGCAACTACGTCCGAGCATTGGAGTTTGGCGTCCAGCGATTGCAAACACTACCGCTCTCGCTCAGGCTCATCCGGGAAATTCACGCCGAACTCATGGAAGGCGTCCGGGGAGAAAAAGCGACCCCAGGCGAATTCCGACGATCACAGAACTGGATCGGTCCGGCCGGGAGCACACCGATGACTGCGGCATTTGTCCCGCCGCCGGTTGAAGTGCTGATGGACTGCCTGGGGGACTGGGAAAATTTTCTGCACTCACAAGACGTGGTACCCGACCTCATCCAGTGCGCGATGATGCACGTCCAGTTTGAAACCATCCACCCTTTTCTCGATGGGAATGGACGTGTCGGGCGTCTGCTGATTACCTTCTTCCTCATGCAGAGAGGGCGATTGTCAGAGCCCTTGCTTTATCTATCCGCGTTCATCGACGCACACAAAGGGGACTATTACGATCTGTTGCAGCGCGTACGGACACACGGCGACTGGGTACCATGGATACGATTTTTTCTCCAGGGCGTGACAGAGATTGCCACCGAGGCCGGACAGCAATCGAAGGAACTACACCGCCTGCGGGAGCAGTACCGAAGCCAATTACGAGACAAGCCCAATGCCCTTGGCCTGATCGACGAACTGTTCGTCAATCCGTACATGACCATTGGCCGCGGAGCCAAGTTGCTCAACAAGACCCATCCCACAGCAAGAGCCGCCATCAGCGTGCTTGAGGAAAAAAACATCCTCAAGGAAATCAGCGGACGGCAGTGGGGACGTTTTTATGTTTGTGCTCCAGTCTTGGATGCGCTTGAGAAGCCATTCCACTAAGACGGTCAGCCCATACTACACACGGAAGCGGACGGGCGAACCGTCAAGCCAGTGGGTACGAAGAATGAAAAATTGTAGAAGTCCGGGGGCTGGAAACAAGCACTAAACCCGCGTAATTACTGGTGCCGGGAGGGGGACTCGAACCCCCACAGTGTTACCACCGGCGGATTTTGAATCCGCTGCGTCTACCGATTCCGCCATCCCGGCAAAAGGCCGGACGCGAACGCGCCCGGCACGGAAGCCGGGCATTATCGCCGAACCGCGCCAAACATGGCAAGGCAGCCAGTTTAACCACACACGCAGCGATACAAAACAGCAACACATAGTAAAAAGACCCGAGGCACGCCTCGGGTCTTCTGGATTCGGTTCATCCCTTTCGGGATAACCTTATTGCAGCAACGGCTCTCACCCCGGAAAGCTACAACTGCGAACAATATACAAGGAGGATACGGTGGAAAGCAACACCCGGAATCTGACATTCGGTTTCGACATTGGTATTGCCTCGGTTGGCTGGGCGGTTCTAGCAGAAGACCGAATCGTGGCGCTCGGTGTGCGGGCGTTCGACAAGGCCGAAACCGCCAAGGAAGGCGAATCGCTCAACCTTGCTCGTCGATCCGCACGTTTGATGCGCCGTCGCCTGTATCGCCGCGCCTGGCGGCAAACAAAAGTGGCGCGTTTGCTCAAGCGTGAAGGCTTGATCCCGGACGCTCAACTTTTCCACGACCAGCGCATTACTCCCATCTCGCCTTGGCAGTTGCGCGTTGAGGGACTTGACCGCCTGCTCGCGCCAGAAGAGTGGGCGCGGGCGATATATCACCTGTGCAAACACCGGGGCTTTCACTGGATCAACCGCGCCGAGGAAAAGAAGGCAGGAGAAGACGTCAAGGGCGAGGGTGGAAAAGTCAAACAAGGTCTCGCTGCCACTGGGCGGCTAATGCGCGAGAAGGGCTATCGCACCGCTGCCGAAATGGTCCTGGCCGAGTTTCCAGATGCCCAGCGCAACAAACAGGGCGATTACGGCAAGGCACTTTCGCGCGTTATATTGGCCGAAGAAATGGCCATCCTTTTCCAGCGCCAGCGCGCGTTGGGTAACCCGCAAACCAGCGAGTCTTTCCAGACGGCCATTCTGGGTAACGGCGACCGCAAAAGTGGGCTGTTCTGGCTGCAAAAACCTGCACTCTCCGGCGATAACCTGCTCAAGATGCTGGGACGCTGCACCTTCGAGAAAGCCGAATACCGCGCCCCCAAAGCCAGCTTCACCGCCGAGCGGCATGTTTGGCTGACCCGGCTCAACAACCTGCGTATCGTCGTCGATGGCATCACCCGGCCACTCAACGAGCAGGAACGCCAGATCGCCCTGCCACTGCCATACCAGCGAGCGGGTGACCTCAAGCACGAGCATCTGCGAACGGCGCTGGTCAAGGCTGGCGTACTGGATGACACCTTCCGCTTCGCCAAATTCCCTTACGAGCAAAGAACCGACGGCAAAACCAGAAACCCGGAAAGCGCCGTTCTGGTGAAGCTCCCCGCGTGGCAGGAATTGCGCAAGCAGTTGAAAGACAAGGGCCTGGAAACCGAATGGCAGGGGATGGCAGGCGCAGCACTTTCAGGCAACCCTGACCTGCTCGACCGCATCACATGGGTACTATCTGTTTACAAGGATGACGCCGAAGTCGAACGCGAACTCGGCAAGCTCAACCTGCCGGGCGGCAAGGCGATGATTGATGCGCTGGGCGAAATCCGTTTCGACAAATTCAGCAATCTCTCGGTCAAGGCGCTGCGCAATATCGTGCCGCACATGGAAACCGGCCAGCGCTACGACGAAGCCTGCGAATCAGCCGGGTATCACCACAGCCAGTTGTTCAAGCTGGGCGAGGGCGAGGAGCACTACCTGCCATCGTTCTACTCGGGTCGCGACAAAAACGGGCGCATGATGTTCAACGACGACATGGACATCCCCCGCAACCCCGTCGTGCTGCGCGCACTTAATCAGGCGCGCAAAGTGATGAATGCGCTGATCCGGGAGTACGGCTCGCCTGCGTCGGTGCATATCGAAATGGCGCGCGATTTGTCCCGCCCGATGGATGAACGCAGCAAGGTCAAGAAACTACAGGATGAATACCGCGAGAAGAACGACAAGGACAAGGCAGCCTTCGCAGCGGAATATGGTATTCCCGCCAAGGGCCGCGAGTTCGAGAAATTCCAGCTTTACCGCGAACAGCAGGGCAAGTGCGCGTATTCGCTTGAACCGCTCGATCTTCACCGGGTGCTCCACGACATCGGCTATGCCGAGGTCGATCACGCCCTGCCCTACTCGCGTAGCTTCGACGACAGCAAGAACAACAAGGTGCTGGTGCAGGCATGCGAAAATCGCAACAAGGGCAACGCCACACCCTACGAATATCTGGACGGTGCGAACGACAGCGAACGCTGGCGGCATTTTGTGGCCTGGGTCGAAGGCAATAAAACCTACCGCCTCGCCAAGCGCACCCGGCTGCTGCGCAAGAACTTCGGCGCGGAGGAAGCTAAGGACTTCAGCGAGCGCAACCTCAACGACACCCGCTACATCTGCAAATTCTTCAAGAACTACGTCGAGCGTTATCTAAAGCTCGCCGATGACAGCGAATCGAAACGCTGCGTCGTGCTGTCCGGCCAGCTCACCGCGTTTTTGCGCGCCCGCTGGGGCTTGACGAAAATCCGCTCCGACAGCGACCGGCATCATGCGCTGGATGCCGCCGTCGTCGCCGCGTGCAGCCACGGCATGGTCAAGCGCCTGTCCGATTATTCCCGCCGCAAGGAGTTGGAAGCGGTACGTGACGGCTTCGTCGATCTGGAAACCGGCGAGATCGTGAACCCCGCCATGTACCAACAGCTAAAAGAACACTTCCCTGATCCTTGGCCCGGCTTCCGCCACGAACTGGAAGCGCGGCTGTTCACGGACGACCCGGCGCAATTGCGCACTGCTATTGAAGGTTTTGGCACGTATCCGCCGGAAGCGCTCGATGCGCTGAAACCGCTGTTCGTCTCGCGCGCCCCACAGCGACGCAACGGCGGCGCGGCGCACAAGGACACCATTTACGCACAACCCGAACGCCTCAAAACCCAGGGTGGCGTCACGCAGAAAGTCCCGCTCGCCAGCCTGACGCTAAAAGACCTCGACAGTCTCATCGACCCGCACCGCAACGAAAAGCTTTATACCGCCATCCGCGCTCGTCTTGAAGCGCACGGCGGCAAAGGCGACAAAGCCTTCCCTACGAGCAATCCGCTTCGCAAGCCGGACCGAGACGGAAACCCCACCGGCCCCATTGTGCGCGCCGTCACCAAAGTCATCGACAAACAATCCGGCATCCCGATTCGCGGCGGGCTGGCCAAGAACGACACCATGCTGCGCGTGGACGTGTTCACTAAAAACGGTAAGTTCCACCTCGTTCCGATGTACGTGCACCACTTGGTGAAAGGCTTGCCGGATCGGGCGATTGTCGCGTTCAAGGATGAAGCGGAATGGACGTTGATTGATGAGAGTTTTGCATTTTGCTTTTCGCTGCACTCGAATGATCTTGTGCGGGTCACATTGAAACAAGAAATACTCACTGGATATTTCTCTAGCTGTGATCGTTCAACGGGAAATGTCGGCCTCTGGATACATGATCGCAACGCACAAGTGGGAAAAGATGGATTTATTCGGACAGGTGTAAAGACTGCCATCGCGTTCGATAAATTCCACGTCGATGTCCTCGGCAACCTCTACCCCGCCCCGCCGGAGAAACGTCGTGACCTGGCGTAGCGTCATGATCTCGCGCCCCGCCATCCTGCGGCGGGACAAATTCGCCCTGCTCATCGAACAGGAACAGGATGCGCGCATACCGTTCGAGGACATTGCCATCATCGTCCTCAATCACCGCGAAATCACGCTGACCCACTCGGTACTCTCGGCCTGTGGGGAATACGGCATCGGCCTGTTTGCCATCGGGCCGACGCATCACCCAAACGGTGTGTTCCTGCCGTTTCTGCCGCACAGTCGCGCAACGCGCATGTTGCGTCTGCAACTCGCACTGGGGCGGCCTGCCGCCAAACGCGCCTGGCAAACGATCATTCAGGCCAAGATTCAGAACCAGGCCGAGTGCCTGAAGCTTGCGGACAAGCCCGGCGTGGAAAGACTGGCATCGCTGGCTCGACGCGTACGTTCGGGCGACCCGGACAATCTCGAATCGCAGGCCAGTGCGCTGTATTTTCGTGCCTTGTTCGGCAACGACTTCCATCGCGGCCAACCTCGCTGGATCAATGCCGCACTGGACTATGGCTATGCCGTGTTCCGCGCCGCCATCGCACGCGGGTTGGTTGCGCATGGCTTCCTGCCCGCACTTGGGCTGTTCCACGCCAGCGAACAGAATGCCTTCAATCTGGCGGACGATCTGATCGAACCCTATCGCCCGCTGGTTGACCTGCATGTGATCCAGCATTGCGCCGTCCACGGTGTGGACGACCTGCTGTCGATGGATAAAGCGGCGCTGGTCAGCCTGCTGAATGTGGACATGTCCATGCCGCGCGGCACCATGTCTGCGTTGTCCTCAATCGAACAGGCAGTTGAGTCCCTGGCCAGGCTTTACGAAGGCGGCAGCGAAATCCTGCTGGAACTGCCGCAACTCATCGGACTGGCGCTGCACCAGCATGAGTGTTGAGACGAGGCGATTCATGCGGATGCTGGTGTTCTTCGACCTGCCCGTCGTCACCAAGGCCGAACGCCGCGCCTACACCGTGTTCCGCCGCTTTCTGCTCAACGACGGCTACGACATGATCCAGTTTTCCGTTTACGGGCGGATTCTCAACGGAACAGACGCGGAAACCAAACACATGAAACGCTTGGTGGACAACCTGCCGCCCGAAGGTTCCGTGCGCGTATTGACCGTCACCGAGAAGCAGTTCGCCAGCATGAAACTCCTGGTCGGCCTGCCGCTGTTTCAGGAAAAAACCGTCAATGCCCAGCAGATTTTACTGTTCTGAACACGAAAAAAAGAAAGCCGCAATCCCGCTCAGAGACAATCTCTGAGCGGGATTGCGGCTTCGGTATTGTAGCTTTCCGGGGTGAGAGAGGGAGCTACAACAAGCGCGACAGCCTCAGTCGCACCCGAGCGATTGTAGCTTTCCGGGGTGAGAGAGGGAGCTACAACCGGAGGAAGTTAGCTACAGCGCCGAGGAAGATTGTAGCTTTCCGGGGTGAGAGAGGGAGCTACAACCTCAAGGGCCTGCCGGCGCAGCTGCCGGAAATTGTAGCTTTCCGGGGTGAGAGAGGGAGCTACAACGCATCTGGAGTGCGGCCAGCAGGTGATTGTATTGTAGCTTTCCGGGGTGAGAGAGGGAGCTACAACGGGTGCCGTGGGGTAAGTGGTGGCGCGGGTATTGTAGCTTTCCGGGGTGAGAGAGGGAGCTACAACCAGCGGAGCGGCCTGGGCGGCGCGCACGGAATTGTAGCTTTCCGGGGTGAGAGAGGGAGCTACAACTTACGCTCGATCAATACCTCACCGACAAGTATTGTAGCTTTCCGGGGTGAGAGAGGGAGCTACAACGTCGGCGGCGACAAGAACACGACCGCTGCCATTGTAGCTTTCCGGGGTGAGAGAGGGAGCTACAACATCGGCCGCGATGGCAGTCAGCACGTCCCGATTGTAGCTTTCCGGGGTGAGAGAGGGAGCTACAACAGATTCTGGCTGCTGTCGTCTGTGTTTTCAATTGTAGCTTTCCGGGGTGAGAGAGGGAGCTACAACTCTGGCTGCTGCACCCTCTGCCCAGTATCTATTGTAGCTTTCCGGGGTGAGAGAGGGAGCTACAACGACCGCCGTCAAACACCTGCTGTAATCAGCATTGTAGCTTTCCGGGGTGAGAGAGGGAGCTACAACTGAAGGAAGAAGGTTACGACGGCGTTTTTGATTGTAGCTTTCCGGGGTGAGAGAGGGAGCTACAACCCTTCGATCGAACGCCTTCCAGCACGGTGAATTGTAGCTTTCCGGGGTGAGAGAGGGAGCTACAACGCTGGACGTAGGAGGCGACCTCATCACCAGATTGTAGCTTTCCGGGGTGAGAGAGGGAGCTACAACCGTTCGCGCTGCCCGCGCCGCGCTGGAATAATTGTAGCTTTCCGGGGTGAGAGAGGGAGCTACAACGACTTCGCCGATTTTTCCAAACGCATGCGCATTGTAGCTTTCCGGGGTGAGAGAGGGAGCTACAACGCGATTCTTGCCGCGAATGATCTGCAGCCCATTGTAGCTTTCCGGGGTGAGAGAGGGAGCTACAACAACCACAAGACACAAACGAAGTCGCTGGCGATTGTAGCTTTCCGGGGTGAGAGAGGGAGCTACAACTCATGGCACTGCGGTTCGACTTCGCCAGTTATTGTAGCTTTCCGGGGTGAGAGAGGGAGCTACAACGGGTATAGCTGTACCACTACCTACGCTCCCATTGTAGCTTTCCGGGGTGAGAGAGGGAGCTACAACCGCCGTGCAGCGGGCCATGCGATTCGAGTTATTGTAGCTTTCCGGGGTGAGAGAGGGAGCTACAACCTAGGCGAAGGTTGAGCCGCTGCCGGGTGCATTGTAGCTTTCCGGGGTGAGAGAGGGAGCTACAACTCCTGCGGCTCATTATCTACGTGGGTAAGCATTGTAGCTTTCCGGGGTGAGAGAGGGAGCTACAACCAGCGTCACCAGCGTTTCCCGATACGTTCCATTGTAGCTTTCCGGGGTGAGAGAGGGAGCTACAACCTTCAGGATGGGGCTAACCCCACGCCCCATCCTGAAGGTTGAGCCCCTTGCGGGGCAGTCTATAAACAGGCGCCCGCTATAATCGCGCCCCATGCGCGTTGCCGATTTCGACTTCGATCTCCCTGCCGACCTGATCGCGCAGTTTCCGCCCGCGGTGCGCGGCGGCAGCCGGCTGCTGCACGTCGAGGCGACCGGCACGCTGCATGACCGCTGGTTCAGCGAGCTGCCCACGCTGCTGCGGCCGGACGACCTGCTGGTGATGAACGACACGCGCGTGATCAAGGCGCGGCTGTTCGGCACCAAGGAATCCGGCGGCAAGGTCGAACTGCTGGTGGAGCGGGTCACGGGCGAATTCGAGGCGCTGGCCTTCATCCGCGCCAGCCACGCGCCGAAGCCGGGTTCGCGCATTCATCTGTCCGAAGACACCCTCCTTGATGTGCTGGCGCGGCAGGACGACCTGACGCAGCTGCGCTTTCCGCGCCCGGTGCTGGACGTGCTGGATCGATTCGGCCGGTTGCCGCTGCCGCCCTACATCGAGCACACGCCGACGGCCGTCGACGAAGCGCGCTACCAGACCGTGTATGCCGACGAACCCGGCGCGGTGGCGGCACCGACGGCCGGCCTGCATTTCGACGACGCGATGCTGGATGCACTAAAAGAACAGGGGGTCCGTACGGCGCGGGTGACCCTGCACGTCGGCGCCGGCACCTTCCAGCCGGTGCGGGTGGACGACGTGGCCGAGCATAAAATGCACAGCGAGCGCTACACGATTCCGCAGCCGACCGTCGACGCGATCCTCGAGACGCGCACGCGCGGCGGCCGCGTGGTGGCGGTGGGGACCACCAGCCTGCGCGCACTGGAAGCGGCCGCCCAGTCGGGCCAATTGCACGCAGGCTCCAGCGAAACCGACATCTTCATCACGCCGGGCTATCGCTTCAAGGTGGTCGACGCGCTCATCACCAACTTCCATTTGCCCCGGTCCACGCTGCTGATGCTGGTCTCCGCGTTTGCCGGCCTCGACGCCATCCGCGCGGCCTATGCCCACGCCATCGCCGAGCGCTACCGCTTCTTCAGCTATGGCGACGCGATGTTTTTAGAAAAAACACACAACGATCTTTCCCAATAACATGACAACGAATACGAGATCGTTCGGGCTGAGCCTGTCGAAGCCCCCTCGCGGCGCATACAGCGCTTCGACAAGCTCAGCGCGAACGGATTATTGTCGTGACTTTTGGAAGACCCAACAGCGATCCCCTTCTCCATGAAATTCGATCTCCTCACCACCGATGGCGGCGCGCGCCGCGGCCAACTCCAGCTCGCGCACGGCACCGTGCAGACGCCGGTGTTCATGCCGGTCGGCACCTACGGCACGGTGAAGGCGATGTCGC
>JAJZRE010000074.1 GCA_021802945.1 Pseudomonadota bacterium
CCCACATGCTCGACTACGTGGGCGTGGATTACCCGGAATTCGTGCGCGATGGCAAGGTGCTCGACGAGGCGGAATACCAGGAGCAGCTGGAATTTTCCGTCCAGGTGAGCGAACAGTTGCGCAAGCTACCGGACCATCCGGCCAAGGCCGGGTTGTTGCGCCAAGCCGAAACGCTCCGCGCATCCATCGCTGCCCGAGCACCCAGTGCGGAGGTCTCCGGCTTAGCGGGCGAACTGCGGGAGGGAGTCATCGGTGCCTACCAAATCGCCATCGCGCCCAAGCGCGCACCGAACCTGAGAGGCGCCGTCAGGCTGTACGCCAGCCAGTGCGCCGCCTGCCACGGAGTGGAAGGCAAAGGCAACGGCATCCTGGCCCAAGGCATGGAGCCGGCTCCATCCGATTTCCACGACCTGGCGCGCATGGGGCAGCGCAGCGTGTACGGCCTTTACAGCACCATCAGCCTGGGTGTGACCGGCACGCCTATGACCGGTTTTACCCAGCTTTCCGAAGAAGACCGCTGGGCGCTGGCGTTTTATGTGGCCTCGCTGGCCACCCCCACCGACGTGACACAAAAAGGCGCAGCGATTTTTGCTGCCGGCGGCAAGACCCTTCCCTTCGTAAACTTACGCGACCTTGCCACCTTCACCGAGTACGAAGTCAGATCCAGTCATGGCGAAGACGCGTCCATGGTTTTCGCCTGGCTCAGGCAAAACCCCGACAAGGCCAAAATTGCGGCAGAGACGCCTCTCGCCTTCACGGCTCGGCACCTGGACGAAAGCCTCGCCGCCTACCGGGCGGGCGACATCTCCTTGGCTCAGCGGCTCGCCGTCACCGGCTACCTGGAAGGCTTCGAGCTGGTGGAGGCCAGTCTCGACGCCTCCGACCGCGCACTGCGGCAGGACATCGAAACGCAGATGACCGCCTACCGCAACCTGCTGCGCGCCGGCGCACCGATCACCGAAGCGGAAAGACAGGCCGCCATGGTGCATACGCTTCTCGCCAGCGCCGCCGACAAGCTGGACGGCAGCCGGCTATCCCCCTCCGCCGCACTGGTCAGCGCGTTTTTCATCATCGTGCGCGAAGGCCTGGAAGCACTGCTGGTGGTGGCGGCCATCGTCGCTTTTCTGGTCAAGGCCGAACGCCGCGAGGCGCTGCCCTTCATCCATATCGGCTGGATGAGTGCCTTGGGGTTGGGCGCGCTCACCTGGTTCGTGGCCAGCTACGTCATCGCCGTCAGCGGCGCCGGGCGCGAGGTCACGGAAGGAATTACGGCACTCGCCGCCAGCGCCATCCTGCTCTATGTCGGCTTCTGGCTGCACGACAAGTCCCACGCCGAGCGCTGGAAGGCCTTCGTCGGCCGGCACCTCACCCATGCCTTGACGCGCGGCACCCTGTGGGCACTGACCGGCGTGTCTTTCCTGGCCGTGTACCGCGAAGCCTTCGAGACCGTGCTGTTCTACCAGGCCCTCTGGCAACAGGCCGAAGGCGCGCGCGGCTCGGTGCTGATCGGCTTCGGGCTGGGCGGCGGCACCCTTGCCATCCTCGCCTGGCTGATTTTCCGCTTCGGCCTGCGCCTGCCCATCGGCCCCTTCTTCGCTGCGAGTTCGGTGTTGCTCGCCCTGCTGGGCGTCATGTTCGCCGGCCACGGCGTCGCCGCGCTCCAGGAAGCGGGCTGGTTGCCGGTGGATCCGGTGAATTTCTTCCAGGTGCCCGCCTTGGGCATGTATGCCAACCAGCAAGCCTTGTGGCTGCAAGGCATCTTGCTCGCCGCCGTGACCGCCGGCTTTGCCTGGGGTTACGCACGCCGCCGGCCTGAAACCACCACACAGAATGAAACCCGATGATGCATTCCAGCAGGGAGAACGAGGTGAACGCCGATCTCAAGCCCGCCCGGGTGGTGGTTGCCGCCGCATTGCCGTCGCCCGGGCACCTGGTCATCGTGCACAAAGGCGAGCAATACCGCCTGCGCATTACCCGTAACGAGAAACTCATCCTCACCAAATAAAAAATCCACCAACCCCAGCCAGCTTTCAAGCCAGCCAAAAACCTTTAACCGTATCCGGAGATTGTATGAACAAGAAGCTGCTGGCTATGCTGATGATTCCCTTGGCGTGTTCCGCCCAGGCGCAAGAGACGAAGCAACTTAAGGAAGTAATAGTTAGCGCCGACTGGTTAGGCGCGCCGACGCCCGAAGCGGCAAAAAAACACCCGGGCGCCCGCAGCGTGGTCACCTCCCACGAATTGACCGAAACCGGAGCGCGCACCGTTGAGGATGCGCTGCGCAACGTGCCCGGCGTGCGGGTGCTGGATGAAAGCGGCACCGGCATCCTGCCGAACATCAGTGTCCGCGGCCTCAACCCCCTGCGCAGCGAACAGGTACTGGTGCTCGTTGACGGCATGCCGATCTCGCTGGCGCCGTACGGCCAGACCGGCCTGTCGCTGTTTCCATTGACCATCAATTCGGTGGAAGCGATCGACGTTGCACGCGGCGGGGTCGCGGTTCACTACGGCCCGAACAACGTCGGGGGCGTGATCAATTTCATAAGCAAACGCATCCCGCGCAAGCCCGCCTTCACCGCGAAGGAAACGCTGTCGATTGCAGACAATGGCCGCGTGCTGAGCGACACCTATGTGCGCGCGGGCGGTTTCGTAAACGAGCGGCTCGGCTTGCAGGCGCAGGCCAACGTCATCGAAGGCAATGCCGAGCGCGACCACTCGCGCACCTCGGTAAACAATCTGATGCTCGATGCGGACTGGTTCGTCACCGACAACGCCGACATCAAGGCCGGCCTGCAGTACTACAAAACCGAAAACGACCTGCCCGGCGCGCTGACGCCGCAGTCCTATGAACAGGACCGCGATCAGTCCACCCGGCCGTTCGACCGTTTTGACGGCGACACGCTGCGCGGGCACGTCGTCTACAACCAGGTTTTCGACAATGGCGCGGAGTTAAGCTGGGCCAATTTCGGGCACCGCAGCAACCGCGAGTTTTTCTTCGGCAACTCGGCCAACGCCGATGTTCCGTCGACGTTCGAAATGTCCGCGCCGCGGGCGTTCTCGGTCTACGGCAGCGAGCCCCGCTTCACGTTCAACATCGACAGCGGCATCAAGCAGAAGATCTCGGTCGGCGCGCGCTACATGCGGGAGGAAGTCGACTATCTGGTCAACCGGCGCGACGTCGCGACCAACGCCTTCAGCGTCGCGCGCGACTGGCGCTTCGAAAACGATGCCGTCGCCGCCTATGTGAGTGACACCTTTTCGCTGCTCGGCGACAAGCTCAAGGTCACCCCCGGCGTTCGTTACGAGCAGATCGACTCCTACCGCCGCGACAATAAGAACGGCCTGGAAGGGACCAACACGACCCGCGACCTGCTGCCCGGCGTGGACGTCGGCTACCAGGCAAACGACGCGCTGTTCCTGTTCGCTAATTTCCACAAATCCCTGCGCCCCGTGCAGTTCACGCAAGTCACCTACGGCGGCGAGAACCTGGCGGCCGAGCGCGCGAAGAACTATGAAGCCGGCGTGCGCCTGAGCCCGACCCGGAACGTCGATACCGCGCTCACCGCCTTCCGCTTCGATTTCGACAACAAGCTCGAATATGTGAGCGCCGAGGGCGCCTTCCGTAACCTCGGCGAAGCGCGCCACCAGGGCATCGAAGCCGAGCTCGGCTGGCGGCCGGCGCGCGTCCGCGGACTCGAATTCAAGGCCGCCTACACCTACGTCGACACCGAGCAGCTTTCCGGCCAGTTCGAGGGCAACGAACTGCCGCTTGCGCCGCAACACCAGGTCAATCTGCAGACCAATTACCGTACCGGGTCCTGGAACTGGAACGTCACTGGCCTGTACCAGAGTTCGGCATTCTCTGACGGCGCCAACACCGTCAACGAAAACGCAACCGGCTCGGTCGGAAAAATCCCGTCCTATTCGGTCTGGAACGCCCAGGTCACGCGCGATTTCAGCTGGAGTGGTACCAAGATGAAAGCAGGTCTGGCGCTCAACAACCTGCTCGATCGCGACTACTACTTCCGCGGCGTCGACTTCAGCCAGGGCCGCATGCCCGCCCCCGGCCGCGCTGCCCTACTGACCCTGCAAATGGACATGTAAGCGAGGCCATCATGCGAGAGATTATGATCCTGGCCCACGTCCCGACCGACTCGGTCAACGTCGGTTTTATCCCGGCGGCGCGGCGTCTTGGTTTATCGGTCGTGCTCCTGACCGACGACGCCGAAGCGCATCGACACTATTTCAGTCAGCCAGGGTTCGCTGCCTATCCGCGGGAAATTGTTGCCTGCGACGTATTCAATCCGCTCGCGGTAATCGATGCGATCACCTGCCGCGCGCAGAAGCCCGCGGCGGTTTTTTCCAACAGCGACCACCTGCAGACCAGTGCGGCGATCGCCGCCGAATATTTCAGCCTGCCGCGCAAGGACTGGCACGTCGCCTACCGCGCAAAAAACAAGGCGGAAATGCGCGCCAAGCTTAGGGCCTGCGGCCTCGACACGCTCTGGCACGTCGTGGTCTGCGACCAGGCTGCGCTCGCACGCGTCGTCGACGGCGTGCCTTTTCCGTGCATCGTCAAGCCACGCGAAGGCGTCGCGAGCCAGCAGGTCAGCCTGAGCCACGACCGCGCCGAACTCACGGCGCAATGCGCCGCGGCGTGGAGCAAACAGCCCGGCCAGCCCTTGCTCCTCGAAGAATACATCGACGGCCCGCTCTATACGCTGGAAACCCTCGGCGATGGCAACAGGCTCTGCGTGCTCGGCGGCTTTCAGGTGAAATTGTCACCGCCGCCGCATTTCGTGGAGTTGGAGGCAAGCTGGGGGACAGGCTTGACGGCCGACCATGAAGCCGAGGTGGTCGACATCATTCGCCGTTTCGGCGTCGGCTTTGGCGCGTGCCACACCGAGTTCGTCATGACCGACGCCGGGCCGCGCCTGATCGAAATCAACTATCGCAGCATCGGCGATTATCGCGAGTTCCTGCTGCAGGATACCCTCGGGCTATCCTTATTCGAGATCATCCTGGGTCTGTATACGGGCGAGCCGCTGCCACAACTCGATATCACACCGGGTGCGGCGCTCATCCGTTACTTTACCGCGCAATCTGCAGGCCGCCTGGCCGGCGCGCCGGATGCTTTCGATCATCACTCGGATGACATCCGGATCACGTTCAAACCGTTGCGAGCGATCGGCGAGTCGGTCAATCTGACGCATTCCAACAAGGATTATCTCGGTGTACTGCGCGGCACCGGGACCGACGTGCAGCGTCTTGGCATGGAAATGGACCGGATCAGCAGCGGGCTGGCCTGGACGATCGGCGCATGAGCGCGGCGGCCACGGAAACAGCCTCCGACATGACGCAGGCTGACGACGACGCACACGACGCCTATATCTGCCGGCGCGTGCTGGATACCCTGCTGCGGGAAAACGTGCGCGAGTGCGTGAGCCGCGCGGCCGTGCGCGCAGGCGACAGTCTGCCGACCGCGCTCGCCCATCGCGACGCGGGCTACGCGTGGCTCGAAGTGAGCCATTTCGGCGCCGGCATCCTGTGGATACCGGTCGCCGAATCCGCCTTCATGCAGGCGTGGCGCAGCGCCGGGTTGCCGCTCCTGTGGGATGACGGCAGACGCCTCAAGCAACTGTATGCGGTCGAGGACATCCTGGTCTGCTTTGCGCAGGGCCTCGCCGCGGCCGCGATGGATCGGTTCGCGGCGTTCGCCGAAGAGTGCCGCGTGGCGGCCGGACATCGGCATATCAGCGAATCCGAACGCGAACGCTGGTTCGCCGAGTTCCGCGCCGCGCACGGCATGGCAGCCGGCTCCCGACTGCCGAGCTGGCACTCGCGCCTGCTGCACTACGATCGGCTCGGCGCGTTTCTTGATCACCCGTTTTATCCGACAGCACGCGCCAAGCTCGGTTTCGATGCCGATGCGCTCGCCGCTTACGGCCCAGAATTTCAGCGCCCCTTCATGTTGCGCTGGCTCGCGGTGCCGCGCGGCCTTTATCATCCGAGCGCCGCCGCCGAGTCGACCCTGCCAGCGCTGTGGCCGAGCGTCGAAGCCGTCGGCCTGCCGGCGGCGATGGCCCCCACGCATGCCCTGATTCCCGTGCATCCGTTCGTCTGGGACCATCAGCTCGACGAACTCCTGGGTGACGCCGAATTGCGCCAAAGCGTGGTGCGCGCTCCTCACCCCTATCTCGCGGTGGCGCCGACGCTGTCGGTACGCACCGTCGTGCTGCTCGACGCGCCGGAGTGGCACCTGAAGCTGCCGCTGACGATCCGCACCCTCGGCGCGAAGAACATTCGCACCATCAAACCGAGCACGATCCACGACGGCCATCGCTTCCAGACGTTGCTGGCCGATATCGCCGCGCGCGAGCCGACGATTGCCGACCGCTTGCTGCTGACCTTCGAAGCGTGCGGCGGGCACGTCGACAACCGGATGTTCCTAGGCCATATCCTGCGCCGCTATCCGGTCGAGGCGCTGGGCGAGAGCAC
>JAJZRE010000075.1 GCA_021802945.1 Pseudomonadota bacterium
GTCAGCTCGATGGTGTAGGTGGCGTCGGTGACGTCGATGATGCGGCCGCGGAAGATGTCGGCGGTGCGCTTCATTTCCTCGCGCCCCTCGCCGACGGCCTTGACCTTGACCAGCATGAGCTCGCGCTCGATGTGGCGGCCCTCGGTGAGGTCCATCACCTTGATCACGTCGACCAGCTTGTTCAGCTGCTTGGTGATCTGCTCGATGATGTCTTCCGAGCCGACGGTGACGATGGTCATGCGCGACAGCGTGGCATCCTCGGTCGGCGCCACGGTGAGCGACTCGATGTTGTAGGCGCGCGCGGAGAACAGGCCGGCGACGCGCGACAGCGCGCCCGCCTCGTTTTCCATCAGCAGCGAAATGATGTGGCGGCGGCTCATCACAGTTCCTCCGCCAGGATCATTTCGGACAGGCCCTTGCCGCCTTCCACCATGGGGAAGACATTCTCGGTCTGGTCGGTCTGGAAGTCCATGAACACCAGTCTTTCCTTCAGCGCGGGCGAGAAGGCCTCCCTCAGCGCGGCCTCGACGTCCTCGGGCCTGTCGATGCGCATGCCGACGTGGCCGTAGGCTTCGGCCAGCTTGACGAAATCCGGCAAGGACTCCATGTAGGACTCGGCATAGCGGCTGCCGTAGAAGAACTCCTGCCACTGCCGCACCATGCCCATGTAGCGGTTGTTGAGCGTGACGACCTTGACCGGAATGCGGTACTGCTTGCAGGTCGAGAGTTCCTGGATGTTCATCTGGATGCTCGACTCGCCGGTAATGCACGCGACCTGCGCGTCGGGATGCGCGAGCTGCACGCCCATCGCGTACGGCAGGCCGACGCCCATGGTGCCGAGGCCGCCCGAGTTGATCCAGCGGCGCGGCTTGTCGAACTTGTAATACTGCGCGGCCCACATCTGGTGCTGGCCCACATCGGAAGTGACGAAGGCATCGCCCCGGGTCACCTCCCACAGCTTCTCCACCACGTATTGCGGCTTGATGATCGGGCTGTTGCGGTTGTAATTGAGGCAGTTCTTCGAACGCCACAACTCGATCTGCGTCCACCAGGCGTTCAGCGCGGCCGCGTCGGGCTTTTCCTTGGCCTGCTTCAGCAGGCTCAGCATGTCGGTCAGCACGTTCCTGACGTCGCCGACGATGGGCACGTCGACCTTGACGCGCTTGGAAATCGACGAGGGGTCGACATCGATATGGATGATGCTGCGCTGCTCGCGCGCGAAGTGCGCGGGGTTGCCGATCACGCGGTCGTCGAAGCGCGCGCCGACGGCCAGCAGCACGTCGCAGTGCTGCATCGCCATGTTCGCTTCGTAGGTGCCATGCATGCCGAGCATGCCGAGGTTCTGTCTGTCGGTGGCCGGGTGGCCGCCCAGGCCCATCAGGGTATTGGTGACCGGAAAGCCCAGCAGGCGGGCGAGTTCGACCAGCTGCGCCGCGGCATCGCCCAGCACCACGCCGCCGCCGCTGTAGATCATCGGCCGCCTGGCCTCGAGCATCATCTGCACGGCGCGCTTCATCTGGCCGCTGTGGCCCTTGACCACCGGGTTGTACGAGCGCATCTCGACCGTGGCCGGATACTCGAAGTCGGTAAGATGGGCGGTCACGTCCTTCGGCACGTCGACCACCACCGGGCCAGGCCGGCCGGTGGCGGCGATGATGAAGGCCTTCTTCATCGTCACCGCCAGGTCCTTGACGTCCTTGACCAGGAAGTTGTGCTTGACGCAGGGACGCGTGATGCCGACGGTGTCGACTTCCTGGAAGGCATCCAGGCCGATCGCCGGCGTCGGCACCTGGCCGGTGACGACGACGATGGGAATCGAATCCATGTAGGCGGTGGCAATGCCGGTCACCGCGTTGGTGACACCCGGGCCGGACGTCACCAAGGCCACGCCGACGCGCCCGGTGGAACGGGCATAGGCGTCGGCCGCGTGCACCGCAGCCTGCTCGTGGCGCACCAGCACGTGCTTGAACTTGTTCTGCTTGAAGATTTCGTCGTAGATGTTGAGCACGGCCCCGCCGGGATAGCCGAACACGAACTCGACCCCCTCTTCGGCCAGACAACGTACGACGATCTCGGCGCCCGTGGCTTCCATAAACTGGCAAAAAATCAATTCGTTGGTGAACCTGTGAGGGTAATCGTTTTGCCCTGTTACGGTCAAGAAATCATGCCATTTCAGTGCCCCTGCGGGTATTCCCCCCCTTTTTCGCGCACCGGAGCCAGCAAGAACGTCGTCATAACAAAAAACCCCTCCGCGAAGGGAGGGGTCGGTCATGTGCGCCTGCTGCAGGACGAATGCAACGGGCGGGCCCGGGGCACGGGCGACTATTCGTGCGCCGCTTCGCGCAATGCCTGCATGACGTCGTTCAACGAGCCCTGCGCATTCTCGAACATGCACACCATGTTGCCGGCGCTGCAGACCGTCATCGCGGCCCCCTGCACGATCCAGCCCTGCGACGGGGACCAGCCGCGCATCTGCGTGAACAGGGACAACAGATCGGTATTGCCCGACACCATGCGGCGATACCACTGGGCAAACTTTGCCAAACGGGCCATCAGGTCGGGCGGCAGCATGCCTTCGGCTTCCATGATCGCGCCGTCGTCGCGGAAGCGGCACACGGCCGTCACGCCGTCGAGCACCAGGATTTTTCTCAGCGACATACGCGCTCCTCAGGCAGCCTGCAAGGCGTTGAACGTGGCTTCGTAGTCGGCGTCGCGGTTCCTGACGACCACCCCGGCGTTGCCGTTCACCACCACCGACCATTCCAGCCCCACGACCGAGAAGCCCTTGAGCGGCTGGAATCCGCTCTGGCCGGTGAGCGCTTCCCAGCCGCGCGCCTCCATCCCGGCGATCGCCTGGTTGGCGACGCACGAGCGCGTCAGCAGATCCAGCACCTGCGGCGTCAGCTCGGTGCCTTCGCGCAGCATGTGCGATTGCAGGTCGCCCTTGTCGGTGTAGGTAAACGCCGCGAGCGCGCCCGGCAAATCCATCATTTTCTGCAAATCCATATCTCTCCCCCCCGTATATCGATGTCAGGCTTCAGTACAACGCTTCCTTGGTATCGCCCCCCAGGCGGGCATACAGGCTGACCAGCAGGTCGTCCTGAATGTCGCCGACCTTGGCGCGCATGATGGTCATGACGTCGTTCAGCAATTCGTCACGGTTTTCGATGAAGGCGAAATAATTGCCGATCGTGCACACCGTCACCCGCGCACCGCGCACGATCCAGCCTTGCACCGGACGACAGCCGCAGTTTTCGGCAAACGAGTCGAAGATTTCGGACTGCATGTTGACCGACAGGGTGTTGGCGCGGCACAGGATCGACGCCATGCGCGCGAATTCGTCGGTGAGGGCGCCTTCGTACGAGAAACGGTCGCCACGATATGCATATTCGCCGGCAGCGATAACGCCGGGAATGGCCATGAGTTGCTTTACGATCTGCATCGAGCCCCCCTCCCTGATTTTGATTTGTATGCGGTGCGCTGTGGCAAAGTGTCGCACCAAGTTGCAATATAGAGCCACCATGCAAGACAACGCAATAGCCCTCCCCCCCGCCTCTTTCCTGACGCGCATCGCCGCGATGGTCTACGAACTGCTGCTGGTGTCCGCGGTCCTGTTCGTCGCCTCGCTTCCCTTTCTCTATCTGGTCGGCAATGCCCAGACCGGCTGGCGGCATGTTGCCTTTCAGCTGTATCTGGGCGGCGTGCTGTTCGCCTACTTCAGCGCGTTCTGGATGCGCAGCGGGCAGACGCTGGCGATGAAGACCTGGCGCATCCGGCTGGCCAGCCTCGACGGTACGCCGATTTCGCTCAAACAGTGCGCGCTGCGTTTCATCCTCGCGCTGGCCGGCCTGCTGCTGGCGGGAGCCGGCTTCTGGTGGGCCCTGTTCGACCGCGACCGGCAGTTCCTGCACGACCGGCTTGCGGGCACCCGTCTGGTGCGCGTACCGCGCAAGGCATGAGGTCATGGCCGGGCGCGAACACCTGCTGGCCCGTCTGCACGACATCCGGCCCGCCAGCGTGTGCGCGCTCGATGCCGCGGCCGGGCAACTGGCGCGCGAAGCGCTGCCCGACACGCCGGTCAGCACGCCGGACCCGGTGCCGGACCGGCCCTTCGCACTGGCACTGGGGATCGATGCGCTGGCCGGGCTGGACGCAGTGCAGGCCCAGCATCTGATCAGTCGAACGCGCCTGTACCTCGCGCCGCGCATCCTGCTTGTCGCGCGATCAGGCTGCGCGCTGGACGAGGCGATGTTTCGCGCACTCGGCTTCACCTTGTCCGCGACCGACGCGTCCGCCGACCTGCGCATCCATTACTACGACCTCGACACCTACAAGACGGTGCCGGACTGGCTCAATTCCCGTTTCTGGGCCAACCCCGAACGCTGGGAGCCCTGAACGACGCCGAGCCGCCATGCGCCCAAGCGCCATCGCATGCGTTACACTGGGCCTTACCGTGCGCCTCGCCGTCCTGTCCGACCATCATGACCTTCATTCCACACAACGCGCTTGAAGAACAGCTCGCGGCCGTCCACGCCGGCACGCTCGCCCCCGAAACCTTCGTGCTGCAACTGGTCGACCAGCAACTCTTCATGCCGGTGCGCGACGAGAAGGATGCCATCCAGGGCTTCCAGCGCACCACCCAGGCCGAACCGCTGATCATCGAGGACGAGGACGGCGAGCGCGTGCTGGTCCTGTTCACCAGCCCCGAGCGCGCCAAGCCCTTTGTCGAGCATTACCCCGAATTTTCGGGCGGCCTCCTGACCGAGTTTTCCTGGCTGCTGCGTCGCATCGGCGGCGGCGTGCCGATCGCGCTCAATCCGGGCTGGGACATCGGCATGGATTTCGACGCCGACATGATCGCCCAACTGGCCGCGCAACTGCCGCCCGAGCACCCGGACGGGCACAAGCACCCGGACGGGCACTAGCACTCGGCCTGACCCCCTCTCTACGCTCGTTTGTCATGTTGTCCGATCGCGCACTCGCCGCCTTCCGTTCCGCCCTCGGGGCCGAGCGCGTGTTCGACGACGCCGCCACCCGCGCACTCTACGCATGCGATGAAACGCCGCGCCGGGTCGAGCCCGACGCCGTGCTGTTCCCGACCTCGCATGACGAGGTGGCTGCGGTCGTACGCATCGCCTTCGAACACCGCATTGCCCTGACCCCGCGCGGCGCCGGTTCCGGCAACGTCGGCGGCGCGCTGCCCTCGCCCGGCAGCGTGGTGGTCAGCTTCGAATGCATGCGGCGCGTGCTCGAATTCGATCCGGCCAACCGGCTGATCGTCGTCGAGCCCGGCGTGGTCACCGAGGAAATCGACCGCCTCGCGCGCGGCGCCGGCCTGTTCTACCCGCCCGATCCCGGCAGCAGCGCGTATTGCCGCATCGGCGGCAACCTCGCGATGAACGCCGCCGGTCCGCGCGCCGTCAAGTACGGCGTCACCCGCGACTACGTGCTGGGCCTGCGCGCCGTCACCGGCGACGGCCGCGAAATCCGCACCGGCTGCCGCACCACCAAGGGCGTCACCGGCTACGACCTCACCCGCCTGCTGGTCGGCTCCGGTGGCACGCTCGCCCTCATCACCGAAGCCACGCTGAAGCTCCTGCCCGCGCCGGAAGCCGTCGCCACCCTGCGCGTCTGCTTCGCCGGCAACCACAGCGCGCTCGACGCGGTCGGCCGCGTCATGCACCAGTCGGTGATGCCGTGCGCGCTCGAATTCATGGACCATCGCGCCATCGACGCCATCCGCCCGACCGGCGCGGCGGACGATCTGCCGCCCGGCACGCGCGCGCTGCTGATGGTCGAGGCCGACGGCGCGACCGCGGACCTGCCGCGGCAGATCGCCGCCCTGGAAGCGGCGCTCGCCGGCGACGGCCTGCTCGAGACGAAGAGCGGCTTCACGCGCGATGACATCACGCGGCTGTGGGCGGCGCGCAAATCGCTGTCGCACGCGGTCAAGCAGATCGCGCCGCTCAAGATCAACGAGGACGTGGTGGTGCCGGTGTCCGAACTGGCCGGCTTCGTCGACTTCATCGACCACACCGCCAACGCGCACCGGCTGGCCGTGGTGTCGTTCGGCCACGCCGGCAACGGCAACCTGCACGTCAACCTGATGGTGCATCCCGACGACGCCGACGAAATGGAGCGCGCCCATCTGGCGCTCGACGCCATCATGCTGCGCGTCCTGTCGCTGGGCGGCACGCTGTCGGGCGAGCACGGCATCGGCACCGAGAAGCGCCGCTTCGTGCCGCGGGAGATCGATCCCGTCACGCTCGACCTGATGCGCGCGATCAAGCGGCAATTCGACCCGCACGGTCTGCTCAACCCCGGCAAACTTTTTCCTGATTGATGCGCGGCAAAGGCTTTACAAGCTCGAAAGGCATCTATAGAATGCGCGGCTTCGTTGGGGGTATAGCTCAGCTGGGAGAGCGCTTGCATGGCATGCAAGAGGTCAGCGGTTCGATCCCGCTTACCTCCACCAACT
>JAJZRE010000028.1:0-23228 GCA_021802945.1 Pseudomonadota bacterium
GGCGCGATGCGGCAGCCCTGCCCTTCCTGCAGCACGTCCTTCGTGCCCATTTCGGCCAGGCCGACCACCGGCACGCCGAGCGCCATCGCTTCCAGCAGCACCAGGCCCTGGGTTTCGGTCTTGGACGCGAACACGAAGACATCCGCCGCGCAGTAGCAGGCCGGCAGTTCGGTCCTGCGTTCGAGGTAGCCGACGAAGCGCACGTTGTCGGTGAGACCGCGCTTCGCCACCGCGCGTTCGAGCGACGCCCGCGCAGGGCCTTCACCGGCGATGACCAGCAGCACGCCGGGCAGGCTGCGGCGTACTTGATCCGTCACCTGCAGCAGGAAATCCAGGTTCTTCTCGAAGGCCACCCGCCCCACGTAGGCCATCACCGGACGCTCGGCCGGTATGGCATGGCGGGCGCGGAACGCGGGGCCGTCGCAGTTGGAAAAATCGGCTCCCCGCAGCCCGGTGGGAATGATGTGGACGGGACTGCCGACGCCATAGGCCAGCAGCGCGTTCTTCATCGCCGACGACGGCGCGATCACCGCCGTGACGCCATCGCATTCCTTGCGCGAGATCATCCGCGCCGCCGCCGCCAGCAGGCTTTTCGGCAGGAAGGGCAGGTAGTGGTGGAAGTATTCCTCGAACAGCGTGTGGTAGGTCTCGACGCACGGCAGGCCCTGCTTGCGCGCCCAGCGCACGCCGGCGCGGTGCGCCAGGAAGGGGGTGTGGATGTGGACGAGGTCGAAGTCGGCGGGGTCGAGCGCGTCCAGCGCGGCGGCCAGCGCGCGCGGATGCATCAGGCGGTCTTCCGGGTCGCGCGGGATGGGCCAGCCCGGCACGCGCACGATGCCGGCCTCGGCGAGCGCGGCCGGATAGTCCGGCGCCACCAGCACGCTGGCGTGGCCCGCGTCGCTCAGCGCCTGGCGCAGGGTCTGAATGGACGTGGATACGCCGTTGACGCGCGGAAAGTACACGTCGGACACCATCAGGATGCGCACGGCAGGCTCTCCTTGTCGGAAAACCTCCGTTGTATGGCAGGACGGTTACAGGGTGATTACAGATCGATGCCGGGCTGCGCCTTGACCCCGGCGCGGAACGCATGTTTCTCGTCGGCGATGACCGACACGGTGTCGGCCAGCTCGATCAGCGCATCCGGCGCGGCGCGTCCGGTGACGACGACGTGCTGCATGGCCGGCCGGTTGGCCAGCGCGTCGAGCACCGTGTCGCTGTCGAGATAGCCGTAGCTCAGCAGATAGGTCAGCTCGTCCAGCACCACCAGTCGATACGCCGGGTCGGCGAGCATGCGCGCGGCGATCGCCCAGCCGCGCTCGGCGGTGGCGGTGTCCTGTTCGCGGTTCTGCGTGTCCCAGGTGAAGCCGTCGCCGGTGACGTGCCACTCGACGCCGGGCTGGCGGCCGAGAAAAGCCTCCTCGCCGGTGTCGGTGCGGCTCTTGATGAACTGCACCACGCCGACCTTCATGCCGTGGCCGAGCGCGCGCGCCACCATGCCGAACGCCGAGGTGCTCTTGCCCTTGCCGTTGCCGGTGATGACGAGAAGCAGTCCGCGTTCGTCGGTGGCGGCGGCAATCGCGGCGTCGATCACCGCCTTCTTGCGCGCCATGCGGGCGGCGTGGCGCGCGTTGCGATCGGGTTCGCTCATCGGTTTCCTCTCACACGGCATCAGGCGGGTATCTATCCCGCAGCAGGGACAACGCTACCCGGCACAAGCCTTTATCTGGGCTGATATTGCAACGCCAGCAGGCCATTGATTCCCGGGGTGTTGTAGCCGGCCACCAATTGATAATCGGCATTCAGCACATTGTTGACCCGCACCAGGGCCTTCCACTCCGGGTTGATGCGGTACTGCGCCCGCACATCCAGTCGGGCGAAGCCCGGCAGACGCCGGGTATTGGCGGCATCGGCAAATCGGCTGCCCGATGCTACCAGCGTCGCGCCCAGTTCCCATCGATCCAGCACTTTCGACACGTCCAGTGTGCCATGCTGGCGCGCCCGATAGCTCAAAAGCTTGCCGGTGGCGTCGTCAGTCGGCTGCTGCCAGTCCATGCTTGCCCGAATACGCACGCCGGCCAGTTCGGTGCCGCCTTCGAGCGTGATGCCTTCGAGGGTGGCGCGGTTGACGTTCTCCATCGAGGGATAGACGTAGACAATCAAATCCTTCACACGATTGCGATAGGCCGTCAGTCCCAACTGGTTGGCGTGATTCTGGTAACGCAATGCCATTTCCAGGTTTCTGCCCTGCTCAGGCTGCAAGGCCGGGTTGCCCTGGTAGTAGAGCGTGACGGGCCAGTACATGTCGTTGAAGGTGGGCGCCTTGAACGAGGTGCCATAGCTGGCGCTCGCCCGCCAGGCCGTGTTAAATGCATACGCATAGCCTACCGTGCCGGTGCTGTGGCCGCCGAAGTCGCTGTAGTCGTCGTGACGCACCGAGGCCTGCAGGGTGTGCGCGCCCCATTGCCCCAGGTAGCCCAGCTGAGCCGCATTGACGGTGCGGCTCGTCGCCGTAAACGCCGTGTCCGAACTCACGTGCTGGTCATTGTGCTCCAGGCTGGCGGTAAGGTTGCCGCCGCTCAGCGCGAAATCGTTTTGCCACAGGTACTGCGTCTGGTCGGTATCAAACCGCCCGGTCGGGATGCCGAGACTGAAATTTTCCGTGTGGTTCTGCCCCAATCCGACACGTAGTTGACTCGTCCACAGCCCGGTCAGACGCCCTTTCCACCACGCCGCCACGTCATTGACCTGGTTGTGGGCGACATCCTTTGCGGTACCCGCGTCGTAATCCACGAAGTCGCGATTGGCCATGGCGGTGAGGCCAATCTGATTGCGATCGTCGATGGTCTGCTCGACATTGAGATGCACGCTGCGCTTCTCGTCGCCATCCTGGTCAGGGTTGTAGCCGTATGTGCCCGGACGCGCCGCAGAAAAGCCGCCGTCCGTCCGGCTGTAGCCGGCCCCCAGGCTGAACCGGGTGTTGCCCGTCTCGCCGCCGTAATTGACCTGCCCCTGCAGCAGGCCATGGTTGCCGACCCCCACGGTAACGGAGGGCCTGGGTGTACCGTGCCCCTGCTTGGTGAATATCTGGATCACCCCGGCCACGGCGTCGGCGCCATACAGGCTCGATGCAGGGCCGCGCAGGATTTCGATGCGTTCGACCTGGTCCAGCGCAATGTTTTCCAGCGGCGTCGTTCCCGCGGTCGCCGACCCCACGCGCAGGCCGTCGACCAGTACCAGCGTCTGATTGCTGTTCCCGCCGCGGATACGCACGGCGGCAAGGGTGCCCGGCCCGCCTTGTTGGGCGACCTCCACGCCGGGCTGGGCCTGGAGCAACTCGACCAGCGAGGTCTGCCCCGCAGCGGCAATCTCCTGTGCGGTGATGACGGTGATATCTCCCACGACGGCACTGGCTTTCTCGGGCGTGCGGGTCGGCGTCACGACGATGGTATCGCCGACAAATTCCGGCAGGGTGTCCGCATAGGCGGACGAAGCGAAGAGAAGACCCAGGGCGAGGGCAAGCGGGGTTTGATGCATGATGAGTTTCCGGTTTGGGCGCCTGCTTCCCCGCAGGCGCGTTGCACGATCCTCCGCATGGCACCGCCATGCAGGGCTCAGGCCGGTATCCGGGCTCGCGCATGGGGCGTTTCGCCTTCCCGTCTTGCGACAGTGGCCGTGTGAAACGCCGTACAACAACGCTTACCGTTGCGGGGGCAGCACAGGCATGGCGGTTGAAACCGCGCACCTGTTTCCCGTTTACCCTCGGCGGCGGAAAGCCGCGTCGGCACCTGAAGGCGGGCATTATACGGATCGGATTGACCGTCCGCACGCCGCCCCCTATAGTCCCGCCATGCACGCCGAACTCGATACCCTCGAAGCCAAGATCCGCCAGGTGGCCGACCTGTGCCACACGCTGCGGCAGGAAAACATCGCGTTGCGCCAGCAGGTGCTGACGGCGCAACAGGACAACAAGCAGCTGACGACCCGGCTGGATGCCGCCAGGACGCGGCTGCGGGCGCTGCTCGACACCCTGCCGGAGGACGTGTGATGGCCGGCCCCCGCTCGATCGAAATCCATATCCTGGGGCGCGCCTACAAGGTGGCGTGTTCGCGCGAGGAGGAGTCGGCGCTGATCGCGGCGGCCGACTACCTCGACGAAAAAATGCGCGTGATCCGCGAGAGCAGCAAGGTGATCGGCGCCGAACGCATCGCCATCATGGCGGGACTCAACCTGGCGCACGACCTGCTGACCCAGGGCGGCGGCGGTCTGGTCGAGGAAGCGCGCGCGCGCCTGACCCATTGCAACGCGCTGCTGGATACAGTGCTGGAAGATCAGGACAAACTCTTCTAATTCCATTCCCAGATTAAAAATCTCTTTGTCGGCTCGCCTTGCCGTACTAGCTGTACTGTCTGCGGCTCGCCTTCGCGACCTTTTTAATCTGGAAATGGAATAGAATGGTTTTGCTCCCTGCGGTGTTCGAGGCTGGTTGCAATTTCTCTGAACCAATGCATACGTGCAAGGCTGCGGTCTATTCCGGTGCGGGTGTGCGCGTGACACGTCTCATGCGCCCAAAGCGCCTTTGATTGCGGCCGTCTTGAACCCGGGTTCAAGAGTCCGCGGCCAGTCACGGCACAGGCGGGGAGCCCTTTTTCTTGATGGACAAATACACCCTCAGGCGCCAACTCAAGGCCGCGCGCAACGCGTTCAGACCGGCCGCGCGCCGCCAGGCCGCGCGCGCCTCGCTGCGTCTGGCGCTGCGCCACGGGCTGCTGCTGCGGTCGCAGCGCATCGGCTTTTACCTGCCGCAAGGCGGCGAATTCGACATCCATCCCCTCCTCAACCAGGCCCTGTGCATGCAGCGCGCGTGCTATCTGCCGGTGCTGCCGCGGCGGGGCCGGGTGATGCGCTTCGGACGGCTGGGCCGCCACACGCGCATGTCGCCTAACCGCTACGGTATTCCCGAGCCGCTCGACGCCAGGCCGCTGCGCGCGCGCCAGCTCGACCTCCTGCTGATGCCGCTGGTGGGATTCGACCGGCAGGGTTACCGGCTGGGGATGGGCGGCGGCTACTACGACGCGACGCTGGCGTTCATGCGGCACCGGCGCCTGTGGCGCAAGCCGCGCCTGGTGGGCATCGCCTACGAATGCCAGCGGGTGGACGCGCTGCCGCACGACCCGTGGGACATGCCGCTCGACGCGGTGCTGACCGAGCGCCGGCTGCACCGCTTCAACAACTCACATCACGCCGGAATTCATCCGCCCAGATAGGCCTGGCGCACGGCGGGATCGGCCGCGAGATCGGCAGCGTTTCCGCTGAGGGCGATGACGCCGTTTTCCAGCACGTAGCCGCGCGCGCAGGTTTTCAATGCCAGATGGGCGTTCTGCTCGATCAGCAGCACCGCCACGCCGCGTGCCGCAATCCGGCGGATGATGTCGAATACCGCCTGCACCATCAGGGGCGCCAGTCCCATGCTCGGCTCGTCCAGCAGCAGCAGGCGCGGGCGCGCCATCATCGCGCGGCCCAGCGCCAGCATCTGCTGCTCGCCGCCGGACAAGAGCCCGGCCATCTGCGCCCGGCGCTCGGTCAGGCGCGGCAACAGCGCATGGACCTCGTCCAGATCGCGCGCGATCGCCGCGCGGTCGTTCCGCGCATAGGCGCCCATCATCAGGTTCTCCGCGACCGACATGCGCGGAAACACGCCGCGCCCTTCGGGTACCAGCGACAGACCCCGCCGCGCGATTTCGTGCGCCGGCAGGCGGGTAATCGAGTGGCCGTCGAAATGCACGCTGCCCGCGTGCGGCGGGAGAAGTCCGCTGATCGCCTTCAGCGTGGTGGTCTTGCCCGCACCGTTGGCGCCGATGAGACAGACCATCTCGCCCGGCTTCACTTCCAGGCTCAATTCGCGCACCGCCTGGATGCCGCCGTACGCGACCGACAGTTGATGAACGGCCAGCAGTGCGCTCATGGCATCTCGTCGCCCAGGTAGGCCGCGACCACCCTGGGGTCGCGGCTGACCACGTCGGGCGTGCCCTCGGCGATTTTCACGCCGTAGTCGAGCACCGCCAGCCGCGTGCACAGCCCCATGACCAGCTTCACATCGTGTTCGATCAGCAGCAGCGTCACGCCGTCGGCCTGCAGCTTCAGCAGCAGTTCGCGCAGCGCCGCGCGCTCGGCCGGGTTCATGCCGGCGGCAGGTTCGTCGAGCGCCAGCAACGTCGGCTCGGTTGCCAGCGCGCGGGCGATTTCAAGCCGCCGCTGGTCGCCGTAGGAGAGGTTCCTGGCCAGGCGATGGGCGTGCTGCGCGATGCCGACACGCTGCAGCAATGCGTGGGCATGCGCGCGCGAGTCGGCTTCCTCGCGACGCGTGGCGGGCAGGCGCAGCACCGCGCCCACGACGCCGCTCCTGGTGCGCGCGTGGCGTCCGACCAGCACGTTCTCGAGCGCGGTCATTTCGGCGAACAGCCGGATGTTCTGGAAGGTGCGCGCCAGACCGGCCTGCAGCACCTGATGCGGCTTGCGGCCGTCGAGCCGGAGGCCGCCGAGGCGCACCTCGCCGCGATCGATCGTGTAGAGGCCGGTGAGCGCGTTGAACAAGGTGGTCTTGCCCGCGCCGTTGGGACCGATCAGGCCGAAGATTTCGCCCGCATTCACCCGCAGCGAAATGCCGGAGAGCGCCTGCAGGCCGCCGAAGGCCTTGCTCACGCCGGAAACGGTCAGCAGCGGCGTCAATTCCGCATCGAGCCTGTCCGACAGGAGATTGCCTGCCTTTGGCGCACTCATCCCTTCGCGTCGGCGAATTCGCGGCGGCGGCGCGTCGAGGGCAGCAGCCCGGCCGGGCGATACAGCATGACCGCCACCAGCGCCACGCCGAACAGCAGCATGCGCAGGTCCGCCGGGTCGACATAGACATGGCCGAACAGGTCGCGCTGCCAGTCGCCGGTGTAGCGCAGCGCCTCGGGCAGCAGCGTCAGCACCACCGCGCCGAAGATCACCCCGGGGATATGCCCCATGCCGCCGAGCACGATCATGCACAGGATCATGATCGATTCCATGAGGTTGAACGATTCGGGGCTGATGAAGCCCTGGAAGCTGGCGAACAGGCCGCCGGCCAGGCCGCCGAAGGTGGCGCCCATGGCGAACGCCAGCAGCTTCAGATTGCGCGTGTTGATGCCGGTTGCGGCGGCGGCGATCTCGTCCTCGCGGATGGCGACCCAGGCGCGGCCGATGCGCGAATCCTCCAGCCGCATCGAAATGAAGATCACCATCAGCGTGAACAGCAGGAACAGGTAGTAGGTGAGATGGATGCCGGTGAAGGTGACGCCGAACAGCCGGTGCGGCTGATTCAGGCTGAAGCTGCCCAGCCTCACCGGATCGATCAGGTTGATGCCCTGCGGGCCGTTGGTGATGTTGACCGGCGCATTCAGGTTGTTCATGAAGATGCGGATGATTTCGCCGAAGCCCAGCGTGACGATGGCGAGATAGTCGCCGCGCAGCCGCAGCGTGGGCGCCCCCAGCAGCACGCCGAACAGCGCGGCCAGCGCGGCGCCCAGCGGCAGCACCGCCCAGAACGGCAGGTGCAGGCCGAAATGCGGGCTGGCGAGCCAGGCATAGACGTAGGCCCCCAGCGCGTAGAACGCGACGTAGCCGAGGTCGAGCAGGCCGGCGTAGCCGACGACGATGTTCAGCCCCAGCGCGAGAATGACGTACAACAGGGCGAGGTCGAGCAGCCGCACCCACGAGCGCCCCATGCCCGCGTCGACCAGGAACGGCAACAGCGCCAGTCCCAGCGCCAGCAGGGAAAACGCGAGCCAGCGCGGCGGGGTCCTCTTCATGTCAGGCACGCTCGACAAGCCGCGCGCCCAGCAGGCCCGACGGGCGGAACACCAGCACCGCGATCAGCACGAAGAACGCGAACACGTCCTGGTAGTTGCTGCCGAGGAAGCCGCCGGTCAGGTCGCCGATGTAGCCCGCGCCGAACGATTCGATCAGTCCCAGCAGGAGCCCCCCCAGCATCGCGCCGCGGAGGTTGCCGATGCCGCCCAGCACTGCCGCCGAGAAGGCCTTGAGGCCGAGCAGGAAACCCATGTAATAGTGCGCCAGGCCGTAATACGCGCTGACCATGACCCCGGCCACGGCCGCCAGCGCCGAGCCGATCGCGAAGGTGGCGGCGATCACCCGGTTGACGTCCACCCCCATCAGGCTGGCCACCTGGCGTGACTGCGCGGTGGCGCGCATGGCGCGGCCGAGGCGGGTCTTCTGCACCACCAGGATCAGCGCCAGCATGATCAGCACCGCCAGCACCAGGATGGCGATCTGGATGTCGCTGACAGTTGCGCCGAGGACCTGATGGCGGCCTTCCGGGAGGATCGCGGGGAAAGGGATGTACTGCTTGCCCCAGATCAGCATGGCGACGTTCTGCAGGATGATCGACACGCCGATCGCCGTGATCAGCGGCGCCAGGCGCGGCGCGTTGCGTAGCGGCCGGTAGGCGACGCGCTCGATCACGAGCCCGAGCGCGACGCACACCGGAATCGCCACCGCCAGCCCCGCGCCCAGCACCAGCACGCCCGGCAGCCCGGGCGCCGCCAGCGCCAGCGCGCCGATCACCGCGAGTGCCACCAGCGCCCCCATCATGGTGATTTCGCCGTGGGCGAAATTGATGAGCTCGAGAATGCCGTACACCATGGTGTAGCCCAGTGCCACCAGCGCGTAGACGCTGCCAAGCACCAGGCCGTTGATCAGTTGTTGCAGGAAGATGTCCATCCTTGCGCCCGGTAGTGCGCAGTGCGCCCGACTCGGTTTACTTGCCGCTTTGCACGGTTTCGAGCGTCTGCCACTTGCCGTCCTTCACCTGATACAGCGTAACCGCACCGCCGGTGAGATCGCCCTTGGCATCGAAACGGATGTGCCCGGTCACGCCCTGGTAGTCGGTCTTCGGCAGTTCGGCCAGGTACTTGGCGGGATCGCTCGAATCGGCGCGCTTCATCGCGTCGACCAGCACGTGCATGGCATCGTAGGCGTAGGGTGCGTAGTTCTGGATCTGGCCGTACTTGGCCTCGAACTTGGCCTTGAACGCGCTGCCGCCGGGCATCGCGTCGAGCGGCAGTCCGGGGTTGGACGCCAGCGCACCCTCGGCATCGCCACCGGCCAGCTGGATGAACGCGGGCGTCTGCACGCCGTCGCCGCCGAGGAACTTCGCGTGTATCCCGAGCTGCTTCATCTGCTTGATCATGGGCGCGGCCTGCGGATCCATGCCGCCGAAGAACACCAGGTCGGGCGCCTTGCCCTTGATCGAGGTGAGGATCGCCATGAAGTCGGTCGAACGGTCGGACGTATATTCGCGCGCCACCACCTCGCCGCCTGCCGCCTTGACGGCCTTCTCCACTTCGTCGGCCAGCCCCTGGCCGTAGGCGGTGCGGTCGTCGATGATGGCGATTCTTTTCGCCCCCAGCTTGGTCACGGCGAAATTCCCCAGCACGCTGCCCTGCTGCGCATCGTTGGTCATGACGCGGAAGGCCGTCTTGTAGCCGGCTGCCGTGTAGGCCACGGCAGTGGCCGATGGGGAAATCTGCGGAATGCCGTTGTCGGAATAGATCCTGGAGGCCGGGATGGTGGCGCCCGAATTGAGGTGGCCGATCACGCCTGCCACGCCTTCGTCGACCAGCTTCTGCGCGACGGTGGTGGCGGTCTTGGGATCGGCCGCGTCGTCCTCGCTCTTCAGTTCGAGCACGACCTTCTTGCCGCCCAGGGTAAGGCCGGCGGCGTTGATTTCGTCCAGCGCCAGGCGCGCGCCGTTTTCATTGTCCTTGCCGAGGTGGGCCTGCGGGCCGGTAAGCGGGGATGCCTGGCCGATCAGCACCGTCTGCTTGCCGCCATCCTGCTGCGGCTTGTCGCCGCACCCCGCGACCAACGCTGCCGCCACCATCACCCAGGCAAGCTTGTGAACCGTCATCTCGGTCTTCTCCGCAATCAAACTGAACGTGGGATTTATACCACAAAGCCAGCAGCAGCCGGCTTTCCGGGGAACCGGAAAGCACAAGGCCGGCGCGAACGCCGGCCTTGTGCCTGGATGGTGATCCAGGATCGAATTATTTCAGGCTCAGGATCCAGGAGACGATCTTGTCCGCATCTGCGGCGCTGACCTGCGGGTTCGGCGGCATGGGAATCTCACCCCACACGCCCTTGCCGCCGGCCTTCACCTTGGCGACCAGTTTGGCATGCGCGCCCTTGTCACCCGCATATTTCTTGGCGACATCCTTGTAGGCGGGACCCACGATCTTCTTGTCCACGCCGTGGCAGGACAAGCAGGCGTTCTTCTGCGCCAGCGCCATGGCCGCGGCCTGATCGTCCGCAGCGGCCATGCCGGACATCAACAGCAGCGCAGCAGACGCTGCGGTCATCATCAACTTGTTCATCTTTAACAATCTCCGTGGAATGCGGGTTGGGCGAGATCGAGACATCATCGCGTGTCCTATATTAAGGAAAATCCCCTTTCACGCAAGATGGGGGCTTGAGTATTTGTTACCAAGCCTCCTGGAACATTGGTTATTCGCGCTCGATCAGTTCACGGTAGGCGTGCCAGCTGGCGTGTCCCAGCCAGGGAAAGATCACCGCCATGGCAATGAAGTTGGTCGCCATCCCGACCGCGACCAGGACGGCGATCAGCACGCCCCACAGCAGCATCACCGGGAAATTGAACCGGGTCGCCATGAAGCTGGTCACCAGCGCCGTAGCGAAATCGACCTTGCGGTGCATCATCATCGGCAGCGACACCACCGACAGGCTGAACATCATCAGCGCCAGCACCCCGCCGAACGCCAGATAGGCCAGGACGAAATCGGTGTGCTGCTGCACCGCACTGAAGCTCAGCAGGTCGGACAGGCCGGCGATGCCCGAGCCGTTG
Organism: Pseudomonadota bacterium; assembly: GCA_021802945.1. Taxonomy (GTDB): domain Bacteria; phylum Pseudomonadota; class Gammaproteobacteria; order Burkholderiales; family Thiobacillaceae; genus Thiobacillus. The sequence continues at coordinate 10,901 of JAJZRE010000028.1, forward strand.
AGGAACAGCGCGACCAGGATGGCCGAGAGGCGCTCCCACGAAATGAGCACGAACAGCAGCATCACGGTAAACAGGCCCAGGGAGGCCGGATTGGCGCGCCACGACAGCAGCGGAACGAACAGATGCGGCAGCTTGTGGTGGTGCTCCAGCCGGTGGCTCACGCAGTAGAACACCAGGGCCAGCGCGGGCGCGACGAACAAGAAGCCGGACATCAGGGCCATCGCGAGGTGCGGCTTGTCCTCGGCGGCATGCACCAGCCCGTAACCGAGCAGCGCAAACACGACCCCATAGAACAGGCTCACCTGCCAGGCCTTGAGCATATCCGCGGCGCCCTCGCGCAGCCAACGGAAAGGCTGGTCGGCTGTCACGCTGCGGATGCCCGGCAGATTCATGCGGGCGGCTTGGGGATGGAATACGGCATGTTCAGCATGTGTGTTCATGATCGCTCCTGAAAACAAACAGACCACTTGTTTGATAGCAGGCACGGCGCCGGGTTCCTAATAGCAAACGCTGATAAAGCCGCCCATCATGACAGGACGGCGGCAAGCTCGGTCAGCGGGGGCTGGCATTTATACCCTTCAGGGTACGCGGCGCCGCTGCAGATCCAGGCGGCAGGCTGTTCCGATTCGGGCTTGGCCAGCGCGGCCGGCAGCCTCAATCCGTTGGGCAGGGCCAGCGGCAGGTCGCGCATGCCCAGCTTCGGCCGCAGCGCCGCCGCCCACTCGCGCACTGCGGCGTCCGGGCCGCGCAGCAGGATCACCCGCGGCGGCACCCGTGCCTCGTCGAGCACCGCCAGCAAGGTCGGATACGCGATCGGCTGCCGGGTCAGGTGCGCGTGGAACAGGCGCAGGCAGCGCGCGCTGGCCTCCAGATAGCGCGGCTCGCCCAGCAGGTGGCCGAGCCGCTGCAGGGCGAACGCGGCCACGCCGTTGCCGGACGGCGTGGCATTGTCGTAGCCGGGCTTGGGACGGGCGAGGAGCGCTTCGTGGTCGTGGCGGGTGAAGAAGAAGCCGCCCGCATCTGAATCTTCGAAATTCGCCAGCAGGGCATCGGCGAGTTCGCGCGCCCACGCCATGTCTTGCTCGCGGTAGCCGGCCTGCATCGTTTCCAGCAGGGCGTCGAGCAGGAAGGCATGGTCGTCGAGATAGGCATTGAGCCGCGCGACGCCGTGCTTGAAGCTGGCCAGCAGGCGGCCGTCGCGCCAGAGATTGGCATGCAGAAAATCGGTTGCCGCATGGGCCTCGGCGACCCAGTCGGGGCGGTTCATCACCCGCCCGGCGTGCGCCAGCCCGGCGATCATCAGCGCGTTCCAGCTGGTGAGCTGCTTGTCGTCGCGCCCGGGGCGCACGCGGGTTTCGCGCGCGGCGAAGAGCTTCTGGCGCGCGCTTTCCAGCCGAGCCACTGCCTCGCCTTCGGCCATCCGCAGTTCGGCGGCAACGTCCCGCAATGGGCGCGCGAGGATGGGGTTCCAGCTCGTGTTCCCGAAGTTCGGCGGCAGGTCGAATCCATACACCGGCGCGGCCACCGCGTATTCTTCGGCGGAGAGCAGCGCGCGCACTTCGTCCGGCGTCCACACGTAGAACCGGCCCTCGTGGCCTTCGCTGTCGGCGTCGAGCGCGGAATAGAAGCCGCCCTCCGGCGCGCGCATCTCGCGCAGCAGCCAGCCGACGATGCCCTCGGCGGTGTCTTTGAACAGGGGCTCGCCGGTCAGCGCCCAGGCATCGGCGTAGAGATGCAGCAGCGGGCCGTTGTCGTAGAGCATTTTCTCGAAATGCGGAATCGCCCACCGTTCGTCGACCGAATAGCGGCAGAAGCCGCCGCCGAGCTGGTCGACCACCCCGCCCGACGCCATTTTTCGCAGCGAGAACAGCGCCATCTCGCGTGCCTGCGCGTTGCCCGCCTGCGCCTGCCGCAGCAGAAGGAACAGTTCGCCCGGACGCGGGAACTTGGGCGCGCGCGAGAAGCCGCCCCACACCGGATCGAACGCCTGCGCCAGATCGCGCACGGCTTCGGCCAGCGGCGCGTCGGTCAGCGCCTGCTGCATGCCCGCCGCCGGCTGCTGCCGCGCGAGCGCGTCACGCACCGCCGCGTTCTGCGCCAGCACCTCGCCGCGCCGCTCGTGCCAGGCGCGGGCGACGTTTTCCATCAGGTCGATGAAGCCCGGCAGGTTGTAGCGCCGGGTCTTGGGGAAATAGGTGCCGGCGAAGAACGGCGTCTGGTCGGGCGTGAGGAATACCGTCAGCGGCCAGCCGCCGCCACGTTGCGTCAGCAGCTGGTGCGCGGCCTGGTAGATCTGGTCGAGGTCGGGACGCTCCTCGCGGTCGACCTTGATGTTGACGAACAGCCGGTTCATCACCGCCGCCACCTCCTCGTCCTCGAAGCAGTCGTGCGCCATCACGTGGCACCAGTGGCAGGCCGAATAGCCGATCGACAGCAGGATGGGCCTGTCCTCGCGGCGCGCACGATCCAGCGCTTCCTCGCCCCAGGGATACCAGTCGACCGGGTTGTCGGCGTGCTGCAGCAGGTAGGGGCTGGGTTCGGTGGCGAGACGATTCGGCATGATCGGGAGCGCGTGGCGGCCAATAGTTGATTAAATCAGTCAACAATTGTACGCTTGTCGCAATCCGGAAAAAACGCAGGAGTGCCCCATGTCCCAGGAACTGTTCGCCGCCGCCCGGTCGGGCGATGCCGCCAGAATCAAAAAGCTGCTTGAGGCCGGTGCCGATCACGCCGCCGCCGACGAAGCCGGCGAGACCGCGCTGATGCACGCCGCCCATGGCGGCCACGTCGCCGCGGTGCAGGCGCTGATCGCCGCCGGCGCCGACGTCAACGCCAGATCGCCGCAAGGCTGGACCGCCGTGGCGAAGGCCGCCTACAACGGCGAAACCGAACGCGGCTACGTCGAGGTCATCGAAGCGCTGCACGAAGCCGGCGCCTCGCTCGACGAACGCATCTTCTTCGGCATCACCCCGCTGATGCTGGCCGCCGGCGGCGGCGACGCCCCGGTGGTGGAATGGCTGATCAACGCCGGCGCCGACGTGCTCGCCACCAACGAGGGCGGCCGCACCGCGCGCCTGATGGCGAACGACAAGTTCTACGTGGACGTGATCAACCTGCTGACCGAAGCCGAGCGCCAGCTGGGCGTATCGGAAGACGGTTCGTGCTCGTCGACCAGGAGCGTGGTCAAGCCGCAGGTGGTCAACCTGATGAAGCCGACCACGCATTGATGCGCGGACTGGTCGGGACGTCTAACGTTCCAGCCAGTCGATCAGCCCCTGCCACTGCTCGATATCGCGCTCGGCGATATGGTGCGGCAGGTCGAACAGGCTCTTGCCCTCGAACGCGGCGTTGACGTAATGCTGCGTGTTGCGCAGGAACGCCAGCACCGGCAGATCCTGCTGTCCCATGAACTGCTCCAGCGTGACCCCGGCGCGGGTGCGCGGGTCGACGCGCATCCCCACCACGCCGACGAAGGCATGGCCCTTGCGCACCGCTTTTTCGGCGTGCAGCGCGGCGAGGAAATCCTGGCTGGCGCGAATATCGAAGATCGACGGCGCGATCGGCACCACCACCTTGTGCGCGAGCTTGAGCGCACGCTCGAGATTCTTCCCATGCAGCCCCGCGGGGGAATCGACCACCAGCCAGTCGCTGCTTTCCTTTTGACCCTCGCGCAGCAGCTCGATGTCCGGCAGCGCCATGTCGCGCATCGCCAGCCATTGGGTGGCGGACTTCTGGCGGTCGAGGTCCAGCATCGCCACGCGCGCGCCCCTTGAGGCCAGATAGCCGGCGAGGTTGGTCGACAGCGTCGTCTTGCCGCTGCCGCCCTTGGGATTGGCCACCAGAATCACGCGCATGGGTTTTCCTTGTTAAAAACACTTATCCGCGAAGGAACGCGAAGAAATTCGCAAGGAAGACACCAGGGAGGGTTTGGGGGTTCCTTCGCGCATCTTCGCGTCCTTCGCGGATAAACAGATTTACAGCGCTTCCACGCTATAGGTCACCGTCATCGTGTGCGTCTCGCCCGGCGCCACGGTGACGACGTTGTCCATCGCGTTGGCCGATTCGACGCACACCATCTCGCGCCAGCCGGCGCCGGACTTGCCGCGCCCCATGTCGCCCATCTTCTCGGCCTTCTCGGTCCACGGCGTCCACACGATGGTGGAGCGCGAACCGGTCTTGGCGATGCGGATGCGGCGATTGAGGCCCGGATCGACGATCACGCAGTCGGCCGGGGTGTTCACGTAAACCCGGTCGACCTCGCCGTCGAAGCCGATGGCCCCGCTTTGTTTTTTGGTGGCGAAGTTGTCGGCCTTGTCGTGATAGGCCGCGCCTTCCAGCCCGAGCACGTTCACCGCGCCGATGTCGCTGATCTGCAGATAGGTATGCAGCGCCTCGCCGATCCGCACCGGCGCAGTGCCCGCGTTGGTCGTGGCAAGCCGCATTTCCAGCCTGTCGCCCACCACCACGGTCAGCGTCAGCCGCGTGGCATGCGGCCACTGCGCACGAATCTGTTCGTTGTCCGCCAGCTGCAGCGTGATCTCGGTCCGGGCGTCGTTGCGCTTGCGGCTGCCGGTCACGGTCCACGGCACGGTGCGCGCGAAGCCGTGCGCGGGGTAGCCGGATTCGCTGTCGTGCGCGCCGAACCACGGCCAGCACACCGGTGCGCCGCCACGAATGGATTTGCCCGGCGCGAACCTGGCGGCGTCGGACACCCACACCATCGGCACCTGCTGCGACTTGGGGCGATAGCTCACCACGTGCGCGCCCTGCAGGCAGATCGTGGCGCGGCCGCCGTGGTTGTCGATGTCGGCGTAGGTCAGCCCACCCGCACCAATACGGAAACCGAGCTGGCCCGGAATGGCGAAGCGCGCCAGCGGGTCGGCGTGCGACCGCGCCTCGGTCGGGTGCTCGACCTGGCTGACGTCGCGGACTGCCCCAAAAGCAGCGGAGGTCGTCATCGCCGCGTAGGCGCGCAGCGCGGCCGATACTTCCCTGTTTCGGCCAACCGGCTTCCACGCCTGCGCCCCTTTCGCGTCCATCGCGGCGCGGCGGCGCGCGAGTTCGGCGGCGTCGAGACGCACGTTGATGCGGCGATTGGGAATGTCGATCTCGATGATGTCGCCTTCCTCGACCAGGCCGATGGCGCCGCCCTCCGCCGCTTCCGGCGAAGCATGGCCGATGGAGAGCCCCGAGGTACCGCCGGAGAAGCGGCCGTCGGTGAGCAGCGCGCAGACCTTGCCGAGCCCCTTGGATTTGAGATACGAGGTCGGGTACAGCATTTCCTGCATGCCGGGGCCGCCGCGCGGGCCTTCGTAGCGGATCACGACGACGTCGCCGGCGACGATCCTGTCGCCGAGGATGGCCTCGACCGCGGCCTCCTGCGACTCGAACACGCGCGCCGGGCCGGAGAAGGTCCAGATGCGTTCATCCACCCCGGCGGTCTTGACGATGCAGCCGTCCAGCGCGAGGTTGCCGTACAGCACGGCGAGCCCGCCTTCCTTCGAGTAGGCATGCTCGATATCGTGGATGCAGCCGTTCACGCGATCGTCGTCGAGCCTGGCGAAGCGGCGGTCCTGCGAGAACGCCGTCTGCGTCGGCACGCCGCCGGGCGCGGCGCGGAAGTAGTCCTTCACGTCCTTGTCGGTGGTGCGGCGGATGTCGTAGACGTCGATCTGCTCCCCCATGGATTTCATCAGCACGGTCGGCACGTCGCGATGCAGCAGCCCGCCGCGTTCGAGTTCCCCCAGGATCGCCATGACCCCCCCGGCGCGGTGAACGTCCTCCATGTGATAGGTCTGGATCGACGGCGCGACCTTGGCCAGATTCGGAATCCGGCGGCTCATGCGGTCGATGTCGGCCATGGTGAAGTCGACGCCGGCCTCGTGCGCCGCGGCCAGCAGGTGCAGCACCGTATTGGTCGAGCCGCCCATCGCGATATCGAGCGCGATGGCGTTCTCGAACGCGTCGAAGCTGGCGATCGCGCGCGGCAGCACGGTCGTGTCGCCTTCCTCATAGAAACGGCGGGTGTTGCGCACGATCAGCCGCGCGGCGGCGAGGAACAGGTTCCTGCGGTCGGCGTGGGTCGCCAGCAGCGAGCCGTTGCCGGGCAGCGAGAGGCCAAGCGCCTCGGTCAGGCAGTTCATCGAGTTGGCGGTGAACATGCCCGAGCATGAGCCGCAGGTGGGGCAGGCCGAGCGTTCGAGCTGGTTCACGCGGTCGTCGCTGACCTTGCTGTCCGCCGCCGACACCATGGCGTCGACCAGGTCGAGCTTGATGGTCTGCTTGTCCCACACCACCTTGCCTGCCTCCATCGGCCCGCCGGAGACGAACACCGTCGGGATGTTGAGGCGCAGCGCGGCGTTCAGCATGCCGGGGGTGATCTTGTCGCAGTTGGAAATGCACACCAGCGCGTCGGCGCAGTGCGCGTTGACCATGTACTCGACCGAGTCGGCGATGAGGTCGCGGCTCGGCAGCGAGTACAGCATGCCGCCGTGGCCCATGGCGATGCCGTCGTCGACCGCGATGGTGTTGAATTCCTTCGCCACGCCGCCTGCCGCCTCGATCTCGCGCGCCACCAGCTGGCCCATGTCCTTGAGGTGCACGTGGCCCGGCACGAACTGGGTGAACGAGTTGGCGATGGCGATGATGGGCTTGCTGAAGTCGCCGTCCTTCATGCCGGTGGCGCGCCACAGCGCACGGGCACCGGCCATGTTGCGGCCGCGGGTGGTAGTCCAGGAACGATAGTCAGGCATGATGGTCACTCAGGCAATCTATAATCAGCCGGTCATTTTACCCGCGCTTTGACTTCCCTGAATCCCGATCCCTGAATCCTGGCCCCCTGCCCCCATGCTCGCTCCCCAATTCGATCCTGTCGCCCTGCAACTCGGCCCTGTCGCCATCCACTGGTACGGCCTCATGTACCTCGTCGCCTTCATGCAGGTCATCCTGCTCGGGCGCTGGTGCATCAAGCATCGCCCCTGGACCGGATGGACGCAGCAGATGCTCGACGACGTGCTGTTCTACGGCGTGCTCGGCGTCGTTGTCGGCGGCCGCCTCGGCTACGTGCTGTTCTACAAGCCCGGCGACTATTTCGCGCACCCGCTCGACATCTTCAAGGTGTGGCAGGGCGGCATGAGCTTCCACGGCGGTTTCCTCGGCGTCATCATCGCGATGGCGCTGTTCGCGCACCGCCACAAGCTGCGCTGGCTCGCCGTCACCGACTTCATCGCGCCGCTGGTGCCGCTGGGGCTCGCCGCCGGGCGGCTCGGCAACTTCATCAACGGCGAACTGTGGGGGCGCGCCACCACCCTGCCGTGGGGCATGATCTTCCCGCAGGCGGGCGACGGCATCCCGCGCCATCCCTCGCAGCTCTACGAATTTGCCGGCGAGGGCCTGCTGCTGTTCGCCCTCCTCTGGCTGTATTCCCGCAAGCCGCGCCCGGTCGGCGCCGTCTCCGGCGTATTCCTGATCGGCTACGGCAGCCTGCGCTTCCTCGCCGAATTCGTCCGCGAGCCCGACAGCTTCCTCGGGCTCTTGGGGCTGGGCCTCTCCATGGGTCAGTGGCTCTCCATGCCGATGATCATCGCCGGCATCATCATGCTGCGCTGGTCGCTGCGGCGCGCATGATCGCCCGCCTCTGGAAGGCGGTCGGCTGGCTCGGCGTCGCCGCCGCCCTGGTGCTGTCGCTGACGCCGCCCGTCCTGAACGAGCGCGGCCACACCGACAAGATCGTGCACCTGTCCGGCTACGCCGTGCTGATGTTCTGGTGGGCGCAGGTCGTCGTCCGCCGGCGCTGGCGGCTCGCCCTGGCCGTCGTGCTGTTCGGCGGCGCCATCGAACTGCTGCAGGGCCTCACCCCGGATCGCGACCCCGACGTGCTCGACGCCCTCGCCAACACCGGCGGCGTCCTGCTCGGCTGGCTCGCCGCCCGGCTTCTCCCCAATTTGCCCGACAACCTGGGAAGACTCTTCCGGCCCCGTTAGAAACGAGGCTATAATCCGTCGCACTGGGGCGGTAGCTCAGCTGGGAGAGCGTCGCGTTCGCAATGCGAAGGTCGGGAGTTCGATCCTCCTCCGCTCCACCATCAAAACAAGGCCAGATAAGCTCAATGTCTTTAAGACGATCATCCATGAGCAAGCGCCGCGAACTATTCAATTTCATCTGGGACATTGCCGGCTGCGGGCCCTGCCGGCCACCGCAGCATGCGCCCGTGCGCGAGATCACTACGTGACCGCTGTCGAACTGCTCGAAAGCCTCAACCTCCTCGATGAGCATGAGCGCATCGAGGCCAAGCGTGCCTCTGATGCTGGAAAATCCGTACTGGAAACGATTTGTGCCTTTGCCAATGAACCCGGCCTGGGTGGCGGCTGGATCGCCTTGGGTGTCGTGCGGGAGGAGATGGCGCTTTTCCCCTCCTACGAAGTCGAGGGAATCGACCAGCCGGACAAGCTCTCGGCGGATATCGCCAGCCAGTGCCGCGACATGTTCAATGTGCCCCTGCGGGTGGACATCTCGACCGAAAATATCCAGGGCAAGAACGTCGTTGTCGTTTTCGTTCCCGAGGCGCAGCCCCAGGACAAACCCATCTTCTTCAAAAGCCAGGGCTTGCCCAAGGGCGCATTCCGCCGCATTGGCAGCACCGACCAGCGCTGCACCGACGATGACCTGGCGGTGTTTTACCAGGGGCGCCAGCAGGAAAGCTTCGACGCCGGCATCGTCGCCGACGCCTCACTGGAAGATTTCTCTCCCGATGCCATCGCCGACTACCGCCAGTCCCGCGCCAGTGCCAACCCGGATGCCGAGGAACTGCGCTGGCCCGACGAGGAACTGCTCCAGGCACTTGGCGGTATTCGTCGCGATCAAAAAGGGGAATGGAAACCCACCGTCGCCGGCCTGATCCTGTTCGGCAAGCCCTCCGCATTGCGCCGCTGCTTCCCCATGACCCGCGTCGATTACATCCGCGTGCCCGGCCGCGAATGGGTGCCCGATCCAGACCGCCGTTTCGATACCGTCGAACTGCGCGATTCGCTGTTCCGCCTGATCCGCCGCGCCCAGGCCGCCGTCCTCGACGACTTGCCGAAGAGCTTCGGTCTCGACGAAGGCGCACTTCAGCGGCAGGACAAGCCGGTGATCCCCCTGCGCGTCATCCGCGAGGCACTGGTCAACGCGCTGATGCACCGCAGCTATCGCAGCCACAGCCCGGTGCAGATCATCCGCTACGCCAACCGGCTCGAAATCCGCAATCCCGGCTTCTCCCTCAAGTCGCCCGAGCATCTGGGCGAGCCCGGCTCCCAGCCGCGCAACCCCAAGATCGCCGCCGTGCTGCACGAAACCCGCTTTGCCGAAACCAAAGGGAGCGGCATCCGCGTCATGCGCGAGAGCATGGAACAGGCCGGCCTCACCCCGCCGCTGTTCGAATCCGACCGGGGCGCCGATCAGTTCGTTGCGCGCTACTTCTTCCATCACTTCCTCGGCGAGGACGACATCGCCTGGCTCGCTCAGTTCCGCGACGTGCACCTCACCGACGAAGAAGCCAAGGCGCTGATCGTGGTCAGGGAGGCCGGCGCCATCGACAACGCCACCTACCGGGAGTTGAACAAGGTCGACGCCCTCGCCGCCAGCGGCGCCTTGCGGCGGTTGCGGGATGCCGGCCTGCTGGCCCAGAAGGGCCGAGGTTCGGCTACCTACTATGTGCCGACCGACCGGCTGGGAGCCGGCGAAGAGCGCTTATCTAGCAACCCCCCGGCCTTATCTACCAACCCCGAAGCCTTATCTAGGGAGTCCGGCGATTTGTCTAGGGAGTCTCCCGCCTTGTCTAGGGAGTCAGAAACCGCAACCAGGGAGCAGGAAAGCGCCCGGCAGGAGGCTCGGCGGGTCTTGCTGGCCACCCTGCCCGGCGAACTGGCTGCCCGGCTCGGTGCCCTGGGCCGGCGCAGCCCGCCCGATGACGTACGTGCGGTAGCACTCGGTCTCCTGCGTCATCAGGCATGGCGGCTGGAAGAACTTGGCACCCTGCTGCAACGCAATCCTGAATACATCCGGCAGAAATACGTGCAGCCGTTGCTTCAAGCTGGACAGATCACCATGACCCATCCTGAAGAGCCTAACGATCCGCAGCAGGCGTATCGAGCGGTATCGGACGCAAAAGAGTGAGTGGATCAGAACAAGAATGATTGAAGGGTGAGATGGCCAACAACAAAGAAACCGAACGGGCGGAACTGCATAAAACGATCTGGCGCATCGCCAACGACCTGCGCGGCAGCGTGGACGGCTGGGACTTCAAGACCTACGTGCTCGGCATGCTGTTCTATCGCTTCATCTCGGAAAACCTGACCAGCTACCTCAACGAACAGGAACGCAAGGCCGGTACTCCTGATTTCGACTACGCACGCTTGAGCGATGCCGATGCCGAATTCGGCCGCGCCGAGACGGTGAAGGAAAAGGGCTTCTACATCCTGCCCTCCGAGCTGTTCGCCAACGTACGGGCACGTGCCAGGCAGGACGCCAACCTCAACGAAACGCTCTCCCGTATTTTTGCCGACATCGAAGGCTCGGCCACTGGCAGCGACAGCGAAGACGACTTCAAAGGGCTGTTCGACGATCTCGACGTCAACAGCAGCAAGCTCGGCCCCACCGTGGCCAAGCGCAATGAAAAACTGGTCAAGCTGCTCGACGCCATCGGCGACCTGCCGCTCAACAACGGCGGCGGGTTTTCGGCCAACAGCATCGACCTGTTCGGCGACGCCTACGAATACCTGATGCAGATGTACGCCTCCACCGCCGGCAAGTCCGGCGGCGAGTTCTACACGCCGCAGGAAGTCTCCGAACTGCTTGCCCGCATCACCGTGGTCGGCAAGACCGAAGTCAACAAGGTATACGACCCTGCCTGCGGCTCCGGCTCGCTGCTGCTGAATTTCGCCAAGGTGCTGGGCCACGACAAGGTGCGCCAGGGCTTCTTCGGCCAGGAAATCAACCTCACCACCTACAACCTGTGCCGGATCAACATGTTCCTGCACGATGTGAACTACGAAAAATTCGACATCGCCCACGGCGACACCCTCACCGACCCGGCCCACTGGGACGACGAGCCTTTCGAGGCCATCGTCTCCAATCCGCCGTACTCGATCAAATGGGATGGCGACGCCAACCCGCTGCTGATCAACGACCCGCGCTTCGCCCCCGCTGGCGTGCTCGCCCCCAAGAGCAAGGCCGACCTCGCCTTCACCCTGCACATCCTCTCCTGGCTTGCGGTCAACGGCACCGCGGCCATTGTCGAATTCCCTGGCGTGCTCTATCGCGGCGGCGCGGAGCAGAAGATCCGCCAGTACCTGATCGACAACAACTATGTCGATGCCGTCATCCAGTTGCCGCCCGATTTGTTCTTCGGCACGACCATCGCCACCTGCATCATCGTGCTGAAGAAATCCAAGCACGACAACGCCACCCTGTTCATCGACGCTTCCGCCGAATTCGTGCGCAGCGGCAACAAGAACAAGCTGTTGCCCGAGCATCGACAAAGAATTCTGGATGCCTACACCGGGCGCAAGAGCATCGAGCATTTCGCGCGGCTGGTGGACAACGGCGACATTGCCGGGAATGGCTACAACATTGCCGTCTCTTCCTATGTCGAGCAGCGGGACACAAGCGAAGCGGTGGACATCAAAACACTCAATGCCGAGATCGCCCGTATCGTGGCACGTCAATCCAAATTGAGGACACAAATCGATACCATCGTGGCCGATCTGGAAGGAGAACAGGCATGAGCCGGATTAGCGATTTGATTCGCGAGCTATGTCCTAGCGGTGTTCCGCTGAAAACACTTGCTGAGCTTGGAACAATTACGCGAGGCAAGCGCTTTGTTAAGGCCGATATGGCTGAGTCGGGCACTCCTTGTATTCACTATGGTGAGCTGTATACAAAGTACGGAACTTGGGCTACTCAAGCTTTCTCGTACCTTAACCCTGCATTGGCCGCTCGTCTGCGCTTTGCGCGCCATGGGGATGTGATCGTGGTTTCGGCAGGCGAAACGGTAGAGGACATTGGGAAGTCCGTTGCTTGGCTTGGCGATGAAGACGTAGTCATCCATGACGCTTTATACGCTTTCCGAAGCCCGCTTGATCCGAAGTACGTAGCCTACTTCTCTCAAACAGACGACTTTCATAATCAAATTCGCCGCCACATTTCCTCGTCCAAGGTTTCCGCGATATCTACAGAGAACTTAGGAAAGGTTCGCATTCCCGCTCCGCCGATAGCCGTGCAGCAGGAAGTTGTAAAAGTGCTCGATACGTTTAGCAAGCTGGAGGCGGAGCTGGAGGCGGAGCTGGAGGCG
>JAJZRE010000028.1:23328-33597 GCA_021802945.1 Pseudomonadota bacterium
GCAAGCAAGCAAGCAAGCAAGCAAGCAAGCAAGCAAGCAAGCATAAGGTGGGCGACGCTGAATGAAGTTGCAAAATTCAAATACGGATTCACCGCCAAAGCTGCAGACTCAGGCGAATTCCGCTTTATCCGCATTACTGACATCACCGATGGGGGCAAGCTCTCACCTGTTGATGCCAAATATGTCGATGCGACCGAAGACATCTCAGACTATCTTGTTCAGCGAGGCGATGTTCTGATGGCAAGAACCGGTGCAACCTTCGGCAAGACTGTACTCATCACGGACAGCATACCTGCGATTTATGCTTCATTCCTCATACGCATCAGATTAAATGAGGCTGAGATACTGCCAAGCTACTACTGGCACTTTGCACAGAGCAGTTTCTATTGGCAGCAAGCGAACAACATGGTCAGCACGGGCGGGCAGCCACAGTTCAATGCCAATGTTCTGAAAGACATTCGACTTCCGATTCCTCCGCTTGAAGAACAAGTGCGCATCGTCTCCATCCTCGACAAATTCGATGCTTTGGTGAACGACCTGTCCATCGGCCTGCCCGCCGAGATCAAGGCCCGCCGCCGGCAATATGAACACTACCGCGACCGCCTGCTTACCTTCCGGGAGGCGGCCTGACTTGCCGTACTCAATCCATTGAGTAAAAATACTCAACATGCCGAGTAAAAAGAAAACGCCTTTCCAGCGCCCCCAGGTGGCCGTATTGACGGCCCGCCTGGATGAGCCGCGCCGTTTCATCCAGGTGGTGGCCGGGCCGCGCCAGGTGGGCAAGTCCACCCTGGTGCAGCAGGCCACGCAGGCGCTGGCGGTGCCGGTACGTCATGCGAGCGCGGATGAGCCCACGCTGCGCGGCGCGGACTGGATCGCCCAGCAGTGGGAGGCGGCGCGCCTGTCCATCGCCGGCCCGGCGGGGGCGGTGCTGGTGCTGGACGAAATCCAGAAAATCCCGGGCTGGTCAGAGACGGTGAAACGCCTGTGGGACGAGGACACCCGCGCCAGGCGCCCGCTCAAGGTGGTGTTGCTCGGTTCCGCGCCGCTTCTGATCGCCCAGGGGCTGACCGAAAGCCTGGCCGGGCGTTTCGAGACCATTGCCGTGTCGCACTGGTCGCTGGCGGAAATGCGCGCGGCCTTTGGCTGGTCGCTGGACGAGTATGTGTTCTACGGCGGCTACCCCGGCGCGGCGCCGCTGATCGCCGAACCCGAGCGCTGGGCGCGCTACGTTCTGGACAGCCTGATCGAGACCTCGATCTCGCGCGACGTGCTGCTGCTCACACGCGTGGACAAACCCGCCCTGCTGCGGCGGCTGTTCGAACTGGCCTGCCGCTACTCCGGCCAGGTGCTGTCCTACACCAAGATGCTTGGTCAACTCCAGGATGCGGGCAACACCACCACGCTGGCGCATTATCTGGAGTTGCTGGCAGGTGCGGGCATGGTCTGTGGCTTGCCCAAGTATGCGGGGGACGTGGCGCGCAGCCGGGGCTCCAGCCCCAAGTTGCAGGTGCTCAATACCGCGTTGATGACGACGGCCAGCGGTTACAGCCTGAATGAGGCGCGGGCAGACCGCGAGTTCTGGGGCCGGCTGGTGGAATCCGCCGTGGGGGCGCACCTGGCCAACGCCTCGATGCGCGGCGAGTGCACGCTGTATTACTGGCGCGAGCGCAATCACGAGGTGGATTTCATCGTGCAGGCCGGGCGCAGGCTGACCGCCATCGAGGTGAAAAGCGGCCGCGCGCCCCAGGCCCACCCGGGAACGGCGGCATTCGCGCAGGCATTCAAGCCGCAGCGCAGCCTGCTGGTGGGCGGCGACGGCATCGCGCTGGAGGATTTCCTGATGCAGCCGGTGGCGCATTGGGTGGCTGCGGCATGAGCGAAGAGCTGAAATCCGCCCGCTACGAGCCGATCGCGCTTTCCAGCGAGAGCACGGTCGTCGCCGAATTCCTGCCCGAATTCCTGGGTGTGCGGGAAACGGCCTATCAATCCGAGGCCGAGCTGGAAAAAGCCTTCATCAAGCAGTTGCAGGTGCAGGCCTATGAATACCTGCCCATCACCTCGGAGGCCGAGCTGGTCGCCAATTTGCGCCGCCAGTTGGAAAGGCTGAACAAGACGACGTTTTCCGATGCTGAATGGGAACGCTTCTTCAGTACCTGCATTGCCGGGGCCAACGACGGCATTGTCGAAAAGACCGCGCGCATCCAGGAAGATCATGTGCAGGTTTTGAAGCGCGACGACGGCACCACCAAGAACATTTACCTGATCGACAAGGCCAATATCCACAACAACAGCCTGCAGGTCATCAACCAGTACGAATCCGAAGGTAAACGTGCCAGCCGCTTTGATGTGACGGTGCTGGTCAACGGCCTGCCCATGGTGCACATCGAGCTGAAGCGCCGGGGCGTTGACATCCGCGAGGCCTTCAACCAGATCAACCGTTACCAGCGCGACAGCTTCTGGGCCGGCTGCGGCCTGTTCGAGTACGTGCAACTGTTCGTCATCAGCAACGGCACGCTGACCAAGTATTACAGCAACACGGTGCGCGATGGCCACCTGGCGGAGCAGCGCAGCAAACGCAGCAGGAGCAGGACTTCCAACAGTTTTTCGTTTACCAGTTGCTGGGCCGACGCGAAAAATCAGCCGATTACCGAATTGGTCGGCTTCACCAAGACCTTTTTCGCCAAGCACACGCTGCTCAACATCCTGACCCGCTATTGCGTGTTCGACGTGGATCGCAAGCTGCTGGTGATGCGGCCGTATCAGATCGTCGCGGCCGAGCGCATCCTGCAGCGCATCGCCACGGCGACCAATCACCGGCAACTGGGTAGCGTCGCCGCCGGTGGCTATATCTGGCATACCACCGGCAGCGGCAAGACGCTGACCAGTTTCAAGGCGGCACAACTGGCGCGGGGCTTGCCGGACATCGACAAGGTGCTGTTCGTGGTGGACCGCAAGGATCTGGACTACCAGACCATGCGCGAATACGAGCGCTTCGAGAAGGGCGCGGCCAACTCCAACACCTCGACGGCGGTGCTGCAAAAGCAGCTGGAAGACCCAAACGCGCGGATCATCATCACCACCATCCAGAAGCTCAGCCGCTTCGTGGCCAAGAACAAGAAACACCCGGTCTACGACCAGCATGTGGTGGTGATCTTCGACGAATGCCATCGCAGCCAGTTCGGCGACATGCATGCCGAGATCACCCGGGTATTCAAACGCTACCATCTGTTTGGGTTCACCGGCACGCCGATCTTCGCCAACAACGCGGGCAGCAGCGGCAACCCCTTGCGCCGCACCACCGAGCAGGCCTTTGGCGACAAGCTGCACACCTACACGATTGTCGATGCCATCAACGACAAGAACGTGCTGCCCTTCCGCATCGACTACATCAATACGATCAAGGCTTCACCGCGCATCAAGGACAAGAAGGTATCGGCCATCGACACCGAGCGGGCACTGCTTGCACCAGAGCGCATTACGCAGATCGTAGGTTATATCCGCGAGCACTTCGACCAAAAAACAAAGCGTAGCGCCAGCTATCGTCACGATGGCAAGCGACTGACCGGATTCAACTCGTTGTTCGCCACGGCATCCATAAACGCCGCCAAACGCTACTACGCTGAATTCGCTGAGCAACAAAAAGAACTTCCGCTCGCGCAGCGTCTCAAGGTGGGCTTGATCTACAGCTTTACCGCCAACGAAGAAGAAAGCGAAGGCCTGCTGGGCGAGGAGGAGTTCGAGACTGAGGGCCTGGATCAAAGCTCGCGCGACTTTCTGGATGCGGCCATCGCCGATTACAACGCCCTGTTCGGCACCAGCTTCGACACCTCGGCCGACAAGTTCCAGAACTACTACAAGGACCTGTCGCAGCGCCTGAAGAAGCGCGAGCTGGATGTGGTGATCGTGGTCAATATGTTCCTGACCGGCTTCGATGCCACCACGCTCAACACCCTGTGGGCGGACAAGAACCTGCGCGCGCACGGGCTGATCCAGGCCTATTCGCGTACCAACCGTATCCTCAACTCGGTCAAGACCTACGGCAACATCGTTTCCTTCCGCAATCTCGAACAGGAAACCAACGATGCGCTTGCCTTGTTCGGCAACAAGGACGCCAAGGGCATCGTGCTGCTAAAACCTTACGCCGAGTATTACAAGGAATATCGCAAGCGAATCGAGGAGTTGGTCGCCTGTTTCCCTCTCGGCGAGGTGATCGTCGGCGAAGCGGCACAAAAAGCATTCATCAAGCTCTTCGGCACGATCTTGCGGCTGAAGAACATCCTTACTGCCTTCGATGATTTTGCGGGCAATGAGATTTTGAACGAACGCGACTTCCAGGATTACCAGAGTCTGTATCTGAACCTGTATGCCGAATTCCGCAGCACGTCGAACGCGGACAAGGAGTCGATCAACGACGACGTGGTGTTCGAAATCGAGTTGATCAAGCAGGTCGAAATCAACGTCGATTACATCCTGATGTTGGTCGAGAAGTACCTGAAGGCCAAAAGCAGCGGGCAAGACAAGGAAATCCGCGCCACCATCGAACGCGCGATCAATGCCAGCCCCAGTTTGCGCAACAAGAAGGACCTCATCGAGCAGTTCGTGGATTCCGTTTCCACGAAAGCCAAGGTGGACGCACAATGGCTGGCTTTCGTTGCGGCCAGAAAGGCCGAAGAACTGGAGCGAATCATCGCCGACGAGGGGCTCAACGCCGACGAGACGCGCGCCTTTGTCGACAACGCTTTCCGCGATGGGGCGATCCCGGTTACCGGCACCGCCATCACGAAAATACTGCCACCTGTTTCAAGGTTTTCCAAGAACAACGGGCACTCGGCGAAGAAGCAGTCGGTATTGGATAAACTCGCTGCATTCTTCGAGCGTTATTTCGGGCTGGCCTGAGCTCAATTTAGCTTCAGACCAGCTTCACCCACGCCGGCTAATAGTCCGAAGCATAGGTCTCCGCATTGTTGGCCGGACGCCTTGAATCCGCCCGAGGCTCACCCAAACTCGCTTCTGGCCATAACACGCATAAGCCGGCTGGCGTCTATGATGAGTTTTGCCGCGCCTCATTTTGAAACTCCAATCCGGCACGAAGGTCTTCATGTAAGCAACGAGCGAAACCCAAGAACGTGTAGTTCCGGGCAAACGTGCGGAGCAGACATACCCCTGCTCGCTAAAGCAAGGAGAAGAGCGATGAAACTGCAAGAATGGTTAATCCTGTCGGCATTGATGGCCGGTGCGAATGTATGGGCCGCCGAAACACCCGCCGCGAAGCCGGCTGAAGGGATCCCAACCTCCGTGCACAAGGCGGAGGACAGCGCGAAGAAGGCTGCAGACGAGGCCAGGGAGGCCACGCGGAAGGCAGCGGACGCCGCCAGGGTGGCCATGGAAAAGGCCGAGCTGGCGGTCAGCGATACGTCACAGAAAGCCGCCGATGCGGCCAGGCAGGCGGCGCGAGATGCCGAGAAGGCCGCTGAACTCGCTGCGCACAAAGCCGCCGTGGCCACCCGGAAGGCGTCGGCAGCAACCCGTGAGGCCGCGCAGAAGGTGGAGGAGTCCGCGAAAAAAGCGGCCATCGCCGCCAGGGGGGCCGTGATGAAGGCCGAAGCGTCCGCCAAGCAGGCGGCCCAATCCGGTGCGGCGGCCGCGCGCAAAGCGGCCGAAGAAACGCGGGATGCGGCACGTCATGCCTTTGACGCCACCAAAGAGGCGGCAGACAAGGCATTCGAAACGGGCGGCGGCAAGAACGCCCAGTGATGACGTGAAGCAGTAATCCGATATCGGGGCGCGATGGGGTTGGTACGTCGGCGTTCCCGCGCCAGCGCTGGGATCCCATCAGGCCAGTTCCACCCACACCGGCTGATGGTCCGATGCCTCGGTCGCGGCGTCGATGCCGTACGCCTTGATGCGGCCCGCCAGTCCTTCGGTAACGAAGACGAAGTCGAAGCATTCGGGTTGCTTGACGAAATCGACCGGGTGGATGCCGACCGTGGGGGTGTGGGGCTCGCCAGAATGCAGCACCGCCCAGGCGTCGCGAAAGCCGGGTTCGCCGCCGGCAAACGGGGCGAGTATTTGCGCGCGCTCGGACGCCGAGGCGCGGAAATTCATGTCGCCGCACAGCAAGGCTTCTCCGGGCCGGGGAAACACCTCGAACGAGCCACCCTTCTCTTCCGGTAAAGGCACACGCGCCGACATGGCGCAGGCCTCGGCATGCAGGCGGCGGATGGCCTCGATCTGGATCTCGCGCTGGCGTTGCGAGTAATACTCGAGGTGGGTGGTCATCACGCGCAGCGGGCCGACGTCGGCTGTCACCACCGCCTCCACCAGCACCCGCTGCATGCTGGGCAGGTCCGGCTCGGCCGGCCAGGGCAGCAGATGCCGCCACACCTGGCCGACGGGCAGGCGGGAAAAGATGGCGTTGCCGAACCGGCTGCGGCCGCCGCGGCCGTCGGGCACGTCGGTCGCCACGCCATAGATCGCGGTGTAGCCGGGCAGGCCGGTGGAGAGTTCGGCAACCTGATCCTCGCCGCGGCTGCCGGGCAGGCCGGGAAAGTTGACCGCGACTTCCTGCAGACAGATGACGTCGAAATCGCCCAATTGATGGATGACCCCGAGGACGCGCGCGAGGTCGACCCGGCCGTCCATGCCGCGCCCCCATTGGATGTTCCAGCTCAAAAGTTTCATGTCTGCCCCCAAATTCTTCCTGTCAGCATAGTGAATGGGCTCTGTTTGGGTCAGCGGGGCATTTGACAGGGCTTCGACAGGCTCAGCCCGAACGGTGGGTGCGGAATTATCCAAGCGGGCGCCTCTTGTCAGCATAGGCAAGGAATTTTCCGGGTCGGCAACACTCCCATTGATACGGCAGTCCGGCCCTAAACCCTTGCCGCGGCAAGGCCTTGCCGAAGGCGATCATTGCCGCACGCGGCTTGAGGGATTAAAATGCCGCACTTTTCGCTTGAATTTTGCGGCTTGCCCCATGGGCAGGCCGCTGTTGCCTGAGCATACGGAACCATGGAACGACAACGCTGGCTGGACGGGACGCTCTATTCGCCCGATTTCGAACAGGATAGCTGCGGCTTCGGCCTGATTGCGCAGATCGACAATCAGCCCAGCCACACGCTGGTGCGGAACGCGATCGGCTCGCTCGCCTGCATGACGCACCGCGGCGCGATCGCCGCCGACGGCCTGTCGGGCGACGGCTGCGGCCTCCTGTTCAAGAAGCCGGATGCCTTCCTGCGCGCGGTGGCCGCTGACGCTGGCTTCAAGCTCGGTGATCTCTACGCCGCCGGCCTGGTGTTCCTGTCGCGCGACGCGGCGCCGCAGGCGCATGCCCGCGCCACACTGAAGGCCGCGCTGGAAGCGCAGGGCCTCACGGTCGCCGGTTTCCGCCTGGTGCCGACCGACTCGTCGGTGTGCGGCGAATCGGCGCTGGAATCGCTGCCGCATTTCGAGCAGGTGTTCGTCAACGCGCCCGCCGGCGTGAGCGAGGACGACTTCGAGCGCAAGCTCTACATCGGACGCCGCCAGGCCGAAAAGGCGCTGGAAGCGAGCGATCCGGTGTTCTATCTGCCGACGCTGTCGTGCCGCGTCATCAGCTACAAGGGCCTGGTGATGCCGGAGAACCTGCCGCGCTTCTATCCGGACCTGAACGACGCCCGCTTTGCCTCCAGCCTGGTGGTGTTCCACCAGCGCTTCTCCACCAACACCTGGCCGCAGTGGCGCCTGGCGCAGCCGTTCCGCTACCTCGCGCACAACGGCGAGATCAACACGGTGCAGGGCAACCGCAACTGGAGCCGCGCGCGCGAGCAGAAGTTCGTCACCCCGCTGATCCCGGACATGGACGCGATCCGTCCCATCGTCGGCACCAAGGGCTCGGATTCGATGAGCCTCGACAACATGGTCGAGGGCCTGGTGATGGGCGGCGCGGGACTGTTCCGCGCGCTGCGCCTGGTGATCCCGCCGGCCTGGCAGAACGTCGAGTCGATGGACGCCGACATCCGCGCCTTCTACGAATACAACTCGATGCACATGGAGCCGTGGGACGGCCCCGCCGGAATTGTTTTGACCGACGGCCGCTACGCCGTCTGCACGCTCGACCGCAACGGCCTCAGGCCCGCGCGCTGGGTGCTGACCAAGGACCGCATCCTCACCATCGCGTCCGAAGTCGGCGTGTGGCAGATCGACCCCGCCAACGTCGACCGCAAGGGCCGCGTCAAGCCCGGCCAGATGATCGCCGCCGACCTCGAGACCGGGCGTCTCCTGATGCCGGAAGACATCGACAACGAACTGAAGGGCGCGCAGCCCTACCGCGAATGGCTCAAGGCCAGCGCGGTCAAGCTGGAACTCTCGCTCAACCAGGACGCCGACCTGCCGGTGATGGACGCCGCCAGCCTGCTGACGCACCAGAAGCTCTTCAACGTCAGCTTCGAGGAACGCGACCAGATCATCCGCGTGCTCGCCGAGGACGGCGCCGAGGCGATCGGCTCGATGGGCGACGACACGCCGATGGCGGTGCTCTCGCAAAAAGTCCGCTCGCCCTTCGACTACCTGCGCCAGCAGTTCGCGCAGGTCACCAACCCGCCGATCGACCCGATCCGCGAGGCGATCGTGATGTCGCTCAACACCAGCTTCGGCCCCGAGCGCAACCTGTTCGAGGAAACCGCGGCGCACGCGCACCGGGTCGAAGTGCACACCCCGCTGCTGTCGAAGGAGGCTTTCGACAAGCTGCTGAACCTGAACGACCCGGCGTTTGCCCCGGCCACGCTCGACCTGCACTACGACCCGGCGGCGACCACGCTGGAAGCCGCGATCCGGGCGCTGACCGCGCGCGCCGTCGACGCCGTGCGCACCGGCAAGGTCATCCTCGTCCTGTCCGACCGCAACATCGCCCGCGATCGCCTGCCGATCCACGCGCTGTTCGCCGTGGGCAGCGTGCACCATGCGCTGATCGCCGCCGGCCTGCGCTGCAACGCCAACATCGTGGTCGAGACCGGCACCGTGCGCGATCCGCACCACTATGCCTGCCTGATCGGCTACGGCGCGACCGCGATCTATCCCTACCTTGCCTACCAGGTCATCGGCGAATTCGTGAAGACCGGCGAGATCAAGCCCAACCTCGACAAGGCGCTGTCCAACTTCCGCAAGGGCATGGACAAGGGCCTGTACAAGGTGCTGTCCAAGATGGGCATCTCGCTGGTGGCGAGCTACCGCGGCGCCCAGCTGTTCGAGGGCGTGGGCCTGCACGAGGATGTGGTCGAGCTGTGCCTGAAGGGCACGGTGTCGCGCATTTCCGGCGCCAACTTCGACGATTTCGAATCCGACCAGAAGCTGCTGCACAAGACCGCGTTCAACCCCTTGCGCCCGCTGTCGGCCGGCGGCCTCTTGAAGTTCATGTTCGGCGAGGAGTTCCACGCCTACAACCCGGACGTGGTGCAGCAGCTGCAGAAGGCGGTGAAGACCGGCGACTACGCCGAGTTCAAGAAATATTCCGCGATCGTCGACACCCGCCCGGTGGCGATGCTGCGCGACCTGATGAAGCTGAAGGGCGACATCACGCCGATCCCGCTGGAGGAAGTCGAGCCGCTGGAGTCCATCCTCAAGCGCTTCGACTCCGCCGGCATGTCGCTCGGCGCCCTGTCGCCGGAAGCGCACGAGGCGCTCGCCGAAGGCATGAACCGCATCGGCGGCCGCTCGAACTCGGGCGAAGGCGGCGAGGATCCCAAGCGCTACGGCACGGTGAAGACCTCGAAGATCAAGCAGGTCGCCTCCGGCCGTTTCGGCGTCACCGCGACTTATCTCGTCAATGCCGAGGTCTTGCAGATCAAGATCGCCCAGGGCGCCAAGCCCGGCGAGGGCGGCCAGCTGCCGGGCGACAAGGTGTCGCCGATGATCGCATCCTTGCGCCACTGCAAGCCGGGCACGCCGCTGATTTCGCCGCCGCCGCATCACGACATCTACTCGATCGAGGACCTGGCGCAGCTGATTTTCGACCTGAAGCAGGTCAACCCCGACGCGCTGGTGTCGGTGAAGCTGGTCGCCGAACCCGGCGTCGGCACGATTGCGGCGGGCGTGGCCAAGGCCTACGCCGACCTCATCACCATTTCCGGCTATGACGGCGGCACCGGCGCCTCGCCGCTGGCGTCGGTCAAATACGCCGGCTCGCCGTGGGAACTCGGTTTGAGTGAAGCGCAGCAGGTATTGCGCGCCAACGGTCTGCGCGGCCGCGTGCGGGTGCAGACCGACGGCGGCCTGAAGACCGGTCTCGACGTC
>JAJZRE010000029.1 GCA_021802945.1 Pseudomonadota bacterium
TGGATTTAGGTTCCAGCGCCGCAAGGCGTGGGGGTTCGAGTCCCCCCTTTCGCACCATCGTTTTATCGCCCTTCACCCA
This sequence comes from Pseudomonadota bacterium, assembly GCA_021802945.1. Classification (GTDB taxonomy): domain Bacteria; phylum Pseudomonadota; class Gammaproteobacteria; order Burkholderiales; family Thiobacillaceae; genus Thiobacillus. The sequence goes on from JAJZRE010000029.1 coordinate 80, forward strand.
TCCTCAATTCAGCCAGGAAGTATTTTAGATGCAAGCAAATCTTGAAGTTCTCGAAGGACTGGTCCGGCGCCTGGACATCAGCGTACCCATGAACCAGTTTGAAACCGAAGTGCAAAGCCGCCTCAAGCGCCTGGCACGCAACGTCAAGATGGACGGTTTCCGTCCCGGCAAGGCGCCGCTTTCCGCCGTGGCCCGTCAGCATGGCCCGGGCGTGCGCCAGGAGGTCCTGGGTGAAACCCTGCAGATGCGTTTCGGCGAGGCGGTGCAGGCGCATCAGTTGAAGATCGCGGGTTATCCGCGCTTCGAACCGAAAGCAGGACAGGCTGATGCAGCGGAAATGACTTTCAGCGCCAGTTTTGAGGTCTATCCTGACGTCAGGATAGACGACCTTTCGAGCGGCAAGATCAGCCGTCCCGTCGTGAACCTGACTGACGCCGATGTGGCCAAGACGCTGGAAGTCCTGCAGAAGCAGCGTCGCACGTTCGAGCCCGCCGATCGGGCTGCCATCGAGGGCGATCTGGTCAGGTTCGATTATCAGGGTACGGTCGACGGCGCCGCATTCGAAGGCGGCAAGGGCGAAGACTTCGCCGCGGTGATCGGCGAAGGCCGGCTGCTGAAGGATTTCGAGCAGAGCCTGACCGGCCTCAAGGCGGGCGACAGCAAGGGCTTCGACCTCACCTTCCCGGCCGAATACGCTGCCAGGGAGCTTGCCGGCAAGCAGGCGCACTTCGAGGTACAGGTCAAGGATGTGCAGGCCCCGGTGCTGCCGCCGGTGGATGCGGAATTTGCCAAGGCGCTGGGGGTCGAAGACGGCGACGTCGAGAAACTCAAGGCCGAGGTGAAGTCCAATCTGGAGCGTGAAGCGAAGCGTCGCGTCCAGACGAAGCTGAAAGAGCAGGCCATGGAACTGCTGCTGCGGAAAAGCACGCTGGATCTGCCGCAGAGCCTGGTGGCGATGGAAACCGAGCGTCTGATGAAAATGACGGAAGCGGATATGCAGTCGCGTGGGGTTCAGACCATGAAGCTCTCTGCCGATATGTTTACAGGACAGGCCGAGCGCCGGGTTCGCCTGGGGCTGATCCTCGCCGAGATCGTGCAGGCGCACAAGCTGGTGGCCCAGCCCGAACAGATCCGCAGCCTGATCCAGGAGCAGGCGCAGAGCTACGAGGAGCCGGAACAGGTGGTGCAGTGGTACTACCAGAGCCCGGAACGGATGCAGGAGATCGAGTCCCTGGCGCTGGAAGAGAATGTGGTAGCATGGGTCGAAGGTCAGGCCCAAGTGGAAGACATGACAACCTCTTTTGAAGAATTGATGGGACGTGCCTGATGCACATTGATTTTGAACGGAATTCCTTCGAACCCCAGGGTCTGGGGCTGGTGCCCATGGTCGTCGAACAGAGCGGCCGTGGCGAGCGCGCCTACGACATCTACTCGCGCCTCCTCAAGGAGCGGGTCATTTTCCTGGTCGGCCCGGTGAACGACGCGACGGCCAACCTCGTGGTCGCGCAGATGCTGTTCCTCGAGTCGGAAAACCCCGACAAGGACATCTACTTCTACATCAACTCGCCCGGCGGCTCGGTATCGGCCGGCCTGGCGATCTACGACACCATGCAGTTCATCAAGCCGGACGTGTCCACCCTGTGCATCGGCCAGGCGGCCAGCATGGGGGCCTTCCTGCTGACCGCAGGCGCCAAGGGCAAGCGCTACTGCCTGCCGAACTCGCGCGTGATGATCCACCAGCCGCTGGGCGGTTTCCAGGGCCAGGCGTCGGACATCGAGATCCACGCCAAGGAAATTCTCTATCTGAAAGCGCGCCTCAACGACATGCTGGCGAAGCACACCGGGAAGACGCTGGAAGAGATCGATCGTGACACGGATCGCGACAACTTCATGAGTGCGGACGAATCGGTGAAGTACGGTTTGGTCGACAAGGTACTGACCAGCCGCATCGAAGCATCTGGCAATTAAGCAAGGAACTGGCATGGCAGACAAAGGCTCGGGCGACAAACTTCTTTACTGCTCCTTCTGCGGCAAGAGCCAGCACGAGGTGCGCAAGCTGATTGCTGGGCCGTCGGTGTTCATCTGCGATGAATGCGTCGAACTGTGCAATGACATCATCCGCGAGGAAATCCAGCAGGCCGACAGCCAGAAGGGGGCGGGTTCCGACCTGCCCACGCCGCACGAGATCAGCGACATCCTTGATCAGTACGTGATCGGCCAGAGCCAGGCCAAGAAAGCGCTGGCGGTGGCGGTGTACAACCATTACAAGCGCCTGCGCAGCAACGCCGGTAGCGGCGACGTCGAACTGGCCAAGAGCAATATCCTGCTGATCGGGCCGACCGGCTCGGGCAAGACCCTGCTCGCGCAGACGCTGGCGCGCCTGCTGAACGTGCCGTTCGTGATCGCGGACGCCACCACCCTGACCGAAGCCGGTTATGTCGGCGAGGATGTCGAGAACATCATCCAGAAGCTGCTGCAGAAATGCGACTACGATGTCGACAAGGCCAAGCAGGGCATTGTTTACATTGATGAAATCGACAAGATTTCGCGCAAGGCCGACAACCCGTCGATCACCCGCGACGTCTCCGGCGAGGGCGTGCAGCAGGCGCTGCTGAAGCTGATCGAAGGCACGACCGCTTCGGTTCCGCCGCAGGGCGGGCGCAAGCATCCGAACCAGGAATTCGTGCAGGTCGACACCAGCAACATCCTGTTCATCTGCGGCGGCGCATTCAGCGGCCTGGAGAAGGTCATCCGCGGCCGAACCGAAAAGGGCGGCATCGGCTTCGGCGCCCAGGTCAAGAACGTCGACGATACCAAGCGCGATGTCGAGTTGCTGCATCAGGTCGAGCCCGAGGATCTGATCAAATACGGCCTGATCCCGGAATTTGTCGGACGTTTGCCGGTTGTCGCGACCCTGGACGAGTTGGATGAGGCCGCCCTGGTGCAGATCCTGACCGAGCCGAAGAATGCGCTGACCAAGCAGTTCGTCAAGCTCTTCAAGATGGAAGGCGTCGAGCTTGAGTTCCGCGAAGACGCGCTGAACTCCATCGCCAAGCGGGCGCTGGCGCGCCGCACGGGTGCGCGCGGCCTGCGCTCGATCATCGAGCACGCCCTGCTCGATACCATGTACGACCTCCCTTCCCTCAAAGGGGTCAGCAAGGTGGTGGTGGACAATGGTCTGATCAGCGGCGACGGAAAGCCCTTGCTGATTTACTCCGATCAGGGCGACCAGCCGCTGGCCGCCGGCGCTTGAACCTGAATGGCTGATGGGGAACCTGTCAGCCATCTTGAATTCCAAACTATGCCCCCCAACTGTGGATGAGCGTGGTTGACATGCCGCGCATCCTTTCCTCAACCCTTACCAGGAAATCATGATGAGCGACAACATATCCAAGGAACAGGTTGATCTGCCGCTGTTGCCGCTTAGGGACGTGGTGGTGTTTCCCCACATGGTCATCCCCCTGTTCGTCGGCCGCCCCAAATCGATCAAGGCGCTGGAAACCTCGATGGAATCCGGCAAGAGCATCCTGCTGGTCGCGCAAAAGACCGCCGCGCAGGACGATCCCACCCCGGAAGACCTCTACGCTACCGGTAGCGTGGCCACTGTCCTGCAGATGCTGAAACTGCCCGATGGCACGGTCAAGGTCCTGGTCGAGGGCAATCAGCGCGCCCGCGTGCTGGACGTGAGCGACGTCGGCACCCATCTTTCCGCGCGCGCCGAAGTGCTGCCCGCCGAGGGCGAGGAACTGGTGGAAGTGGAAGCCATGCGCCGCGCCCTGCTGACCCAGTTCGACCAGTACGTCAAGCTGAACAAGAAGATTCCGCCGGAAATCCTCACCTCGCTGTCGGGCATCGACGAAGGTGGCCGTCTGGCCGATACCATCGTTGCGCATCTGCCGCTGAAGCTGGAGCAGAAGCAGGAGGTGCTCGAGATGATCGGCGTCAACAAGCGCCTCGAACATCTGCTCGGCCTGCTGGAAGGCGAACTCGACATCCTGCAGGTGGAAAAGCGCATCCGTGGTCGCGTCAAGCGCCAGATGGAGAAAAGCCAGCGCGAGTACTACCTGAACGAACAGGTCAAGGCGATCCAGAAGGAACTCGGCGATATCGAGGAAGGGGCCGAACTGGAAGAGCTGGAAAAGCGCGTCAAGCAGGCCAGCATGTCCAAGGAGGCCGAAGCCAAGGCGATGGGCGAGCTGAAAAAGCTGCGCATGATGTCGCCGATGTCGGCCGAGGCCACGGTGATTCGCAGTTACATCGAAGCGATGGTCGGCCTGCCGTGGAAGAAGAAGACCAAGATCAGCAAGGATCTGGCGAAGGCCGAGAAAATTCTCGACCAGGATCACTACGGCCTCGACAAGGTCAAGGAGCGCATTCTGGAGTACCTCGCGGTGCAGCAGCGCGTCGACAAGGTGAAGGCGCCGATCCTCTGCCTGGTGGGGCCGCCTGGCGTGGGCAAGACCTCGCTCGGCCAGTCGATCGCACGCGCGACCAACCGCAAGTTCGTGCGCATGGCCTTGGGCGGCGTGCGCGACGAATCCGAGATTCGCGGCCATCGTCGCACCTATATCGGTTCGATGCCGGGCAAGATCCTGCAGAGTCTGACCAAGGTCGGCGTGAAGAACCCGCTCTTCCTGCTCGACGAAGTCGACAAGATGGGCCAGGATTTCCGCGGCGACCCGTCGTCGGCGCTGCTGGAGGTGCTCGATCCCGAGCAGAACCACACCTTCCAGGATCATTACATCGAGGTCGAATACGACCTGTCCGACGTGATGTTCGTCGCTACCGCCAACTCGCTCAACCTGCCTGCCCCGTTGCTGGACCGGATGGAAGTGATCCGCCTGTCGGGCTACACCGAAGACGAGAAAATCAACATCGCCGAGCGCTATCTGGTGCCCAAGCAGTTGAAGGTCAACGGCATCAAGGACGGCGAACTCGCCATTGCCGAATCGGCCATCCGCGACATCGTGCGCTATTACACGCGCGAAGCGGGCGTGCGCAGTCTCGAACGTGAAATTTCCAAGGTGTGCCGCAAAGCCGTCAAGGCCCTGTTGATGAAAAAACAGAGCAGCAAGATTTCGGTCACTTCGCGCAACCTGGAAAAATACCTCGGCGTGCGCCGCTTCAGCTTCGGCATCGCGGAACTGAACAACCAGGTGGGACAGGTGACGGGGCTGGCCTGGACCGAGGTGGGCGGCGAACTGCTTACCATCGAGGCGGTGTCGCTTCCCGGACGCGGCAAAATGACCACGACCGGCAAGCTCGGCGAAGTCATGCAGGAGTCGATCCAGGCCGCGCTGTCCGTGGTGCGTTCGCGTTCGCGCAAGCTGGGCATCCAGGAAGACTTCTATCAGAAGCGCGACATCCACATCCACCTGCCGGAGGGTGCGACACCGAAGGATGGCCCGTCCGCGGGCATTGCAATCTGCACCTCGATGGTGTCGATCCTCACCGGCATTCCGGTGCGCGCCGACGTCGCAATGACCGGAGAGATCACGCTGCGGGGCGAAGTGTTGCCGATCGGCGGCCTGAAGGAGAAACTGCTGGCGGCGCATCGTGGCGGCATCAAGACGGTGCTGATCCCGCAGGAGAACGTCAAGGATCTGACCGAGATCCCGGACAACATCAAGAACAAGCTCGATATCCATCCAGTCAAGTGGATCGATCAGGTTCTTGAGCTCGCGCTGGAGCATGCCCCCGAACCTTTGCAGGACGAACCCGAGGCGGACGCACCGGCAATTGCTGTGCCAGAAGAAGAGGGAACGTCCGCCGCGGCGCTCAAACACTAGGTATTTTCCAACCACCCGCTCGAATCCCGCGCCAGTCGCGGGATTTTTTTGGCAACTGCCCGGAAAACCGCTTGACACAAGGTTTTGCGGGTTGCTATAAAAGCGGCCACAGGGTTTTCCTGTGCCACTGAGTGAAGGGGACAACACGTGAACAAATCCGAATTGATTGATGCCATTGCCGACTCGGCAGACATATCCAAAGCTGCCGCCGGTCGCGCACTGGATGCGGCGGTCGAAGCCGTGAAAAAGGCGCTGAAAAAGGGCGACATGGTGACGCTGGTGGGTTTTGGCAGCTTCTATGTCGGCAAGCGCGCCGCACGTACCGGCCGCAACCCGCGCACTGGCGCAAGCATCAAGATCAAGGCCGCCAAGGTTCCGAAGTTCCGCGCCGGCAAGGGTCTGAAAGACGCCATCAATTAATAATAAAGTCCGCTTTGCGCTTGGCAGGATCTCAAAAAATGTTGTAGAATTTTGGTCTTTGTCGGGTGCTTAGCTCAGCTGGTAGAGCGTCGCCCTTACAAGGCGAATGTCGGGGGTTCGAACCCCTCAGCACCCACCAGCCTCGTAAAGAACAGGCGGCCAGCATTCGGGCAGTACGGTTTTTGCAGCACAATGGAGTGGTAGTTCAGTTGGTTAGAATACCGGCCTGTCACGCCGGGGGTCGCGGGTTCGAGTCCCGTCCACTCCGCCAACACCAAAAAGGCGAACGAAAGTTCGCCTTTTTTCATTTCGGTTGCGTTGATCTCGCCGCCGCTGCACTTGGGCCGCTACATTTAATCGCAGTTGGGCGAGACGCGAGGCGCAAAGTGCGCGAAAATTCGCGTTGACGTTTTTTTTTCCGGAGTAAAAGACCGTGCTCGAAGCAATCCGCAAGCATGCGCAGGGTTGGCTGGCCAAAGTCATACTGGCCTTGATCGCAATCACCTTCGCCCTGTTCGGCGTGGACTCCTACATGAAAGGCGACAGAAGCGAGGGCATGATTGCCCAGGTCGGCGGCGTGGGGATTTCGCGCGAGGAATTGGCGCGTGAAGTCCAGACACAGACCGATCGCATGCGCGAGGCGCTTGGTTCTTCGTTCGATCCGGCGGTTGCCGAGACCGCCGATTTTCGCAAGCAGGTGCTCGACAGCCTGATCGAGCGCAAGGCGTTGCTGCAGGATGCGCAGAACAATAAATTCCTGGCCCCCGACGCGTACCTTGCAGCCGTGCTCGCGCAGATCCCGGCATTTCAGCAGGACGGCAAATTCTCCCAGCAGCGTTATGAAGCGGTGTTGCGCCAGAATGGCCGGACACCGGCGGCGTTTGAAAACGAGCTGCGCCAGGGCTTCATGCTGGATGTCGTGACCAGCCCGGTGACACTCGCCGCTTTCCCGTCGAACACGTCGTTGATGCAGGTCGCCCGTCTGGTCTCGCAGCAGCGTGAAATCTCCTGGGCCGATCTGCCGGCCTCCACGGTTGCCTCACAGGTCAAGGTGACGCAAGCCGATGTGGAACGCGATTACGCGGCGCACAAGGCCGAATTTACCGAGCCCGAGCAGATCCGCGCCGAATATCTGGTGCTCGACAGGGCAGGCGTGGAAGCAGGCATTGCGGTGAGCGACAAGGCCGTGGCGGACTACTATGCGGCCAATGCGGCGAAATTCGGGCGGCCCGAGCAGCGCAGCGCGAGCCACATCCTGATTGCCGTGGATAAGAGCGCCGATGCGGCGACCCGTGCGAAGGCCAAGGCGAAGGCGACCGAGCTGTATCGGATTCTGCAGAAATCGCCGGAGCGTTTCGCCGAACTGGCGCGCACCGAGTCGCAGGATCCGGGTTCCGCGGCGCAGGGAGGCAGCTTGGGAAGCTTTGCGCGCGGCATGATGGTCAAGCCGTTCGAAGACGCCGTGTTCAGCATGAAGCCCAACGAGATCCGTGGGCCGGTGGAAAGCGATTTCGGCTATCACATCATCCGGCTGGATGGGATCCAGCCGGCCAGGACTGCGCCGCTGAACGAGGTGCGCGCCGAAGTCGTCGATGAACTGCGCAAGCAGCAGGCGCAGAAACTGTTTGCGGACCTGGCCGACAACTTCAGCAATCTGGTGTATGAGAACGCGAACTCCCTTCAGCCTGCCGCCACGGCAGCCAAGCTCGCCATCAAGCGGACTGATTGGATGAGCGCCAAGACGGCGCCGGCGCCGTTCAACAACGCCGCCTTGTCGGCTGCGCTTTTCAGCCCGGAATCGATCAAGTCGAAGCAGAATACCGACGCCATCGAAGTGCAGCCCGGCATGCTGGTGGCGGCGCGGGTAGTCGATCATCGTCCGGCGCGCCTGCGTCCGCTGGCCGAGGTCTCGGCCGCGATCGAGGCCAGGCTGCAAGCCGGGCAGCGTGCGAAGCTGCTGGCGCAAAAGGGCGAGGCGACCATCAAGGCGCTGGAAAATGGCCAGGAAGCGGGCCTGAGCTGGTCGGCTTTCAAGGTGGTGGGGCGTCAGCCGTTCGCCGAACTGGATGCGGCAGGCATCAAGGCGGTGTTCCGCGCGAATACCGACAAGCTGCCGGCCTACACCGGGTTCGTTCGACCCGACGGCTCCTATCGAATCGTGCGGGTGAGCCGCGTGGTGGAGGCGCCTGCGCCGGATTCCAGGCTGCTGGCGTCGATTTCGTCCGGCTTGACCCAGGCGCAGCAGCGTGCGGACATGAAGGCGATGCTTGCACTGATCACGGCGGGGCAGAAAGTGACGATCAAGCCGAATGCGATCGAGGGCAGATGAGCCAGTAGTCTGTAGCCAACAAAAAACGCGCCGTAACGGCGCGTTTTTTGTTGGCATGGCGGGCGATCATTCGGCGCCGGCAGTGGAGTTGAAGCCGGCGTCGACGTAGGTGATTTCGCCTGTGATGCCGGAGGCCAGATCGGAGAGCAGGAAGGCGGCAGCGTTGCCGACTTCCTCGATGGTGACGTTGCGGCGCAGCGGCGCATTCTTGGCGACGATGTCGAGCTTCTCGCCGAAGTTGGCGATACCGCTGGCAGCCAGCGTCTTGATCGGGCCGGCCGACACGGCGTTGACGCGGATACCCTTGGGGCCGAGGCTTTGCGCCATGTAGTAGACGCTGGATTCGAGGCTGGCCTTGGCCAGTCCCATCACGTTGTAGTTGGGGACGGAGCGGATCGCGCCCAGATAGGATAGCGTCAGCAGCGCCGCCTGGCGGCCCTCCATCATCGGCAGCGCGGCCTTGGCCAGCGCGGCGAAGCTGTAGGAGCTGATGTCGTGCGCGATGCGGAAGTTTTCCCGGGTGACCGCGGAAAGAAAATCGCCGGCGAGGGCCTCCTTCGGCGCGAACGCGATCGAATGAACCAGGCCATCGAGGCCGTCCCAGTGCTTGCCGAGTTCGACGAACAGCGCGTCGATCTGCTCGTCGCTGCCGACGTCGCACGGAAACACCAGGCTGGAGCCGAACTCGCTGGCGAATTCGGTGACGCGATCCTTGATGCGCTCACCCTGGTAGGTGAAGGCCAGCTCGGCGCCCTCGCGCTTGCATGCCGAGGCGATACCGTAGGCGATGGAACGGTTGGATATCACGCCGGTGATCAGCAAGCGTTTTCCTGCAAGAAATCCCATGATGGTCTCGAGAAAAGAGTTGAGTAGAGCCGGATTATAACGGCTGACGTTGGCGGCGCGCTTGGGTACACTGGCGCCATGGTGCGCATCGGGGCAATTTTATCGAAGCTTGGTCTGCTGGCGATCGGCCTGAGCCTGCTGGCGGGCTGCACCGACAACTGGAACAATCCCTATCCCGGCAGTGATGCGCGTGCCAATGTCTTGTACAGCGCGTTTTCCGAACGCCCCAAGCATCTCGATCCGGCGCGCTCCTACAGTTCGAACGAAGTCGAATTCACCGGACAGATATACGAGCCGCCGCTGCAATACCACTTTCTCAAGCGTCCCTACACGCTGATTCCACTGACGGCCGAGGCCGTGCCCAGGCCGTGGTATGTCGATGCGGCAGGCAAGACGCTTGCCGACGACGCGCCGTCTTCAGCCATCGCCGAAAGCGTGTACGAAATCCGCATCCACCCAGGTATCCGCTACCAGCCGCACCCGGCATTTGCGCGCGACGAAGCGGGCCGCTATTTTTATCATGCGATGGATGCCGCGGCCGTTGGGGGCAAGACGCGGATCAGCGATTTCAGGCACACGGGCACGCGCGAACTGGTCGCGGCCGACTATGTCTACCAGATCAAGCGGCTGGCCAATCCCCGTTTGAGTTCGCCGATCTTCGGGCTGATGTCCGAGCACATCGTCGGCCTCAAGGCGCTGGGGGACGCCCTGGAAAAGGCGTCCAGGGCCCATCCCGATGCCGAACTGAACCTGAACGATTTCCCGCTCGCGGGTGCGGAAGTGGTGGACCGCTACACCTATCGCATTCATATCAAGGGTAAATATCCGCAGTTCATCTACTGGCTGGCGATGCCTTTTTTCGCGCCGGTGCCGTGGGAGGCGGACGTCTTCTACGCACAGCCCGGGATGGCGGACAGGAATCTTACGCTCGACTGGCAGCCGGTCGGCACCGGCCCCTATTATCTTTCAGAGAACGATCCCAACCGCCGCATGGTCCTGAAGAAGAACCCCTACTACCACGGCGAAACCTATCCCGTGGACGGCGATGCGGCAGACCGGCAGGCAGGGTTGCTGGCGGACGCCGGCAAGCCGCTGCCGTTTGTGGACGAGGCCGTGTTCAGCCTGGAAAAGGAAACCATCCCCTACTGGAGCAAGTTTCTGCAGGGCTACTACGACAGTTCGGGGATCAGTTCGGACAGCTTCGACCAGGCCATTCAGTTTTCATCCGGCGGCGCTCCGCAGCTGACCGACAGCATGCGCGGCAAGGACATCCACCTGATCACCACCGTGGCGGCGTCGATCTGGTACGTCGGGTTCAACATGCTCGACCCGGTGGTGGGGGGGCTGGGAGAAGACCGCCGCAAGCTGCGGCAGGCGATTTCCATCGCGTTCGACTACGACGAATTCATTTCCATTTTCCTCAACGGCCGCGGCATCCCGGCGCAGGGACCGATCCCGCCCGGACTGTTCGGCTATGTCGACGGCGTGGCGGGGCTGAATCCGTATGTATATGAAAACCGGGGAGGCCGGATCGTGCGCCGTTCCATCGAGGTGGCGAAGCAGCTGCTGGCCGAGGCAGGGTATCCGAATGGCCGCAACGCCAGGACCGGCGCGCCGCTGGTCCTGTATTTCGACACCATGGCGAGCGGCCCCGACGCCAAGTCGCGGCTCGACTGGATGAAGAAGCAGCTCGACAAGCTCAACGTGCAGCTGGTCGTGCGCGGCACCGACTACAACCGTTTCCAGGACAAGATGCGCAAGGGCAACGCCCAGTTGTTCGAATGGGGCTGGAACGCCGATTATCCCGATCCGGAGAACTTCTTTTTCCTGCTCTATGGGCCGAACAGGAAAGTGGCCAGCGGCGGCGAGAACGCCGCCAACTACGACAATCCCGAATTCAACCGCCTGTTCGAGCGCATGAAGGACATGGACAACGGCCCCGAACGCCAGCGGGTGATCGACGCCATGCTCGATATCGTGCGCCGCGACGCGCCGTGGATCTTCGCCTATTACCCCAAATCCTTCGGCCTGACACATGGCTGGGTGCATAACGTCAAGCCCAACCTGATGGCCAACAACACGCTCAAGTACCGCCGTATCGATCCGGGCCTGCGCGCAACCCGGCGTAAGGAATGGAACCGGCCCGTGCTGTGGCCGATCGTCTTGCTGTTCGCCGTGTTGGCGGCAGCGATTGCGCCGGCGGTGATCGCCTGGCGCAGGCATGAACGGAAAGTGGCCTGATGCTCGCCTACATCCTGCGCCGCCTTCTCTACGCGATCCCGATCCTGATCGGGGTCAACCTGCTGACCTTCGCCCTGTTCTTCGTCGTCAATACGCCGGACGACATGGCGCGGCTGCAGCTCGGCGCCAAGCACGTGACGCCCGAGGCGATCGCGCGCTGGAAGGTCGAGCACGGCTACGACAAGCCGCTGCTGCTGAATGCCCAGGCGACCGGCAGCGCACGGTTCACCGACACGATCTTCTTCCGGCACTCGGCGTCAATGTTCGCATTCAAGTTCGGCAAGGGCGACGACGGACGCGACATCGCCAACGAAATTCGCACCCGCATGGGGCCGAGCCTGGCGATCGCACTGCCGGTGTTCGTGATCGGGCTGATGGCCAACATCACCTTCGCGTTGCTGATGGTGTTTTTCCGTTCCACCTACCTCGACCTGTGGGGGGTGGTCCTATGCGTGGTGCTGATGTCGATCTCGGGACTGTTCTACATCATCGCGGGGCAGTATTTCATTGCCAAGCTATGGAATCTGCTGCCGATCTCGGGCTATGCAGGCGGCATCGACGGTTTCAAATTCATCCTGCTGCCGGTGCTGGTGAGCGTGGCGGCGGGGCTCGGCAGCGGCGCGCGCTGGTACCGCACGATCTTTCTCGAGGAAATCGGCAAGGACTATGTGCGCACCGCGCGTGCCAAGGGATTGAGCGAAGCGCGGGTGTTGTTCCGTCACGTGCTGAAGAACGGCATGATCCCGATCCTGACCGGTGCCGTGGTGGTGTTGCCGCTGCTGTTCATGGGCAGCCTCATCACCGAATCCTTCTTCGGCATCCCCGGGCTCGGCAGCTATACGATCGACGCGATCCAGGCCCAGGATTTCGCGGTGGTGCGCGCGATGGTGTTCCTCGGTTCCTTCCTCTACATCGCCGGGCTCATCCTCACCGACATCTCCTATTCGTGGGTGGATCCGCGGGTGCGGCTGCAATGAGCCTCGGCGCATTCAAGGTCTTGCCGGTGATCCTGTGGACCGATGCGCTGATCTTCGCGCTGCTGGCGGCGGTGCTGGCGCTGGTGTGGTTCATCCGGCGGCAGCCACACCTGCGCGCACCCTGGGCGGCCGTGGCGCGGCGCCCCATGGCGATGGGGGCGGCGCTGGTGCTGGCCGTGTTCGTGACCATCGGCCTGCTCGATTCGCTGCATTACCGCGAGCGGCTCAGCGACAGTCCGCCCGACAGGCCGCAATACTCGGTCGAGGTGCTGTCCGCATTCGACGCGCTGGTGGGCAAGCTGCGCACGCAGCAGGAAAAGACCTATTCCGCGCCGCTGGCGATGCAGCTCTACGCCAAGGAATTCATCGAGCGTGGCGGCGCAACCGTGCGGGCGTATCCGCGCCTGAAATACGGCGGCGCGCAACTGAAGCAGGCCGATGCGCGCGTGCCGGATCTTGTCCGGCGCGTGATCCTCGGCCTGGCGCAGGGGCTGGCGGCCAGCCTGCTGCTGTTCGGCCTGCTTGCCGCCTGGCAGACGCGCCATCGCGGCATGGCGTTCGGTGAGTGGCTGTCTGTCTGGGGAACGGGCCGTCTCGGCTGGCCTGGACGAACGGTCGTGCTGACCCTGGCGCTGATGCTGATGCTGGGGACGGCGACGTTCCATCTCGCCGCGGCTTACCACGTCTTCGGGACCGACAAGGTCGGACAGGATGTGCTGTACATCGCGCTCAAGAGCATCCGCACCGGTCTGGTGATCGGCACGCTCACCACGCTGGTCACGCTGCCGCTTGCGATCGTGCTGGGGATTGCGGCAGGCTATTTCCGGGGCTGGGTCGACGACGTCATCCAGTACGCCTACACCGTGCTGAATTCGATCCCGGGCGTGCTGCTGATCGCGGCGTCCGTGCTCATCGTGCAGGTCGCGATCGAAGCCCATCCGGAGCTGTTCGACACCGCGGCGGCGCGCGCCGACATTCGTTTGCTGGCGCTGTGCCTCATCATGGGCGTGACCAGCTGGACCGGGCTCGCCCGCCTGCTGCGCGGCGAATCGCTCAAACTGCGCACGCTTGATTACGTCGAGGCGGCGAGGGCGTTCGGCGTGTCGCACGCACGCATCATCAGCCGCCACATCTTCCCCAACGTGTTCCATCTCGTGCTGATTTCGATCGTGCTGGATTTCTCGGGCCTGGTGCTGGCCGAGGCGGTGCTGTCCTACGTTGGCGTCGGGGTCGATCCCAGCATGTACAGCTGGGGCAACATGATCAACGGCGCGCGCCTCGAGCTGGCGCGCGAGCCCGTCGTCTGGTGGCAACTCGGCGCGGCGTTCGCCTTCATGTTCACGCTGGTGCTGGCCGCCAACCTGTTTGCCGACGGCGTGCGCGACGCATTCGACCCGCGCACGGGAGGACGGCGATGAAACCGCTGCTCGTGGTTCGCGATCTCGTCACTGAAATCGGCGTGGCACGCGTGGTCGACGGCGTGTCGTTCCATGTCGTGGCGGGCGAGACCTACGCCCTGCTGGGAGAATCGGGCTGCGGCAAGTCGATGACGGCCCTGTCGCTGATGCGTTTGCTGCCGGATGGCGGCCGCATCGCGTCGGGCGATGTGCGCCTGGGCGAGACCGATGTGCTGGCCTTGCCCGAGCGCGACATGCGGCGCGTGCGCGGCGGGCGGATGGCGATGGTGTTTCAGGAGCCGATGCTGGCGCTGAATCCCGTCCTCAAGGTGGGCGACCAGATCGGCGAAACGCTGGCCCTGCATCAGGACCTCGGCGGGCAGGCAGCACGCGACGCGGCCCGGGCCCTGCTCGATGCCGTGGGCGTGCCGGATGCGGCGCGGCGGCTCGACACCTATCCGTTCGAGCTGTCGGGCGGCCTGCGCCAGCGCGTGATGATCGCGATGGCGCTGGCGGGCGAGCCCGGACTGCTGATCGCCGACGAACCGACGACGGCGCTGGACGTGACCATCCAGGCCCAGGTGCTCGACGTGCTGCGCCGCCTGCGCGCCGAACGCCGGATGGGGATGCTGCTGATCACGCACGATCTTGGCGTGGTGGCCGAGAATGCCGACCGCGTGGGCGTGATGTATGCCGGCGAGCTGGTGGAGGAGGGCGCTCGCGACGCGTTCTTCGCGACGCCGCAGCATCCCTACAGCCGCATGCTGTTCGAGGCCTTGCCGCGACCCGGCGACGGCGGGCGGCTGGCCACGATCGCCGGCCAGGTGCCGCGGCTCGACGGCACGCTGCGCGGCTGCCGCTTTGCGCCGCGATGTCCGTTCGCGATCGCGCGCTGCCGCACGGAGCCGCCCGGCTGGCAGGATTTTGGCGGCCAGCGGGTGCGGTGTCATCTGGTAGGCACCTTGCCGGCGGGCAGCGTGCGTGAACGGGTCCCCCATATCGTGGCGGAGCACGTCCCGCAGCCGCTGCTGCAGGTGGAGGGCTTGAAGGTGCATTTCCCGATCCGGCGCGGGTTCATCCAGCGCACGGTGGGCCATGTGCGCGCCGTCGACGACGTGAGCCTGGCGATCGAGGCCGGCCGTACGCTGGCGCTGGTGGGCGAATCAGGCTGCGGCAAGACGACGGTGGGCAAGGCCTTGCTGCGGCTGATCGAACCGGCTGCGGGCACCATCGTGCTGGGCGGCGAGACTGTCACCGCGAAGAATGCGTCCACCCTGCGGCGGCAGGCGCAGATGGTATTCCAGGATCCGTTCAGTTCGCTCAATCCGCGCATGCGGGTGATGGACATCCTGCTCGAGGGCATGGACGCGCTGGGCGTGGGCGCCGCGGTCGCGCGGCGCGACGCGGTGACCCGGCTGCTGCGCCAGGTCGGGCTGCCGGACGATGCGGGCGGCCGCTACCCGCATGCGTTTTCCGGCGGCCAGCGGCAGCGCATCGCGATCGCACGGGCGCTGGCGGTGTCGCCCCGCCTGGTGATCTGCGACGAGCCGACCAGCGCGCTCGACGTGTCGGTGCAGGCGCAGATCCTCAATCTGCTGAAGGACCTGCAGGGAGAGCTGGGCCTGGCCTACCTGTTCATCACGCACAATCTCGCCGTGGTGGAGTATCTGGCGCACGACGTGGCGGTGATGTATCTCGGGCGTATCGTCGAGCAGGGTCCGGCTGCCGGGGTGCTGCGCGCACCGCGCCATCCCTACACGCAGGCGCTGGTGAGCGCGGTGCCGCGCATCGAGCCGCAGATCGGGCAGGGCGTCATCCGCCTCGCCGGCGACCAGCCGTCGCCGCTCGATCCGCCGACCGGCTGCCCTTTCCACCCGCGCTGCCCGCAGGCCGGCGCGGTGTGCCGGCAGACCTATCCCGGGCAGACCGAACTGGGCGGCGGGCACTGGGTACGCTGCCACTGGGTGGCGGGGCAGGCTTAAGTTTTTCCGAAACGGAGTGCGCATTGAAAACCGCCAAACACAGTCGAAATTTCTGGCTCGGCAACGGCATCCTGGCCGTGGCGATGGTGACCCTGTTGTTCATGGGGCCGCTTTCCGATGCGCTGGGCATCTGGGCTGTGGTGATATGGATGGTGCTGGCCGCGGTGGGGATGGCGCTGGTGATGTCGGACAAGTCGGACGAACCGCCCGAATCGGACTGACCCGGTATGTCTCAGGGTTTTCTGACGACGACCTTCTGACCCGCGCGAACCAAGCTGTGTTTCTTGAAAACCGGATTCCATCCCTTGAGGTCGGCCAGGCTGACATGGAAGCGCTGGGCGATGGTGCCCAGGGTGTCGCCGCGCCGGACGGTATAGTGCGTCGGCCCTGAGGCGTCCGCAACACGGGGCGAGAAGGCAATGCGCTGTATGATCGCGCGCCCCTGGTCTTCTTGTGCCCCGGAAGGCAGGCGCAGGCGCTGGCCGGCCGTGAGGCGACCATTGAGGCCGGGGTTGGCGTCGGCGAGCTCGGCGACAGTCAGACCATAGCGGCGGGCGATGCCGAACAGGGTGTCGCCGCGTTGCACTTCAAGCCGCGCCGGGGCGCCGTCGTTTGCTGCCACGAGCTCGCCACGGTTCCGGACCGGCACCAGGATGGTCTGGTTGCGCACCAGCTTGCCGCGCTTCAGGTGAAACAGGTTGTGTTCTTCAAGTCGGGCCAGGCTGACGCGGAAGCGTTGGGCGATGGCGTCGGGGCGCTCGCCCTTTCGCGCCGTGTAGGGTTGCCAGGAGTCCCAGTTGCCCATTTCCAGGTTGCGCTGAAAGGTGTCGGCCTTGTCGACGGGCACCAGCAGGTTGACCGGTGTGTCGGAACGGATGAGCTTGCGCGGAAAGGCGGCGTTCAGGGCGAAAAATTCATCGCTGCTCATGCCCGCCAGCCGCGCGGCGGAGCGGATGTCCATGGAGGCCTGGACGGTGACCTGATTGAAGTAGGGCTGATTCGGCAGTGCGTCGATGGCGATGCCGTACTGCTCGGGGTTGCTCACCAGATTCTTGATGGCGAGCAGTTTGGGAACGTAATTCCGGGTCTCGCTGGGCAGGGGCAGGCTGGCGTAATCGGTGGGCAGGCCCTGCTGGATGTTTTTCTCGATGGCGCGGGCAACGCACCCCTCGCCGCAGTTGTACGCGGCGAGCGCCAGTTTCCAGTCGCCAAAATCGAGATAGAGCTTGCCCAGGTAGTCGAGCGCGGCCTCGGTGGAGGCGGTGAAATCGCGGCGACCGTCGTACCAGGTGTTCTGCTTGAGCCCGTAGTGGCGGCCGGTCGACGGCATGAACTGCCAGATGCCCGACGCCGCGGAAGCGGATTCCGCAGTCGGGTTGAACGCGCTTTCGACCATCGGCAGCAGGGCGATTTCCATCGGCATCGCGCGGCGGTCGACTTCCTGGACGATATGGAACAGGTAGCGGCGCGAGCGCTCGATCATGCGGCGCACATACTCCGGCCGCGCCGCATACCAGGCTTCATGAAGGGCGACGAGCGGGTTCCTGGACGCATCGTCTTCGATCTTGAACCCGCTGCGGATGCGTTGCCAGACGTCGTCCGTACTGGCGGCTTCGGCTGTGGGTTCGCTGGCGGACGTGTCGCTGTCCGTGTTGACGTCCCATTCCAGCGTCTGGATTCCGGCGCCAGTCTCCGCCGCTTGCACCGACGGGATGGAGAGCGCCGCAAGGATGGCCAGGCTGAGCAGGTTTGATTTGATTTCAGCCAATTTGATTCCGGGCAAAGACGGTCTCCCGTACTCAATAACCTCCTCATCCTAAGGGGCAGGAGGGGGTTGGTCAACCGTCCCAGGCATCCTTGGCGGCGCGAATCGCGCCGAATACCTCGGCCGGCCCAGGGTGCGGGCGATTCAGATAACGGCTGGCAAAGGCCGTCAAGCCGGGATCATGGAAGCGCAGGAAGGGATTGGTGGCTTTTTCGAGCGCCAGGGTCGAAGGCAGGGTGGGGCGATTCTGTGCGCGCAGGGCACGGTCGGACCGTTCGCGCGCGAGCAGCGCCGGATTGGCGCCATCGATGGTCTTGGCAAAGTCGATATTGCTGAGGGTGTATTCGTGCGCGCAGCAGACCCGGGTAGCATCGGGCAGCGCTAGAATGGCGTCGAGGCTTGCGGCCATCGTCGCGGGACTGCCTTCGAACAGTTTCCCGCAGCCGCACCCGAACACGGTATCGCCGCAGAACAGACTGCCGTGGCCGACATAGCTGATGTGGTCGAGCGTGTGGCCCGGGGTGGCCAGCACCTCGAAATGCAGATCCGGCTCGGCGATGTGCACCGAATCGCCGCCGCGCAGGACGTGGGTGACGGCGGGAATGTCGGGGTTGTCGGGTGCGTAGATGGCGCAGCCGTAGCGTTGACGCAGCAGGACGTTGCCGCCAGTATGGTCGCGGTGATGGTGGGTGATCAGGACAGCGGTCAGGCTGAGCCGATGCGCATCGAGGAAGGCGATCAGCGGCGCGGGATCGCCGGGGTCCACCGCGACGGCGTGCCGGCCGTCGTGCCAGACCCAGATGTAGTTGTCGTCGAACGCGGGCAGGGGAATGAGTGTCAACATGATGGGTGCTGCCAGACAGGAGGAGGGACTATGTTATCCAAGCTGAATGCCGGATGGTTCGAAACCCCGCTCGGGCAACACTTGCTGTTTCGCGAACAGCGCTACTTCGACCATGCCGTGTCGGATGTGTTCGGCTTCAACGCGGTGCAGGTCGGGTTGCCGGAAATCGATTTCCTGCGCAACAGCCGCATCCCGCTGCGCGTGACGTGTGCGGTGGAGACGCCTGCCCAGGTGCGGGCCGATCCCATGTTCCTGCCGTTCGAGAGCCAGTCGCTCGATCTGCTGCTGCTGCCGCATGTGCTGGAATTCAGTTCCAACCCGCACCAGGTGCTGCGCGAGGCCGAGCGCGTGCTGCGCCCGGAAGGCCGGCTGGTGCTGGCCGGATTCAACCCGCGCAGCCTGTGGGGGCTGGCGCGCAGGCTGCAGGGCGGCGAGCGCGGCTATCCGTGGAATGGCTGCTTCCTGAACATTTCGCGGGTGAAGGACTGGATGGCGCTGCTGGGGCTCGAAGTGGCGGCGGGCAGCATGTGCTGCTACCGGCCGCCGGTCAACCGCGAGAACTGGCTGCGCCGCCTGCGTTTCATGGAGCCCGCCGGCGACCGCTGGTGGGCGATGGGTGGTGGCGTGTATTTCCTGCAGGCGGTCAAGCGCGTGCAGGGCATGAACATCATCCTGCCGCAATGGAGCACGCCGGTGGCACAACGTTTGTTGTCGCCTGCGGCCAAAGTGGTCAATCTCAAACAGTATCGGGTCCGTCGTGAACGCTGACACCATTCATATCTACAGCGATGGCGCCTGCAAGGGCAATCCTGGCGCCGGCGGCTGGGGTGCCCTGCTGGTGGCGGGCGGACACCGCAAGGAAATCAGCGGGGGCGAGCCCAACACCACCAACAACCGCATGGAAATGACCGCGGTGATCCGCGCGCTGGAATCGCTCAAGCGCCCGTCCAAAGTTGAGGTCCACACCGATTCCCAATACGTGCAGAAAGGCATCAGCGAATGGATGCCCGGCTGGAAGCGGCGCAACTGGCGCACCGCCGACGGCAAGCCGGTGAAGAACCGGGACCTGTGGCTGCAGCTGGATGCATTGAGCCAGCTGCACCGCATCGAATGGAAATGGGTGCGCGGCCACGCCGGCCATCCCGAAAACGAACGCGCCGACGCGCTGGCCAATCTTGGCGTGCTGCAGGCCCAACAACACTGACATGCGACAAATCATTCTCGACACCGAAACCACCGGCCTGGACCCCAACCAGGGACATCGCATCATCGAAGTGGCGGCGGTGGAAATGGTCAACCGCCGGCTTACCGGCAACCATCTGCACCGCTATGTGAATCCGGATCGCGACATCGACCCCGGTGCCATGCAGGTGCACGGCATCACCCCCGAATTCCTGCAGGACAAGCCCCGCTTCGCCGACATCGCGCAGGAGTTCGTCGATTTCATCCGGGGTGCCGAACTGATCATCCACAATGCGCCCTTCGATGTCGGCTTCCTCAACATGGAACTCCGGCTGCTCGAGATGGCGCCATTGCCCACCTGGTGCGACGGCGTCACCGACACCCTGGCGATGGCCAAGGCGCTGCACCCGGGCCAGCGCAACAACCTCGACGCGCTGTGCAAGCGCTATGGCGTCGACAACACCGCACGCACGCTGCACGGCGCGTTGCTCGACTGCGAACTGCTGGCTGCGGTGTATCTCGCGCTGACGCGCGGCCAGGAAAGCCTGTCGATCGGGCTGGAAGTGCGCGGTGCGCAAGCCGACCGGGCGGCCGCGCGCACGCGTCCCGTGCCCATCCTGCTGCAGGCGACCGTTGACGAACTGGCCGCTCACGCAAGCGTGCTCGAAGCCATCGCCAAGGAAAGCAAGGGCGCATGCTTGTGGGCCGAGGGGCAGGAGGCGATTTGACGGTTCTTTTTGGGGTGTCCCGGTGGACAGCGCTCTGGCGTGCCGTACGGCTGGGACTGGCCTGCGCCTGTCTGGCCGTTGCGTCGGCGCAGGCCGTCGCGGCACGGGTGGCGGTGGTGCTGAGCGACGATGCGACACCCTACCAGGAGGTCTATCAGGTCATCCGCGCCTATCTGGACGACACCCCGCATGAGGCCACCCGGATCTATGCCGAGGGCCTGACCGCTGCGTCGTTGAACGAGGCGCGCCTTGCCGTGGCGGTCGGCGTGGGTGCGGCAGAAGCGCTGGCCGCGCTGCCGGAACGTCCGCCCGTCCTGGCGATTCTGGTGCCGCGCGCGTGGTATCTCAAAACGGGGCGCGCGCGCCTGAGTTCAGGCAGTCGTCGCGCCCAGTCGGCCATCTATCTCGATCAACCCTACGAGCGCCAGGCGCGCCTGATCCGGCTTGCGCTGCCCGACGTGCGGAAAGTGGGCGTGCTGTTGAGCGCGGAGCAGCGCAGCCAGATTAGCGAGCTGGACGAGGCGCTGCGTGCGCAGCAGCTCGGCCTGGTCTATGCCACCCTGACGGAGGGCGAGCGCCTGATTACCCCGCTGGAAACGGTGTTGTCGGAAGCCGACTTGCTGCTGGCGTTGCCGGACCCGCTGGTATTCAATCGCAACACGGCACAGAGCCTTTTTCTGACCTCCTACCGCTATCGCGATCCGGTGCTGGGGTATTCGCGTTCGCTGACGCGGGCGGGCGCGCTCCTGTCGCTGCATTCCAGCCCGGCGCAAATCGGCCGTCAGGCCGCCGAATGGATCGGCGGCGCCATCCAGGGCGGCAGCGTGCGTCTGCCATCCCCGGCCTTTCCCAGCTATTTCAGCGTTTCAATCAATGATCAGGTAGCGCGCTCGCTGGGTTTCGCTTTGCCATCCGAGGCCGATCTGGAGAAGCGTTTGGGAGGGGGGAACTGATGGAAAGGTCACTCGGGATACGGGGACGTGTCATCGGGCTGGCCATCGTGCCGGTGGCCATCATTGGCGTCCTGCTGATGTTCCAGCTCATCATGGGAAAGATCGACGATCTCGACCAGTCCCTGCGCGCGCGCGCACTGGCCATCGCACGCCAGCTGGCGCCGGCGGCCGAATATGGCGTTGCCTCGGGCAATATCGAGGTGTTGCAGACGTTGCTGGAAAAAGCGGCCATCGAACCTGACGTCCGAGGCGTGGCGGTGTTTGCCGACAACGGCCAGTGGCTGGCTCAGGTCGGGCTCGGTACATGGGCCAACCCGCTCGCAAAGCGAGTGCCAACCGACCGTATCTACCAGATGGAATACAAGGACCGTCTGGTCTATTACGCGCCGATCACCCGCACCGAAGTGGCGGTGGACGATTTCAATCTGGGCGACGAACCGAATTCGGCATCGTCCCCCCAGCCCCGGCTGCTCGGCTGGGTTGGCCTGGATGTTTCGCGCAGCGCCACCATCAGGAGCCAGCGCGATGCCATCCTGCGCAGTCTGGCGATCCTTCTGGCGGGGTTGGGGGTCAGCCTTTACCTCGCCTGGCGCATCGGGCGCCAGATCACCCGCCCGATCCTGTCTCTGACCCACACGGTAAGCCGCATCGGCGAGGGGCACCTCGAAGAACGGGTGGAACAGACCGGGCAAGCCGAACTGGGGGTGCTGCAGCGCGGCGTCAATCACATGGCGGCGCATCTGCAGGCCATGCAGGACCAGATGCAGGAAAAGATCGACCGGGCCACCGCGCGGCTGGTATATCAGGCCAGCCACGACGCGCTGACCGGTCTGATCAACCGCCGCGAATTCGAGCAGCGTCTCGAGCGCACCCTGCAATCGGCGCTGCAGCAGGGCCGGGAACATGCGCTGTGCTACATGGACCTCGACCAGTTCAAGGTGATCAACGATTCCTGCGGCCACGCCGCGGGTGACGAGCTGCTGCGCCAGCTGGCGCTGCTGCTGAAAGGCAATCTGCGCGAACGCGATACCCTGGCCCGCCTGGGCGGCGACGAGTTCGCCCTGCTGCTGGAAAATTGCAGCATTCAGGATGCGCTCGAGGTGGCGGACACCTTCCGCGCCGAGGTGCAGCGTTTCCGCTTCAAATGGGGCGACCGCATTTTCTCGGTCGGCATGAGCGTGGGCATGGTGGCGATCAATGCCGACAGTGGCACCGCGGCGAACCTGATGTCGGCGGCGGATGCGGCGTGTTATGTGGCCAAGGATCGCGGGCGCAACCAGATTCATCTGTACGAAAGCCGCGATTCCGATCTGGTGCGCCATCGGGGCGAAATGCAGTGGGTGACGCGCATTCATCGGGCGCTGGAGGAGCATCGCCTGCGTTTGTCGTGGCAGGAGATCCGTCGTACCGATGGCGCAGCGGAGCCGGTCCGCCATGTCGAACTGCTGTTGCGGATGATCGACGAAGACGGCAGCGAAATCCTGCCGATGGCATTCATTCCGGCGGCCGAGCGCTATTCCATCATGCCCGCGCTCGACAGTTGGGTGATCGAGGAGACGCTGCGCCTGTGTCAGCGCTATCTTGCCGCCAAACCCAGCCGGAATTGCCTGTTCGCGGTCAATCTGTCGGGCGCATCGCTGAAAGATCCGGCATTTCGACGCATGTTGCTGGCCACGCTGAACGAGAATCCTGCCTTGGGGCCGCATCTCTGCTTCGAGATCACCGAAACGGCCGCCATCGGCAATCTTGCCGTCGTTAACGAGTTCATCGATGGCATGCGCGCGTTCGGCTGCAGTTTTGCACTGGACGATTTTGGCAGCGGCCTGTCGTCCTTCACCTACCTGAAGAACCTGAAAGTGGATTACCTCAAGATCGATGGCGCATTCGTGCGCGACATCGCCAGCAATGCGATCGACCGCTCCATGGTCGAGGCCATCCATCGCATCGGCCACCAGATGGGGTTGAAAACCGTGGCCGAATATGTCGAGTCGGACCAGATTCTGGCGCTATTGCGGCAGATGGGGGTGGACTACGTGCAGGGGAGCGGCATCCACCGCCCCGAGCCGCTGGAAACCCTGTGCGGCCCTGCCTGATTGCGCAAGGCCTGCGGACAGGTCAGCCGCTCACGCCGAAACCCGCGTCGACGATGGCCCGTACCATCGCGGCGCGGTCAACCCGGGCGGGATCGTACGTCACCCGCGCCTGACCCGGCGTCAGCGTGACGTCCGCGCTTTGCACACCCGGCAGGGCCGTCAGCACCCTGGTGACGCTGTTGACGCAGCCGCCGCAGGTCATGCCGGTCACGGATAAAACGATTTCGTTCATGCGAAGCTCCGAAAGCAGTTTCAAAACCCGATTTTATTCCAGTTGAAAAACAAAAGCCCGCGGGTCGCAGCCGCGGGCCTGTCGGTGCGGGGGCAGGTGTTATTTCTTGCGCGGACGCTTGCGCAGGGTTTCCTTGGTGTGGTCGATCAGGCGGTCGGCCACCACTTCGGCGTCGACGGCGAAGGTGCCGTTGGCCAGCGCGGCCTTGACCGATTCGACTTTGCCGGCATCGGCGACGTCGACCGAGGCCAGCTGGGATTCGAGCGCGCGGATACGGGTGCTGGATTCGGTCAGCGTCAACGAATCGCTGCTGCCGGCAGCAGGGGCGGATGCCTTGCCCGCGCCTTTGCCCTTGGCGGAAGACACTTTGCTGGCGGCGGGAGGGGTGATGCGCTTGTCGATTTTCACGGGGAATCCTGGTCGCGGTGGTTCGATCTTATGACTGCTTGAGCTCTCAATGGTTTATCGGCGGCTGGTTTGATTTCTTTAGCCGGCGTGTCCGGTTTCGCCGAGCAGCGGAATCACGCCGTCCAGGCCCACCCGGTTCAGCGCGTAGCTGGCCTGTGCGCGCACCACCGGCTTGGCGCGATAGGCGATGCTGACGCCGGCTTCGGCCATCATTTTCAGGTCGTTGGCGCCGTCGCCCATGGCGATGACCTGCCCTTTCTTCAGCCCCAGCTGCCCGCGTACCCGGTTGAGCCAGTCGGCCTTGCCCTGGGCGTCGACGATGTCGCCGAGCACGCGGCCCGTCAGCTTGCCGTCGGCCACCTCCAGCGTGTTGGCTGCCGTGTAGTCCAGACCCAGGCGGGGTTTCAGCCGCTCGGTGAAGAAGGTGAAGCCGCCCGACACCAGCAGCGTCCGGATCCCGGCCGCGCGTGCCGCAGCGAGCAGGATCTCGGCGCCCGGCGACAGCCGCAGGCGCTCGTCGTACACCCGCTGCAGGGCGGACTGATCGAGCCCCGCCAGCAGCGACACCCGGCGGCGCAGGCTTTCGGCGAAGTCGATTTCTCCGCGCATCGCCGCCTCGGTGATCGCCGAGACCTGCGGCTTGAGCCCCTGCATGTCGGCGATCTCGTCGATGCATTCGATGGTGATCAGCGTCGAATCCATGTCCATCACCAGTAGGCCGAAGTCGCCGATGCGGCGTTCGGCCGGCACCCAGCCGTGGTCGAGCGCATTCGCCTCGCAGAAGTCGGCGACCTCGGCGCGCAGGCCGGAATCGGCTGCCACCAGCCGGAAGGCCGCCGGCGAAACGGCCTCGATGGCTGCGGCGCCGGTCAGTCTGGCGAGCTGCTTGAGGCTGGGGGTGGGGATGTCGCGTCCCTGGACGATCAGATTCATTTTGCTTGTCTATTTCAACAGGTTGAACAGGGTGATGACGTTGGCCGCGCGCGCCTCGGCAGGCGAGCCGGCACCGCCTGCAGGGGATAAGATCCAGCGCAGCCGGTTCTCCCCCGCCAGCTTGATGTCACGCCGCGTCTGGATGAGCTGGATGATGCGGCCGGGGTCGATCGGCGGCTGCGGCACGAACTGCAGCAGGATGCTGTCCGCGCTGGCGTCGACCTTCATGATGCCGAGTGTTTTCGCGGCCAGGCGCAGGCGATGGGTGTCGAGCAGCGCGCGCGCCGGGTCGGGCAGCGCACCGAAACGGTCGATCAATTCTTCCTGCAGCTGGGTCAGTTCCCCGGCGTCGTGCACGCTCGCCAGCCGCTTGTACAGCACCAGCCGCTCGTGCACGTCGGGGCAATAGTCCACCGGCAGGAGCGCAGGCAGGTGCAGATTGATCTCGGACACCACGCCCAGCGGCTGGCTCATGTCGGGCTCCTTGCCGGCCTTGAGGCTCGCCACCGCGCCGGCCAGCATGTCGTTGTAGAGCGAGAAGCCGACCTCGAGGATTTCGCCGCTCTGTTTTTCGCCCAGCACCTCGCCGGCGCCGCGGATTTCCAGGTCCTGCATCGCAAGGTGGAAGCCGGAACCCAGTTCCTCCATCAGCTGGATCGCCTCCAGGCGCTTCTTCGCCTGCGGGGTGAGCATGCGATCCTCCTCCACCAGCAGATAGGCGAAAGCCTGGTGGTGCGAGCGCCCGACGCGGCCCCTTAATTGGTGCAGCTGCGCCAGCCCGAACTTGTCGGCGCGGTTGATCAGGATGGTGTTGGCGGTCGGGATGTCGATGCCGGTTTCGATGATGGTGGTGCACAGCAGGATGTCGTAGCGCTGCTGGTAGAAATCGCGGATCACCTGTTCCAGTTCGCGCTCGCCCATCTGGCCGTGGCCGACGCGGATGCGCGCTTCCGGCAGCAGCTTTTCCAGCCGCTCGCGCATGGCGTCGATGGTGCTGACTTCGTTGTGCAGAAAGTACACCTGGCCGCCGCGCTTCAGTTCGCGCAGCACCGCCTCGCGGATCAGGCCGGCGGAAAACGACTGCACGAAGGTCTTGATCGCCAGCCGCTTCTGCGGGGCGGTGGCGATCACCGAGAAATCGCGGATGCCTTCGAGCGACATCGCCAGCGTGCGCGGGATCGGCGTGGCGGTCAGGGTCAGCACGTCGACCTCGGCGCGCAGCGCCTTCAGCTGTTCCTTCTGCCGCACGCCGAAGCGGTGCTCCTCGTCCATGATGACCAGGCCCAGGCGGGCGAACTTGACGTCCTTCTGGATCAGCCGGTGGGTGCCGATGACGATGTCGATCTTGCCGGCCGCGAGCGCCTGCAGCGCCTCGGCCTGCTCCCTGGGGCTGCGGAAGCGCGACAGTTCGGCAAGCTTCACCGGCCAGGCCGAGAAGCGGTCGGAGAAGTTGTTGAAGTGCTGCTCGGCGAGCAGCGTGGTCGGCACCAGCACCGCCACCTGGTAGCCGCCCATCACCGCCATGAAGGCGGCGCGCAGCGCGACCTCGGTCTTGCCGAAGCCGACGTCGCCGCACACCAGGCGGTCCATCGGCTTGCCTGCCTGCATGTCGGCCATCACCGCGGCGATCGCAGCGGCCTGGTCGGGCGTCTCCTCGTAGCCGAAACCTTCGGCGAAGGCCTCGTAGTCGTGCGGCGAGAACTTGAACGCGTGGCCCTCGCGCGCGGCGCGCAGCGCGTACAGGTTCAGCAGCTCGGCCGCGGTGTCGCGCGCCGCCTGCATGGCGCGTCGGCGCGCCTTGTCCCACTGGTCGGTGCCGAGCTTGTGCAGCGGCGCGGCGCCTTCGCCGGCGCCGGAATAGCGCGAGATCAGGTGCAGGTTGGCGACCGGCACGTAGAGCTTGTCGCCCCTGGCGTATTCGAGCTGCAGGAACTCGGTGTCGCCGTCGCCGAGGTCCATGTTGACGAGGCCGAGGTACTGGCCGACGCCGTACTGCGCGTGCACCACCGGGTCGCCGGGCTTCAGCTCCGAGAGGTCGCGCAGCAGGTTGTCGATCTGCGTCGCGCGGGCCTCGCGCGCGCGGCGGGTCTTCGGCGGGATGGCATAGAGCTCGGTCTCGGTGACGACGGCGAGCGCGCCGTCCGCGGTGACGAAGCCTTCGGCCAGCGGGCCGTGGGTCAGCAGAATGTGTCCGGACTGCTGCTCGCAACTGGCCCAGCTGTCGCACAGTTTGGCGTCGAGGCCGTGCTCGGCGAGGTATTCGTGCAGGGTTTCGCGCCGCCCGGCCGAGGGCGCGACGATCAGCGTTGTCCCCTGGAAGCCGTCGATGAACCCCTGCAGCTTGGCGACCGGGTGGGCTTCGCGGCGATCGACCGAAATGGGCGGAAGCGGACGCGCCAGCCCGTCGCCGGCCTGTTCCACGTCGAGCCGCGTGTAGGCCTTGGCCAGGCTGAAGAAGGCATCGGTCGGCAGGAACAGTTCGGCGGGCGGCAGCAGCGGACGGTCCTTGTCGCCCGACAGCAGGCGATGGCGACCCTGCGCATCGGCCCAGAACGCCTGCCCGGCGGGGTCGAGCGCGCCATGGCTGACGAATGTTGTCTGCGCGGGCAGATAGTCGAACAGCGTCGCCGTCTCGTCGAAGAACAGCGGCAGGTAGTACTCGATGCCGGCCGGCGCGAGGCCGTTGCTGACATCCTTGTAGAGCTTGGACTTCGACGGATCGCCCTCGAAGCGCTCGCGGAAATTCTGCCGGAAGCGGGTGATGCCGGCCTCGTCGAGCGGAAACTCGCGCGCGGGCAGCAGGCGTACCTCGTTCACCGGATAGATGCTGCGCTGGGTGTCGACGTCGAACGCGCGCAGCGTCTCGATCTCGTTGTCGAACAGGTCGATGCGGTAGGGCAGGGCGCTGCCCATGGGGAACAGGTCGATCAGGCCCCCTCGCACCGAGAATTCACCCGGCGCGAACACCTGGTTCACGTGCGTGTAGCCGCCCAGCGCCATCTGCGCGCGGAAGGCCGCCTCGTCGAGGGTGTCCTTCTGCTTGAGGAAAAAAGTGTGGGCGGCGAGGAAGGCCGGCGGCGCCAGCCGGTACAGCGCGGTGGACAGCGCCACCACGGCGATGTCGAATTCGCCGCGCGAAATCTGGTACAGCGTCGCCAGCCGCTCGGAGATCAGGTCCGGGTGCGGCGAAAACGTGTCGTAGGGCAGGGTTTCCCAGTCGGGAAAGGCGCACACCCGCAATGCCGGATCGAACCAGCGCAGCTCCTCCGCCAGCCGGTTGGCGTCCCATGCGCTGGCGCACACCACCGCCAGCGGCGCGGCATGGCGCGCCAACTCGGCCAGGTACAGCGCATCGGCCGCGCCGGCGAGGCCGGGCTGGCGGTGGCCGGAAGGCGGGGAAGAGGGGGGGAAGAACGGCATGCGCAAATAGCGTGATTATATCGGGCGGGCGAAGCTCGGTGGGGGACGGGTATAATGCCCGGCTTTCCCGTTTTCAGCCCTGAATATCATGAGCCTCGATCGCGTCAGCTCCGGCCGCAACCTGCCGGACGATTTCAACGTCATCATCGAAATTCCCGCCCACGGCGAACCGATCAAGTACGAAGTCGACAAGGCGTCCGGCGCCATGTTCGTCGACCGTTTCATGTCGACCGCCATGCACTACCCCTGCAACTACGGCTACATCCCCCACACCCTGTCGGAAGACGGCGACCCGGTCGACGTGCTGGTGGTCACCCCGATCCCGCTGATCACCGGCGTGGTGGTGCGCTGCCGTCCGATCGGCATGCTGAAGATGACCGACGAGGCCGGCGTCGACGCCAAGCTGTTGGCGGTGCCGGTCGACAAGCTGTGCGGCCTGTACAAGGGCGTCAACAAGCCGGACGACCTGCAGCCGCTGCTGCTGCAGCAGATTTCCCACTTCTTCGAGCACTACAAGGATCTCGAGCAAGGCAAGTGGGTCAAGGTCGAAGGCTGGGTCGGCATCGACGACGCCCGCGCGGAAATCCTCGCGGGCGTGGAGCGCTATCGCAATGCCGCGGACAAGCCCGCGTTCTGATCGATGAAGGTCTGCATCCTTTCCGATTCCCACGACAACCGGCGCCTGCTGGGCGCGGCGGTCGAGCACGCCAGGGCGCACGGGGCGGAAGCGGTGCTGCACTGCGGCGACGTGGTCGCCCCGACCACGCTGCGCGTGCTGCAGAAATACGAGCTGCCGGTCCATGTCATACACGGCAACAACACCGGCGATCTCTACAACATGGCGCGGCTCGCCGCCGAGCCCAACAGCGTCATCCGCTACCACGGCCAGGATGCCGCGTTTACCCTGGCCGACCGCAACCTGTTCCTGGTGCACTACCCGCACTATGCCCAGGCGCTTGCCTGCACCGGCGACTACGACCTGGTGTGCTGCGGTCACGACCACAAGTCCAGCATCTCGCAGGTCGCCACCGTCAAGGGCGGCCACACCTGGCTGATCAATCCCGGCACCGTCGGCGGTGTCGGCGCGCCGCCGACCTACATCATGGCCGACCTCGCTGCCATGCAGTTCGAGATCGTCACGATCGAGGCCGCGCCGGCTTCGGTGCTGCCGCCCGTCACCCCGCACGTCTAGTTGATGCGGCCGGCGCCGATGCCGGCTCGCTCGTCGACCTTGAGCCACACCTGACGGGCTTCCCGCGATTCGGCCTGGCGTTTGCCAGGCAGGCGGCGATGATGGCCCCGCGGGTTCCGTTGGCCGCCGCCGGGCGCGATCCATTCACCCGGCCGCCCACTGCCGGTGGCACGCAATTGCGGTCTGGTTCCGCTCATCCTGTTCGCCAAGCGACCGGAGAAATACCTGCGCGGCATCCCTGCCGCGGCCCGTTTCCAGATGAACGCCAGCATCCTCGACTCAGCCTGCTTCTTCCTGAAGATCAAGGGCACGTTCCCTGGAAAGACGCGATGAACCAGATAAAATCCATTGATGCCTGATTGAGGGACGACCCGGGCCATCGTCCATCATGTCCTGATGAATCCCGGGTACTGGAACCCGTGCGTGCATTGAACAGCGGTCAGACAAACCCGCATTCCGGAGGGATTGATACATGGCGATCGGTTGGCTTTCCATCATTCAGCTGGTTCCCTGGAGCGACGTCATACGCAATGCGCCGAAAGTTGCCGAGGGTGCGAAGAAGCTCTGGGACACCGTTTCCAGGAAGCCGGCACCGGAGCTGCCAGGCGCGAGCGCACAGCCTGCGCTTCCGCCCGAAGTGCAATCTATCACCCTGCTCCGGGCGCAACTGGCGGCTGCTGAAGCGGCGATATCCGACCTGCATCATCAGATGCTCGAGTCGACGGAGCTGATCAAGGCACTTGCGGACCAGAACACCCAGCTGATCCGGCGTGTCGAGGCCAATCGCATCAGGGTCTTGTGGTTGGCGGGCATCACGGTCATCGTGGGCGTCGTCGCTGCGATCGGCCTGGCCGTGACGCTGGCACGTTGATGTCCGCGGGCGAGTGATGGCGACGACCGTTCTCTGACGGACCGGAGCCGGGGTCAAGGATTTGAGCTCGGCTAACGCCTGGTTCCCCAGGGCATGACGGGTACCGTGGACAGGCTGTTGGCAGGCGCGCCCTCGATGAGCTTGCGGCTGATCGCGAGATAAGCGAGGGTTTGGTTCGCCTGGTCTCAC
Organism: Pseudomonadota bacterium; assembly: GCA_021802945.1. Classification (GTDB taxonomy): domain Bacteria; phylum Pseudomonadota; class Gammaproteobacteria; order Burkholderiales; family Thiobacillaceae; genus Thiobacillus. The sequence continues at coordinate 30,871 of JAJZRE010000029.1, forward strand.
ATCCGAGCGACGCGGGTTTCCTCGAGCTGAATGGAAGTGTCTTCGCTGAAGACGGTTTCCTCCCGGGCAATGTGGGCGGCAGCACGTTCGGCCCGGTCTGGCGGCAGGGGAGCGAGAACAGCGAGGGATCCCGCGCAAGACCGGGCGGGCCGGATACGCCCCCTGTCATGGCCTGGCTGACGTGACACGTGACGCCCCGCACCTTGGGGTCGGGCATCCACGCACACTTTGTGATTGGCGCCGATGAGCTTCCACGCGGTTGTGACGCATCCTGCGTTGTCGGCCAGGCCGGGCGCGGGGGCGGGCAGCAGGCTGGCGCACGGCATGGCGGCGGATCTGGGCATTACTTGCAATAGTCCGGCAATGACAGCTTCTGCGCTTGCGGCCTTTCGATCGGCCAGTACCGGCCGCCTGAAGACGCATGGCAATCTCTCGCCAGCCCCGCCCGGATCACCGCCGCAGCGATATCCCGGCCGGCCACATAACAAATCCCGACTTCCTGCTTCTGGAATTGAGTCCCATCGAGTTCGCATCGCACCGGCTCGCCTTCTGCGTATTGCGCCAGAAATTCTGCCGCCTCCGTTCCGCCTGGCTGCGGGCTCTTTGGTGCCGCAATGCCTTGCAAGTGGACCTTGACGGTGCCGCTGTCCGTGATGACGTGAATCGTGCCGCCGTCGACGACGTGGATCGTGCCGGATATCTCAGTTTGTGCGAAGGCGGGGAGTGAGGCTAAGAAGCACAGCAGGCCGACTATTCTCATAGTGATCTCCCAAGTAGCGGGAGAATCATAAACCCGTTGTCTCGGCGCCCGCCAGCAGGCCTGGCTCGATGCAGGAGGACGGTCAAGCCGAAAGCTGGAGGACGGGGTTGACCCCGTGTGGGCCCGCACAAATGAAACAAGGGGCTCGTGAAGATCGATCTCAAATCCGGCACAAGCCCGGCTGACATCAAGCGCGCCAAGCGGGCTGAGCTGACTTTGGGCGAGATGTTCGAGGAATATGTCAGCCGGCATCTGATCCCTGAGGGGGAAAAGACTACTGGCGACATCAGGAGCGGTTTCGAGCGGTATTTGGGGGAATTGCCAGATGTCCCTCGCAAGAAATGCGGCAAGGTGCGGACCAAGGCGCCGGGGGCAGTGAATTGGCGGCGGAGGCGTCTCTCGACAATCACCAATCAGGAGGCGCGAAAGCTTGTCTCGGACCTTGGCCGCGACTCAGGAAGGCACGCGGCCAATCGTGCTCTGGAAACCATCCGGGCCGTCTATAACTGGGCCATCGAGTGAGCGAGGTGCTTGCTCGCGTGCGCGAAGTCGCGGCCGAAATGAAGATCGACACGGCGGGCGCCCGTCTCCAGGATCTGCGCATCCACGATATGAGGCGAACGCTCGGGAGCTGGCAGGCCGCCACCGGCGCGAGCCTGGTGGTGATCGGCAAATCCCTTGGCCATAAGGACCTGGCCTCAACAGCGATCTATTCGCGTCTCAACCTCGATCCTGTTTGCGATTCCATGCAGACGGCTACGCGCGCCATGCTGGCTGCGGGCGGGCTGCTCCAGAAGGCCGAGGTGATTCCGATCAAAAAGAGTGTCAATAACGCTTGACGTTTAACGAGTGACGATATAGATTAAGCCATGACGATACGTTCCTTCCGGTGCGCCGACACCGAAGCAATATACGAGGGGAAGAGTCCTCGACGGTTTCGGAGCATTGAGAGCGTCGCGCAGCGGAAGCTGCAGATGATCGACGATGCTGTTGAATTGCGAGACTTGAAATCCCCGCCAGGTAACCGCCTGGAAGCACTGAGGGGAGATCGGGAAGGGCAACACAGCATCCGGATCAACGATCAGTGGCGCGTGTGCTTCGTATGGGCCGAAACCGGCCCGATGAACGTCGAAATCGTTGATTACCACTGAGAGGTTCAACATGGCCACCAACAAAATGCGACCGATTCACCCCGGAGAGATCCTCCGGGAGGAGTATCTGGAGCCCTTGGATATGAGCGCCAGCGCGTTGGCGCTGGCGTTGCACGTGCCGGCGCCGCGCGTCAACGACATCGTGCGTGAACGTCGGGCCGTGACGCCTGACACGGCCTTGAGGCTGGCGCGTTACTTCGACACCTCTGCGCAGTTCTGGCTGAACCTGCAAAGCTCTTTCGATCTGAAGCAGGTCGAGAAGGAAGCGGGCAGGAAGATCGCTGAGGAGGTGCGCCCGATGCAACGGGCCGCATAGAGTTCTCCGCCGCCTGACGGTCTCAGGCAAAGCGGGCCGAGACGGGGGTGGAGCCCCAACCCGGCCCTGACCTCAATGCAACCTGAAAAGGAGATTGCACCATGGCTGACGCCAATTTTACCGACCAAAAACGCATCAGCGGCGCGCTGGAGTGTGTTCAAGCGCTGAAAAAAAACATTTGGCAGAACACTTACCGAGCAATGCTGATGCTGCGGGCATTTGTTTTTCAACTCAGAAGTACGACGAGAAGGTCGTTTCTGATGCTTTTGGCCCAATGACGCCAAGGCAAGAGGGGGCGTTCCGCGCTATGGCCGAGTACATCCACGCATCAATCACGGCGGGGACTCCAAACCTGGAATTGTGGAAGCCGCTAATAAGGAATTTTCCAGCAAGTGGCTTGGTGTCAAAAAGAGTGCGGGTAGCCCCGAGGTAG
>JAJZRE010000076.1 GCA_021802945.1 Pseudomonadota bacterium
TCCTCGGCAATCGAGGGCATCCGCGCGCCCTTCAGGAAGAAGTCCCCGACTGTAAAGCCGGTGGCAAAGAAGGCAGGCAGCGCAAGGGTCGTTAAAGCCAAAGCGTTGTAAGGCATTCGCACCATCTGGCCTACCTGGCCTGGGTGCGCAGCGTGCGCGCAATCACGCGCCGGAAGATTGCAGTCATCGGCGCGTAGTCCCGCCCGACCGCCGCGTGGATTGCGCCGATATAGCGTTTCTTCTCCTCCCCTCGGATTCCCCCAAAGTTCAATACCGGCAGCCCTGCCTGCAATCCCATCAGCGTCGCCACCAGGCGGGCGCAGCGCCCATTGCCCTCGCGAAAAGGATGAATCAGGATCAGCTCGGCATGCACCACGGCCAGCGCATATGACTGTTCCTCAACCGTAGAAAATCGGCAGGGCGTGAACTGCCGCAACGGGCCGCGTTCCAGCTCTTTCATCAATCCCGGAATCAAATGGGCCGCGGCAAACATGAAGCCGTCCTTGCCGATATTGACCTGCCGGTATTCCCCGGCCCAGGCATAAATGCCGCCCAGCCACAGCCGATGCATGCGGCATATATCCTCGGCGCGGAAGCGTTGATCGACTTCGATCTCGTCGATCAAATGCTCGGTGGCTGCCAGCAGTCGTTCCGATTCCAGCCGCGCCATCTCGCGCACAGAGCGCACATCCGCCAGGTTGCGCAGCACACGGCCCCGCGATCCCGGCTCGAACTCAGCCTCGGAGCCCTGTGCGGTATAGCGGTTCTGCGTCTCGGCCATCAAGTCCTTATTCCTTCCCCGCCTCTTCGTCCAGCTTGCGCAGATGCGCCAGCTTCTCGGCGATCTTGCCTTCGAGCCCGCGCGGGGTGGGGTCGTAGAACTGCTGTTCCTGCAGATCGTCGGGGAAATAGCGTTCGCCGGCCGCGTAGGCCTCGGGCTCGTCGTGGGCGTAGCGGTAGGCGTGGCCGTAGCCCAGTTCCTTCATCAGCCTGGTGGGGGCGTTGCGCAGGTGGAGGGGGACGTCGCTGGAAGGATTGCTCTGCACGAAGGCGCGCGCGGCGTTGTAGGCGACGTAGGCGGCGTTGCTCTTGGGCGCGCAGGCGAGGTAGAGGCAGGCCTGGGCAAGCGCGAGTTCGCCTTCGGGGGTGCCGAGGCGTTCGTAGGTTTCGACGGCGTCGAGCGCCAGCCGCAGCGCGCGCGGGTCGGCCAGGCCGATGTCTTCGCTGGCCATGCGGATGAGGCGGCGGCCGAGGTAGCGCGGGTCGGCGCCGCCGTCGAGCATGCGCACCAGCCAGTAGAGCGAGGCATCCGGGTCGCTGCCGCGCACGCTTTTGTGCAGCGCGGAGATCTGGTCGTAGAAGGCTTCGCCGCCCTTGTCGAAGCGGCGCAGCGATTGCGCCAGCGCGTTCTCGACGAAGGCGGCGTCGACTGCCTTCACCTGCGAGGAACGCGCGGCGGTGTCGAGCTGCTCCAGCAGGTTGAGGAGCTTGCGCGCATCGCCGTCGGCGTAGGCCGCGAGAATCTTGTCGACGCCATCGCCCAGCTTCAGGTCCGGCAGCTCTTTCAGCGCGCGCTGCATCAGCTGGCCGAGTTCGTCGGGGGTGAGCGATTTCAGCACGTAGACCTGGGCGCGCGACAGCAGCGCGCCGACGACTTCGAACGAGGGATTCTCGGTGGTGGCGCCGATGAAGGTGAAGAGCCCGGATTCGACGTGCGGCAAAAACGCGTCCTGCTGCGCCTTGTTGAAGCGGTGGACTTCGTCGACGAACAGGATGGTGGTGCGGCCGAGGGTCTGGTTCATGCGCGCGCGCTCGACGGCTTCGCGGATGTCTTTCACGCCGCTGAGCACGGCGGAGATCGCGATGAAGTCGGCGCCGAAGGCCTGCGCGGTGAGCCGCGCCAGGGTGGTCTTGCCGACGCCCGGCGGCCCCCACAGGATCATCGAATGCAGCTTGCCGGAATCGAAGGCCAGACGCAGCGGCTTGCCGGGGCCGAGCAGATGGGTCTGCCCGACGACGTCGGCGAGGGTGCGCGGGCGCAGGCGTTCGGCCAGCGGCGCGTGGGGGTCGTCGCGCGCGGGCTCGGGAGTGTCGGCCTGGAAAAGGTCTTGGGTGGACATTCGGGAATTGTAACGAGCCGAATGCCCGTTACCTACTCACCGTTCGCGCTGGGGCTGCCGATGCGCTCTGGAATGGATTGTCGAAGGCATAGCCGAGTGGACACAAGGGCTTCGACAAGCCCAGGGCGAACGGGCTGAGGGTTGTCTGGCCTTGGCATCCCTCAAAACTGACCGCCGTTCGGGCTGGGCTTGTCGAAGGGCTTGTCCGTGCGAGCACAGGGCTTCGCTTACTCCCCGATGACATCCGCCCCCTTCGGCGGCGTGAACCTGAAGCGCGACGGCGCGATGGCGGGATTGCGCACGATGTGCGACAGCCTGAGCGTGGTGTGCTGGCCGAACTGGTCGAACAGTTCCATCTGCACCAGCATGTCGCCCTTGAAGCCCATGCGGATGCGCTCGAAGGTGGTGTCGCGGTTCCTGGGGGTGGCGTCCAGCCATTCCAGGCCGTCGCGCTCGCCTGCGTCTTTCAGGCTGAAGTATTTTTCGATGGCGTTGTCGCCCGCCAGCAGCGCCGCGGGCGTGCCGGCGATGACGTCGCCGAGCGGCTTGACGGTGACCTGGTCGAGATCGGCGTCGAACAGCCACAGCTTGCTGCCGTCGCCGACGATCACCTGCACGTAGGGCGTGGTGTAATCCCAGCGGAACTTGCCGGGGCGGGCGAAGGCCATTTTGCCGCTGGCTTCCTGGGTGACGCGGCCGTTCTTGTCGGCAACGGTCTGGGTAAAGTCGGCCTCGGCGGTCTTGGCCCCGGCGATAAAGGCCTTCAGACGGTCGACCCCGCCGGCATGGGCTGCGCTGGCGAGGGCAAGCGCAAAGAGTACAGAGATGAATCGCATGAGGTTTCCCAAAAAAAGTGCGCCCGAAGGGCGCACTTTGCATGACCCTGCAAGTAAACGAAAGTTTATTTCGTCTTGCAGGTCTTGATGCCGAACGGCAGGTAGGCCGGGCAAAAGCCGAAGAGGGCCGTCAACAGGACGATGACGCCGACGACAGCCGCCGCCGGAACCATCCAGTTGGCGCCCGGCCAATTCAAAATCGCATAGGCGATCAAGGCAATCCCGACCACCGCGCGAATGACACGATCAATTCCACCGACGTTTGTTGCCATGCTTCCTCCTGATTGAGTGATTTACGTGCGCAACCGCCCGCCCTGCCATCCGTTCATGGGCACGGCGCAGGGCGCAGCTTAACGCAATTCACCCGATCAGCGGCACGATCAGCAGCGCGACGATGTTGATGATCTTGATCAGCGGGTTGACGGCGGGGCCGGCGGTGTCCTTGTAGGGATCGCCGACGGTATCGCCGGTGACGGCGGCCTTGTGCGCCTCCGACCCCTTGCCGCCGTGGTTGCCTTCCTCGATGTACTTCTTGGCGTTGTCCCAGGCGCCGCCGCCGGTGGTCATGGAAATCGCCACGAAGATGCCGGTGACGATGGTGCCGAGCAGCACGCCGCCGAGCGCCTTGGGCCCGAGGATCAGGCCGACCAGCACCGGGACCAGCACCGGCAGCAGCGACGGCACGATCATTTCCTTGATCGCGGCCTTGGTCAGCATGTCAACCGCGCGCGAATAATCGGGCTTGGCCGTGCCGGCCATGATGCCGGGGATCTCCTTGAACTGGCGGCGCACTTCGACCACCACCGAACCGGCGGCGCGGCCGACCGCTTCCATGCCCATGGCGCCGAACAGGTAGGGCACCATGCCGCCGATGAAGAGGCCGATGATGACCATGTGGTCGGACAGGTCGAACAGCGTGACGCCGCCGGTCTTGGCCTGCAGCGCGTGCGTGTAGTCGGCGAACAGCACCAGCGCGGCGAGGCCGGCCGAGCCGATCGCGTAGCCCTTGGTGACGGCCTTGGTGGTGTTGCCGACGGCATCGAGCGGATCGGTGATGTTGCGGATGCTTTCATCCAGTCCGGCCATTTCGGCGATGCCGCCGGCGTTGTCGGTGATCGGGCCGTAGGCGTCGAGCGCGACGATGATGCCGGTCATCGACAGCATGGCGGTGGCGGCGATGGCGATGCCGTACAGGCCGGCCAGCGCAAAGGCCCCCCAGATCGCCAGGCACACCGCCAGCACCGGCGCCGCGGTGGACTTCATCGACACGCCGAGGCCGGCGATGATGTTGGTGCCGTGGCCGGTGGTCGACGCCTGCGCGATGTGGCGCACCGGACTGTACTCGGTGGCGGTGTAGTACTCGGTGATGACGACCATCGCGGCGGTGAGGCCGAGGCCGATCAGTGCGGCGTAATACAGGTTCATCGCCGGGATCACCGAGCCGTCGTTCATCTGCAGGCCGTCGCCGATCAGCATCGTCGTCACCGGATAGAAGGCGATCAGGCTCAGGCCGCCCGCCACCATGAGGCCGCGATACAGCGCGTTCATGATCTTGCCGCCCTCGCGCGCGGTGACGAAGAACGAGCCGACGATGGAGGCGATGATCGACACCGCGCCCAGCGCCAGCGGATAGATCACCGCGCCGCTGCCGGCCTGGCTCGCCATCAGCGCGCCCAGCAGCATGGTGGCGATCAGGGTCACCGCGTAGGTCTCGAACAGGTCGGCCGCCATGCCGGCGCAGTCGCCGACGTTGTCGCCGACGTTGTCGGCGATCACCGCCGGGTTGCGCGGATCGTCCTCGGGGATGCCGGCTTCGACCTTGCCCACCAGGTCGGCGCCGACGTCCGCGCCCTTGGTGAAGATGCCGCCGCCGAGACGCGCGAAGATCGAGATCAGCGAACCGCCGAAGCCGAGGCCGACCAGCGAGTGGATCGCGCCTTCGGACGTCGCGCCCATCATGGTGAGCACGGCGTAGTAGCCGGCGACGCCCAGCAGGCCCAGACCGACCACCAGCATGCCGGTGATGGCGCCGCCCTTGAAGGCGACGTTGAGCGCGGCATTGAGGCCATGCGACGCGGCCTCGGCGGTGCGGACGTTGGCGCGCACCGACACGTTCATGCCGATGAAGCCCGCCGCGCCCGACAGCACCGCGCCAATCAGGAAGCCGATCGCGGTATGTGCGCCCAGCGCCAGCCACAGCGCGACGAACAGCACCGCGCCGACCATGGCGATGGTGGTGTACTGGCGGTTGAGATACGCCTGCGCACCCTGCTGCACCGCCAGCGCGATTTCCTGCATGCGCGGATTGCCGGCGGGCTTTTTCAGAATCCAGCCGATCGACACCACGCCGTACACCAGGGCCAGGACTGCGCTGGCCAGAATCCACATCAACTGCGTTTCCATCACCACTCCTTATCGCTTTTGCTACGCACCAAAACAAAACGGCAGCTTGCGCTGCCGTCCACCTATTTCTATTTACCCATCGCCAGGCCGCCCTCGAACCGCGTACCCGGCTCGAACCCGAACACCCGGTCGAGTTCCAGTTCCCGGATGAGCTGGTCGACCGCATCCTGCCCATGCTCGCGCTGCACCTCGGACAAGATCAGCTTGGCCGAATTGCCGTTGTAGAAGCCGCCGAAATCGGCCTGGACTTTCAACAGTTGTTTTGCGCGGTCGAGTGTCATTTTTTTTGTGGTGAGGCGTTAGGCGTTAGGCGCTTCTCGTTGCCACGCCGATTTTTCGCCTCGCCCTTCACGCCTCACGCATTTCAAATCTTGAACGCCGGCAGCTTCTTCGCCACCGCCACGTTCTTAAGCGTCACATACACCGGCAGGCCATCCTTGTACTTCGGATAGTCCTCGCCCTGGATCAGCGGCGTGAGATAGCGCCTGCACTTGTCGGTGATGCCGAAGCCGTCCTTGCTGATGAAGTCGCGCGGCATGAACTTCTCGACGTTCGCCACCTTGGACAGCGGCGCCATGCCGATCTTGTACTTGTAGGGCTTGTC
>JAJZRE010000003.1:0-1594 GCA_021802945.1 Pseudomonadota bacterium
GCCGGGCAACCCCCGGCCAACGGGCCTCAGCACCGCGAACACTTCAACTACAACGACCAGCCCTTCGACAAGCTCAGGGCGAACGGAGCTGAGAATGCGCTTCCACAGAGTTCAGGGCGAACGGTGGTTGGGGCAAGGTACCGCAACCACCCCAACACCTCCCCTTACGCATACCCCCCATACCGATGCATAGGCGTCAACACAATATCCTCGTGATAGTGATGATGCAGCGCATCCAGCAGCTTGGCATGAATGCCCCCGAACCCCCCGTTGCTCATCATCAGCACATGGTCGCCCGGACGTGCATCCGCCACCAGCTGGCTCACTAATTTATCCAAGTTGTCGAACACACGCGCCTTGTCGCCCAGCGGGGCCAAGGCTTCGGCGGCATCCCAGCCGAGGTTGGCGCCGAAGCAGTAGACGAGGTCGGCGTCGGCGAGGCTGTCGGGTAAGGCGGCTTTCATGACGCCGAGCTTCATGGTGTTGGAGCGCGGTTCGAGCACGGCGAGGATGCGCGACTTGCCGACCTTCGCCCGCAAGCCTTCTAGGGTGGTGGTGATCGCGGTGGGGTGGTGGGCGAAGTCGTCGTAGACGGTGATGCCGTGCACGGCGCCGCGGATTTCCATGCGGCGCTTGACGTTCTCGAAGCGGCTCAAGGCATCGATCGCGGCGGCGGCGGGTACGCCGGCGTGGCGGGCGGCGGCGATGGCGGCCAGCGCGTTCATGCGGTTGTGCTCGCCGATCAGCTCCCACTTCACGCGGCCCTGCGGCGTGCCGTTGAAGAGGACGTCGAAGCCGCCGTGGGCGTCGGGCTCGCCGGCGCTCCAGCCGCCGCTGCCGCCGAATTTTTCCACCGGGGTCCAGCAGCCGCGTTCGAGCACGCGCTCGAGGTTGGCGTCGGCGCCGTTGGCGACGATGAGGCCGTTGCCGGGGACGGTGCGCACCAGGTGATGGAACTGGGTCTCGATGGCGGCGAGGTCGGGGAAGATGTCGGCGTGGTCGTATTCGAGGTTGTTGAGGATGACGGTGCGCGGGCGGTAGTGGACGAACTTGGAGCGCTTGTCGAAGAACGCGGTGTCGTATTCGTCGGCCTCGATGACGAAGAAGGGGCTGTCGGTCAGCCGTGCGGATACTTCGAAATTCTGCGGGATGCCGCCGACCAGGAAGCCGGGGCGCATGCGTGCGTCGTCGAGGATCCACGCCAGCATGGCGGAGGTGGTGGTCTTGCCGTGGGTGCCGGCGACCGCGAGCACCCATTTGTCGCGCAGCACGTTGTCGGCCAGCCACTGCGGGCCCGAGGTGTAGGGCAGGCCGCGTTCGAGGAGGGCTTCCATCAGCGGGTTGCCGCGGGCGACGACGTTGCCGACGACGAAGATGTCGGCCTTGAGGTCGGCCTGGCCGGCATCGAAGCCTTCGATGAGGTCGATGCCGAGCGCGCGCAGCTGGTCGGACATCGGCGGGTAGACGTTGGCGTCGCAGCCGGTGACGGTGTGGCCGGCTGCGCGGGCGATGGCGGCGATGCCGCCCATGAAGGTGCCGCAGATGCCGAGGATGTGGAGGTGCATGGTTTCTTGGTGAAGCGTTAGGCGTTAGG
>JAJZRE010000003.1:1694-18581 GCA_021802945.1 Pseudomonadota bacterium
AGGATGGCGGGGATGTCGCGGCCGAATTTCTGTCGCAGGCGCGTGATGACCTCGATGCCGTCGGTATCGTCGGGGAGCCGATAGTCCGACACGATGACGTCGGGCGTGCGGCCGACGCTGGCCAGCCACTGCTCGGCTTCTGCGGCGCTGTGCGCGGTGACGAGGTCGATGTTCCAGTTGTCGAACAGCTCGGCCATGCCGCGCAGGATGGCGCTTTCGTCGTCGACCAGCAGCACCAGCGCGTCGGCCGGGATTTGTCCGGGCGCCGCGGCGGGAGCAGGCGGCAGGATGGACCGGGCGTCGCCGCATGGCACGTCGATGCTGAACGTCGAGCCGTGCCCGGGACGCGAGCGAAGATCCACGCGGTGTCCCAGGAGTCGTGCCAGGCGCGAGACGATGGCGAGCCCGAGCCCGAGCCCCTTGCTGCGGTCGCGTGCCGGGTTGTGCAGTTGCACGAATTCCTGGAACACGCTTTCCTGCTGATCGAGCGGGATGCCGCGTCCGGTGTCGATCACGCTCAGGCGCACCGTGCGCCCGCGGCGCCGGCAGGCCACCAGCACGCCGCCGTCGTCGGTATAGCGGATGGCGTTGGCGATCAGGTTGGCGAGGATGCGCTCGATCAGCAGCGGGTCGCTGTACAGCGTGACGTCGCACGGCCGGAAACGCAGGCGCAGCTGTTTCTCCGCCGCCAGCGCGCTGAACTGGTGGTCGAGATCGAGCAGCATCTTCTGCAGCGGGAAATGCACCGGGTGCGCTTCGATGGTGCCGGCATCGAGCCGCGAAATGTCGAGCAGGGCGTTGAAGAGCAGCTCCATCGCCGCGGTGGAGGCTTCGATGTTGTCGATCAGGGTTTCCGATTCGGGTTGCTGGTTGCGCGCCTTCAGCGCGGCGACGAACAGCGACAGCGCGTGCAGCGGCTGCCGCAGGTCGTGGCTGGCCGCGGCGAAGAAGCGCGACTTGGCCTGGTTGGCGCGCTCGGCCATGTCCTTTTTCGCGGCCAGGTCGGCGGTCGCTTCGCGGATGCGCCGCTCCAGTTCGCTGCGGTGCGCCTGCAGCGCCTCGGCCATGTTGTTCACGCCGGCGGCGAGGGCGCCGACCTCGCCCTCGGGGGGCAGCTGGGTACGCACCGCAAGGTCGGCGCGGGCAAGCCTGCCCACGACCTGGCCGACGTGGCGCAGCTGGCCCGCGAGCCGGTTGGACAGGCGCCAGGCCAGCGCGCCGGTGAGCGCGAGCGCTGCCAGCATCAGCAATGCGGCATGGATCAGGGTGTCCCGCTTGAAGGTGTCGATCTGGTCCAGCGCGACGCCGACCTCCACCTGGCCCAGCAGATCGCTGCGGGCGGACGCGACGGGGCTCGGGAGGGGGTCGTCGCGCAATACGGCGGGCGGCAGCCGGATGTCGACATGCTGCCGCTGATGACCGTCGATGAAGGCGGCGCCGAGGGTGTCGCCGACACTGGCAAGCGTGCGTCCGCGGGTGTCGGAGACGCGGGCAAATGTCAGCTGGCTGTCCCGGACCTCGCTTTCGAGCAGGGTGCGGACCAGCGCCGTGTCACCGCTCACCAGCGGATAGGGCAAGACGCCGGCCAGGTGGCGGGCGGCATTGCCGGCACGAGCGTGCAGCGCGTTTTCGGCGGTGGCAAGCGCCCGCGTGGTGAAGTAGGCCACGATCCCGAATTCCGTCAACAGCGCCGGCAACAAGGCCACCATCAGCATCCTGCTGCGGATGCTGGACGGGGACAGACGGCGGAACCCGTTGCTCAGGAAGGTCACGAACTGTGTGTCAGCCGTTGGATGGCGAGTACGGCCTCGGTTCGGTTGGTCACGTTGAGCGAGCGGAAAATCGCCGCGATGTGCACCTTGACCGTGCTTTCCGACATCGCCAGCATGCCGGCGATGGCCTTGTTGGCGCAGCCCTGGGCCAGCAGGCGCGCCACCTCGAGCTGGCGCGCCGTCAGCCCGCTGTGCTGCAGCGCGGCGAAGTCGGCCGGCGCCACCGTGTGGAGGCCGCTGTTGCCGTCGCCGAGGCACGCCGGCACGTAAATGTCGCCCGCCAGAACCTGCCGCAACGCGGCCAGCATCACGGCAGAGGAAACGGCCTTGGGAATGTAGCCGAGTGCGCCGGCTTCCAGCGCATTGCGGATATCCTGCGGCGATTCGGAGGCGGACAGCACCACCAGCGGAATATCGGGGAAACGGCTGCGATATTGCGCGATCCCCTGCATGCCGACGAAGCCGGGCATGTTGAGATCGACCAGCGCGAGATCGAGATCGGCATGCTGGGCGGTCTGGGCAAACAGGCTCGGGTAGTCGTGGGCATCGATGATCTCGGCCGGCGGCTCCAGCTGCGCGAGAACCTGCCGCACCCCCTCGCGCATCAGCGGATGATCGTCGGCCAGAAGGGTTTTCATAGGGGCGCTCCCTGCATGGCGGGATTCTAGCGCCCGCCGTGCCGCTTTATCTATTTGCCGCGTACCTTGTTCACGCCTGCGTCGATGGCGCTTTCCAGATAGCCGAAGTAGTAATCCGGGATCAGCAGGCCGACGATGGCATCCCCGACGGTGTTGCCCTGGGTGTCGAAGACCTGGACGGTCGGCACCATGAACACCTTGTGCGCGGCGGCAAACGCGCCCTCGGTGGTCGATGTGCCGTCAAAGCCGGTCAACGGGTCGGTGGCGCCGATGGTGACTTCCCGGATGACGACGCGGCTGCGATAGGCCGGATCCTTGTGCATGGGAATCAGATATTCGCGCTTGACGCGTTCGCAATACGGGCAGTGCGGGCTGGTGAACACGACCAGGAGGGGTGCCCGCCGTTTGGCCGCCGTGCGCGCATCGGCCTGGAGATTCGTCGCGTGAACCAGACTGTCCACCGCGCGCGCGGCGCCGGGCAGCGCCAGGCCCCATGCTAAAATCAAGGCCCAGACCGCGATCAATCGCGAGACAGCAGTCATTCCTACGGGTGGTTTCGAGTACTTCATGATTGCCAGTATCGCGCCATCATTTGCCAAATCAAACAGTTGATTCCTACTGCCATGCATACCCTGACCATTGCCTCCCGTGAAAGTGCGCTTGCCATGTGGCAGGCCGAGCATATTCGCGATCGCCTGCGCGCGCTGCATCCCGGCTGCACGGTCAACATCCTGGGCATGACCACGCGCGGCGACCAGATCCTCGACGTCACGCTGTCCAAGGTCGGCGGCAAGGGCCTGTTCGTCAAGGAACTCGAAGTCGCGCTGGAAGCAGGGCAGGCCGATCTGGCGGTGCACTCGATGAAGGACGTGCCGATGGAACTGCCGCCGGGCTTCGAGCTGGCCGTGATCGGCGAGCGCGAGGATCCGCGCGACGCTTTCGTCTCCAACCGCCATGCGCGCCTGTCCGAGCTGCCGCCCGGCAGCGTGATCGGCACCTCCAGCCTGCGCCGCGAAGCGCAGCTGCGCGCGCGCTACCCGCATTTGACGGTGAAGCCGCTGCGCGGCAACGTCGGCACCCGGTTGAGAAAACTCGACGAAGGCCGGTTCGACGCCATCCTGCTGGCCGCCGCCGGACTCAAGCGGCTCGGACTGGGTGACCGCATCAAGAGCCTGCTCTCGGTGGAGGACAGCATTCCCGCCGCCGGGCAGGGCGCGCTCGGCATCGAGATTCGCAGCGGCAGCCGCGACGTGGCGGCCATGCTGACCGCGCTGAACCATCCCGCGACCGCCGCCTGCGTGCGCGCCGAGCGCCAGGTCAGCCGCGTGCTCGGCGGCAGCTGCCAGGTGCCGCTGGGGGCGCATGCCGTGTTGCAGGACGGATGGCTGGTGCTGAACGGCTTCGTGGCGAATCCGGACGGCAGCGGCTTCATTCACGATCGTGCCGAGGGCGATGCGGCCGACCCCGAAGCGGTCGGCCAGAGGCTGGCCGACAGGCTGCTGGCGCAGGGCGCGCGCGCCATCCTCGACGCCCTCCCGGCCGCATGACGCAGCCGCTGCCGCTGGCCGGCCGCACCGTGCTGGTGACGCGGCCAGACCATCAGGCGGCCGCGCTGGCGAAAATGGTGGAAGCGGCGGGCGGCGAGGCGTTCGTGTTCCCCGCGCTCGCCATCGAGCCGGTCGCGGCGGATCGCCTGGCGGGTTCGCTGGCGTATCTGGCCAGGGCCGACATCGCGATTTTCATCAGCCCCAACGCCGCGCAGTTCGGCATGGCGGCGATCCGGTCCCGCGGCGGGCTGCCTGGCGCCCTCCGGATTTTCGCGGTCGGCCCCGGAACCGCGCGTGCGCTGGCCGCACAGGGTGTCGAAGGCGCCGTTACGCCGGACGGCCAGGACAGCGAGGCGCTGCTGGCCTTGCCGCAGTTGCAGGCGGTGGCAGGCCAGCGCGTGGTGATCGTGCGCGGCGTCGGCGGCCGTACCCTGATGGCCGATGCCTTGCGCGCGCGGGGGGCGGAGGTGCGGTTCATGGAGTGCTACCGGCGCGCCTGTCCGCACGTCGATGCCGCGCCCCTGCTGGCCCGCTGGCAGGCGGGCGGGATCGACGCGGTGACGGTCGCCAGTGCGGAGACGCTGCACAATCTGGCCGCGCTGCTGGGCGAGACGGGGGCGCCGCTGCTGTCCGCCACCCCGCTTTTCGCGCCGCATGAGAAAATCGCCGCAGCGGCCCGCCGCTTCGGCATCGCACGCGCCGTTGCCACCCCGGGCGGCGACGCAGGCCTGCTGGATGGTCTGGTCAACTGGTTCAGGAACAACCCATGAATGACACACCCGAAACGTCCTCCGCGTCCCCCGTCGCCGCTCCCGAGGCGACGCCGCACCCACGGATCCAGGTGGTGCCGATCGTCGCCATGCTGGTCGCCGTGCTGGCGCTGGCCGCGGCTGCGTGGTCGTGGTCCGACAGCCGCGAACGCATCCGCGACCTGAAGACCGAGCTGGGACGCCGTCTGGCCGAATCGGGCAAGGATGTGAGCGAATCCCGGCTGCTGGCACGCAATGCCGACGACGCGATGCGGCAGATCGGCGAACGGGTCGCGCATATCGAAAGCCAGATGGCGACCTCGCAGCAACAGCAGCTCGCGCTTGAATCCCTGTACAAGGAACTGGCGCAGGGACGCGATCAATGGACGCTGGCCGAAATCGAACAGGTGTTGCTCACCGCCGCGCAGCAGCTGCAACTGGCAGGCAACGTGAAGGCGGCGATCATTGCGCTGGAAGGCGCCGACACCCGCCTGCAGCGGCTGAACAAGCCGCAGTTCACCGCGCTGCGTCGCGCCATCGCCTCGGATCTGGCGAACCTGCGCGCGGCGCCCTCGCTCGACGAGGTGGGCGTGAGCGCGCGTATCGAGGCGTTGGTGACGCACCATGCGGACTGGCCGCTGGCCAGCGCGCAGGCGTCCGAAGCCGTGCCTGCCCCGCGCAGCATGAAGGCGGCCAATTTCGGCCAGGAGCTGTGGGCGGAGCTGACGCATCTGGTGCAGATCCGCCGCATCGAAGGCAACGAGGCGGTGCTGCTGCCGCCCGACCAGGCCTACTTCCTGCGCGAGAATCTGCGCCTGCGCCTGCTGTCGGCGCGGCTGGCACTGATGTCGCGGGACCAGGCCGCGTTTCGGGCGGACCTGAATGCGGTGTCGCGGATGCTCGGACGCTACTTCAACACGCGCGATGCCGGCGTCGCCGATGCAATCAAGGAGGTGAAGCGCCTGTCCAGCCTGCAGATCGCCACCAAGGTGCCCGGCATCGACGCCAGCCTGGCCGCGCTCGATGCCTACAAGGGGAATCCGTGATGCGCTGGCTGATCTCGCTACTCATCGTTGCGGTGCTGGCCGTCGGGCTGGCCATGGCGGGACGCTACGACCCGGGTTACGTGGTGCTGGTGTACCCGCCGTGGCGGATGGAAATATCCTTCATCGGATTCGTGCTGGCGGTGATCGCGATGGTGGTCGGCGGCATCATGCTGTTGCGGCTGGCCATGCTCACCCTCAACCTGCCCAGCATCGTGCGCGAGCAGCGCGCGCGCCGCGCCGCCCGGAAACGCGACGAAAACTTCATCGGCGGCCTGAGGGCGTACGCCGAATACCGTTACCAGGATGCCGAACAATCCCTGGGGCAATGGCTGGGCGACGAGTCCCGGCTCGGACTGGCGCGGGTGCTGGCTGCCCGCGCGGCCCAGGAAATGCGGGCCATACCGCAGCGCGAGCGCCATCTTCGGGAGGCAAGCGAGCATGGCGCCTCGCTTGCGGCGCTGCTGTTCGAGGCCGAGGCGCGCCTTGATGCCAAGGATGCAACGGCAGCGCTGGTGGCGATCAACCGCGCCAAGGACATCGCGCCGCAGCATACCGCGCTGTTGCGGCTCGAACTCAAGGCGCGGCAGATGACGGGGCAGTGGGACGAGGCCGAACGCCTGCTCGACACGCTGACGCGCAGCAACGCGCTGGAGCCCGGCGTCGCCGCCCAGAGCCGGCGCATGGCTTTTGCCGAGAATCTCAAGCGCCGCGCCGAAGACGATCGCGGCCTGCTGGAATACTGGAAGAAAATCCCGGCCGACTTCAAGGTCGATCCCTGGGTGGCGCGCGCCGCCGCGCGGGCGTTCATGCAGCGCGGCGGCCACGACACCGCGCTCGACGTGCTGGAGTCCGCGCTTGGCCGCGAATGGAACGAGGACCTGGTGGCGCTGTACGGCGAAGTGCGCGGCAGCAGCCCGACCCGGCAGATCGAGCAGGCGGAGAAATGGCTGCATGCCCATCCGCGCGACGCGCAGCTGCTGCTTGCGCTGGCGCAACTGTGCAGCGTGCAACAGCTGTGGGGCAAGGCGCAAAGCTACCTGGAAGCGAGCCTCGCCATCGCCGCCAGCGCCGAAGGGCATATCCGCATGGCCGAACTCAAGACCCAGAGCGGCCAAGCCGGCGAAGCCTGCCGGCATTACCAGAAAGCGCTCGCGCTGTGCCGCGCGCAGTAGGGTTTTGAGTGGCCGGCTGGCACGTTTGTACGGGGCGGCCGCGCTGCGCAGCGTGTATTATTAGAGTTATCTAATATTTGAAAGGAGTGCCTCCATGCGCCGGAAAATTTTTGCCGTACTGGGTGTCGCGCTGGGTGTTTTGGTGATGGCCGCGCCCGCCAGCCAGGCTGCGGCGCCCAAGGCCGGGCAGTCGGCGCAGGCTGTCGACGTCTACAAGGTGGCCATCGATCATGGCGTCAGCCTGGCGGATGCCGCCGAATCGATGCGCCTGCGGGCCAATGCGCTGAACCTCAAGCTGGTGGCCGAACTGCCGCTGTCCAAGCAGGTGGAGGCCATCACCGGCAAGCCGCAGCGCACCGTCGCCATCTACCAGTTCTGCGATGCCGTCCTCGCCAAGGACCTGATCGACGTGAACCTGGATTTTGCCGTGTACATGCCCTGCCGCATCGCCCTGATCGAGGACGCCAAGGGCCAGGGGTGGCTGGTGATGATGGACGTCAACGTCGATGCGGTGGCGAAGGAAAAGCGCCTGCCGCAGGTCCTGAAGGATCGCGTCAACGCCGTGCGCAAGTCGCTGATCGACATCATGCGGGCGGGCGCCAAGGGCGAGCTGTAAGCCCGTCCGACCGAACCCCGGGCCCGGGCCGTTGCCCGGGCTTTTTCATGGGAAGACGGCAGCGGCCGCCTTCAGGCGGTGGTTTCGGTTTCGGTGTCGGCCGCGTAGACGAAGGCGTCGGCGAAGAATTCGTCTTCGGGAAGATTGCGGGTATTCACGAAGCTGTTGCGCGCGCTGTCCACCATGACCGGTGCGCCGCAGGCATACACCTGGTAGCCCGACAGGTCGGGAAAATCGGCCAGCACCGCCTCGTGCACGTAGCCGGTGCGACCCTGCCAGCGGTCGCCTGGCTGCGGGCTGGACAACACCGGAACGAAGCTGAAATTCGGACGCTCGGCCAGCCACTGCTGCGGCAGTTCCGCCATGTACAGGTCCTTCAGCGAACGCACCCCCCAGTACAGCACCAGCTCGCGGTCGGTGTGCTCGGCGAAGGCGTGCTCCAGCATGCCCTTGATCGGCGCGAAGCCGGTGCCGCCGGCGATGAAGATCATCGGCTTGTCGGAGTCCTCGCGGATGAAGAAGCTGCCGAGCGGGCCTTTCAGGCGCAGGATGTCGCGTTCCTTCAGGGTGGTGAAGACCTGATCGCTGAACAGGCCGCCCGGCACATGGCGGATGTGCAGTTCCAGCAGCGCGTCGTCGTGCGGCGGGTTGGCGAGCGAATAGCTGCGCGACTTGCCGCCCTTCAGCTGGAAGTCGATGTATTGCCCGGCGAGGAACTGCAGGCGTTCGTTGGCGGGCAGCTTGATCTTCACGATCATCACGTCGTCGGCGCGCTTCTCCAGCTTTTCCACCCGGCACGGCAGGGTTTTCACCACGATATCCTTGGCCGCGCCGATTTCCTTGGCTTCGATGACCATGTCGCTCAAGGGTTTGGCGCGGCAGAACAAGGCGCGGCCCTGCGCCTTGTCCTCGTCCTTCAGCGCGTTGGCCGAGTGCTGGCCGTAGTCCACCTGGCCCGACAGTACCTTCCCCTTGCAGGCGCCGCAGGCGCCGTTGCGGCAGCCGTAGGGCAGTGCAAAGCCTTCGCGCAGCGCGGCTTCGAGAATGGTTTCGTCGTCGTTGGCGCTGAATTGATGCCCGCTGGGCTGGAGGGTGACGTGGTACGGCATGATGTGCGCTTAAAATGCGATGGTAAACCGATGGATTATCGCCCGAGCGGGCGGGGTTTTCACCCTTGCACCCAAAGGGTTACAGGCTGAGGCAATGAAAAAAATCTTGATCGTGGGATTCGGCGATGTGGCGGAGCGGCTGGTGAGGCGTTATGCCGGGCAGGCCGACTTCATCGGCATGATCCGCCGCGCCGGGCGCGCCGCCGGCCTGCGCGCGCTGGGGGTGTCGCCCTACGTCGGCGACCTCGACGCGCCCGCCACGCTGAAGCGTCTGCCGCGCGTCGACGGCGTGCTCCACTTCGCGCCGCCGCCCAACGAGGGCAGGACCGATCCGCGCACGACCCATCTGCTGCACGCACTGGCGCGGCGCGGCACGCCGGGTGCGCTGGTCTACATCAGCACCAGCGGCGTGTACGGCGATTGCGGCGGCGACTGGGTGGCCGAAACCCGTCCGGTGGCGCCGGTGAACGGCCGCGCGGTGCGGCGGGTCGACGCCGAGCGCCAGCTGCGCGCCTGGGGCGAGGCCTTGCGGGTACAGGTGAGCATCCTGCGCGCGCCGGGCATCTATGCGGCCGACCGCCTGCCGCTGGAACGCATCAAGCGCGGCGCGCCGGCCCTGATTGCCGAGGACGACAGCTACACCAACCACATCCATGCCGACGACCTGGCGCGGCTGGCGTGGGCGGCGCTGTTCCGCGGCCGCTCGCAGCGCATCTACCACGCGGTCGACGCGCACCCGCTGAAAATGGGGGACTGGTTCGACAGCTGCGCCGATGCCTTCGGCCTGCCGCGGCCGCCGCGCGTGAACCGGGCCGAGGCCGAAAAGGTGCTGTCCGAAGCGCTGCTGTCGTTCCTGCGCGAGTCGCGCCAGTTGTCGAACGCACGCACCACGCGCGAACTGCGGCTGAAATACCGCTACCCGACTTCGGACGACCTGCTGCGCGAGATCAGGCAGGCGCGCGGCCAGATGAAGCTGTTCTGAACCGCTGCGAGTCAGCGCAGCAGGTCGTCCGGCTCCCGCTTGAACTCGCCTTCCAGCACATCGTCGTTTGCCGGCTGCGGCGGGCCCGCCTTGCGCGCGGCCCAGGTGCCGGGGATCAGCAGCAGCACCAATGCGATGATGTCGCTGATGAAACCCGGGAAGACAAGCAGGCCGCCCGCGAGCAGAATACGGCCACTGGCGAACAGCGCGGCCAGCGGATGCGCGCCCGCCTGCACCGAAAACAGCAGGCGCGGACCCCACGCGGCGCGCTCGAGACGGATCAGCAGGACGCCGGCAACGGCCGCGAGCAGCAGCCACAACCACACCCAGTTGCCGATGGCGCGGGCGACCCAGAAAATGCCGATGGCTTCCAGAACCGGAAACGACAACAGCAGTAGCACAATCCAACCAAAGCGCATGACATGGAACCTTTGTTAGTCTTGACGAATGTACCCGATGTTGCGGGCGCCGAGAAACTGGCGCGTGCGCTGATCGAAGGCCGTGCGGCGGCGTGCGTGAACGTTTTGGCGGCGTGCCGCTCCATCTACCGTTGGCGGGGCGCGGTGGAATCGGCGGACGAAATCCCGCTGCTGATCAAAACCACCGTGGCACACTACCCGCTGGTCGAAGCGATCGTCCGCGCACATCACCCTTACGACGTACCTGAACTTGTTGCCGTACCGATAACACACGGCCTGCCCGCTTATCTCGACTGGGTGGCCAAGGAGACTGAAAAGCATGATTAAGTGGATTCGTTTGCTCAGCGCACTTTTTTCACTTGGGGGTGCGTTTGCGCAGTTTCCAGTGGCCCACGCCGAAGAATTTCTAGACCCCGATGTCGCGTTCAAGTTCTCGGCGCGTGCGCTGGACGCCAATACGCTGGAGGCGCGCTGGCAGATCGCCGACGGTTATTACATGTATCGCGACAAGTTCAAGTTCGAGGTCGACGGCGCCACGCTGGGCACGCCGCAGATGCCCGCCGGCAAGGTGAAGCAGGACGAGAACTTCGGCACCGTCGAGACCTATCGCAAGGACGTGCGGATCGCGCTGCCGATCCAGCGCGCCGCGGGCGTCACTTCGGTCACGCTGAAAACCACGGCGCAGGGCTGCGCCGATGCCGGGCTATGCTACACGCCGCAAACCGCGCAGGTGACGATCAAACTCCCCGCTCCGGTGGCGGCCGTCGCGGCCGCGCCTGCGTCCGCCACGCCCCTCGCGTCGGCGCTGGACAGCCTGCGCGGCCTGGCTGGCGATGCGGGCATGCCGAAAGTCCTGCCGCCCGACGAGGCTTTCAAGGTGACCGCCGCCATGCCGGACGCGCAGACGGTCAAGCTGGATTACGCGCTGACGTCCGCGACCTATCTGTATCGCGACAAGCTCGCGTTTGTCGTCAAGTCGCCGGCTGGCGTCAGGGTGACGCGCGTCGATACCCCGGCGGGCGACATCAAGGACGATCCGAGCTTCGGCCGTACCGAGGTCTATCATCGCGATTTTTCAGCCAGCCTCACGCTGTCGCGCGCGCTGGCGAAAAACGAGACGCTGGTCCTCGCCGCGACCTGGCAGGGCTGCAACGAGGCGGTCGGCATCTGCTATCCGCCGATCCAGCACGACTTTTCCCTGACGGCCAGCGGTGCGGCCGTCCCCGCGGTCGCGACCAGCGCAGCTGCGTCGCCCGTCGCGCCTGGCGCAGGCGAATCCGATACCTCGCGCATCGAGCGCGTGCTGAAGGGCGGCAGTTTCTGGGCCGTGATCGCCACCTTCTTCGGCTTCGGCCTGCTGCTGGCGCTGACGCCGTGCGTGTTCCCGATGATTCCGATTCTCTCGGGCATCATCGCCGGACAGAACAAACAGCTCACCAAGACCAGCGGCTTCCTGCTGTCGCTCGCCTACGTGCTCGGCATGGCGATTACCTACGCGCTGGCGGGGGTGGCCGCCGCGCTGTCCGGCACGCTGCTGTCGAACGCGCTGCAGAATCCCTGGGCGCTCGGCATCGGCGCCGGCATCTTCGTGCTGCTGGCGCTGTCGATGTTCGGCTTTTTCGAGATCCAGCTGCCGAGCGCGCTGCAGAGCAAGTTCTCGGACGCGTCCAACAAGATGAAGGGCGGCAACTTCCTCGGCGTCTTCGTCATGGGTGCGCTGTCGGCCGTGATTGTCGGCCCCTGCGTGGCGCCGCCGCTCGCAGCTGCGCTGGCTTTCATTGCGCAGACCGGCAACACCACGCTCGGCGGCGTCGCGCTATTCGTGCTCGCGCTGGGGATGGGCGTGCCGCTGCTGCTGGTCGGGCTGTCGGCCGGGGCCCTGCTGCCGCGCGCCGGCGGCTGGATGAACGCGGTGAAATACTTCTTCGGCGTGCTGATGCTGGCGATCGCCATCTATCTCGTTTCACCCATCATCCCTGCCTGGATCAACATGCTGCTGTGGGCGCTGTTGCTGATCGCGTCCGCGATCTACCTGCATGCGCTCGACCCGCTGCCCGCCCATGCAAGCGGCTGGTCGCGCCTGTGGAAGGGACTCGGCGTGGTGCTGCTGATCGGCGGTCTGTCGATCATTCTCGGCATGCTGGCCGGCAGCCGCGACCTGCTGCAGCCGCTCGACGTGTTCAAGGGCGGCGTGGCCGGCCCCGCCGGTGCTGCGATCGCGGCCGAGCCGGAGGGCCTCGTGTTCGAGAAGGTGAAGAGCGTGGCCGAACTCGATGCGCGGCTGGCCGCGGCGAAGGCCGAAGGCCGGCCGGTCATGCTCGACTTCTATGCCGACTGGTGCGTGTCGTGCAAGGAAATGGAGCGTTTCACCTTCAACGATCCCAGGGTGCGGGCGCGACTGGGCAAGATGCTGCTGCTGCAGGCGGACGTCACCGCCAACACGGACGCGGACAAGGCCTTGCTGAAGCGTTTCGGCCTGTTCGGGCCGCCCGGCCTGATTTTCTGGAATGGCGCGGGGGCGCAGTTGGACTACAAGGTCATCGGCTTCGAGAAGCCCGACAAATTCCTGTCCAGCATCGATTCCGCGCTGGGTTCCTGACGCCGCAATTCCGCAGCCCGGGGAGGGCGCGGCAGTCCGAATCGCAGCCAAATCGCCGCGTCCCGCGGCGATTTTCATAACCGTCGTGCGCGTTGTGGATTACGCTTCTGTTCATGGACCTGCCAGCACTGATCGCGCACTACGGCTACGCCACCGTCCTGGTCGGCACCATGTTCGAGGGCGAAACCGTGCTGCTGCTCGCGGGCTATTCGGCGCACCTCGGCTACCTTGATTGGGCGGCGGTGGCGGGCTTCGCCTGGTTGGGCGGCTCGCTCGGAGACCAGTTCTTTTTCTGGATCGGCCGCCGTCACGGCCAGCGCCTGATCGCGCGGCGCCCGGCGTTGCGCGCCCGCGTCGAGGAGGCCGCCACCCTGATCGAGCGACATCCCGTCGCCATCATTCTGGCAATGCGCTTCCTGTGGGGGCTGCGGATGGCCATGCCGATCGCGATCGGCATCAGCCGGGTCGGCTGGCGACGGTTTGTATGGCTCAATCTGTTGTCCGCCGCGCTGTGGGCGCCCCTTGTCGCCGGCATCGGCTGGACGTTCGGCGCGCTGCTGGCGGGCCATGCCGCAATGCTGCATCATTACGAGCACTGGGTCATGGCGGGCATGGCCGCGGCGGCGCTTCTGCTCCGCGCGGTCATGCGCCGCAGCAGGCACAAGCCGGAGCCCCCACGATGAAATTGCTGCTGCCGCTGCCTCACGCCAATCTGCATCCGCTCGCCCGCCTGCGCGCCTGGCATCGCCTGCTGCTGGCCGTGCTGGCGGGCGGGCTGGCTACGACGCTGATGCCTCTGGAGCTATGGGAGGCGCGTCTGCTTGCCGGCTGGCTGGCCGGCACGCTGACCTACCTGGTGATCGTCTGGTGGGGGGTCGGCCGACTCGACGCCGCGCATACACGCTTGCGGGCCTCCAGTTTCGATCCGGGTTCCTCCGCGCTGTATGCGCTGATTGTCATCACCTCGTGGGTCAGCCTGGGGGGCGTGCTGCTGGTGACCGACGCCGCCCGCACGCTGGCCGGCGTGGCGCGCTGGACGCATATCGGGCTGGCGCTGGCCGCGCTCGCAGCCAGCTGGCTGCTGATCCAGACCGTGTTCGCGCTGCGCTACGCGCGCCGCTACTACCGCGAGGATGCGCATGGCCTGCTGTTCCCCGGAGAGGCTGAGCCGAACTACCTCGATTTTGCCTATTTCTCCGCCGTCATCGGCATGACCTCGCAGGTCGCCGACGTCGCCATCGCCCACGCGGCGATGCGTCGCCTGGTGCTGCTGCACGGGCTGGTGTCGTTCGGCTTCAATCTCATGGTGCTGGCCCTGACGCTCAATCTCGTCGCCAGCGCGCTCGGCTGAGCCGGCGCCGATGCTTCAGTTGTGGCGCAGCACCGCGATGGCGGCCAGCAGCGGCGTGACGACGGGCTGGATCTTGCGCCGCATCAGCGAGCCGATGGCGGTGGTCTTGAGGAAGATCGGCCGCACCGTGTCGGCGTCCACCGCAGCCAGCGCGTCCAGCGCCGCGCAGTCCGATTCGAGTTGCGGCGCGGCGGCGAGCAGCGCGGCGCGTGCGGTTGCGCGTGCGGCCTCGTCCGTCTGGCGCAGCGGCGCGCACCAGTTGGCCAGTGCGTTCAGCGTGTGGTTCACCACTTCCTGGATTTCCGGACGATCGAGGATGGTCGCGGCGGTGGCGAGGAAGGTCTGGCCCTGTTCCGACAGCGCCTTGGCCAGCATCGAGCTGTAGGGGTTGCCGTCGAGCTGCGGCACGCTGGCGTGGCCGGCGCGCGCGGCACGGGGGTTCGGCAGTGCTTCGGGCTGCAGCTCGAGGAAGGGCACGTAATACGAATTGCGGCTGGTGCCGCGTTTCCAGATCGCCAGCCGCTCGGCGTCGGTCAGTACGCCCGAGTAGAGCATCACCGCCACGGTATCGAGAATGCCGACGTCGTCCTCGTGCAGGAAGGCGAGGTGCTCGACCAGGAATTCGGCCAGCGTGCGGCCCATGCTGCCCCGGCACACGACGTCGCGCATCAGCATCAGCCGCGCATTCTCGATGGTCGGCATGCACCACCAGGCGTAGCGCGCCAGCTCGTCGGTGAGCGCGGGCGAGTGCACCACCGCGACCACCGCCTCTTCTTCGGCGATCAACAGCAGCTGCGCCAGGTGCTGGGTCGAGAGCCCGGCCTGCGACTGCCGCGTCCAGCGCGTCAGATGCACCGGGTAGCCGCCGGGCGAGCCGAGCGCGTGGCCGGACAGCAGCTCGCGCACCCGCTTCAGATAGCGGTCGGAACGCTCGTTGGCCTTCAGCGGCACGCTCGCCTCGCCCTGCGGCGTCAGCGCCCACAGCGTCATGTTCGATTCGTCGATGCGGACGGCCTTGAGCTCGGTGTTGAAGAGAACGTTGAGGCGCAGTTCGTCCTCGGGGGACAGCTCGTCGTTCATAGCGACTTGAATACCTCGCGCGCGGCTGCGATCGTGGCGTCGATGTCGGCGTCGCTGTGCGCGGCCGAGACGAAGCCTGCCTCGAATGCGGACGGGGCAAGATAAATTCCGTGGTCGAGCATGGCGTGGAAGAAGCGGTTGAATTGCTCCTTGTCGCCCTGCATCACTTCGGCAAAACTCGTGGGCGGCTTCGCCGCGAAATACAGGCCGAACATGCCGCCGACCGAGTCGGCGCAGAAGGTGACGTTCGCTTCGCGTGCCGCGGCGTTCAGGCCTTTGACCAGACGCTCGGTGCGGGCGGTCAGATTCGCGTGGAAGCCGGGTTCGGAAATCGCGGCGAGCGTCGCCAGCCCGGCTGCCACGGCCACGGGATTGCCCGACAGCGTGCCGGCCTGGTACACCGGCCCGGTCGGCGCGAGCTTGTCCATCACGTCGGCGCGGCCGCCGAAGGCGCCCACCGGCATGCCGCCGCCGATCACCTTGCCGAGCGTGGTCAGATCGGGTTTGATGCCGAGCAGTTTCTGCGCGCAGCCGAGGTCGACGCGGAAGCCGGTCATCACCTCGTCGAAGATCAGCAGGGCGCCGTGTTGATCGCACAGCCGGCGCATCGCCGCCATGAACGCGGCGGTCGGTTTGACCAGATTCATGTTGCCGGCGAAGGGTTCGACGATGATGCAAGCGATCTCGCTGCCGATCTCGGCGAAGGTGCGTTCCAGTCCGGCGACGTCGTTGTAATCCAGAACAACGGTCTGCGCCGCGACTTCGGGCGGCACGCCGGCCGAAGTCGGGTTGCCGAAGGTGAGCGCGCCGGAGCCGGCCTTCACCAGCAGGAAGTCGGCGTGGCCGTGGTAGCAGCCCTCGAACTTGATGAACTTGCTGCGCCCCGTGAAGCCGCGCGCCAGACGGATCGCGCTCATCGTCGCCTCGGTGCCGCTTGATACCAGCCGCACCTTCTCGATGCTTGGCACCAGTTCGATGATGCGGCGGGCGATGGTGAGTTCGGCTTCGCTGGGGGCGCCGAACGAGAGGCCGTTGGCGGCGGCGTCCTGCACCGCCTTCACCGTGCCGGGATGGGCGTGGCCGAGGATGGCCGGGCCCCACGAGCCGACGTAGTCGATGTATTCGCGGCCGTCGGCGTCCCATACGCGCGAGCCCCTGGCGCGGCTGAAGAATACCGGGGTGCCGCCGACGCTCCTGAAGGCGCGCACCGGCGAATTCACCCCGCCGGGGATGACTTTCTGGGATTGTTCGAAAAGTTCCTGGTTACGGGTCATTGCTCGGATTCCACTTCGAAGAGTTGATTCAGGTCGTGCGCGCTGGCACGGATGTCGGGGGCGTCGAACAGCGCCGACAGCACGGCGAGGCAGTCGGCGCCGGCGTCGAGCAGCCGCGGTGCGTTGGCGAGCGTGATGCCGCCGATGGCCACCAGCGTCACGCGGATGACGGGCGCGGCCTCGCGCAGCAGATCGGGGCCGGCGCGCGGCGCGGCCGGCTTGGTGGGCGACGCGAAGAAACTGCCGAAGGCCACGTAGTCGGCGCCCGCGGCCTGGGCCGCCTGCGCGAGCTCGAGGCTCTGGTAGCACGACGCGCCGACGAATTTGTCCTTGCCGAGGATGATGCGCGCCTCGCGCAGGCTGCCGTCGTCGCGCCCCAGATGCACGCCGTCGGCGTCCGTCAGGTCGGCCAGCCGCAGGTCGTCGTTGACGATCAGCGGCACGCCGAAGCGGCGGCACAAGGCGACCAGTTCGCTTGCCTGCTCGTGGCGGCGCGCGACGTCGCCCGACTTGTCGCGGTACTGCACCGCGGC
>JAJZRE010000003.1:18681-110636 GCA_021802945.1 Pseudomonadota bacterium
CGGCCAGCCGCAGGTCGTCGTTGACGATCAGCGGCACGCCGAAGCGGCGGCACAAGGCGACCAGTTCGCTTGCCTGCTCGTGGCGGCGCGCGACGTCGCCCGACTTGTCGCGGTACTGCACCGCGGCCACGCCGCCTGCCAAGGCTGCTTCGACCTGCATCAGCAGGCGTGCGGTGTCGGTGGTTTCGGGGGTGATGGCATAGAGGCCACCGGGGAATTCCAGCATGGCGGGATTATTCAAATAATGAACAACTCAGGCGTTGCCTTCGGTCTGCCCATCCTGCGCCCAGAAGAAGCGCTCGGGGATGTATTGCCCCATGCCGGGGCGGAAGGCGGCCTTGAGTGTTTCATAGGTGAAGTTCTGCGCGTCGCGCACCGCCTGCGGCACGTCCTGGCCGTAGGCCAGGGTGGCCGCGATTGCCGAGGCGAGGGTGCAGCCGGAGCCGTGATAGCTGCCGGGCAGGCGGTCCCAGGCGTCGGTCTGCACGTGGCCGCCGGCGTCGTACAGGCTGTTCAGCACGCGCGGCGTGGCCTCGTGGGTGCCGGTGATGAGCACGTATTCGCAGCCGAGGTCGGTCAGGTGCTTGGCGCAGGCGGCGAGATCCAGGTCGTCCTCGTCCGACTCGAACAGCGCCAGCCGGCGCGCTTCGTGGCTGTTGGGCGTGAGGATGCTGGTCTGCGGGATCAGCAGATCGCGCATGGCGGCGATCATGTCGTCGGTGGCGAGTTCGTCGCCGCGCCCGGACGCCAGCACCGGGTCGAGGATGACAGGGATGTCAGGGTAGTCGGCGAGGATTTCGGCGATGACCGCAATCGATTCGGGACTGCCCATCATGCCGAGCTTGAATGCGGCCACCGGCACGTCTTCCAGCAGCATGCGCGCCTGGTCCATCACCCATTCGGCATCGATCGCCAGCACTTCGTCGACCCGGGCGGTGTCCTGCACGGTGATTGCGGTGATCACCGACAGCGGGTGGCAGCCCATGCTGGCGAGCGTCAGCAGGTCGGCCTGGATGCCCGCGCCGCCGGTCGGGTCTGATGCAGCGAAGCTGAGCACCAGCGGTGGCGTGGGTTTGGGGGTGAAAATGGAAGGCATAGCGTCACTGCTTTAGAATCAAGCCCCGATTTTAGCTGATTACACCTCTACCCATGCCTGACGCCCCCGAATACAAAAGCTGGATGTGCCTGATCTGCGGCTACATCTACCACGAAAAGGCCGGTGCGCCCGACGACGGCATCCCGCCCGGCACGCGCTGGGAGGACGTGCCGATCAACTGGACCTGTCCGGATTGCGGTGCGCGCAAGGAGGATTTCGAGATGGTGGCGTTTTAAGGCCCGATTATTGCGGCCAACCGCTTGGAAGGACCCGAAAAAGCCGATAGCGGGTAGGCGCGGGGCGCATTTCGCCATAAAATGCGTCTTTCAACAAAACGACCCTGTCAATGGTACGGTAGGATGTCATGTCAGGGTACGTATAAACTGGGGAGATATTAATAATGATGCGGTGGCTTTCGGCGTGGGGTCTGCTTGTTTTCTCGGCAAGCGTGTGGGCGGTGTCCCCTTATGTCCAGGGAAATTCGGTGACGGGCGGTAGCGTGCAGGCGGCGGCAACCGCTGTCGAAGCCAAGCTCAAGGGCGGCGGCTTCAAGGTGGTCGGAAAATATTTCCCCAAAGGCCTGGCGGGCTATGGCGTGGTCATCGCCACCGACGACGCCATGCTCGACGAAGTCGGGTCGGTGGGCGGCAATGCCGTTCTGGGCGCAGCGATACGCGTGGGCGTCAAGGCTGACGGCAGCGTGGCGTATACGAATCCGGACTACTGGTGCCGCGCCTATTTCCGCAAGGAGTTTGCCAGGAAGGAGCCTGCGGTCAAGGCGCTGCAGTCGCGCCTGCAGGAGACGCTGGGCGCAGGCAAAGGGCAGGGGGGCGACGAGTCGGCCGGCAGCCTGGCCAACTACCGGTACATGATCGGCATGGAGCGCCTGGACTCGCCGAAGAACAAGCTGGCCGAATATGGCAGCTTTGCCGAAGCGGTGAAGACCGTGCGTGACAACCTGGCCAAAGGCGTGGGCAAGACGGCCAGGGTCTACGAGGTCGTGATGCCGGATCGCAAGCTGGCCGTGTTCGGCGTTGCAATGAACGACGACGAGAACGGCGACGGCGAGTGGATCAAGACGATCGGCATGCAGAACAATATCGCCGGCCTGCCCTACGAGATCTATGTGGTGGGCAAGGAGGTGGAGTCGCCGCATGGCCGCTTCCGCATCGCCCTGGCGTTCCCGGATGTAGGGATGGGCCAGTTCATGCGGATCTCGTCCCTGCCGAACGCCATCCTGGAAACCATGAGCGCGGTGGCCGGGGCCGAGAAGAAATCCAGCGGGGAATCCTGGCAGTAGGGGTTTCTGTCTATCCGGAAAAGGGGGGGCGTTGCATGGCAACGCCCCTTTTGTTTTCTGGCCGCCACTCCGGGGTGCGCACGCTAAAGAAGCCCGAACCGGTGCCGTAATGTTTACCACACAGGGAGTGGCACACGCCACTCGCGCGTCGACTTGCTGGAGAAACGTGTGGATAACGAAGTACTGAAAGGCGTCAAGGTGATGGTCATCGATGACAGCAACACCATACGCCGTAGCGCTGAAATCTTCCTGAATCAGGCGGGCTGCGAGGTCATCCTGGCACAGGACGGCTTCGACGCGCTGGCCAAGATCGCCGACCATGAACCCCATGTGGTGTTTGTCGACATCATGATGCCGCGGCTCGATGGCTACCAGACCTGTTCGCTGATCAAGCGCAATGCCAAGTACCGTAGCACGCCGGTCATCATGCTGTCGTCCAAGGACGGTCTGTTCGATCGTGCGCGCGGCCGCATGGTGGGGTCGGACGAGTATCTGACCAAGCCGTTTACCAAGGACACGTTGCTGACGGCGGTACGTGAGCACGCGTGCGCGGGCGCTTAAATTTTTTTCGAGGAGCATAGATTATGGCGATCAGCCGAATTCTGGTTGTGGATGATTCCCCCACCGAACGTTTTTTCCTGTCCGAACTGCTGGTCAAGAACGGTTATCTGGTCAGCATGGCCGAAAGCGGCGAGGAAGCCGTCGCGCAGGCCAAGCAGACGCTGCCCGACCTGATCGTGATGGATGTCGTGATGCCCGGCATGAATGGCTATCAGGCAACGCGCATGATCACCAAGGAAGAGGCGACCAGGCATATCCCGGTCATCATGTGCACCACCAAGGGGCAGGAAACGGACCGCGTGTGGGGCATGCGCCAGGGCGCGAAAGCCTACCTGGTGAAGCCCGTGAAGCCGGAAGACCTGCTGTCGCAAATCAAGGCGCTGGACTGAGCAGAGCGTCATGGCCAAGAAATTCAATCTGCGCGAATTCCAGACGACGCTTTCGCAGCAGTTGCAGGCGGCGGCGAGCCGGGACAATTCCGGGTCCCGGCTGGGTTTCCGGGTGGGCGACGTGAACTGGCTGGTGAGCCTTTCCGACACCGAGGAGGTGATCCCGGTGCCGCCGATCGTCAAGGTGCCTGGCGCATGCCGATGGTTTCGTGGTGTTGTCAACATCCGCGGGAACCTGTTCGCAGTGAGCGATTTTGCCGATTTCATGGGGCTGGGCGTGACGCCCGATCACGCCGACTGCCGGCTTCTGATACCCCATCATGATTTTGGCGTGAACGCAGCTCTGCTGGTGCGCAACACCCTGGGGCTGAAAAACATCAACCGTTACCAGTTGCGCAGTACACACGCGGCACACCCATGGATCGCCCGTCAGTATGCGGACGAGGCCGGCGCCGACTGGTGCGACATGGATTTCGGACAACTGCTGGGCAACCCTGATTTTCTCAAGGTCGAAGCCCAGATCGGCAATTGATCGAACATTAAAAACCAGGCGCGCTGGCGCCGATGAGCGGAAGGACTGGAGCGATGAACATGGCAATCACGATGAATGGCCTCAAGGGACTGGCGGGCCGCATGACGGGAAAGGTCGCGGGCAAGGGGAGGAGCGACCAGACCACCCTCATCATGCAGACCGTGCGCAAACTGGCGGACAAGGAGCCCGGCAAGGTGCCCCTGATCGGCAGCCTGCCCGTCGAGAAGCAATACCTGTATACCGGCGGCACCCTGATCGTCTCCCTGCTCCTGGCCGCCGGCTTCACCATCTACAGTTCGATCCAGCTCGACAACCGTACCGGTTTTGAAACCCGGGCGGGCGAGTTGAAAGTGCTGTCGCAGCGGCTTCCGCTGACGGCCCAGCAGTCCGTTCTGGGTAACGCCGCGGCCTTCAAGAAGCTGGAGGCCGGAAAAATCTCGTTTGAAACGACGCTGAAAAGCCTGACCGAGGGCGATGATACGGTGCCCGCATCCACGGGCGCGGCGCGCGAGACGCTGAAGAAGATTGATGCCCAGTGGCGGAAGTTCAATCCGCAGGTCAAGCAGATCCTGTCGCAACAGAAAAACCTGGTGGCGATGAGCGTCAACATCAAACGGGTTAACGACCTGAGCGTCGACTTGCAGGAAGTCGCCGAGCAGCTTGCCAGCCAGCTGGCCGATTCGGGCGCCAGCGTGCGTGAGGTGTCGCGTGCCAACCATCTGGTGATGTTGAGCCAGCGCCTTCCGAAGAACGCCAACCTGCTGCTGTCTGCCGAGCTGATCGACCCCGGTGTGGTGATCCAGCTGGAGAAGGACACCACCTCTTTCCGCGAGACGGTGCAGGGGCTCATGGCGGGCAGTGCCAGCCGCAATGAAGACACCATGTCGACGCTGGAAGATCTCGGGGCGAACATGGGTGACATGGTCGAGGTGGTGGGATCGGTGCTGGCCAACACGCAGCCCCTGCTGCAAGCCAAGGTGGCGGCCAACAACCTGTTCACCGGCAGCGACGCGCTGCTGCAGAACACCGATCAGCTGTCGCAGGATTACCAGTCCGTCGGCGGCGCCGGTTATCTGCTGGCCGCCCTGTTCGGCCTGCTGGCGATCGGCTCGCTGGTGATGCTGGGAATGGTGAACATCAACGAGACCAAGTCGCGGGCGCGCAAGAGCGAAGAGGAGAACGCACGCAACCAGGAAGCGATTCTGCGCCTGATGGACGAACTGGGCGAGCTGGCCGAGGGCAACCTCGCCATCAATGCCAGCGTGACCGAGGACATCACCGGTGCGGTGGCCGACTCGATCAACTACACGGTGGAAGAGTTGCGGAGCCTGGTGCGCGGGATCAACAACGCCGCGCAACAGATGGACCAGGCCGCCAGCCAGGCGGGCCAGGTGTCCGATTCCCTGCAACAGGCGGCGCGTCGTCAGACCGAGGAAATCGAGGAAACCTCGGCTGCGGTCGTGAACCTGGCGCAGTCGGTGCAACAGGTGTCGGGCAACGCCGCGGAGTCCGCCCGAGTGGCCGAACAATCCCTTGCTGCCGCCGAAAAAGGCCAGCAGGCGGTGGCGAACGCCATCCACAGCATGAACGGCCTGCGCGAGCAGATCCAGGAAACCTCGAAACGGATCAAGCGTCTGGGCGAATCGTCGCAGGAGATCGGCGAGATCGTCGAGCTGATTTCCGACATTACCGAACAGACCAACGTGCTGGCGCTCAACGCCGCCATTCAGGCTGCGTCCGCCGGCGAAGCGGGACGCGGATTCTCGGTGGTGGCGGAAGAGGTGCAGCGGCTGGCGGAACGCTCGGCCGATGCGACCAAGCAGATCGCGGCGATCGTGAAGACCATTCAGTCGGACACCCACGATACCGTGGCGGCGATGGAGGTCTCGACCCAGGGCGTGGTCGAAGGCGCCAAGCTGTCCGATGCGGCAGGCCAGACGCTGGCCGAGATCGGCGACGTGTCGAAGAAGCTGGCCGGCCTGATCGCCGACATTTCCTCGGCCACGCAGAGCCAGGCGGAGTCGACCGCCAAGGTGGCCGAAACCATGCAGGACATCAAGTCCATTTCGGCGCAGACCAGCACCGGCACCCAGCAAACCGCCGAGTCGATCGGCGGCATGAAGCAGCTGGCGCAGGAACTGAAGAACTCGGTCGCGGGCTTCAAGCTCGCCTGATCGGACGGATCGCAACGCAAGCAGTCAGCCGATCAAGGCCTGGCACACAAACCTCAGGAATGCACACATGAGCGCCTTACTCGATTACGATACCGGCCCGTTGAACTGGGTGCGCGGGGACATCGATGCCGCCCTGCAAGCCGCCCTCGGGCGCGTGCAGGCCTTCAGCGTGGATGCCGATCTCACCAATGCCCTGCGCCTGGCGGGCGACGACGCGCACCAGGTGACCGGCGCGCTTCGCATGGTGGGTCTTGAAGGCGCGGCCACCCTGGCGGGTGCGCTCGAGTCCACCCTGGGCGACGTCAACGAAAACCGCATGCAGCCGAACGACGAGGTGCTGCGCGCCCTGCGCAATGCCATCGAAGGCCTGCAGCGCTGGGTCAAGGATCTGGCCGACGGGCGCGGCAGCGGCGAACTGGCATTGTTCCCGCTGTACAAGCGACTGCGCGAACTCCAGGGCGCGGAGCGGGTGTTCGAAGGCGAACTGTTTTTCCCCGACCTGCGCACGCGGGCGCACGGCAAGGCAGCCAATGATGCGATGACGCAGGAAGCGCTGGCGGCCGAAGTCAAAACCGCGCGCGGCCTGTTCCAGCGCGGCCTGCTGGCTTTCCTGCGCAACGTCGAGGCGGAGCAGGGGCTGCATCGCATGCGCGATGCGCTGGCCGCGATCGAACGCATTGCGCCCTCGCAGGCATCGCAGACTTTCTGGTGGGCGTGTGTCGGTTTCGTCGACAGTCTGATCGCACATGGTGTCGAGGCCGATTTCCACGTCAAGCAGCTGCTGGCCCGCGTCGACCTGCAGATGCGCCGCCTGATGGAAGGTTCGCCGCAGGTTGCCGAGCGCCTGCTGCGTGATGCGCTGTTCTTCGTGGCGAAGAGTCAGACGCTGGACGGACGTGCCGCCGAAGTCCGTGCGACCTTCGGCCTTGATCGTTATCTTCCCGGCCGCGGCATGCTCGATCCCGAAGCGCTGGCGCGCATGCGTCCGGTGCTGGATGCCCTGCAGGCGAGCCTCAAGGCGGCGCGCGATAGCTGGCATGCCTGCGTCGAAGGCGATGCTGCCCAGCTGCCGCAGTTCCTGACCCACCTGGAGCGCATGCAGCCGCAGGCACAGATGCTGGAAGCCAGCAAGCTGAAGCCCTTGCTGGACGAGCTGGCGGCTGCGGCCGCTGCCACGGCGGGCCGCGAAGGCGACGCGCGCGAACCGATGGATCTGGAAATCGCGTCCACGCTGCTGTTCATGCAGAACGCCGTCGACCGGGAAGACGTCCTGCACGGTGACTTCGCTGGCCGCGCGGAAGGCCAGCAGGCCCGCCTGCGTGCGTTGATCGAAGGCCGCGCGTTGCCGGCCAATGTCGTCGATTCCAACAACCAGCGCGAAGCCGAGCGCGACATGCTGGTGCATATGGCCCAGGAAGTCGGCCAGAACCTGAAACAGATGGAAGAGGCGCTGGACGCCTTCTTCCGTGATGCGGGGGAACGCGAGGCCCTGGCCGGATTGTCGGGGCTGGCGCAGCAGGCGCAGGGCGCGCTGACCATGCTGGAATTGCCCGACGCGGCCAGTCTGCTGGGCGCCGCCGCCGCGACGGTGCAAACGTTTACCGAAGCAGGCTACCCCGACGAGGCAACCCAGCAGCGTCTGGCCGATGCCTTCTCCAGCCTTGGGCTGTATATCGAATCCTATTGTGCAGGCCGTGCTGACGCCGCCAGGATTCTGCGGCCCGTGCTGGTCGAATTCGGCGTGATCGATGCCGAAATCGCGGACGACAGCGAGTTCGATGAAACGGTCGAATCCGGTTTGCCGGCCCGCAAGGCCGAAGTGCAGGACACCTATCTGGCGTGGCGCGATCAACCCGACGACGCCACAAAAAAAAAATTCCTTGATGCCCTGACCGAACTCAGCCGCGACGCCGAACTGATCGACGACGCGACGCTGAAGCAGCAGACGCATGCGGTGCTCGATGCCTGCCACGATGCGCCGGACGCGCCGCTGGCGCTCGATATGGATATTGCCGTCCTGACCGGGCTCGCACTGCCCGAACGGCCGGCAGTCGAAATTTCGCCGGCGGCCGAAGTGGCAGCCGAAGCGCCTGTCGAGATGGCCTTCGCGGCAGACGAGGCCGAGGCGATCGAGACGCCCGCCCTCGAAGCTGCGGCGCCCGCGCGCAGCGCGAATGCGGGAATGGATTCGCCGCATCCCCCGATCGAAGTCGAGAGCGTCGAGCCGCTTGTTGAGGATATGCTTCCGGCCACGATTCCCGAGGGAGCCGACCCGGAACTGCTGGAAATCTTCCTGGAGGAAGCCAACGAGGTGCTGGCGACCATGGGCGAGGCCTGCGTGGCGTGCCAGGGCAACCCCGACGACCAGGCGGCCCTGACGGTCGTCCGTCGCGGTTTCCATACGCTGAAAGGCAGCGGCCGCATGGTTGGCCTGGATGCGCTCGGCGAAACCGCCTGGCGCCATGAACAGTTGATGAATGGCTGGCTGGCCGAGAAGAAGCCGGCCAGTGCCGACCTGCTGCGTCTGGTCGGGCGTGCCCGGGGGGTGTTCCAGGACTGGGTGGATGCGCTGCAGGCCAATCAGCCGGTGAGCCTGCCGGTTCCCTCCTTGCTGGCAACGGTCGACCGCGTGGCACAGGGCCAGCCCCTGGA
Organism: Pseudomonadota bacterium; assembly: GCA_021802945.1. GTDB lineage: Bacteria > Pseudomonadota > Gammaproteobacteria > Burkholderiales > Thiobacillaceae > Thiobacillus. The sequence continues at coordinate 27,386 of JAJZRE010000003.1, forward strand.
TGCCGCGCCGTCCGCGGCAGTCGAACTGGAACAGCCTGACATCGAGGCAGCCGACGCCGTCGCGGAAGCCGCGGGCTCCGCCGAGCCTGTTGCAGACGCGACGGAAGACATGCTCGTGGCCGATCTGGCGAGCGAGGTGGAGCCCGACGACTCAGCCGAACCGGTAGCAGGGGCTGTACCCGGGTCGGTCGTGCTGTCGATCGTCGAGCCCGGACCGGAATCCGGCGACCTGCCCGCAATCGGGCTTGAGGCGGAGCCGGCTGAGGACGAATCGCTGGGTTCGGCCGACGCAACGGCCGAACCCATGATCGAGCTTGATGCGGGCGTGGCCGAGGAGGCGACCGAAGCGGCCCGCGAATCCGCCGGCGGAATTGGGGCGCACGCGATCGCCGGGGAAGCGGCGGTTCCGGTCGAGGCTGCCGTCGAGACTGAACTTGAAGCCGACGCCGCGCCCGCGGAATGGGCAGCCGAGGTGCCCGTGCCGGATGCCGGAGCCATCATCGAATACGCGGCTGCGCCGCCTGTCGTCGCGGACGAGGTCTGCATCGGAACGGTTTGCCTCTCTACCGGGCTGTACGAAATCTTCATGACCGAGGCACATCAGCGCCTGGCTGTATTGCGGGAAGAGACCGAGCGTCACGTCGAGGTTGCGAACAGCACGGTCAGCGAGCATGCGCGCCGCGCGGTTCACACGCTCGGCGGGATTGCGGGCACCGCGGGTATCACTGCCCTGTCCGAACTGTCGCATGCCCTCGAGCAGTACTGGAACCGCTTCGTGCTCGCCCCGCTGCCGTCTTCCCACCTGTCTCTGGTTCAGGATACGGTCTCGAGATTGCACGACATGATCGCAAGCATCGAAAGCGGTCATCTGCCCGAGGGGGCGGACGACCTGATTGCGACCCTCGGTGAACTGGAGGATGAGCAGACCCCGATGGCGACCGAACCGGCCCCGGTTCCGGCGAATGACGCGGCGGACGAAATCGCCGCGCCGTTCGTCGATGGGCAGGCGGTGCCTTCCGGGGAAGAAGCGCCTGCGGGGATGATCAGTGCTTCCGAAATGCCCGAAGCCGGTCAGCCCGTGGCAACCGGCCTGCCGGACATCAGCACGCTGGTTCCCGACATCAAGCCGGCCACGCCGGCGCCGGTATTCGAGCGGCGCGAAGTGGCCGACGAGATCGACCAGCAACTGCTGCCGATCTTCCTCGAGGAGGCCGACACCCTGGTCCCCGATACCAGCGCACAGCTCCGCGCCTGGAAAGAGGCGCCTGCGGCCGTGGGCCCGCGCGATGCGCTGCGCCGCAACCTGCATACCATCAAGGGGAGCGCGCGCATGGTCGGCGCGATGCGCCTGGGCGAGCTGACGCACGTGATGGAATCGCGCGTGATCGCCGTGATCGAAGGGCATCTTGCCGCGAGCGGCGAGGTGTTCGACACCCTGGAGACGCAGCTCGATCGCCTGGCCGAGACCGTGGAGCGCCTGAAGCGGGGCGATTTCACGCCGGTGGCCGAGGACGCCGTTGCGCCGGTGGAAGCGCCGATCGAGCCGGTGCTGGGCCAGGCCAAATTGGCACCTGCGGTGACTGCCGCCGAGGCAGAGCAACAGGCGGCGGCGCAGCCGGTCGTCCGCGATGCCAATGCCCTGACCCTGCGGGTCAGGGCCGACTGGGTCGACCGCATGGTCAACCAGGCCGGCGAAGTGGCGATCGCGCGTTCGCGGATCGAAAGCGAGGTGTTCGCGTTCAAGCGTCACGTCAACGAATTGTCGGAAGCGCTGGTGCGCCTGCGCAGCCACATCCGCGAAGTCGAGATCCAGGCCGAGTCGCAGATGCAGGCGACGTTCCAGACGCAGGGCGTGGCCGAAGAGTTCGACCCGCTGGAGTTCGACCGCTTCACCCGCTTCCAGGAGGTCACCCGCTTCCTCGCCGAGAGCGTGAACGACATTTCCACCGTGCAGCACATTCTGCTGGCCCGCCTGGGCGAGGCGGACGCCGCGCTGATCCAGCAGACGCGCCTCAACCGCGAACTGCAACAGGATCTGCTGCGGGTGCGCATGGTGCCGCTGTATTCGGTGGCCGAGCGCTTGTACCGCACCGTGCGCCAGACCGCACGCGATGTGGACAAACGCGCCCAGCTCGACATCCAGGGCGGCGAGCTCGAAATCGACCGCTCGGTTCTGGAAAAAGTCACGGCGCCGCTCGAACACCTGCTGCGCAACGCGCTGGCGCACGGCATTGAATCGCCCGAGCAACGCCGTGCCGCCGGCAAGGCCGAGTTCGGCGAGATCGTGCTGTCGGCGCGCCAGACCGGCAACGAAATGATGCTGACCGTGAAGGACGATGGCGCCGGCCTCAACTACGCCCGTATCCGCGAAAAGGCGGAAGCCAACGGGCTGTTGCTGCCGGGCGTCGAGCCGACCGAGACCCTGCTGGCGCAGATGATCTTCGCTGCCGGGTTCTCCACCGCGGAAACCGTCAGCCAGGTTGCCGGCCGCGGCGTCGGCATGGACGTGGTCAAGAGTGAAATCTCCGCGCTGGGCGGCCGTATCGACATCACGTCCACGCCGGGTGCCGGCACCAGCTTCAACATCTATCTGCCGCTCACCCTGGCGATGACCCAGGCGGTGATGATCCAGGCGGCCAAGCACGATTACGCGCTGCCGGCGCCCCTGGTGCAGCAGGTGCTGGAGCTCAAGCCGCACGAGCTGGAGCAGGCGATGGCAGCGGGCGAAATCACCTGGCGCGGTTCGCGCTACCCGTTCTCCTATCTGCCGCATCTGCTGGGCGATACGGAAGCGGTGCACGAAGTGCAGCGCTACAACCCGGTGGCGCTGCTGAAGAGCGGTTCCAGCCAGGCGGCCGTGCTGGTCGACCTGATCGAAGGCACGCGCGAAATCGTGGTCAAGAACATCGGTCCGCAGATGGCGCGCATCACCGGCGTAGCGGGCGCCACGGTGCGCGGCGACGGGCGCGTGATCCTGATCCTCAACCCGGTGCCGCTGGCGTTGCGCTGGGCCACCCTGCCGCGTTCTGCCGTGGAACACACGGCGCCCGCCGAGGCCGCCGAGGTCAGCACCGCCCTGCAGCCGCCGCTGGTGCTGGTGGTCGACGATTCGCTCACCGTGCGCAAGATCACGACGCGCCTGCTCACCCGCGAAGGCTTCCGCGTCGACAGCGCGAAGGACGGCGTCGATGCGCTGGAGAAGATGCACGATCTGATTCCGGATGTGGTGCTGCTCGACGTCGAGATGCCGCGCATGGACGGTTTCGAACTGGCGCGCGTGATGCGCAGCGACGCGCGTCTGAAGTCGGTTCCGATCATCATGATCACCTCGCGCACGGCGGACAAGCACCGCAACCGCGCGATGGAAATCGGCGTCAACGTGTACCTGGGCAAGCCCTATCAGGAACAGCAGCTGCTCGACTCGATTGCCGAGCAGCTTGGCCAGGAAGCGCCGGCACCGGTGTGATCGGTTGCGAAACGAAAAAAACGGGCGTTGATCGCCCGTTTTTTTCGTCCCGTGCCCGCCAACTACAGCTTCAAGCCGGCGAGGTCGCTGCCGGCCAGGGCATTGAGTTGCGCCTCGCCCTGCGCCGGATCATGGTGATAGGCGGTGGTCAGCGTGCGCGCCGCATCCAGCCAGTGGGTCTCCGCTGCTTTCACCACGGCGGTCAGCTTGGTGGTGTCGTGGCTGCCCATCCACGCGTCATATGCTTGCGTCAATGCCGGGAACAAGGCGCGCCGCAGGCCCGACAGGTTGGCCAGGTAGAAATGCAGCGAGCCGACCGCTTCGCGTTCGAGCAGCGCCGGCAGGGTAACCATGCAGTCGGCCAGGTGGTCGCGTACCGCGCGCGCCAGCAGTTCGGCATGTCGCGAGCTCAACTGGCCGAGCATCGCGTTCCAGTCCTCGCCCAGCAGTTTCTCGGCGCGCGCCTCGCCGATCTCGTGCAGGATCATCGCCTCGCTCTCGGCCTCGGCCATGCGGTCGAGCCCGCGCTCGATGTCACGCTCGAAATCGTAGTGCGCAAACGCACGCCCCAGCGCGGTGTCCTTTTCCTTCCATTGCCATTCTTCGAACTTGTTCCATAGCAGGCGGCGCACCGCATCCATGCGCAGGAAGATGGCGCCGTCGCGCATGGCGGCGGGGGGGGCGATCAGGTCGCGCGCGTATTCGCAGCCGGCCACCAGCACCTGCACGCCGTCGCGCACCTCGGCGCGCTTGAGTTCGGCCAGCACGAAATGCGGCTTGCGGAAGTGCCCCAGCCCGCTGCTGTAGACCAGCCCTTGCGGGATCAGTGCGCGGTTGATGTCATCGGCCTCGAACGGGTCGATGCCGGACTCGGTGAGCGGCAGCGGCGCGAAATCCTCGTCCTCGACGGCATCCCACTCGCTTTCGCGCGCGTTCAGCCAGTCGCCGAGTTCATCCTTGGGCAGCCGTGCCCCGTAGGGGATTTCCATTTCCCAGCGGTAGTACTCGCGCATTTCCAGCAGAAAGGTGCACATCGTCATGTCGCGCGCGTGGCGGGCGTCGGCGATGGTGCAGTTCTTCTGCACCGTGTCGATGAGGGCAGACAGTTCCAGCATGGCGCACTCCTGAAGACAGCTTTATCCGGAGTGTACAAATAAAAACAGCCCGTGCAACCGGGCTGTTTTCAGGGGTTTTACGAAGGGGGGCTTGCTCCCCCTTCCCAACCCTCCCCCCGCTTGCGGGAGAGGGGGCGAACGACGCGCTGCGCGCGCCCAAGGCGATCAGCGCGGCATCGCCAATCGACCAAGCCGCTGGTTAATGGCGGCGGTGTGTGCCGAAGAAATTCAGGTCGGCGCGCGAACGGCGGGAAAGCTCGAAGCGTGCCGCGTCGGCGCCGCTGAACTGGCCCGCGATCTGGCCATACACCTCGGTGGCCCAGGCCTTGTCGTTGAGCGCATCGGCGATGCCCTCGGCCCAGCGCAGCTTGTCGGCAGGCTTGCTCAGGTGCGTGCCGCATTCTGCGTACCATTTTTTCAGCGTGGCGGCGGGCAGGGCAAACCCCTTCAGGCGGTCGATGAACTGGATGCAGGCGTCGCCGTTCGGACAGGCGGCCGCGGCCGCCGCATAGAGCTCATCTGCCCGGGCGTTGTTGCCCATGGAAGCATAGAGCCGGCCGATGTGGGTGAGCGCGAAGTGATCCTTGGCCTGGGCGCGCGCGGCTTCCAGCAGGCGGCCGGCTTCCGTTGCATCCTGCGTCGCGGCGAAGCTCGCTTCGGCGAGTTTGGCGGTGTCGTAGACCGTGGCATTCGGGTCCGCCGCCAGCGCGGCCTCGCGCGCGGCGAGGTAGGCGCGTGCCTTGGAGACGCCCAGTTCGCGGTGCTGCAGATGCGCCGCGGTGACCACCAGGTCCTTGAACGCGATGAAATCGGTGGCGTTTTCCGCTGCGCGGTCGAGCAGGCGGGAGAGCCAGTCGACGTCGTCGAGGTTCTTGTCCACCGCCAGCAGAATCGGCTTGTAGCGCGAGAACTGGTAGCCGGTGCCGTCGAGCAGGGTCTCGGCCGACTCGATCAGCTTGGCGGAATAGAACGGGTCTTCCAGTTCCAGCCTGACGCGCTCGGCCAGCGCGAGGAATTGCTTGACGCTGGCCGCTTCCTTTTCGAGTTGCTGGAATTCCATGTAGCGCGCGTGGTTGGCCTGGCGCTTTTCCAGCTTGACCTTCACACGGGCCAGGCGCTCGGCGTCGTCGGCCAGATGCGCTTCCACCGCGGCCACCAGCTTCTGCATTTCGTCGAGGCCGGCCACGGCGTCCTCGGCCTTGTCGAGCAGGGCCGCCGCGCCGGGCTTGTCGCCCACGCCGGCGAGGCCTGCGGCGAGCTCGATGTAGTCGCCGGTGGCGGTCGCCAGGTCGCCCGCCTTTTTCAGCGCGGACTGCATGAATGCGGCATCGCCCGCCTGCCTGGCCGATTCGATCAGCGTCTTCGCGGCGCTGAAGTCGGTTGCGCCCGCCAGCGCGCGCTCATACAGCGCCTTGGCTTTCTGGGGGTCGCCCAGCGTCCTGGTGACTTCGCTCGCCAGGGACAGCAGATCGGGCACGCTGGAAAGCTTCTCGCCGGCCTTGCTGAAGATCGCCGCGGCGTAATCCTTGTCGAGCAGATGCTCGGCCGCGGCGGCGGCCAGCTTGCTGTATTCGACGGCGCGCGAGATTTTCGCCTCGGCCTTTTCCAGCACCTTCCGGGCAAACGCGCCGTCGGCGATGACGCGCATCACGTTCTTCGCCAGATCGATCAGCGGGTCGAGGTTGCCGGTTTCCTTCAACGCCTTTTCATAGGCGCCCACTGCGGCCGCCTTGTCGCCCAGCACCTTGAACTTGGCCTCGGCCAGCGCGACCTGCTCGTCGCCGCTCATGCAGTAGTCCTCGGCGGTCTGCAGCAGCTCCTCGGCGCGGCCCTGCTCGCCCAGCGCCTTGTAGACGATGGCGCACGCCGCCAGGTCCTTGGTGAACTGGCAGTCGTCCGACACGCGGTCCATCAGCTCCCTGGCGTAGGCCGCATCGGCGGGATCCTGCAGGGCTTCCAGCGCCAGGGCCGCGTAATCGGCGCCGCCGCTGCATTGGGCTTCTTTGGGGGTGAGGGTGTCGCGGGTGGCCATGGATGTCTCCGTGAAAATCGATGGGCCAATTTTCCGCTGGCGGGGAGGGGGCGGCCAATAAGTAATGTCGATGGCGGTATTAGTGAGGCCGGGGGGGCGGGCCGGGCGCCGATCCCCGAAGGGAACGGCCCGGGCCAAGGGGAAGGCCGGGAAGCAATCCTGGCGCAATTTCCCCGCAGTTCGCGTACGGTCTCTATCTGCGAGAATGGACGTTGTTTCTCATATCAAAGCAGATAGTCAATATGCAGATGGACAAGCGGTTTCCGGATGCTACGCTCGGATCGTTATTTGAACGCTGGAAAAGGACATGGCGGCGATCATGGATGGCGTGCGCGATGGCAAGTCGTCGCATTTCCCGGCTAGCGCCCAACTGGAGCGCTGCCGCCCCCGCGGTCCTCATGTTCAGGCAGGCCCTGACATACCGTCCGGAACGGGCGCAACCGGAAATGGCGGTTGCGGCATGAATCCATGGAAAGGGCCGCATGGGCGCTGTATCGGCGCGCGGATCCGCCTGCGGGCACTGCTTCTGGTCATGCTGGTGGCCGTGCTGGCGCGCCCACCCGCGGCCTACGCGCAGACCGCACCGCCGGTGCGGATCGGCGTTCTCGCTTTCCTCGGCGCCGAAGTCGCCGAGTCCATCTGGTCCCCGCTGGTAACGCATCTCGAAGCATCCATGCCGGAGCGGCGTGTTGTCCTGACCTATTACGATGTCGACGGTTTGCGGCAGGCGGTGCAGCGACGGGCAGTGGACTTCATCATCACCAACAGCGGCCAGTATGCGGCCCTGGAATCCGAGTTCGGCGTCAGCCGCATCGCCACGCTGGAGTCGCCTGGCGTGCCCTCCCCTTCGCAGGCCATCGGCTCGGCGGTGATCGCCCGCGCCGACCGGCGCGACCTGAACGCATTGTCCGATCTCAGGGGCAAGCGGGTGGCCGCCGTCGGCGAGGATGCGTTCGGCGGTTTCCAGGTGGCCTGGCGCGAATTCCGGCGCCAGGGCGTCGAGCCGGAGGATTTCGCGCGCCTCGACTTCCTCGGCTTTCCCATGCAGCGCATCGTCACGGCCGTAGCCAGTGGCCAGGCTGATGCCGGGGTCGTGCGCGCCTGTCTTCTGGAAGAACTGGCGCGCGATGGAGCCCTCCGGCTCGCCGATTTCAAGGTGCTCTCGCCGCGGCGGGTGGAGGGTTTCGCCTGCGGCCTGTCGTCCGAGCTCTATCCGGACTGGCCGATCGCCACGCTGCCCCATACCGACCTGCGCCTGGCCAAGGCGGTGGCGACGGCGCTGCTGTCGATGCCCGCATCTTCCAAAGGGTACGCCTGGACGGTGCCGGCGGATTACCGGACGGTGCACGATCTGTTCCGGGATCTGCAGATCGGCCCCTACGCCTATCTGCGCGAGACCACCCTGCAGGCGCTGGCGCGGCGCTACTGGCCCTTCCTGCTGTTCTTTTTCGCGGTCCTGGCCGGCTGGATCGTGCACACCGTCCGCGTCGAGCAGCAGGTCCACGCCCGCACGGCGGCATTGCGCGAGGCGCTGGCGCAGCGGGACGCGGCCGAGGCGGGCATGCGCGCGCACCAGGAACAGTTCGACCACTTGTCCCGCCTGTCGATCCTGGGCGAGCTGTCCGGCACCCTGGCGCACGAACTGAACCAGCCGCTGGCCGCCATCGCCAACTACGCCCAAAGCCTGGTGCGCCGCCTCGACAGCGGCCGCTACACGCCCGAGAACCTGGCCGAGGCAAGCCGGGAAATCGCCGCCCAGGCGGAACGCGCCGGCGGCATCGTGCACCGCATCCGCGCCTTCGCCCGCAAGCGCGTCGCGGTGCGGGAGCGGCGCCCGCTGGCCGATCTGGTACGCGAGGCCGCCGCCCTGTTCGGCGGCATGCTGCCGAACGCCCCCCGCATCGGCATCGCCGACCGCCTGCCGCCTGGCGCGCAGGTCGAGGCGGATACCCTGCAAATCGAGCAGGTGCTGCTCAATCTGCTGAAGAATGCCGCCGACGCCATGCAGGACCTGCCGCCCGACGCGCGCGTCATCGACGTGGCGCTGGAGCGGGAAGCGCGCAACTACCGGATTGCCGTCCGCGACCACGGCGCCGGCCTCGCGCCGGCATCCACCCGGCACCTGTTCGAGCCTTTCTTCACCACCAAGCCCGACGGCATGGGGCTTGGCCTGTCGATCTGCAAGACCATCGTCGAAGCTCACGGCGGACGGCTGTGGGCCGAGGCCAACGCCGGCGCGCCCGGCATGACGTTCATTTTCACCCTGCCCGCCGATGACCTCATCCCTTGACCAAGCCCTGATCCATATCGTCGACGACGACGCCGCGCTGCGCCGCTCCCTGGTGTTCCTGCTCGACTCGGTTGGCTGGCGCACCCAGGCCCACGCCAGCGCCGAGGCATTCCTGGCCGCCTACCAGCCGGGCGTGCCCGGCTGCCTGGTGCTGGACATCCGCATGCCGGGCATGAGCGGGCTGGAACTGCAGCAGGTGCTGCGCGCCCAGGGCCGCACCCTGCCGATCATATTCATCACCGGCCACGGCGATGTCTCGCTGGCGGTGCAGGCCATGAAGCAGGAGGCCTGCGACTTTCTGGAAAAGCCGTTCAAGGACCAGGTGCTGCTCGATGCGGTGACCCAGGCGGTGCGCCGCAGCGCCCGGCAACTGGCGGCGGAGCGGCGCCACGATCAGGCCCATGCGCTGCTGCAACGGCTGTCGCCGCGCGAGCGGGAGGTGGCGCTGCGGGTGGCGCGCGGCCTGCCCAACAAGCTGATCGCGCGGGAGCTGGACATCAGCGAAAAGACCGTGCACGTGCACCGCCAGCACGTGATGGAGAAGACGCACACCGGCTCCGCCGCCGAACTCGCGCGCCTGATGCTGCGCGCCGACCCGGCCGACCTGGATTGAAGGGGCTCGTAGGGAGAAGTTGAGGCTTGAACCGGCAGACCGTGCAAGCTCGGGTCGTGCCTTCCCGGGCAGGAATCGGCCATCAAGAGCCATTCGACGGCAGAACTTGTCGGGCCGGTTCAGACTGAAATCTGCCGCCCAGTTTTCTCAGCTAATTGACAGCCACCGACCCGACCCGCCGTTGAGACTGACAAAGGGCTATTGCAGCTTTCCGATTCCTCCCGTCGCTTGGTCGACTTCACGCTGTTACGCTTCACTTTGTTCGCTTTGATCAACTTAACAGGACTTGCACCCGTAGCAGTACGATCTTACAGGACGGTGCAAATGAAAACGGCGGTCTTGGCCGCCGTTAAGTCGGGTGCGAAGGCGATCAACTCTTGCGCCGGCCACGCACAGCCAAACCAAGCAAACCAAGCCCAACGAGCATCATGGTGCCCGGTTCGGGCACGCCGTTGGTGGGAGGGAAGACTTCCGCAGCCGTGCCTTGGACGCCAACGGTAAAGCCGTTCCAGTACTCGTTGGAGGCGCTGTTCCAGGTAAGCGTGTCAAATGCACCGGTGAACTGGATGACCCCGTGTGGTTCGGAGCCTCCCACGTTGGAGCTGTTGAGCGCATACAGGAAATCTCCGTTGCCTAGGTCAGTAACGACCTTAGTAACGCCGCCACAACCCCAATAGCCGCAGGCATTACCGTCCACTCCACCGACGCTGAGGATGTTGAAGTCCTGATTAAGGAATGCGTACCCGTTACCGTTCAAACTTACGAATGCGAAAACCGGGTTGGCGATGGACTGGGAGAACGCCAGCGTCTGGCTGCCGGCATATTGCAGGGCAATAATATCAGTGCCCGTCGGGCTGTTGTCGACCACGCCGCTAGTGTAGGGCGAGATGCTGTCATTACGGCCGCCGCCGGCATTCTGATAGTAGTCGATGCCCCCGCTGGGTTGGTAGAACCCAATGCCGTTGGCGTTGGTGTAGGTGACGGTGACGGACGATGTCGAGGTAGTGATTGTGCCCTGGCCCTGAAAGCCGGTACCTGAGTCCAGGTCCGAACCTGTCCAGTCCGTCCAGTAGATAGGAGCGGCCGAAACCAGACCGCTAAAGAGTAATGCAGCCAATCCTAACAGTGTCTTGCAATTCGATTTCATCATGATGGATCTCCGGTTTTCGTGTGATGCAATGTCAGTTGATGCGTGAGTAATTAAAGCTTGATACATACGCAACCATCTAAGCAAAAATTGTTCCCAAACAAGGATATTTAAAATATCGCCATATATTCATTGAGTTAACGACGTCTCCTGACTGGAAACATTTTGAAGTGTAAAGAATATCGACGCTATAGCCGTCTTTGACGACTCAGCGCTCCCCAACTGTTATTGCCAAGCCGGATCAAGGCTCTGCAACAGAACATTGGCCCGCTCACGCCAACCTTGAATTATCAGTCCAATCGACTGCCGAAGTAGGTTTTTTAACCGTGAATGACAGCTATCGCTGGAGGCCGTGTGGAAACTCTCAGGAAGTCGATGTTGAACTCGCTGCATTGCCGACGTTGTTGGGAAAAACCTGAGCGGCGGCACCGGGTCGATTTCAGACAACGCCCCTGGCCTTGCCTCGCTCCATCGCCTTTCCGCTACGCTGCCTGTTCCATGGGCACTATGCCCCGGTTGATGCGTGAGCCATGTCCGGCAAGGGCAATCTTCATGGCGCAATCCGATTGCAGGCCAGGCCAGAACGCCGCGCGGGTGCCAAGTGGCGTGCCGGGCACAGGATCGGCCGGTGAACTGTTGCTGTCGCGCCGCGCAATCGGGGCGCCCGGATTCAAAAACCCTTTCTGCCGTGGCGCAGTTTCTGAATGCCCTGCAAGGACATCAGGGCCTTGGTCAGCTCGACCTCCAGCCGGGCATATTCCGCCGCGGTGACGCGGTTTCTCATGGCGTCTTCGGCCTTCCGCCTTTCAATCTCCAGCGTCCCTTCTTCCGCATCCTTCTCCCGGATGGCGATGTCGGACAGGATGGTTACGCCGCCGGGCTGCACTTCCAGCATCCCCCCGGAAACGTAGACGATGTTTTCCTGCGCCTGGTGCGGGATTTTCAGCCGCACGACGCCGGGCTTGAGGCGGGTGAGCAGGGGGGCATGCCCGGGATAAATGCCGACTTCGCCCATTTCCGCCGGGGCGACGACACGCTCCACCCGGCCGGAAAAGATCGACGTCTCGATGCTCACCACGTCGACGTGCATCGTCATGGCCATGGCTTGACCCCCTAGGCGCGCGCGACCGTGGCCGGCAGGCCGTTGCGCACCGCGGTGCCCGATACCGCGTCGACCCACACCGACTTGCCCTGGCGGGTCGGGTCCGCCAGCCCGAGGTCGTTGAGGTTGACGCCGGCGCCGATGGCCGCCACCTCGGGCTGGCGCGTCCCGCCGATGCGGTGCGCGCGGGCGCCCAGCTCCTTGTGGCCGAAGCCGTGCTCGACCGCCAGCACGCCCGGCATCACCCCGGCATGCACGATCACGCGGCCGCGCACGCTGCCGCCGGGGGTGCGGATCACGGCGGCGTCGCCGCTTTCCAGCCCGAAGCGGGCCGCATCCGCCGGGTGCATCAGCACCGGGTTTTCCGGGTGGATGCCGCGCAGCCGCGAGGCGGCGATGGAGTAGGAATTCTGCAGCGCCGACTTGAAGCTGACCAGTTGCAGCGGCCACTCGGCCTCCGGGTAATGCTTGCGCATCGGCGTGCCGTCGGCGAATGCCGGCTCGCTCCAGGTCGCGCAGCCGGGGAAGCGTTTGCCGGTGAGGCTGTTTTTCGTCGCGCCGAGGTTCTCGTTATAGAGCTGCAGACCCTTGTCGTAGCGATGGGTCATCCATTCCGGATTGTCCTCGTCGTAGGTCTCCTTGGCGGGCTGGTAGCGCCCGCCGCGGGCCAGGATGAAGGCCACCTTGCGCACTTCCTCCGGCTTCAGGGTGCGTTCCAGCAGCGGCCGCAGGCGCTCGACGCCGGACAGCACGATGTCCTCGTCGCTGGCGTCGGCCACCGGTTCCTTGCCGAGCCAGGCGATGTTCGCGCCGCCCCGCAGATACCAGTCTTCCGGCCGCTCCAGCGGATAGGTGTTGCCGTCCATGTCGGCGATCGCGTTGGGGCCGAAGCCGGGCAACGCCATGGCGCGGGCCAGCGCGATGAAGAAGGTTTCCACGCCGATCGCCTGGCCGTCGGCCAGCTTGTCCGCCTTCGGCTCCACCACCGGCCAGCGCGCGGTGCTGGCCTTGGTCGGCACCGCGCCCCAGGCCGCACCCCAGCCCCAGCTCTCGTACAGCAGCGCGTCGGGGACGATGTAATCGGCGAAGGCGTTGCTTTCGTTGATGAGCGGATCGATGGAAACGATCAGCGGAATCTTTTTCGGATCCGCCAGGTCTTTTTCCACCTGCGCGCGCACGCCGGGGATGCCGTAGACCGGATTGGCGCTCCACAGGAGCAGCGCCTTGAGGCCGTAGGGATAGCCGTTGACGGCGCCGGTCAGCCATTCGGTGGCCAGGGCCGGCGCGTTCGGAAACCAGGGTGCCTGGGCGGGGTAGGCCTTGCCGGCCGCCTTCTTCGCGGCGAACTCGGCGGTTTTCTCGTACGGCACGTTGCGCCCCAAAGGGACACCGGAGGGCTTGATCATGCCCGGGAAACCCGCCAGGTTGTAGCGCGGGCCGGGGCCGGCATCCTTGAAGCCGCCGCCGTTCATGCTCAGCCCGCCCTTCCAGTTCAGGTTGCCGATCAGGGCGTTCAGGGTCACCACGCCGTAGGCGTTGTAGAAGCCGTTGCCGGCCATCATGCCGCCGTGGGCGACCGCCGCCGCGCGCTTGCCGTGGCTGGAGAATTCCTTCGCCAGCGCGGCGATGGTCTGCGCCGGAATGCCGCAGGCGGCAGCGTATTCGTCCAGGCTGCGGGCGAAAACCTGCTCGCGCAGCAGTTGCAGCGAGGATTTGACCTTGAGCGGCTGGCCGCCCACCTCGATCGTGCCGTCCACCAGCAGTTGCGCCGGGCCGGCGGCCTTGTCGTGAAATACGGTGTTGCCCTCGGCATCAAGCACCACGAAGGGATCGTTTTCCTTGTAGCGTTCCTCCTCGGGCAACGCCACCCCCAGGTCGGAGCCGCGCAGGAAGCGGCCCTGGCGCGGGTGGCCGGGCTCGACGACGACCAGATGGGTGGCGTTGCTCCAGGACGGCTCGCCGGCCGCCTTCGCCACCGCCAGGCTGGGATGGGAGAGGTATTTCCCGTCGTAGCGCTGGTTCTCGAACAGCCAGCGCATCATGCCCATCACCAGCGCGCCGTCGGTGCCGGGCTTGATCGGAATCCAGCGTCCGCGTTCGCCGGCGGCCAGGTTGTTGGCGTTGGTCAGCACCGGGTCCACCACCACGTAGTTCAGCTTGCCCTCGGTACGATACTTGGCCAGCAGCATGCCCTGCCGTTTGAACGGATTGCCCGCCTGGGCGGGCGCGGTGCCGATGAAGAGCGCGAATTCCGTGTTGGCGAAATCCGGCTTGCCGTGGGGCATTTTCTTCATGTCGCCGAACAGGGCGCCGGAGCCGGAGCGGTAGGCGCCGCCGCAATAGGAACCATGCCCGACGACGTTCAGCGAGCCATAGGCCTGCTGCATGAAACGCTTGCCGAAGGCGAGGCGGCCATCATTGAAATTGGTGAACAGCGCCACCTGGTTGACTTTCGGTCCCAGTTCCGGACGCCGCGGATCGATCGGGGTGGTCAGGTCGCGCAGGGCTTTCAGGCCCTCGACGTGACCTTCGCCGAACAGGTTGCCGCCTTCGGTCAATTCGCGGATCAGCTGGTCGAACGGAATCGGTTCCCATTGCCCCGAATTGCGCGGCCCGACCCGCTTCATCGGGCGCAACACCCGGAACGGCGAGTCCATCTGCTCCAGCACCGCGTTGCCGCGCCCGCAGGCGGTCGAGCGCCCCGCCAGGCCCTTGTCCTGGAAACGGGAGAAGGAGACGAAGCTGTCGCGAATCGACGCTTTCATCGGCAGGTGCGGCTCGGTGGAGAGCGGGCTGTAGGGGCTGCCGGCGACGCGCAATACCTTGCCGCTGGCGCGGTCGATGCGTACCCGTACGCCGCACATCGTGGTGCAGCCGAGACAGGCGGTGTAGCTCACCTGTTGTGCCGGGTTCAGATTCAGCGCACCGGTTGCCGGATCGACCCTGAACTCGGGTTCGAGGGAAGCCCCGTTGTATCGGCTCTTCGGTTTGTCGCGGCCCAGCAGGGGATCGAGCATGCGCTTGGCGGTGGCGCTGAAGCCGGCGCCGAAGGCGATCAGGCCGCCGGCGGCGAGAATTTTGCGGCGATTGGTGGTCATGGCATTCTCCTCAGGCTTGAATGTGGCGCGGGCCGGACCAGGGCAGGACCGAGACCAGCAGGATAAGGACGGCGATCCACAGGCCGGCGGTGCCGACGATGCCGAGCAGTCCGTCATGGCCCAAGGGGAGGTGGTAGTCGTAGTAGCCGGCACCGGTTTTTGGAATTTCCTGGCCGCCGATGAACACTGTCCAGCGCATCATCCAGGCGCTGTGCAGGGCGATCAGGCCGGCCGCTAACCGTCCCGCGGCGCCGCGGGCCGCGAGGCTGAGCCAGAGCGTGGCAAGCGCGCTGCCAGCGGCCCACACCGCGGTGATCCGCCAGGCGGTCGAGGGGGCCACCTGCGCCAGTGCCTGCGCGTGCCGCGGGGACAGGCCGGTGATCCCCAGCAGCAGCCAGGCGGCGCCGAGGACCAGCACCAGCACCTGGGTTGCCGCCAGCAGGCGCGGCAGCCCGGCCTCCGCCGCCGCGCGGCCATCGCCGACGAAGCGGTCCAGCACCAGCACCAGGCCGATGGCGCCGGCCACCGCGGTGACGAAGAACTGCACCGGCAGGAAAGGCGTGTCCCACAGGGGACGGGCGCGCACGACCATGACTTCCATGCCGGTGTAGAGCGCCACCAGGGCGGCGCCGGACAGGGCAAGCATGGCGGCCATGCGGATCGCGCCCAGACTGTCGTGGCCGCCGTAGGCAAGCGCCCGATAGGCGGACGCCCAGCGCCCGCCGGCGTCGGCCAGGCGTTTCAGGTCCGGGCGCAAGGCCAGCCAGGTGTAGAGCATCAGCCCGCTCAGGTACAGGGGAATGAAGAAGGCACCCCAGGCCATCCAGGAGCCGAGATTGGGGTGCAGGTAGAAGTTGAGGAAGCGGCCGGGCTGGTGCAGGTCCGAGAGCAGGGCCACGGGCGCCGTCAGACCGCAGGTCAGCGCGCCCAGCAGGGCCATGCGGCTCGCCCGCTCCCAGGCGGGCCGGCGCAGCGCGAACCAGGGTACGGTGAGCAGAAAGCAGCCCACGGACAGGCCGATCAGGAAAAAATACTGCACCGCCCAGGGCAGCCACGCCACTTCGCGGGCCACGTTGACGACTTCGACAATGGATGGGCTCATGATTAACCTCCGTGCTCGCTCGGCCGCCACAGGGCAGCCTGACCCTCGACGCGCCCCTGGAAACGGGGGTCGAGACCGATGTAGAAAACGTTGGGGCGGGTGCCGGATTCGGGCTTGAGCACCTTGATGGCGTCCGTGTTCTTGGCGGCGTCCAGCCTGCGCCGGAGTTCACCTTTGGGGTCGTTCAGGTCGCCGAAGATGCGCGCGCCGCCGACGCAGGTTTCGACGCAGGCCGGCAACAGCCCGGCGTCGACCCGGTGCGCGCAGAAGGTGCACTTGTCGGCCTTGTTCGTGTCGTGGTTGATGAAGCGCGCGTCGTAGGGGCAGGCCTGGACGCAATAGGCGCAGCCCACGCAGCGGTCGCCGTCCACCACCACGATGCCGTCGTCGCGCTTGAAGGTGGCGCCCACCGGGCAGACCGGCACGCAGGGCGGATGGTCGCAATGGTTGCACAGGCGCGGCAGCACGTAGGTGCCGGCCGTGAGTTTGCCATCCACCTCCTGCGCTACGGCGTAAGTGGAAACGATGGTGCGGAAGCTGTTCACCGGCACCGCGTTTTCCATGATGCAACTGACGGTGCAGGCCTGGCAGCCGATGCACTTGCGCACATCCACCAGCATTGCCCAATGGGGTTTGCCTTCGGAAGCGCGGGCGCTGCCCATGGGCAGCGCCGCGCCGGCGGTAATCGCAGGCAATGCCCGCAGGAAGCCACGGCGGGATTGTAAAAGGGTGTCGTCGGACATGGTCAAACTCCTCATCGAGCGTGCACTTGAACATTAAGCGCACCAAGACCATGGCGACAGTGGGTTGATTCTCTATCCTGCTAGGTATTTTTCCTTAGAAGCCGTTTGCGGTATGGCCGGCCGAATGATGTTGATGTTGGGCATGCGCGTCGCGTTCCGGCCGGGAGGCCGGAGCACGGCGCCATCGCCGGTCCTGCGGGGACAGCCTGGATAGCGGCGGGGTGGATCAGGGAAGGGGCCTCGGGAAGCGAGTGTGCAGGTGCGTTCAATGCTTAGCCGTCTGCGGCATCAGCTTGTCGATGAAGGCGATCGATACGGCCGAAACAATGAACGCCATGTGGATGACCGTTTGCCACAGCATCACCTTGTCGTCCAGGTTGGGGGCATTGATGAAGGTTTTCAGCAGGTGGATCGACGAGATGCCGATGATGGCGGTCGCGAGCTTGACCTTGAGCACGTTGGCATTCACGTGCGACAGCCACTCGGGCTCGTCCGGATGGCCTTCGAGGTTGAGGCGCGAGACGAAGGTCTCGTAGCCGCCGACGATGACCATGATGAGCAGATTGGAGATCATCACCACGTCGATCAGGCCCAGCACGATGAGCATGATCTTTTCTTCGGTGAGCGTGAAGGTGCCGACGACGAGATGTTCCAGCTCGACCATGAAATGCACGACGTAGACGAGCTGCGCGCCGATCAGGCCCAGATACAGCGGTACCTGCAGCCAGCGGCTGCCGAACAGGATGGTGGAGAGGAACTTCCCGCGGGCTTCGAGGGGCTGGTTGGTTTCGGGTTTCATGTTTTTGGTGAAGGGTGAAGGGTGAAGGGTGCTTAGAGGACGTAGCGGGCGAGGTCTTCGCGGGCGGCGAGGGCGGCCAGCCGGGTGGTGACGGTCTCGGCATCGACGACGTATCCGCCGGTGGTGCTGCCGGCGTCGAAGGAAATGTCCTCCAGCAGCTTTTCCATCACGGTGTGCAGGCGCCGCGCGCCGATGTTTTCGGTGCGCTCGTTGACCTCGAAGGCGATCTCGGCGATGCGGCGGATGCCGTCGCCGGTGAACTTCAGCGTGACGCCCTCGGTCGCCAGCAGCGCTTCGTACTGCCGCGTCAGGCAGGCGTCGGTGGCGGTCAGGATGCGCTCGAAATCCTCTACCGACAGCGCCTGCAGCTCGACGCGGATCGGCAGCCGGCCCTGCAGTTCGGGGATGAGATCGGACGGCTTGGACAGGTGGAACGCGCCGCTGGCGATGAACAGGATGTGGTCGGTCTTCACCATGCCGTACTTGGTCGAGACGGTGGTGCCCTCGATCAGCGGCAAGAGGTCGCGCTGCACGCCCTGGCGCGACACGTCGCTGCCGTGGGCGTCGCTGCGGGTGGCGATCTTGTCGATCTCGTCGAGGAACACGATGCCGTTCTGTTCGACCGCCTCGAGCGCCAGCTGCTTGGTGTCCTCGTCGTTGACCAGGCGCCCGGCTTCTTCCTCGGTCAGGAGCTTCATCGCCTCGCGCACCTTCAGCTTGCGGCGCTGCCGGCGGCTCTGGCCGAGAGTCTGGAACATGCCCTGCAACTGCTGCGACAGGTCCTCCATGCCCGGCGGCGTGAAGATTTCCATGCTGGGGCTGACCGCCGCGGCCTCGATCTCGATTTCCTTGTCGTCGAGTTCGCCCTCGCGCAGCATCTTGCGGAAGCGCTGGCGCGCCGCGCCTTCCTCGCGCACAGGTTCGGCTTCGCCGAAACCGGCGCTGCGCGGCGGCGGCAGCAGGACGTCGAGGATGCGCTCCTCGGCAGCCTCCTCGGCGCGGAACTGCACCTTGGCGGTCGCCTGCTCGCGCATCTGCTTGACCGCGGTCTCCATCAGGTCGCGGATGATCGTGTCGACGTCGCGTCCGACGTAGCCGACCTCGGTGAACTTGGTCGCCTCGATCTTGATGAAGGGGGCGTTGGCGAGCCGCGCCAGGCGGCGCGCGATCTCGGTCTTGCCGACGCCGGTGGGGCCGATCATCAGGATGTTCTTCGGCGTGATTTCCTGGCGCAGCGGCTCGTCCACCTGCTGGCGGCGCCAGCGGTTTCTGAGGGCGACCGCGACCGCGCGCTTGGCGGCGGCCTGGCCGACGATGTGCTTGTCGAGTTCGTGGACGATTTCCTTGGGAGTCATTTTTAGGGGCTAGGAGTTAGGAGCTAGGGACTAGGGGTGGTCGCTGCGCGGTTTTTTAAAGAGGGTGCGGCCGTAGGCCGCACATTCCCTAATCCCTAGCCCCCAGATCCTAGCTCCTCAATCACATGATTCTGGTTCGAATAAATGCAGATGTCCCCCGCAATGGTGAGGCTCTTTTTGACGATTTCAAGCGGGGGCAGGTCGGTGTTTTCCAGCAGCGCGCGGGCGGCGGACTGGGCGAAGGCGCCGCCGGAGCCGATGGCGGCGATGCCGAGCTCGGGCTCCAGCACGTCGCCGTTTCCGGTGATGATGAGCGAGTGCTCGCGGTCGGCCACCGCCAGCATGGCTTCGAGCCGCCGCAGCATGCGGTCGGTGCGCCAGTCCTTGGCGAGTTCCACCGCGCTGCGCATGAGGTGCCCCGAATGCTTGTCGAGCTTGGCCTCGAAGCGCTCGAACAGCGTGAACGCGTCGGCGGTGCCGCCGGCGAACCCGGCCAGGACTTTCTCCTGGTACAGGCGCCGTATTTTCCGCGCGGTGGACTTGATGACGATGTTGCCGAGGGTGACCTGGCCGTCGCCGCCGAGGGCGACTTCACTGCCCCGGCGGACGGAGAGAATGGTGGTGCCGCGATATTGTTCCATGGGATCGATTATAGATGACGCTCAGCGTGCGGCAGGCGGCGGGATGGGTCGCCAGTGCCATGCCGGCGCATCATCCACAGCGTGGCCGGCATGAGCACGGCGAGCGCGGCCTCTGGCAATCCGGGCTCCGGATGGATGCACCTGGTACGACAACCCATAAGTTTCGCTATGTTCAACGCGCCCCGCATCGCCGATTGCTTTGTCGCGCATCCTCGCCATGGAACGGCCATGGCTGCGGTTCGCTTCGCGCACCCGGCGCGCGGATGCGCGTCTCGGCATGTACGCAAACTTATGGGTTGTCGTACTAGCGGGGATGGCGGGGGAGGAGTTGCGCCAACTGGTCGATGCCCATGACGCGGAAGAGTTCGTGGATGAGCGCGTTGTGGCCGCGCAGGGTGATGGTCTTGCCGCTGCCCAGACACTGCATCAGCACGCTGATGAACTGGCTGACGCTGCCGTAGTCGACCCGGGTGACCTGGGACAGATCGACCAGCACTTCGCCGTGGGCGGCGGCATAGCTGCCGAACTGCTGCAGGGCGCTGTCGTTGGCGGGGGTGATTTCGCCCGACAGTTGAAGGGCGTCGTCCACCGGTTCGGCGGGCTTGGCCCGTACCACTTCGGCTGCCTGCACCTCGCTCCAGGAGGGGGGCGACACTTCGAAACGGACGGCGTAGTCCACGGCCAGGTCTTCGAAACTGTCCTGCAGGCCGAGCGTCTGGTAGAGCTCCAGCAGCAGCAGCCAGTGTACCGCGCGACTATGGGTGGCGCGGGTGAGATCCTGCAGCAGGGCAGTCAGCCGGTCGACGCCACTGACCTGCAGCTTCCGCTTGGCCTTGCGGGCGGCGGCGAGGATCTTGGCGCACTCGTCCGCGCCTGTTTCGTCGACCATCTCGATACGCGAGAAGTCGATCCGCACCACCGCCTTTTTGTCGATGCCGGCGATGCCTTCGCGCAACGTGGCCGTCGCCTTCTTGTCGAGCAGACCCGGCAATTCGAGGCTGGCCGCCTCTGCTTGCTGGGGTTTTCCGGGGGCGCTGCCGCCGCCCAGTTTTTGCCAGACGGGCGGCGAGGTCTCGAAGCGCATGGCGTAATCGAGCGCCAGTTGCTCGAATTCCTTTTCTCGATTCTGGATGCTGAAAAGATCGAACAGCATATGCCAGGCGCGGCGATCGCCGGTGTTCAGGATGTCCTTCAACATGCGCTCGGCCGTCTCGGCATGGCCGCTGGCATACAGGATGGCCGCTTCATCGACGGGCGACTGCGGTGCACCGCTGGTTTCCTCCACCACGATGCCGCTGCCGCCCATGTCCATGGTCAGCAGCGTTTCGGTGGGAGGCGATTCGGTGGCAGGCGAGGGGACAGGTGCCTGCTTGGATGCAGGGCTGGGTGCCTTGTCCTTGCCTTTTTTGAAAAACGGTAGAGCCACAGAATATGCGTGCACGGGTCACAGTGTCAGTGATGGATACTAGCGCTGTCGACCCGTCCCGGCAACTCGCATCAATCGGCCGGCAAGCAGCGCGGCCGCGGCGAGCCCCATGACAATCGCGGGGCCTGCCGGCCAGTCGAACAGCGCGGATGCGGCCAGACCGGCGGCGTAGGCCATCGCGCCGAGCCCCCAGCCGATCAGCAATCCCGCTCGGGGCGGTCGGTTGCGCACCGCCAGGGCAGGCAGAATCAGGCTGGCGAACACCAGGTAGACGCCGACGAGTTGCACCGAGGCGGTGATGGCGAGCGCGAAGATCAGGTAAAAGCCCATCCGCCCCAGGCGCTCGCCCCGCAGCGACCAGAAGCCGAGCAGCAGCGCGTAGACCACGGCGATCTGCGCCAGCTGGGCAGGCCCCACCCAGAGGATTTGCCCGGCCAGCAGTTCGTTCAGATGCTCGCCGCCGTGCGGATCGCCCGACAGCAGCAGCACGGCCAGGCTCGCCGCGACGGCGAAGGACGAGCCGATCAGCGCTTCCTGGATTTCGGGCCAGCGCGCTTCGCAGCGCGCCAGGAACGCCGCGCCCGCCAGCGCGGCGGCGGCGGCGGCCAGCTGGGTCTGCCAGCCCTGGGTCTCCCAGCCCAGCGCATGGGCGGCGATCACGCCGAGCACGGCGATCTGGGCGATCGCGAGATCGAGAAAGATGATCCCGCGCGCCAGCACCCGCCGTCCCAGCGGGACGTGCGTGGCGAGGACGAGCAGCCCGGCGGCGAAGGGCCAGCCGAGCAGCCCGGGGTCGAGCGCGGCCCAGTTCATCGCGCGACTTTCAGCAACTGGTCGACGCTGTCGTCGAACAGACCGAACAAATCCTTGGCCCGCTCCGATCCGCCGACGGTGAACGGCATCACGACGGCCGGGATGCCGGCGTGTGCGGCCAGCCATTCCGAGGGACGCGGGTCCTGGTAGGCCGCCCGGATGACGGCCTTGGCGGGCGCGGTTTTCAGGTGGGCGGCGATTTCCGCGAGGTGGCCGACCGAGGGCGCGACGCCGGGCTTGGGTTCCAGCACCGCCACCTGCTTCAGCCCCAGCCAGTTTTCCAGGTAGGGGAAGCCCTCGTGCTGCACCGCGACGGGCATGCCCCTGAGCGGCGCGGCCCGTGCCTGCCAGCGCGCCATCGCCGCATTCCAGCGCGTGTTGAAATCCGCCAGCCGCGCCCGGTAGGCGGCGGCATGGCCCGGGTCGATCTCGGCCAGGCGCGCGCCCAGCGCCTGCGCGACCCGCGCGATGTTGCGCGGGTCGGTCTGGATGTGCGGATTGCCCGCGGCATGGATGTCGCCCTGGGCGCGGTCGAGGACGGCCGGCTTTTCCAGCAGCGCCACCTGTTGCGCCGCCTCCAGATAGCCCGGCTGCCCCGGCTGGATGGCGGCGTTGCCCGCCTGCCGCAGCAGCACCGGCAGCCAGCCGATCTCGAGCTCGGCGCCGGTGCAGACGGCGAGATCGGCGCGCCGCATCTGCGCGATCAGGCTGGGGCGCGCCTCGATGTGGTGCGGATCCTGGAAGGCCGTGGTGGCGGTGTACACCTTGACGGCGTCGCCGCCGAGCTCGGTGGCGAGCGCCCCCCACTCGGGTTCGCAGGCAAAGACGTTGAGCGCGGCATGGGCGAAGACCGGCCATGCGGCGATGAGGAAGGCGAATAAACGGAATGCTTTCATCGAGGACTCCTTAGAACGAGTGCGCGCCATGCGTGCCGAGGCTGAAGATGTACTGCACGTACCACTGGTTCTCGTCCTGCCCTTGGCTGGCACGGTCTTTCGTGTACTGCAGGCGCCAGCGCGAGAACTCCGAGGGCGAATAGTCGACCATCAGCGAATGGCGGGAGGGTTTGTAGCCGGGACGCGGCAGATAGGCGTCGTTGACGCCGTAATCGCGCGAGCCCGGGTCGAGCAGGTCGTAGCGATAGCCGGCGCGCCAGCGCGGCATGAACTGGTACACGCCCTGTGCGTAGCCGCCGTACTGGGTGGCCCGGTACGCGCCGAGACGGGCTCCGCACATGCCACCCGTGCAGTCCAGGCTGCCGCTTTCCTCGCGGCGGAACGCCTCGGCGGCGAACTTGAAGTTGTGGATGGTCGAATTGCCCCGCGGGGCCCATTTCCAGACGAAATCCGCCAGCCAGGTCGTGCTGTCGCCGGTGAAGGCGGCATTCACGTCCGTGCCGGCAAAGTCGGCGAGCGTGCCGCTGCGCGCCTCGGCGCGGGTCGACAGGTACGACACGCCGCCGCGCCAGCTGTGCGAATCGCCCACGTCGCCCCCGACATGGCCGTACAGCGCGTAGCTGCCGACGCCGTTCGTGTTGCGGTCGGTGCCGGGGAAGTTCGCCCCGCGCCCGATTTCGGCGCCCAGTTCGGTGAAGAGGTCGGTCGGTGCCACCCATCTCAGCTGCAGGCCATCGTTGCCGTAGCCTTCGCCGAACAGGGCTTCGTACATCAGATTGTTGGTGGCGAAATCCCAGGCGTGCGGGTGCTGCTCGTTCTGGTAGCCGATGCCGGAACGGAAGCGGCCGCCCTTGAGGGTCAGGCCCCGGCCCAGTGCCAGGGTCTGGAACCAGGCTTCCTCCACGCCGACCGTGCCGTCGTTCAGCGTGGCATTGAAATAGCCGCGGAAATACGGATCGACGTTGGAGGCCAGCACCAGTTCGCTGTCGTCGGCTGAAAAACCGCGCGTCGAGCCCGGGGGGCGGCCGTTGGGCAGGAAGCCCGTGATGCGGCGTTCGGGAATGTCTTTCAGGTGGGCGTAGCCGCCCTGCAGGATGACCGAGATTTCGGGGTTGAACGCGCCCGGATTGCTGGGCGCGGCACTGGCCGTGTCCTGCGGAGGAGAGGGGGGCTGGGTGGCCGCGGATGCTTCGGCTTTCGCGAGCCGGGCTTCCAGCGCCTGGATCCGGGTTTCGTAATCGGCCTTCATGGCCTTGACTTCGGCGCGCAGCGCGGCGAGGTCGGCATCGTCGGCATGCGCCGGGCTGGCGACCGCGAGGGCGGCGGCCAGGAGAGCGGGACGTAACATGATCTACTCCGTCAACGTGAGGTGAACGCCTGCGCAAACGTTCGGCGCAGGCATCGAAAGAACTCAGACGTCGGACGGGGTGGGGGGTGCGCGGGCGCACGCGGGACGGGGGGGCAGATCGGCGCACCCGAATGGGGCGCCGGGCGTGTAGAGGCGATCTGCGGGCGGCGTCGCCAGGACGACCGGACTGGGGGGCAGGGCCGCGCCGAGCTGGGCTTGCGCGAGACAGGTTTCGCAGACCTTGTCGGGCAGCCCGGTGTCGTGCACGCGCAGATGGGTCAGCGCGTGCGCGAACGCCGCCGCCTGACCGAACAGCAGGGTCAGGGCGAACAGCCAGGAGAGCAGGCGGCGCGACGGCATGGGGCGAATTCTACTGCTTCGGCGGGTCGACGGGCGGAACGGGGTCGTAGCCGTGGGCGCAGCCGGGGCGGCAGCGGCCGATGCGCTTCGCGGCCAGCCAGCCGCCCTTGAGCGCGCCATGTTTCTCGATGGCTTCCTTGCCGTATTCCGAGCAGGTGGGCAGGTAGCGGCACTGGCGGCCCAGCCAGGGCGAGAGCGCCAGCTGGTAGACGCGGATCGCGCCGACGAGGAGGGTCTGCGCCAGGTTCATGGCTTTGCCTGCGCCTGTGGCGCGGCATGGCTTGCCGCCGCGCCACTGAAGTCGGCCAGCAGCCTGGCGACGAATTCGGGTTCGAGGTCGCGCACGATGAACACGAAGCGGCTGCGGTGGTCATCGTCCGGCCAGGCGTCGAGCGTCACCTCGGGATACAGCACGTGCTGCACGCCGTGCAGCACCACCGGCAGCGGCTCGTCCCGCAGGTTTACGATGGCCTTGAAGCGCAGCAGGTTTTCCGCGCGAAACGAGGTCAGCATGCCGAGCGCCGATTGCAGGCCGTAGCGGTCGAGCGGCGCATCGAGCACCACCGAGAACGCCCGGATGCGCGCGTCGTGCAAGGCGGTCACGCGTTTGCCGGTAATCGGGTTGGCGCCGCCGGGCTTGCCGGCGCGCGCGGGCTGATACCGCTGCGGCTTCAGCCAGCGCGCGACTTCCGGCGAGCGGGTTTCGGCGTTCCACAGCCCCAGATTCTGGACAACGGCGGGGTCGACCTCGCCGTGCGTCACCGTCACGATGTCGGCCGCCGGATTGAGTTCCGTCAGCCGCCCGCGCAGCGCGGCGACGGTTTCGGCCGGCGCGAGGTCGGTCTTGGTCAGGAGCAGCTTGTCGGCCACCGCCACCTGCTTGACGGCCTCGAAGTGCTCGTCCAGCTGGCCCATGCCGAACAGCGCGTCGACCGTGGTGACCACGCCGTCGAGGCGGAAACGCGCGCGCACCCAGTTGTCGTGCAGCAGGTTGTCGAGCACCGGCGCCGGGTCGGCGATGCCGGTGGTCTCGATGATGACGCGCTCGAACGCCGGGATGTCACCCTTCTGCCGCGCCATCCACAGGTTTTTCAGCGTCGGCGACAGGCTGCCCGAGATCGTGCAGCACACGCAGCCGCCCGACAGCAGCGCCATCGGGCCTTCCATCTTTTGCAGCAGTTGATGATCGAGCGCGACCTCGCCGAACTCGTTCATCAGGATCGCCGTGCGCGGCAGCGTGCGCACCAGGTGATTCAGCACCGTGGTCTTGCCGCTGCCCAGAAAACCGGTGAGCAGGGTGATGGGGATGGGGCTGTCGGAGGTCACGACCGTATGGCTCTACGTGAAACTGGGGATGCCGGTTCCGGCGTGGCCGACGTGAAGCTGCGAAGCAGCGGCCGTGGCCAGGAACGGATGGACACGGCGGGGGCGCGTATGGTTCCCATGGCGGGCAACCGCCGCTGTTTCAGGCGTGCAGCCTTTCCTTCTTCTCGTGCCGCTCCTGCGCTTCGATCGAATATTCCGCCGTGGGGCGCGCCAGCAGGCGGGGCAATCCGATGGGGTCGCCGGTTTCCAGGCACCAGCCGTATTCGCCGCTGTCGATGCGCGCCAGGGCGGTATTGATCTTTTTCAGCAGCTTGCGTTCGCGGTCGCGCACGCGCTGTTCCAGCATGTGCTCCTCTTCCACGGTGGCGCGGTCGTTGGGATCGGCAAAATTCTCGTTTTCCTTCAGATGCTCGCCGGTATCGGCGGCGTTGCTGAGCATTTCGTCGCGCAGCGTTTCGAGGCGGGCACGAAAAAATGCGAGCTGGGCCGCGTTCATGTAGGCGGATGCCGGCATTTTCAGCAGTGCGGCTTCGGTGAGGGGTTTGGACGAGGCAGGCATCGGGAGCTCCAGGCGTCGAGGATGGTTGATAAATGCAGCCGGGCATGGGCCCGTGGCAACCGAAGTGAATCCGGTTGCGGTCAATGCGCGCCCAGCATGATACCCCGGCCACGGCGGCGGGCGCCATCAGATGGGGGGATGCGCCACGGATCGACCGGGACAGGCGTAATTCGAAGGGGATAAGCGATAATTCGCCCATGAACGCCTTTCTCCCGCTGGCCCTCCTTGTGCTCCTGCTGGCAGCGTGTGGACGCGACACGCCCCACGCGCCGCCCGGGGATGTCCGTCCGGTACGCGCCGAGCAGGCGGGAGCGAGCACCGCTCGAAGCGGGACTCGATACGCCGGGGAAGTGCGCGCTCGCTACGAGACCGATCTCGCGTTTCGCGTGGCGGGGCGGGTCACCACCCGCAAGGTGGACGTCGGCACCCGGGTCAGGGCGGGCCAGGTCATCGCCACGCTCGATTCCGAGGACTATGCGCTGGCCGCGCGCGCGGCACGCGCGCAGCTCGCCGCGGCCGATGCCGAAGCCAGGCTGGCGCGGCAGGACTTGCAGCGCTTCACCGAGCTGCGCGCGCGGAACTTCATTTCCCAGGCCGAACTCGACCGCCGCCGCGCCACGGCCGAAGCGGCCGAGGCGCAGGTCAGACAGCTGCGCGCGGACGCCGCCCGCCAGGGCAACCAGCAGGACTACACCCGGCTGACCGCGCCGCACGCCGGTGTGGTGACGGCCATCTCGTTCGAGGCCGGGCAGGTGGTGGCGGCCGGGCAGCCGGTGGCGAAGCTGGCGCGCACGGGTGAGCTCGAGGTTCGCATCGACGTGCCGGAGAACGCGCTCGACGCGCTGCGCGCCGCGCGCAACCTGAGCATACGGCTATGGTCGGCGCCGGACCGGGACTATGCCGGACGGCTGCGCGAACTGTCGCCGGTAGCCGATGCCGCCAGCCGTACCTACAGCGCGCGCATCAGCCTGCTGCATCCCGATGCCGCCGTGAAACTGGGCATGACGGCCACGGTCGACGTCGGCAGCGCGGCGGCGCCGAGCCTGTCGGTGGCGCAAACGGCGCTGTTCCGGGTCGACGGCAAGCCGCAGGTGTGGGTGGTGGATCCGCAGACCCGCAAGGTGGCGGCGCGCAGCGTTCAGATCGGCGAGCTTGACGGCGACCGTGCGGCCATCGTGTCGGGGCTGGCTGCCGGCGAATGGGTGGTGACGGCGGGGGTGCACAAGCTTGCGCCAGGCCAGCAGGTGCGCCTGGTCGGGCCCGGCAGCCCATGAGCGGCGAAACGCGTTTCGTGCCCGGGCGCGGCAACCTGTCGCGCTGGGCGATCGAACACCCGGCACTGGTGCGCTTTTTCATCGTGCTGATCCTGCTGGTCGGCGTGCGGTCCTACTTCCACCTGGGCCAGGCCGAAGATCCGCCGTTCACCTTCAAGACCATGCTGATCCAGGCGCAATGGCCGGGGGCGACCGCGCAGGAGGTATCGGAGCAGCTGACCGAGCGGATCGAAAAGAAGCTGCAGGAAATGCCCGAGCTCGATTTCGTGCAGAGCTACGCCAAGGCGGGCGAGACCGCGCTGTTTGTGAACCTCAAGGAAACCGTGCGCGGCCGCGACGTGGCGGAGGCGTGGTACCAGGTCCGCAAGAAGATCGGCGACCTCAAACCCGAATTGCCGGCCGGCGTGCAGGGGCCGTTCTTCAACGACGAATTCGGCGATACCTTCGGGTCGATCTATGCCTTCACCGGCGACGGCTTCAGCCGGGAGGAACTGCGCCGTGCCGCCGAGGACGCGCAGCGCGAGGTGCGCCGCCTGCCGAACGTGGGCAAGGTCGAGCTGTTCGGCATCGTGCCGGAAAAAATCTACATCGAGGTTCCCGCGCAAAAGCTCGCCACGCTCGGCATCACGCCGCAGCGGATCATGCAGGCGGTTCAGGAGCAGAACGGCGTGGTGGCCGATGGCCGGATCGAAAACGATGTGCTGTCGATCCCGTTGCGTGTGTCGGGGCCGTATGCCGACGTGGCGGGCCTGCGCGAGACAGTCATTCGGATCGGTTCGCGCAGTCTGAGGCTGGGCGACATCGCCACGGTGACGCGGCGCTACGAGGATCCGCCCACCAGCGAAATCCGTTCGCAGGGCGAGCCGGCGATCCTGCTCGGCGTGTCGCTGGCGGACGGCGGCGATGTGGTGACGATGGGGCGCGACGTGGCCGCCGCCATGGCGGCATTGCAGAAAACCCTGCCGGTCGGCATGGAAATCCAGCGGATCCACGACCAGCCCAGTATCGTCAGCCGCGCGGTCAGGCTGTTCATGCAGAGCTTCTTCGAGGCCGTCGCCATCGTGCTGGCGGTGACTTTCCTGGCGCTCAAGTGGCGTGCCGGACTGGTGGTGACGCTGTCCATTCCGGTGGTGCTGGCGATCACCTTCACGGCGATGTGGTTTTTCGATATCGACCTGCACCGCATCTCGACCGGGGCGCTCATCATCGCGCTCGGCCTGCTGGTGGACGACGCCATCATCGCGGTGGAGATGATGGCGCACAAGCTCGAGGCCGGCTGGGGGCGTTTCGAGGCGGCCACCTACGCCTTCCATTCGACCGCGTTCCCCATGCTCACCGGCACCCTGCTGACCGCCACCGCGTTCCTGCCGATCGCGCTGGCCAGGTCGATGGTCGGCGAATACACCTTTGCCATTTTCGCCGTGACGACGATTGCGCTGCTGTCCTCCTGGCTGGTGGCGGTCGTGGTGACCCCTTATCTGGGCCTTGTCCTGCTGAAACCCGCGCTTCAAGTGACCGACGAGAACGCAGCCTATCTCACGCCGTTCTACCGGCGTTTCCGGGCCATGGTGACCTGGTGCCTGACGCATCGCCGCAGCGTGATCGCGCTGACGGTAGCGGCCCTGGTGGTCGGCCTGGTCGCGATGCAGCGGGTCGAGAAGCAGTTTTTCCCGGCATCCGACCGGCTGGAGATCCTGGTCGAGATGTGGCTGCCCGAGGGCGCGTCCATCGACGCCACGCGCGTCCAGGCGATCAGGCTCGAAACCCTGCTGCGGCGGGACAAGGACGTGGCCCACGTTGTCAGCTACATCGGCCAGGGCGCGCCGCGTTTCGTACTGGGGCTGGACCAGCGGCTGAACAACCGCAACTTCGCGCAGCTGGTGGTGATTGCCAAGGACGTGCCGGCACGCGAGCGCGAACTGGCCCGCATCCGCCACCTGTTTGACACCGATTTCCCCAACGTGCGCGGGCGCGCGGTGCGTTTCGAGTACGGGCCGCCCGCCGGCTATCCGGTGCAATACCGGCTTTCCGGCGCCGATATTCCGCGGCTCAAGCGCGAGGCCGAGAAGCTGCGCAGGATTCTCGCGGCCCAGCCGCAGGTGACGGCCGTGAATCTCGACTGGAACGAACAATCGCTGGCCCTCAAGGTCCAGCTCGACCAGGACAAGGTCAGGGCGCTCGGCCTCAGTTCGGATGCGGTGGGGCGCTTGCTGGCCCTCGAATTGTCGGGCGCGACCGTCACCCGGTTCCGCGAAAACGATCGCTTGATCGATGTGGAATTGCGCATACCGCGCAATGAGCATCGTGACGTCGATGCGCTGAAGTCGCTGCCGGTCGGCAGCTTCGACGGCCGGAGCGTGACCCTGGGGCAGATCGCCACGGTCAGGCCGGTGTTCGAGGATGGCGTGATCTGGCGGCGCGACCGCCTGCCGACGATCTCGGTGCGCGGCGATCCGGTGGGCGAGACGCAGCCGGCGACGATCATCGAGTCGCTCGCGCCGCAGGTGGCCCGGTTCAAGGCCCGGCTGCCGCCGGGTTTCCGGCTGGAAATCGGCGGACCGGTGGAAAGCAGCGCCAAGGCCAATGCCGCGATCGGCGCATCGTGGCCGCTGATCGTGATCACCACCCTGACGCTGCTGATGCTTCAGCTCGGCAGCTTCTCGCGCGCGCTGCTGGTCGTGCTGACCGCGCCGCTCGGCATCATCGGCGTGGCGATCGCGCTGCTGCTGAGCGGCCAGCCGATGGGCTTCGTGGCGCTGCTGGGCATCATTTCGCTGTCCGGCATGATCATGCGCAACTCGGTGATCCTGGTCGACCAGATCCAGCAGGACATCACGCGTGGACTGTCGCAGTGGGATGCGATCATCGAATCGACGGTGCGGCGGATGCGGCCGATCAGCCTCACCGCCGCCGCCGCGGTGCTGGCGATGATCCCGCTGTCGCGCTCGATTTTCTGGGGGCCGATGGCCGTGTCGGTGATGGGCGGACTGATCGCGGCGACCTTCCTCACCCTGTTTTTTCTGCCAGCCCTGTATGCGGCCTGGTTCAGGGTAAAAGCCGGCTAAGGTGGAAGGTTGAAGGAGATCACGATGAGCATGATCGGATTCGCACTCGCATTGCTGCTGGCCGGCTGTGCCGGGCTTCAATCGCCCGACCCGGCTTCGCCGTATTACGCTTATTCCGCGGGCTGGGTGGCGCAGCTCAATCGCCCTTTGACCATACCCGCCGGCGCCGCCACGGTGCGGCTGCAGTACGGACATGTCGTACCGCGCAACGGCGTGCAGGAACAGGATCCGTATTGCGTGGTGGAACTGGACACGGTGAGCGATGCGCCGCAGATCTTGCAGCCGGGGCGCTTCGAGGTATGGCGCGTGACGCGCAGCATCAGCCCGATTGCGGCGGCGGTGAAGTCGCCGCTGGTCCGGGTGCTTCATGTCGATAACGACGACCCGCGCGATACGAGTTTCCTGTATTACATCACCGCGTTCCGCCTGCGCGATCCCGCCCAGCCGAACCTGCGCGGCATGACCTGCGCCTGGAACCAGATGGCGCCCGGCAATCTTCCGCTGATGCGGCACCTCACCCTGGGCGAAATCCGTGGCGCGCTGGGCGGCTGGATCACCCTCATTCCACCGAGGGCGACGCTGTGAAATCCGCCGGCGCGCTGCCGCCATGCGGGGACTGCGTCCAGGCTGGGGTCAGCTTTTCTTGCGCGCGCGCGGGTGCGCCTGGTCGTACACCTTGGCGAGATGCTGCCAGTCGAGGTGGGTGTAGACCTGGGTGGTGCTGATGCTGGCGTGGCCGAGCATTTCCTGCACCGCGCGCAGGTCGCCCGACGATTGCAGCACATGGGTGGCGAACGCGTGGCGCAGCATGTGCGGGTGGACGTGCTGGGTCAGGCCTGCCTGCAGCGCCCAGCGGTTGAGCCGCAGCTGCACGCTGCGCGGGGTGAGCCGGGTGCCGTGCCGGCCGATGAACAGGGCGGGCGTGCCGGCGCGCGCCAGCGGCAGCCGCAGCGGCAGCCAGGCGGCAATCGCGGCCAGGGCCTGTTGTCCCACCGGCACGATGCGGGTCTTGTTGCCCTTGCCGGTGACCTGCGCTTCGCCTGCCTGCAGGTTGAGGTCGTGGAGATCCAGTCCGACCAGTTCCGACAGGCGCAGGCCGGACGAATAGAACAGCTCGAACATGGCGCGGTCGCGTGCCAGCAGGGCCTCGTCGGCTGCCGCGGGCGTGCCGCCGTCGAGCAGCTGGGTGCAGGCATCGGGCGACAGGATCTGCGGCAGGGCCTTGGCCGCCTTGGGCGGACGCAGGCCGGTGCAGGGATTGCTGGCATAGCCGAGCCGGCGGCAGGCAAAGACGTAAAACCCGCGCCAGCTCGACAGCTGTCGGGCCACGCTGGTGGCCGCCAGATTCTGGCTGCGCAGCTTGACGATCGCGCCGCGGATGTCGGCCACGTCGAGTTCCGCCAGCGATTTGCCGGCGGTCAGATTGGCGAGATTCGCCAGGTCGCGCTGATAGGCCGCCACGGTATGCGGCGACAGCCGCCGCTCGGCGGCGAGGTAGTGCAGATAGGCCGCGACCGCGTTCAATCCTGCATCCGCGCCAGCGCGGCGCCGACCAGCTGGCCCAGCCGCTCGAGGTAGAGCGTGCCCATGCCGGCATAGAAGCGCTTGGGCTCCTCGGACGCCAGCACCAGCAGGCCGACGGGGGCGGCCATGGCGGCGGGCCGCAGCGGAATGCAGGCAAACGCGCGCAGGTGCGGCGACACTTCGCCGAACCAGTCGCCAGCGTCATTGACGGCGAGCGGACCGCAGGCCGGTAGCGCCATCGCCTCGATGGCGGCGCGGGCGGCGGGCGATACCGGGTCGGTGAGGCCGGGCACGCTGGCGGCCGGCAGGTTCCACGCCCGCACCGCATGGTGCGGCACCGCGAAGCCTTCCCGCAGATGCAGGCTCAGCGCCGCGAGGACGTCCTGCGGCGCGCGCGCGGCGAGCAACGCCAGCGTGAGCGCGTGCAACTTGTCGGAGATGCCGTCGTTTTCCTCGCCGAACTGGATCAGTTCGGCCAGCTTGTTTTCCAGCATCCGCACCTTGTCGCGCATCGCGATCAGCTGGCGCTCGCTCATCGACACCGCATGGGTGCCATGCGGATGCGGAATATGCAGGTCCGCCAGCAGGGTGGGGAAGTCGTTGAAGAAATTCGGATGCCGGGTCAGGAACTCGGCGATGTGTTCGGGCTGCATGTCCATTAGAGTTCGATCTCCCCTTCAAATACCGTTTCGGCCGGGCCGGTCATGTACACCGGCTGGCCCTTGCCTGACCACGCGATGACGAGGTCGCCGCCGCGCGTGTGCACGCTGACCGGGCTCTGCAGCCAGCCCTGGCGGATGCCGGCGACCGCCGCGGCGCAGGCGCCGGTGCCGCAGGCCAGCGTCTCGCCTGCGCCGCGCTCGTAGACGCGCAGGCGGATGTCGTGCGGGGTCAGCACCTGCATGAAGCCGGCGTTGACCCGCTGCGGGAAGCGCGCATGCGATTCGATCGCGGCGCCGAGGATGTCCACCGGCGCGCTGTCGAGATCGTTCACCCGCAACACCGCGTGCGGATTGCCCATCGACAGGGCGGCGATGTCGAGGACGTGCTGGCCGACCGTGAGCGCATAGGTCATCGCCTCGGCGTCGGCGGCGAACGGGATGTCGGCCGGCGCGAAGCGCGGCGCGCCCATGTCGACCGTGACCTGGCCGTTGGCCAGCAGGCGCGGCTCGATCACGCCGGACGCGGTTTCCACCCGGATCGCGGTCTTGTCGGTGAGCCCCTTGTCGTGCGCGAAGCGCACGAAGCAGCGCGCGCCGTTGCCGCATTGCTCCACTTCGCCGCCGTCGGCGTTGAAGATGCGGTAGCGGAAATCGACGTCGGTGCGGCCGGGTTTTTCGACCAGCAGGATCTGGTCGCAGCCGATGCCGAAGTGGCGGTCGGCGATGCGGCGGCACTGCTCGGGCGTGAGCGCGACGGTCTGGCTGATGCCGTCGAAGACGACGAAGTCGTTGCCGAGGCCGTGCATTTTGGTGAATTTCAGTTTCATGCCCTGTTGGGTATTCATTCGGTTTTGAGTCTGACGTATTCCTTGAGCAGGCAGCGGTCCATCACCACCGTCATGCCGGCGGCCTGCGCGCGCAGCGCGGCGGCCTCATGCACGATGCCTTCCTGGATCCAGATGGCGCCCGGTAAGCGATCCATCGCCGAGAATGGCCGGTGCAGGGAGTGTAGCGCCAGGCACTGCTCGACGATAGCCGGCACATGCTCGGCGGCGCGGAACACGTCGACCAGGTCGACCGCGAACGGAATCTCGGCCAGGCTGGCATACGCCTTCTCGCCCAGCACTTCGTCCACCAGCGGGCGCACCGGGACGATGCGGTAGCCATAGCGCTGCATCGCCTGTGCCACGCGGTAGCTCGGCCGCGCGGGCTGCGGCGACAGCCCGACCACGGCGATGGTTCTGACGCGATCGAGCAGCGCGCGCAAGGTGGCGTCGTCGGGGTTGGAAAAGTTCATAGGGGCAGCTCCATCACATGGTCGTCCATCACGAAGCCGTGGCCGATGTCGAACACCCGCGACTCGACGATGCGGAAACCGTATTTCCGATAGGCGGCGATCGCCTGCGCGTTGCCGCGGTTGACCTGCAGCCACAGCCGGCGCGCCTGCCGCTGGCGCGCCCAGTCCTGGACGGCCCGCAGCAGCGCGGCGCCGATGCCCTGCCGCTGGTGATCGGGATGCACGTAAAGCTTGTCGAGCTTGCAGTCCGTGCCGTCCAGCACGGCATGGGCGAAGCCGGCCATCGCCGGATTCCGCCGCGCGACCCACCAGGCGTGGCTGGGGTCGTCGAGTTGCGCAAGCATGCGGTCGGCGGCGTAGCGGTCGCCCAGCATGACGTCGATCTGCGCCTGCGAAATCAGCGCCGGGTAGGTGGCCTGCCAGACGATGCGCGCCAGTGCGCTGACGGCGCCGACCTCCTGCCGTGTCAGGCGGTGCAGGCTTGCATCACTCATACAGGCCGGCCTCGCCTTCGGGGCGCGTCTTGAAGCGGCGGTGCAGCCACAGATACTGCGGCGGCATTTCGCGGATGCGCGCCTCGATGAACGCATTCATGCGCGCAACGTCGGCGTCCAGGTTTTCGCTCGGGAAATTGTCCCACGGCGGGTAGAAGCGCACGGCGTAGCCCTGGCCGCCGGGCAGCTGGCGGGTGATGACGGGGACGATCTGCGCGCCCGTGAGCCTGGCCAGCCGCGGCAGCGCCGACAGGGTGGCGGCCTGGATGCCGAAGAACGGAACGAATACGGCATTGAGGCGGCCCTGGTCCTGGTCCGGCAGGTAGTAGAACGGCAGGGGGGCCTTCAGCGCCTTCAGCACCGGCTTGATGCCGTCCGACTTGGCGATCAGCACCGGCGCATGGAAGCGCGAACGCCCGCGCAGCATCAGCCAGTCCGAGGCGGGGTTCTTCGAGGGGGCGTACATCGAGGCGACCCGGCGATCCATGCTGAGGCGCACGCCGCCCATGTCGAGTCCGACGAAATGCGGCGCCAGCCAGATCACCGGCCGCACGCCGTCGCCCATCGCGGCATCGGGGTTGTCGATCCGGACCAGGCGCCGCAGGCGCGCCTCGCTCCCCCACCACAGCAGGCCGTGCTCGAGCACGGCGCGCATGGAAGCCTGATAGGTCTGTCGCAGCCAGCGATCGCGCTGCCGCCTGGGGGTATCGGGGAAACACAGGGCGAGGTTGGTGGCGACGACGTGCCGGCGCTTGCCCGGCAGCAGCGCCAGCAACCCGCCCAGGGCATTGCCGATGGCCGCCTGCAGCGGCAGCGGCAGCCAGTGCAGCAGCCACAGCAGGCCGACGCCGAGCCAGACCGGCAGCAGCGCGGGGCGCAGCAGATTGCTGAATTGGGGGGGATTCATTCTTCGGGCGGATCGTCCGGGTGCGCCACGCCGCCCGGGCGCTTGTGGCGGTTGTAGCTCCACAGGTATTGCGCCGGAAAACGACGCACGATGTCTTCCACGCCCCGGTTGATGAGGGTGGCGGCGGCAGTCTTGTCTTCCGGCAGCGGGGCATCGAGTGGGTAGACGTGGATGTGGTAGCCACGCCCCCAGCTCAGGCGTTCGGCGGCGATGAAAAAGGCGGCTGCGCCGGTCTTGCGCTGCAGGCTGGCGACCAGCGTCGGCGTATAGGCCGGGCGCCCGAAGAACGGCGCCCACACGCCGTCGCCGCCGGTGGCGACCTGATCGGGCAGGATGCCGATCGCTTCGTGGCGCTTCAGTGCCGCCAGCTGCGCGCGCACGCCGGACAGGTCGGTCGGCACCAGCGTCGCCTGGCCGCGCTGGCGGCCGGCCAGCATCAGGGCCGCCAGCACCGCCTTGCGCGGCGGCTTGTACATGGCGGTGAACGGATGCAGCGACGCGTAATACAGGTTGATGATCTCGAAGCAGCCGACGTGCGGGCCGATCAGGATGATGCCCTGGCCCGCCGCGCGCGCGGCGTCGATGTGCTCCCAGCCGCTGGTGCCCCGGACCAGTTTCACCACCTGCTCGTAGGGGCGCAGCCACACCGGCAGCAGTTCGACGATGGCCTTGCCGGATTCGCCGACGGCCTGGCGCAGCAGGCGCCTGCAATCGCGCCCGGGCGTGCACAGGCCGCTCTCGAACACGTTGTCGCGCATGCGCCCGGAATGGCGGCCCGGCGCCCAGTAGACGAGCCAGCCGAGCGCGATGCCCAGGCCGTGCAGCAGCGGCAGCGGCATACGGGCCAGCAGCTTGAACAGGAACATCACGCGGAATTGACGCTGAGGGACAAAGCGGGGCACAATGTCCACGCGAGAGCCGCCGCGTTAATCTTGACAACTTGCGGGCGGGATACAAATACAGCTAAAGCGTCGCCGCTCCGTTGGTCCCCCGAGCCGGTTACGCAGTCGGTAACCGGGACTACAGGAGCTGTCATGCAAAAGGATTTCATTTTCACGTCTGAGTCGGTGTCCGAAGGGCACCCCGACAAGATGGCGGACCAGGTGTCGGATGCGGTGCTCGACGCGATTCTAACCCAGGACAAACACGCGCGCGTGGCGTGCGAGACCTTGCTGACCACCGGCCTGTGCGTCATCGCCGGCGAAATCACCACCTCGGCCGTGATCGACTACAACCAGGTCGCGCGCCAGACCATCAAGCGCATCGGCTACGACTCGTCCGAAGTCGGCTTCGACTACAACACCTGCTCGGTGCTGGTCACCGTCGGCAAGCAGTCGCCCGACATCGCGCAGGGCGTGAACGAGGGCGAGGGGCTGTTCCTCGACCAGGGCGCCGGCGACCAGGGCCTGATGTTCGGCTACGCCTGCACCGAGACGCCGACGCTGATGCCGATGCCGATCTACCTCGCGCACCGCCTCACCGAGCGCCAGTCCGAACTGCGCAAGGACGGCCGCCTGCCGTGGCTGCGCCCCGATGCCAAGTCGCAGGTGTCGATCCGCTACGTCGACGGCAAGCCCCACTCCATCGACACGGTCGTGCTGTCGACCCAGCACCATCCCGAAGTCTCGCACGCCGTGCTGACCGAGGCGGTGATCGAGGAGATCGTCAAGCCGGTGATGCCGAAGCACATGCTGACCGCCGACACGCGCTATCTGGTCAACCCCACCGGCCGCTTCGTCATCGGCGGCCCGATGGGCGACGCCGGCCTCACCGGCCGCAAGATCATCGTCGACACCTACGGCGGCGCGGCCCCGCACGGCGGCGGCGCATTCTCCGGCAAGGATCCGTCCAAGGTCGACCGCTCGGCCGCCTACGCCGGCCGCTACGTGGCGAAGAACATCGTCGCCGCGGGCCTCGCCGACAAGTGCATGGTGCAGGTGAGCTACGCCATCGGCGTCGCCAGGCCGACCTCGCTGATGGTCGACACCTTCGGCACCGGCAAGATTCCCGAAGCCAGGATCGTCGAACTGATCCAGAGCCACTTCGACCTGCGTCCCAAGGGCATCATCCAGATGCTCGACCTGATGCGGCCGATCTACACCCGCACCGCGAGCTACGGCCATTTCGGCCGCGAGGAGCCGGACTTCACCTGGGAAGTCACCGACAAGGCGGCTGCGCTGAAGGCGGCGGCCGGGTTATAATCCGTTTCCCTGATTTGGGCGAAGATTTCGCCCCCCTGCACCGAGGAGCGCTGCGACGGTTTACCCGCCAGGCTCGGTGCGGGCGATGTTCCAACGGCGCTCGTTGACTTGCAGCCGGGGCTGCGGCCAAACGAGCGCCCCCTGCTGCCATTCAAGGAGTTTCACCATGAATGCAGTATCCAGTTTCTCCGATTTCGTTGTTGCCGACCTGTCGCTCGCCGACTGGGGTCGCAAGGAAATCCGCATCGCCGAAACCGAAATGCCGGGCCTGATGGCGATCCGCGAGGAGTTCGCGGCCGCGCAGCCGCTGAAGGGCGCGCGCATCACCGGCTCGCTGCACATGACCATCCAGACCGCGGTGCTGATCGAGACGCTGACCGCGCTCGGCGCCGAGGTGCGCTGGGCCTCGTGCAACATCTTCTCGACCCAGGACCACGCCGCCGCCGCCATCGCCAGGGACGGCATCCCGGTGTTCGCGGTCAAGGGCGAGTCGCTCACGGATTACTGGGACTACACCCACCGCATCTTCGAATGGAGCGACGGCGGCTACTCCAACATGATCCTCGACGACGGCGGCGATGCCACGCTGCTGCTGCACCTGGGCGCGCGCGCCGAGCAGGACATCTCGGTGCTGGCCAAGCCGACCAGCGAGGAAGAGCACGTGCTGTATGCGGCGATCAAGGCCAGGCTTGCGACCGACCCCACCTGGTATTCGGTGCGTCTCGCGGCGGTGAAGGGCGTCACCGAGGAGACCACCACCGGCGTGCACCGCCTGTACCAGATGCACGCGCGCGGCGAACTCAAGTTCCCGGCGATCAACGTCAACGATTCGGTCACCAAGTCGAAGTTCGACAACCTGTACGGCTGTCGCGAATCGCTGGTCGACGGCATCAAGCGCGCCACCGACGTGATGGTGGCCGGCAAGGTCGCGGTGGTTGCAGGCTACGGCGACGTCGGCAAGGGTTCGGCGCAGGCGCTGCGTGCCCTGTCCGCCCAGGTCTGGGTGACCGAGATCGACCCGATCTGCGCGCTGCAGGCGGCGATGGAAGGCTACCGCGTGGTGACCATGGAATACGCCGCCGACAAGGCCGACATCTTCGTCACCGCGACCGGCAACTTCCACGTCATCAACCACGACCACATGGCGAAGATGAAGGACCAGGCCATCGTCTGCAACATCGGTCACTTCGACAACGAGATCGACGTCGCCAGCATCGAGAAATACCAGTGGGAAGAGATCAAGCCGCAGGTCGACCACGTCATCTTCCCGGACGGCAAGCGCATCATTCTGCTGGCCAAGGGCCGCCTGGTGAACCTCGGCTGCGCCACCGGCCATCCCTCGTACGTGATGAGCTCCTCCTTCGCCAACCAGACCATC
Organism: Pseudomonadota bacterium; assembly: GCA_021802945.1. Lineage (GTDB taxonomy): Bacteria > Pseudomonadota > Gammaproteobacteria > Burkholderiales > Thiobacillaceae > Thiobacillus. The sequence continues at coordinate 66,419 of JAJZRE010000003.1, forward strand.
GCGCAGATGGAACTGTGGCAGGAGCGCGATTCCGGCAAATATCCGGTCGGCGTCTACACCCTGCCCAAGCACCTCGACGAGAAGGTCGCGCGCCTGCAGCTGAAGAAGCTCAACGCGCAGCTGACCGAACTGACCGACCAGCAGGCCGCCTACATCGGCGTGCCGAAGACCGGCCCCTACAAGGCCGAGCACTACCGCTATTGATCGGCCCTTGCCTGAAAGGAGCGCGCCATGCGCCTGCTGCTGTTGTGGATCCTGAATGCCGTCGCCCTGCTGGCGGTGACGTATTTGCTGCCCACCATCCAGGTATCGGGCTTCGGCACGGCGCTGCTCGCAGCGCTGGTGCTGGGCTTCATCAACACGCTGGTGCGGCCGGTGCTGACGATCCTGACCCTGCCGATCACGGTGCTGACGCTGGGGATGTTCTACCTGGTGCTCAACGGCCTCTTGTTCTGGCTCGCCAGCGCGCTGCTCCCCGGCTTCCAGGTGCAGGGCTTCGTATCGGCGATGGTCGGCGCGATCCTCTACGGCGTGATCGCCTGGGCGCTGTCCGCGCTCATCCCCCATTCCAGAGGTTGAAGCATGACCGAACGTACATTCAGCTTTGAATTCTTCCCGCCGAAAACGGCGGAAGGGGCCGAGAAGCTGCGCGCCACGCGCAGGCAGCTGGCGCAACTCAATCCCAAGTTCTTCTCCGTCACCTTCGGCGCCGGCGGCTCCACCCGCGACCGCACCCTGGAGACCGTGCGCGAGATCCAGGCCGACGGCAGCGAGGCCGCGCCGCACCTGTCGTGCATCGGCTCGACCGAGGACAGCATCCGCGACATCCTCGAGGAATACAAAAGCCAGGGCATCCGCCATCTGGTCGCGCTGCGCGGCGACCTGCCCTCGGGCAGCATGGATGCCGGCGCGTTCAACTACGCCAACGAACTGGTTGAGTTCATCCGCCGCGAAACCGGCGACTGGTTCGAGATCGAGGTGGCTGCCTATCCCGAAATCCACCCGCAGGCGCGCTCCTGGACGGAAGACCTGGCCAATTTCAAGCGCAAGGTCGACGCCGGCGCCAACGCTGCGATCACGCAGTATTTCTTCAACGCCGACGCCTACTTCAACTTCGTCGAGGACGCGCGCGCCCTGGGTGTCGGCATTCCCATCGTTCCCGGCATCATGCCGATCGGCAACTACGTGCAGCTGGCGCGCTTTTCCGACGCCTGCGGCGCGGAGATCCCGCGCTGGCTGAGGAAGAAGCTCGAAAGCTACGGTGACGACCTGGCATCGATCCGCGCCTTCGGACTGGATGTGGTGACCGACCTGTGCGACCGCCTGCTTGCCGGCGGCGCGCCGGGGCTGCACTTCTACACCATGAACCAGGCAGGCCCGAGCACCACCATCTGGCAACGACTGGGATTGTGACGGCCCGGGATAGGCATTGATTTGCAGGATTGGGCCTCAGCATTGCGGATGAGAGGCAGCGCGAGCAGAAAAAACAATGAAACAATGAACCAGTCCCACCCGACAAACAGCAAATCCGGCGCCCTCGCCCTCGGCGCCCTCGGCGTTGTCTTTGGCGACATCGGTACCAGCCCCCTCTACACCATGAAGGAAGTCTTCGGCGGGCATCACCTGATGCTGAGCCAGGACAACGTGCTGGGCATCCTTTCCCTGGTGTTCTGGTCGCTCATGCTGGTGGTCTCCCTCAAGTACGTCAGCGTCATGATGCGGGCCGACAACAAGGGGGAGGGCGGTATTCTGGCCCTGCTCGCGCTCGTCCAGGGACAGGCGCCGCTGGCGTCGCGCAGCCGCTGGCTCCTGATGTCGCTCGGCTTTCTCGGGGCGTCCCTGTTCTTCGGCGACAGCCTGATCACGCCGGCGATTTCCGTGCTCTCGGCCATCGAGGGTCTGGAGATGGGCGCGCCCCTCCTGCACCCCTTCATCGTGCCGCTGGCGCTTGGCATTCTGGTGGGGTTGTTCGTCATCCAGCGCCATGGGACGGCCACAATAGGCAAGTTGTTCGGCCCGGTCATGCTGGTCTGGTTCGGGGTGCTGGGCCTGCTCGGGGCGCTCGGCATTCTCCAGAATCCCCAGGTGATCGCTGCCCTCCTGCCCATCCACGCCGTGCATTTCTTCGCGGCACACGGAACGGCCAGCTTCCTCATCCTTGGCGCGGTCGTGCTGGCGATCACCGGTGCGGAAGCCCTGTATGCCGATATGGGGCATTTTGGCCGCCGCCCCATCCGGCTGGTCTGGTTTGCCTATGTCCTGCCGGCGCTGGTGCTCAACTACTTCGGGCAGGGTGCATTGCTGCTCGCCAACCCGGAGGCACTCCGCAATCCATTCTATCTGCTCGCTCCCGAATGGGCGCTCTACCCGATGATCGGCCTGGCCACCGCGGCGACCGTGATCGCCTCTCAGGCCGTCATATCGGGCGCGTTCTCGGTGACCCGCCAGGTGATCCAGATGGGCTACGCGCCGCGCCTGATCATCCGCCACACCTCCGCGACCGAGGCCGGCCAGATCTACATCCCCTTCGTGAACTGGACCCTGGCGATCGGCATTGCCCTGCTGGTATTGGGCTTCCGGAGTTCGAGCAATCTGGCTGCCGCCTATGGCATCGCGGTGACCGGCACGTTTGCCATCGACACCATATTGGTGGGCCTGGTCATGCGCGTGCGCTGGGATCTCGGTCCTGTTGTGACGCTGGCCGGCATGCTGGTTTTCCTCACCATTGACCTTTCCTTTTTTGGTGCCAATACGGTGAAGATCCCGGACGGCGGCTGGTTCCCTCTGGTCGTGGCGCTGATGGTTTTTACGCTGCTGGTGACCTGGAAGCGCGGCCGTGAGATCGTTCTGCAGCGCTTGAACGAAACTGCGCAGCCACTCGTCCCCTTCGTGGACATGCTGCTGGCGCATCCTCCCCTGCGCGTGCCGGGAACCGCTGTATTCATGACCGCCGATGCGAACGGGGCGCCATCAGCCCTGTTGCACAACCTCAAGCACAACAAGGTGCTCCATGAACGGGTGGTTATCCTGAATGTACGCTATGCCGAAGTGCCGTATGTCCCTGCCGACAGACGGGTGGAGATGGCAAAGCTGGCTGAAGACTTCTATCACGTTATCGTCCGCTACGGATTCATGGACGACATCGACATACCCAAGGCCTTGGCGGAGTGCCCCTGTGGCATGCAGTTCGAGTTGATGGATACGACCTTCTTCTTCAGCCGGGAAAACCTGATCCCCACCCGTGGCGAGGGCATGATGCTCTGGCGCGAGCATCTTTTCGCCACCATGGCGCGCAACGCCGCCAGTCCCATGACATTTTTCCAGATCCCCGCCAACCGGGTGGTCGAACTCGGGGCACAACTCGAGATATGAGTGGCGCCGTTTTTCTATAGATGAGGCGCCATGCCGGCGCCTTTCTTTTACGTGGCGTGCTCTGCTCAGGGCAGGCAGGCCTTCAGCGCCTTCAGGCAGGTGTCGACATTCTCCTGCTTCGCCGAATAGCCCATCAAACCGATGCGCCAGATCTTGCCGGCCATGTCGCCGAGGCCGGCGCCGATTTCCAGGTTGAATTCGTTCAGCAGGCGCGTGCGGATCGCGGCCTCGTCGACGCCTTCCGGCACGTAGATCGAGTTGAGCTGCGGCAGGCGGGCGGCCTCGTCGACCACGTATTTCAGTCCCATGCCTTCGAGCCCGGTCTTGAGCTTTTCGTGCATCGCGCGGTGACGCGCCCAGGCGTTCTCCAGGCCTTCCTCTTCGAGGATCACCAGCGATTCGTGCAGACCATACATCGGATTGATCGGCGCGGTGTGGTGGTAGGTGCGCTTGCCCGCCGACTGCCAGTAGCCGAGCACCAGATTGAGGTCGAGGAACCAGCTCTGCACGGGCGCGGTGCGCGCCTTGATGCGGGCGATGGCGCGTTCCGAGAACGACACCGGCGACAGGCCGGGCGTGCACGACAGGCATTTCTGGCTGCCCGAATACGCGGCGTCGATGCCCCACTTGTCCAGGTAGACCGGCGTGCCGGCGAGGCTGGTGACGCAGTCCATGATCGTGAGCGCGCCGTGCTCCTGGGCGATCTTCGCCAGCGCCGCGGCGTCGGACTGCGCGCCGGTCGAGGTTTCGGCGTGGACGAAAGCGAGGATTTTCGCGTCGGGATTCGCCTGGAAGGCGTCGCGCACCTTCTGCGGATCGACCGGCGCGCCCCAGGCGTCGTCGACGACCACCGGCACGCCGCCGGTACGCTTGACGTTTTCCAGCATGCGCCCGCCGAACACGCCGTTCCTGCACACGATGACCTTGTCGCCCGGCTCCACCAGGTTGACGAAGCACATTTCCATCCCCGCCGAACCCGGCGCCGAGACCGGGAAGGTCAGCGCGTTCTGCGTCTGGAACGCCATGCGCAGCATGGACTTGATCTGCTCCATCAGGTCGACGAAAGCGGGATCGAGGTGGCCGATGGTCGGGCGCGCCATGGCGTCGAGCACGCGCTGCGGCACGTCGGAGGGGCCGGGGCCCATGAGGATGCGCCTGGGGGGGATGAAGGAAGCCGTCATAAGCTGGGTCTCTGTGTTGAATTATCAGGAAAAACAAAGACTTGATTCTACGGGCAAACGGCGCGCGTGGAAAACCCGCAGCACGCCTCGCCCCGGTGTTTCCACGGCGTCTACGGTGGAAGTCTCCCCATGGCAGGCGTGCGGCGCTGGGCCTGGCACAGGCGCAGACACGGGCAGCGGAAGTGCCGTGGGCATGCAGCGCAGGGGCAAGCTCAGCGCGGCGGCTCCCCATCCGTGGCCGCATCGCTGACCGGCGCTGCGTCGCGCGCCGGACAGGGCGTCTCCCCGCCTTCCGCGTAAACGGGTTCGACGTGCAGCCAGACCGTGAACGTCGCGCCCCGCCCCGGTTCGCTCGACACCGTGATGCGGTTGCCGTAGCGCTCCAGCAGGCCGTAGCTGATGGACAGTCCCAGCCCCGTGCCCTGCTGCTTGCGGGTGGTGAAGAAGGGGTCGAAAATCCGCGGCAGCACCTCCGGCGCGATGCCGACGCCGGTGTCGCGCACGGTGACGGTGACGCCCTCGTCCTCCCAGTCCCGGGTTTCCAGCGTGAGCACGCCGCCCTCGGGCATGGCATGGATCGCGTTCGCCATCAGGTTGATCAATACCTGCTGCAATTCGTTGCGGTTGATGGCCACTTCCCGCGTGGCCCGGCAGTCCTGGGTCACCGCGATGCGGCGCTTGCCGAGCTGGTGGCGCACCAGCACCAGGCAGTCGGACAGCAGCCGGTTCACCTCCACGGTTTCGACGTAGCCGGCGAATTCGGCGGGGCGCGCGAATTGCAGGAGATTGGTGACGATCACCCGGATGCGCTGGATCTGCTCGTTGATCAGGCGGATTTCCTCGCGCACGGGTTCGGTCTGGGCGCCCAGCACCTCGACCAGCAGGTCCAGGTTGCCCTGGATCACGGCGGCGGGGTTGTTGATCTCGTGCGCCACGCCGGCGGTGAGCTCGCCGATGGCGGCCAGCTTTTCCGACATGACCAGTTGTCGCTGGGCGTCCCGCAGCAGCTGGTTGGCTGATTCGATCTCGCGGGTGCGCTCGGCGACTTTCAGGTTGAGTTCGTCCGCCCAATTCTTGAGCGCCCGGTTTTGCGCCTCGAGTTTGTCCAGCAGCTGATCGAAATGTCCGGCCAGCTGGCCGAGCTCGTCGCGGCTCTCGACCGGGCCGGTGCGCGCCGACAGCTCGCCGGCTTCCACGGCGCTCATGGTCCGGTTCATCTGCTCCAGGGGCCGGAACACGCGGCGCGCCCACCTGAGCGAGACCAGGCCGCCCGCCGCGCCGCTCAGCACGATCACCAGCAGGATGCCGCCCAGCGCCACGGTCTTGGCAAGACTGAAGGGGGCTTCGAGAAAGCCCACGTAGAGCATGCCCACGCGCCGCCCGAAGCTGTCCTCGATGGGCTCGTAGGCGGACACATACCAGTCGTTGACCACGAAGGCGCGGTGCAGCCAGGTGGCGCCGCGCCCCAGCACCTCGTCGCGCACTTCCTGCGACACGCGGGTGCCGAGGGCGCGCCGGTCGCGGAACAGGCGCACGTTGGTGGCGATGCGCACGTCGTCCAGAAACAGCGTCACGGTGCCCTCGGAGCCGAACTGGAGCGAGCCTTTCCGGTACACCAGGTCGTTGATGGTGTCGACGAACCCCAGGTTCTGGTTGAGCACGGTGCCGCCCAGCAGCACCCCCGCCAGCCGCCCCTGCGCGTCGTGCACCGGGGTGGCGGCGTGGATCACCAGGCCGCGGGTTTCCTTCCGCCGGGACGAGGGCGCGGCGTTGTCGGTGGGGACGATGTCGAGTTCGGCGCGCCGCGCCAGCGCGGGGTCGATGGCGGCCAGCTGCGCCGGCGCGAAAATGTCGACGGCGGTGGCGGCTTCGCCGCGCAGCGCCCGTTTGACGATCGGCCAGACCGAGGCGTCGAAGCGGCTGGCGGGCTGCACGATGTTGCCGTGGGGGTCGAGCAGGTAGAGAAAGTCCAGCCTGTGCGCGTCCCGCGCCTGCGCCAGCCAGTCGCGCACGGCGCCCTGCCCGCGCCGCTCCAGCAGGACGACCAGGGCGTGGGAACGGGCCAGGCCGTCGAGATCCCGGCCCATGCGGTCGGTGACGTTCTGGAAATACTGGCGGGCCACCACCAGATCGCTGTTGACCTTGAAAATCAGCATCCGGTCGTAGTAGGTGTTGGCCCAGTACAGGGTGAGCAGGGCGAGGACGGGCAGCACCGCCAGAAGGGGGGCCAGCACCAGGGCCAGCAGCTTGGCGCGGACCGAGGTTCGCAGGCGGGATTTCAGCGTCGATCGCATGGCGCGTGCCGTTTCGCGTGCGGTCCCGCCGGGCGCGCTACTGGCCTTGCCAGAGGCTGCACTTGCGTTCCAGGGTCTTGCGGGAAATGCCGAGGATGCGCGCGGCCTCCGACTTGTTGCCGGCCACCCTGCCGAGCACCTGGAGGATGTGCTGTTTTTCCATGTCCTCCAGGGCGGCGCTGGCCGGGACCGAAGCGGCGGGCGCCCGGGCAGGGTGGGCGCCGCCGCCCGGGAAGCCGCCCAGGATCAGCGAGCGCTCGATCAGGTTCCGGAGTTCGCGCGCGTTGCCGGGCCAGTCGTAAGCGAGCAGGGCGGGATCGTCGCCGATGGCAAGGGGCGCGACGCCCAGCTGGGCGGACAGCGTGTCCATGAAATGCCGGGCCAGGGGCAGGATGTCGTCGCGCCGCTCGCGCAGCGGCGGGATGTGGATGCTGACCACGTCCAGCCGGTAGAACAGGTCGTGGCGGAAGCGGCCCTGCTGGACTTCCTGCGCAAGATCGCGGTTGGTGGCGGCGAGGATGCGCACGTCCACCGGAAGCTCGCGCTCGGCGCCGACGGGGCGGATCTTTTTTTCTTCCAGCGCGCGCAGCAGCTTGGTCTGCATGGCCGGCGGCAACTCCCCCACCTCGTCCAGAAACAGGGTGCCGCCGTGGGCGTAGAAGAACAATCCCTTGCGCTCCCCGCCGGAGCCGGTGAAGGCGCCCTTCACGTGGCCGAACAGTTCGCTTTCGATCAGTTCCGGGGCGATGGCGCCGCAGTTGATGGGCACGAAGGGGTGGGCGGCGCGCGGGCTGTGGCGGTGCAGCGCGCGCGCCACCACTTCCTTGCCGGTGCCGGATTCGCCGCTGATCAATACCGTGCTGGGAACGTTTGCCAGGCGGCCGATCATCGCGCGGATGTCGCGCATGGCGGACGAGTCCCCCACCAGTTCCGTGACCTCGGAAAGCGCCGTGACCGCGCGCCGCAGCACGAAATTGTCCCGCGCCAGACGGGCGCGGTCGAACGCGCGGGCCATGGCGGCGAGCAGCTGGTCGATGCGGAACGGCTTCAGGATGAAATCGCTGGCGCCGCCGCGCAGGGCGCCGATGGCGGTGTCCATGTCGGCGAAGGCGGTGATGAGGATGACGTCGCCGTGGAAGCCGGTCTGGCGGAGTTCGTGCAGCCACTCGATGCCGGATTTGCCGGGCAGGGAAATATCCAGAACGATGAGGTCGATGTGCTGTTCTTCCACCGCCCGCGCGCCTTCCTCGGCGCTGGCGGCGGTTCGCACCGTCCCGCAGCGGCTGGCGAGCGCGCGGCCGAGGAAGTTGCGCATGCCGCTTTCGTCGTCGACCACCAGCACGGCGTATTCCTGCCAGGAACCGAATCCGGCGTCGGTCGGCGGCTCGGGCGGATGCGCGGGCGGGAGGGGGCGGGGCATGGTTCGGTCTTCTGTGGGCATGGGGTGTGGCGCGTGGGCGTTCATGGCGGACGGGTTGCCGGGAACCGTTCCCGCGCGGCCGTTCGGCGCCGCAGGACGTCTGCCACGGGCCGGCCGTCACACCGCCCCGGGCCAAATTGTCCGTGCGGTGGGACATTTTGTCCATTCCGCGCGACGGAAAATCGGGCCGGCATTTGTTTATTCGGATGTTTTTATCCTGGCATGGCCTTTGCTGACGTCTTCCCGCGTGTGTCCTCGTATCGCAACACGTCAACTCGATCTGGAGAAAACAATGCAAGTCAGCAGAAGGCAATTCTTCAAAATTTGCGCGGCCGGCGTCAGCAGTTCCAGCCTCGCCGTGATGGGCTTCTCGCCCGGCACGGCGCTGGCGCAAGCGCGGGAGTACAAGCTCAGCCGCGCCACGGAAACCCGCAACACCTGCCCCTATTGCTCGGTGGGCTGCGGCATCCTCATGTACAGCCTGGGCGACAGGTCCAAGAACGCCAAGTCGGAGATCATCCATATCGAAGGCGATCCGGACCACCCGGTGAACCGCGGCACCCTGTGCCCGAAAGGCGCGGGCCTGCTGGATTTCGTTCACAGCCCCAATCGCCTCCAGTACCCCGAAGTGCGCGAGGCCGGCGCCAGCGAATGGAAGCGCATCTCCTGGGACGACGCCCTGGCGCGCATCGCCCGGCACATGAAAGCCGACCGCGACAAGAACTTCGTCGCCCGCACCGACGACGGCCTGACCGTCAACCGCTGGCTGACCACCGGTTTCCTGGCGGCCTCGGCGGCTTCCAACGAGTCCGGTTACCTGACCCACAAGGTGGTGCGCAACCTCGGCATGCTGGCGGTCGACAATCAGGCACGCGTTTGACACGGACCTACGGTGGCAAGTCTTGCCCCTACGTTCGGCCGCGGCGCGATGACCAATCACTGGGTCGACATCAAGAATGCAAATGTAATCGTGATCATGGGCGGCAATGCCGCCGAAGCGCACCCCTGCGGCTTCAAGTGGGTGACGGAAGCCAAGGCGCACAACAAGGCCAGGCTGATTGTGGTCGACCCGCGCTTCACCCGCTCGGCGGCGGTGTCCGACTACTATGCGCCGATCCGCCCGGGCAGCGACATCGCGTTCCTGGGTGGCATGATCAACTACCTGCTGACCCACGACAAGATCCAGCACGAGTACGTCAGGAAGTATTCCGACGCGACCTTCCTGGTTCATGGCGATTACGATTTCGGCGACGGCCTGTTCTCCGGCTACGACGAGGAGAAGCGTAGCTACGACAAGACCTCCTGGTCCTATCAGAAGGGCGCGGACGGCTTCGTGTTGACGGATGAAACGCTGCAGAACCCGCGTTGCGTCTTCAATCTGATGAAGCAACACTATTCCCGCTACACGCCGGAAATGGTGTCCCGGATCACCGGCACGCCCAAGGAGCAGTTCCTCAAGGTGTGCGAGATGATCGCGGAGACCGCGGCGCCCAACAAGACCACCACCTTCCTGTACGCGCTGGGCTGGACGCAGCACTCCGTCGGCTCGCAGAACATCCGGACCATGGCGATGATCCAGATCCTGCTCGGCAACATGGGCATGGCGGGCGGCGGTATCAATGCGCTGCGCGGCCACTCCAACATCCAGGGCCTGACCGATCTGGGCCTGCTTTCCAACATGCTGCCCGGCTACCTGACGCTGGCGGGCGAGAAGGAGCAGGATTTTGCGGCTTTCCTGGACAAGCGCGCACTGAAACCGCTGCGCCCCGGCCAGATGAGCTACTGGCAGAACTATCCCAAATTCCACGTCAGCCTGATGAAATCCTGGTACGGCGACGCCGCCACCCGGGAAAACAACTGGTGCTATGACTGGCTGCCCAAGCTGGACAAGGTCTACGACGTGCTGCAGGTGTTCGAGCTGATGCACCAGGGCAAGATGAACGGCTACTTCGCCCAGGGCTTCAATCCGCTGGCGTCGTTCCCGGACAAGGCCAAAATCGGCGCGGCGCTGGCCAGGCTGAAATACCTGGTGGTGATCGATCCGCTGGCGACGGAAACGTCCGAGTTCTGGAAGAATTTCGGCGAATTCAACGACGTCGACCCCTCCGGCATTCAGACCGAAGTGTTCCGCCTGCCTTCCACCTGCTTCGCGGAAGAGGAGGGCTCGCTGGTCAGTTCCAGCCGCGTGCTGCAATGGCACTACAAAGGCGCCGACGCGCCGGGCGAAGCCCGCAACGATGCCGAGATCATGGCCGGCCTGTTCCTCAGGCTGCGCGAGATGTACCGGCAGGAAGGCGGCGCGTTCCCCGATGCCATTCTCGGCACGACCTGGCCCTACAGGATTCCCGAGAGCCCTTCTCCCGAAGAACTGGCCAGGGAGCTCAACGGCAAGGCGCTGACCGATCTGGTGGATCCGAAGGACCCGGCCAAGGTGCTGGCCAAGGCCGGCGAGCAGCTGGGCAGCTTCGCCCTGCTGCGCGACGACGGTTCCACCGCCAGCGGGTGCTGGATTTTCTCGGGCTCCTGGACGCAGGCGGGCAACCTGATGGCGCGGCGCGACAATGCCGACCCGAGCGGCCTGGGCAACACCCCCGACTGGGCTTACGCCTGGCCGGCGAACCGGCGCATCATCTACAACCGCGCGTCCTGCGATCCGTCCGGCAAGCCCTGGGATCCCAAACGCAAGGTGATTGCCTGGAATGCCAAGGAGGGCAAGTGGCTGGGGATGGACGTCCCCGACATGAGGCCGGATGCCGCGCCCGAGGAAAACGTGGGTCCGTTCATCATGAATCCGGAAGGCGTGGCGCGCCTGTTCGCCGTCGACAAGATGGCGGAGGGCCCGTTCCCCGAGCATTACGAGCCGTTCGAAACGCCGATCGACACCAATCCCCTGCATCCCAGGGTCGTCAGCAATCCGGCCGCGCGGGTGTTCAAGGGGGATATGGACGCTTTCGGCAAGGCCGCGGAATTCCCGTATGTGGGGACCACCTACCGCCTGACCGAGCACTTCCACTACTGGACCAAGCACGCCAAGCTCAATGCGATTCTCCAGCCGGAGCAATTCGTCGAGATCGGCGAGGACCTGGCCAGGGCGAAAGGCATCAGCGCCGGCGACCGGATCAAGGTGAGCTCGAACCGGGGCCATATCGTGGCGGTGGCGGTGGTGACCAAGCGGATCAGGATGCTCGACGTCGACGGCAGGAAGGTCCATACCGTGGGCATTCCGATCCATTGGGGCTTCAAGGGCGTGGCCAGGAACGGCTACCTGGCCAACACCCTGACGCCTTTCGTCGGCGATGCGAACACCCAGACGCCGGAGTTCAAGTCGTTTCTGGTCAACATCGAGAAAGCGTAAGGAAGGCGGATCATGGCATTACAAACTTTGGACATCCAGCGCCGTTCCGCCACCACCACGCCTTCCCCGGGCGTGCGCCAGACGACGGAAGTGGCCAAGCTGATCGACATCTCCAAATGCATCGGCTGCAAGGCGTGCCAGACGGCCTGCATGGAGTGGAACGACATCCGGGACGAGGTCGGCAGCAATGCCGGCACCTACGACAACCCGCGCGACCTCACGGAAAATTCCTGGACCGTGATGCGCTACTCGGAAGTGGAAGTGGAGCAGGGCAAGCTGGAGTGGCTGATCCGCAAGGACGGCTGCATGCATTGCGCCGACCCGGGCTGCCTCAAGGCCTGCCCGTCGCCCGGCGCGATCATCCAGCACGGCAACGGCATCGTCGACTTCCAGCAGGCGAACTGCATCGGCTGCGGCTACTGCATCGCCGGCTGCCCGTTCAACGTTCCGCGCATTTCCAGGAAGGACAACAAGGCCTACAAGTGCACGCTCTGTTCCGATCGCGTCGGCGTGGGCATGGAACCGGCCTGCGTGAAAACCTGCCCGACCGGCGCGATCGTGTTCGGCAGCAAGACGGACATGATCCAGCATGCCGAGGCGCGGATCGTCGACCTCAAGGAACGCGGCTACGCCAAGGCCGGTCTGTACGATCCGCAGGGCGTGGGCGGCACCCACGTGATGTATGTGCTGCAGCACGCCGACCAGCCGGAGCTCTACCACGGCCTGCCCAGGGATCCGGCCATCAGTCCGATGGTGTCGCTGTGGAAGGGGGTCACCAAGCCGCTCATGTCCCTGGGACTTGGGCTGGTGGCGCTGGCCGGTTTCTTCCACTACGTCACCGTGGGGCCCAACGAGGTCGGGGACGAAGAGGAAGAAGTCTGATTCCGCCGCCGGCGCGTCGCGCGCCGGCGGCCCTTGCAATTGAAATTTTTTCGACCAGGAGCAATCGTGGCCAAGTCATCATCCGTATTGATCAAGCGGTACACCGCGTCCGACCGGCTTAACCACTGGACCGTGGCGATCACCTTCATGCTGCTGGCGCTGAGCGGCCTCGCGCTGTTCCACCCGGCGTTTTTCTTTCTCACCCATCTGTTCGGCGGCGGTCCCTGGACGCGCATCCTGCATCCTTTCGCCGGCGTGCTCCTGTTCGCCGGGTTCGTCGGCATGATGCTGCGGTTCTGGAAGCTCAATCGCATCACCGACGACGACCGTCAATGGCTCAGGCAGGTGGGCGATGTCATCCGCAACCGCGAGGACAGGCTGCCGCCGGTCGGGCATTACAACGCCGGCCAGAAATACCTGTTCTGGACCATGGTGGTGTGCATCCCCCTGCTGCTGCTCACCGGCGTGCTCGTGTGGCGGCCCTACTTCGCCCCCCTGATGCCGATTTTTGCGGTGCGGCTGGCCGTGCTGTTGCATGCCGTCGCGGCCTTCGTCATCATTGCCGGCATCGTCGTCCATATTTATGCCGCCATCTGGGTGCAGGGCTCCGTTCGCGCCATGACCCGCGGCACCGTCACCCGCGCCTGGGCCAAGCAGCACCACCCGGCGTGGTATCGTGAAATCACCAAGTAAGGGGGGACGCATGGCCACCACCATCATCGAACCCGGCGAGATCCTGCCGCCCGGACCGGAAACGCCCTTCCTGCGCCGCGCCGGGCGCGCGTCGGTTTTCGGCGATCGGGCGCGGCGCTTCATGGCGCTCGCCGAGGGGCACGCGATGGCGGATTTCCTGCGCTTCATGGGCCATCTGGCCGAGGCCCAGCAGCGTACCCTGGATGCCCAGGGCGCACCGCTGCTGCCCGGCGCCGAGCAGATCGCGCTGTGCAAGGCGCACGGCATGCCGCCGCTCGGCACGCAAACCCTGCGCCGCGATCCGAGCTGGCGCGAAGGTTTGCAGCGCCTGCTGGAGCAGGTGGAAAGCCAGGCCAACGACGCCACCCGCGCCGCCATGCAGCGGCTCGCCGCGCTGCCCGAGGCGGAACTGGAAGCCTTTGCCGACCGCCTGCTGGGCGGGGAGTACGCCGGCCTGGATCTGGCGGCGGCGCCCCTGGTGGGCGCGGCGCTCCAGGTCTACTGGGTGCGCCTGGCCGCGGCCATGGAGCAGGCGGATTTCCCCCGCCCCGAGGTGCACACGCTGTGTCCGGCCTGCGGCTCGCTGCCCGGCGCCAGCGTGGTGCGCATCGGCGCGGAACAGGGGCTGCGCTATCTGCATTGCGCGCTGTGCGCCAGCGAGTGGAACATGGTGCGCGTCAAATGCAGCCACTGCGAATCCACCCGCGGCATCGCCTACCTCGGCGTCGAAGGGGGCGACGAAGCGGTCAAGGCGGAGGCCTGCGATGCGTGCAAGAGCTATCTGAAGATCCTCTACATGGAAAAGAATCCGGCGGTGGATGCCGTCGCCGACGACCTGGCGAGCCTGGCCCTGGACATCCTCATGGACGAAGCGGGCTTTCTGCGCAGCGGCCCCAACCTGCTGTTGTTCCCGGGCGCCGCCGCCGCATGAGCCTGGCTCCTGCCGGCCGCGGCGGCAAGGCGGGGACGATGCCCGCCATTCCGTCGGTAGACCGGGTCCTCAACCTGCCGGCGGTGCGCGTGCTGACCGAGGCGCATGGCCGGATGCTCACGCTGGATGCGGTGCGGCAACTGCTGGCGGAATGGCGCGAGGGCCTCTCCGGCAACCTGGAGCTGCCCGCCGACGCCTTCGAGGAAGCCCGCCTGGCAGCCGTTCTGGAACAACGCCTGATCGCGGCACGGCAGCCCCGCCTGCGCCCGGTGCTCAACCTCACCGGCACCGTGCTGCACACCAATCTGGGGCGCGCGCGCCTGCCGGACGAGGCGGTCGCGGCGGTCGTGACCGCGGCCACCCAGGCCTGCAACCTGGAATACGACCTGGCGGGCGGCGCGCGCGGCGACCGCGACGACCTGATCGAGCCGCTGCTGCGCGAGATCACCGGCGCGGAAGCGGCCACCGTGGTCAACAACAACGCCGCCGCCGTGTTCCTCGCGCTCAACACTCTGGGCCTGCGCAAGCAGGTGATCGTCTCGCGCGGCGAGCTGGTGGAAATCGGCGGCGCCTTCCGGGTGCCCGACATCATGGCGCGGGCGGGCTGCCGCCTGCGCGAGGTGGGCACCACCAACCGCACCCACCTCAGGGACTACGCCGAGGCCATCGACGCCAGGACCGCCCTGCTGCTGAAGGTGCATACCAGCAATTACGCGATCCAGGGGTTCACCGCCGCGGTGGAGGAGAAGGCGCTGGCGGACCTCGCCCACCGGCACGGCCTGCCCTTCATGGTCGACCTAGGCAGCGGCACCCTGGTCAACCTGCGCGAGCACGGCCTGCCGCAGGAGCCCACCCCGATGGATTCCCTGGCCGCCGGCGTCGATCTCGTCACCTTCAGCGGCGACAAGCTGCTGGGCGGGCCGCAGGCGGGCATTCTGGCGGGGCGCCGCGAACTGATCGCCCGGATCAGGAAAAATCCGCTGAAACGCGCGCTGCGGGTGGACAAGATGACCCTCGCCGCGCTCGAGGCGGTGCTGCAGCTCTACCGCGATCCCGACCGGCTGGCGGCGCGCCTGCCCACGCTGCGCCTGCTGACGCGGGCCGGCGCCGACATCGAGCACTGCGCCCGCGCCCTGCTGCCCGCGGTGGGCGCGGCGCTGGCGGGTACGGCGCAGGTCGAGGTGCGCCCCTGCCACAGCCAGATCGGCAGCGGTTCGCTGCCGGTCGACCGCCTGCCCAGCTTCTGTCTCGCCATGACGCCGCTTCGCCGCGGCAAGGGCGAGGGCAGCGTCCTCAAGGCAATCGAGCAGGCCTTCCGCGGGCTGCCGGTTCCGGTGATCGGCCGGGTCAGCGAAGGCGCGTTCTGCCTCGACCTGCGCTGCCTGGAACAGCCCGACCTGCTGCGCGCGCAACTCGGGGACCTGCGCCTTTGATCGTCGGCACCGCGGGTCACATCGACCATGGCAAGACCGCGCTGGTCAAGGCCCTGACCGGCGTCGACGCCGACCGCCTCAAGGAAGAGAAGGCGCGCGGCATCACCATCGACCTCGGCTACGCCTACGCGCCCCTGCCCAACGGCGACGTGCTGGGCTTCGTGGACGTGCCGGGCCACGAGAAATTCATCCACAACATGCTGGCGGGCGCCACCGGCATCGATTTCGCGCTGCTGGCGGTGGCGGCGGACGACGGCCCCATGCCGCAGACCCGGGAGCATTTGCAGATCCTCGATCTGCTCGGGCTGGCGCGGGGCGTGGTGGCGCTGACCAAGGTGGACCGGGTCAGCCCCGGCCGGCTGGAGGAAGCGCGCGCCGAAATCGTCGCCCTGCTCGCGGGCAGCCGCCTCGCGGGCAGCGACATTTACCCGGTGTCGGCCCTGACCGGCAGCGGCGTGGCCGCGTTGCGCGCGCGGCTGGAGGCGGAAGCGCAGGCTTTGCGGCGGCGTCCCGCCGACGGCTGTTTCCGGCTGGCGGTGGACCGCTGCTTCACCCTCGCGGGCGCCGGCACGGTGGTGACCGGCACGGTGTTCTCGGGCACGGTGGCGGTGGGGGACAGACTGGTGCTGTCGCCGCCGGACATCCCGGTGCGGGTGCGCGGCATCCACGCCCAGGACCGCCCCGTCCAGACCGGCGTGGCCGGGCAGCGCTGCGCGCTCAACCTGACCGGGCCGGATTTCGGCAAGGCGGACGTGCGCCGCGGCGACTGGGTGCTGGCCGAGTCCCTGCACGCGCCGGCGAACCGGCTCGACGCCCGGCTGCATCTGCTGGGCAGCGAGGACAAGCCGCTGCGCCACTGGACGCCGGTGCACGTCCATCTCGGCGCGGCGGACGTGACCGGCCGGGTGGCGGTGCTGGAAGGCGAAGCGGTCGCGCCCGGCGCCGGCGCCCTGGTGCAGCTGGTGCTGGACAAGCCCGTGGCCGCCCTGCACGGCGACCGCTTCATCGTGCGCGACCAGTCCGCCACCCGCACCCTGGGCGGCGGACTGGTGCTGGACTGCTTCCCGCCCGCGCGCGGACGGCGCACCCCCGCCCGGCTCGAACTGCTGCGCGCGCTGGACGCCGGCGACCCGGCGGACGCCCTGCTGGCCGCGCTGCGGAACAGCGCGACCGGCGTGGATTTGCGCCGCTTCGCGCTGAACTGGAACCTGTGCATGGACGACGCCAGCGCCTTGTGGGCGGCGCTGCCGATGCGCACGGTGGAGGAGGGCGACCTCGCCAGCGGGTTTTCGCTGGAGGCGTGGGAAGCGCTCGGGCAGCGGCTGCTGGACACGCTGGCGGCGGAGCACGCGCGCGTGCCGGACATGGTCGGCGTCGACCGCGAACGCCTGCGGCGGATGACCGCGCCGGCCTTGCCGCGCGCGGCCTTCCTGGCGCTCACCGACGAGCTGCTGGCCGCGGGCCGCATCACGGCCAGCGGCCTGTGGCTGCACCTGCCCGGACACACCGTCACGCTGCTGCCGCACGAGGACAAGCTGTGGGCGAGGGCGCGTCCGCTGCTCGATGCCGCGCCCTGGCAGCCGCCCCGGGTGCGCGATATCGCCGCCGCGCTGGGCGCGGACGAGCGCGCCGTGCGCCTGCTGTTGCAGCGGCTGGCGCGGCAGGGCAAGGTGTTCCAGGTGGCCCACGACCATTTTTTCACGCGCGAGGCCGTGCATGCGCTGGCCGCCGTCGCCCGCGAGCTGGCGGCCGACGACGCCCTGGAAGCCGCCGTTTTCCGCGACCGCATCGGCAGCGGGCGCAAGCTGGCGATCCAGATCCTGGAGTTCTTCGACCGGGTGGGCTTCACCCGGCGGGTGCGCGACAGGCATCAACTGCGCCATGCGGAATTGTTGAGCAATTAGCTGCTGCTGTGTACCCTTGCGCGTCGCGCAAGGGCATTCACGGAAGAGATGCGTTCCCCGGTGGGGCGGCCGGACTTCAAATCCGGTAAGGGCCGTCAGACGGTCCTTGGTGGGTTCGACTCCCACTCTCTTCCGCCATTCATGACCCGTGCGGCCTTGTCCGGCAAGGCCTGCACGGCCCCCCCCGACGGTGTAAGGGCGCTCAGCCGGGCGGTTCGCCCATCAGCGGCCGCATCGCCGTCAGCAGGCTGCTGAAGATGCGCGGGTGGGTCTTTTCCTGCTCGGCCAGCATCTGCTTCATCGCGTAGCGCTGCTGCGGCTTGGCGAAGCACGCCGGGCAGTTCTCGAAGATCACCGGCAGGCCGGCGTCGGCGGCGAAGGCGCGGGTCTGGCGTTCGCGCGCGTAGACGAAGGGCCGGATGATGCGCAGGTCGCCGGCGTCGTTGAGGTAATGCGGCGACATGGTCCTCAGCTTGCCGCCGAACAGCATCGACATCATCAGCGTTTCCGCCAGATCGTCGAGATGCTGCGCCAGCGCGACGACATTGCAGCCCTGTTCGCGGGCGACGCGGTAGAGAATCCCGCGCCGCATGCGCGAGCAGTACGCGCAGTACGAGTCGCTGTCCTTGGTCAGCGTTTTCTGCGCTTCTTCCAGGATCGGTTGCGACTCCAGGAAATAGGGCACGCCGAGTGCGGCCATATAGGGCGTGAGCGGCGCGGGATCGAACTGGTCGGACTGCGGGTCGACCGTGCAGGCGAGCAGTTCGAATTTCACCGGCGCCTTCTGTTGCAGGTGATGCAGGGTATGCAGCAGCGACAGCGAATCCTTGCCGCCCGACAGGCCGAGCAGGATGCGGTCGCCTGCGCGGATCATGCGGAAGTCGCCGATGGCGCGGCCGGCCGCGGTGATCAGCGAGCGCGCGGGCTTCACCCAGCCTGTGTCCGTTCGTGCTGAGCCTGTCGAAGCATGGGCGGACACAGGGCCTTCGACGGGCTCAGGGCGAACGGCGCTTAAGTTCAAGTCGTGGCTCATGCGGAAAACTGCAGCGCGTGCAGCTGCGCGTAGCGGCCCTGCCGGGCGATCAGGTCGGCGTGGCTGCCGATTTCGACGATGCGGCCGCCTTCCAGCACGACAATCCGGTTGGCGCGTTCGATGGTGGAGAGCCGATGCGCGATGACCAGCGTGGTGCGGTTCTCCATCAGCGTCTCCAGCGCCGCCTGGACGTGGCGCTCGGATTCGTTGTCCAGAGCGGACGTGGCCTCGTCGAGGATCAGGATGGGCGCGTTCTTGAGGATGGCGCGGGCGATGGCAATTCTTTGACGCTGCCCGCCCGACAGCCGCATGCCGTTCTCGCCGATCAGCGTGTCCAGACCGTCGGGCATGGCCTGGATGAAATCCCAGGCATGCGCGGCGATGCAGGCGGCGCGGATTTCGTCGGGCGTCGCGTCGCGCTTGCTGCCGTAGGCGATGTTGTGCCCCAGCGTGTCGTTGAACAGCACCACGTCCTGCGACACCAGCGCGATGTGGCTGCGCAGGTTCTGCAGCGCGATGTCGCGGGTGTCGATGCCGTCGAGCTGGATGGTTCCGGCATCCGGATCGTAGAAACGCGGCACCAGATTGGCCAGCGTCGTCTTGCCCGAGCCCGAGGCGCCGACCAGCGCCACCGTCTCGCCGGGCGCGATGTCGAGCGTGATGCCGGCCAGCGCCGGCGCGGTCTTGCCGGGATAGGTGAGCGTCACGTCGCGCAGCGCCAGCCGCCCTTCGGTGCGGGGGAGGGTGCGGCTGCCGCTGTCGCGCTCGGCGTCCTGGTCGAGCATGGTGAAGATGGTCTCGGCGGCGGCCAGCCCGCGCTGCAGCTGGTCGTTGACCGAGGTGAGCCGCTTCAGCGGCGCGAACAGCAGCAGCATGGCCATGAAGAAGGCGACGAAGCCGCCCACCGTGGTGGCGTTGTCGCTCGCCTGATCGGCGGCGATGTAGACGATGATGGCGAGCGCGATCGCGGCGATCATCTGGATCACCGGCTCGTACACCGCGTTGGCGGCGACGCGCTTCATCTCGAACAGCCGGGCCAGATTGGCGGCCTGGCGGAAGCGCGTCTGCTCGTATTCCTCGCCGCCGTAGAGCTTGACCACGCGATGCCCGCCCACCGCCTCGTCGACCACCTGGGTGATTTCGCCGATGTTCTGCTGCGCCTTGCGCGACAGGCCGCGCAGGCGCCTGCTGGCGATGCGCACCACCCACAGCGTGAGCGGCACCAGCGCGAACACGATCAGGGTCAGCTTCCAGTTCAGCCACACCAGGTAGCCGAGCAGCCCCAGCACCGTCACCGTGTCGCGCACCAGCGTGGTGAGCGAACTGGTGGCCGACTGCGTGACCTGGGTGACGTTGAACGCCAGCTGCGCGATCAGCTGGCCGCTCGGGTTCTGGTCGAAGTAGCGCGTCGGCAGCGTCATCAGCTTGTCGAACATCGCCGCGCGCAGGTCCATGACGAGACGGCTGCCCACCCAGGCCATGCAGTAGGTGCTGACGAAGCTGGTGATGCCGCGCACGATGAAGAGCCCGAGCAGCAGGATCGGCACCCAGCGGATGAAGGCCTGGTCCTTGGCGACGAAGCCCTTGTCCAGCAGCGGCTTGAACAGCGCGGGCAGCGCGGGCTCGGTGGCGGCGGTGAGGACCAGCGCGACGAGGGACAGCGCGAACATGCGCCAGTACGGCTTCACATAGCCGAGCAGGCGGACGTACAACTTGTGGCTGTGGTCGGCAGGCGTCATGGCAGCGGAACGGCGAGTCCGGGGAAGGCGGGGGAGCCCATGCCGTCAGCGATGAACGTGAGCATGACTGGCGCGCCGATGGCAGGTTCGCGCTTCACGCGTTCCTGAATCAGGTCCTGCGACGGGTTTTCGGGGTTTTGGGTCATGGGGCGGATAGTGAAAAGCCCCGCGATTGTAACGCGCCGCGCTTTGCCGGCGTCGATTCCGTCGGGAGGGGCGCCCTTGGTCCGGGGTCCTGGCGGGGCGGCATTTTGTCGCCCATATACGGCCGGAAGCCGTGCCCTGAACGAGTCGTCGGGCGTAGAATACGCGCCATGCCGGAACCCGTCGACCCGCGCCCGCGCGCGCAGAACCAGTTGGAGCAGCACCTCAGCGAGGTGCAGCTGCTGCTCGCGCGCCAGCGGCGCGTCGAGACCCTGGTGCAGAAGCAGGACATGCCGCGTCACGAGCTGGTCGAGGGGCTGGTTCACCGGCAGCATCTGGTCGAACTGCACAACCTGCTGCGTCGCCTGTCGGCCGGCGAGATCGCCCGGGTCATCGAGGCCTTGCCGGAGGAAGACCGCCTCGCCGCCTGGCAGGAGGTCGAGGAAAGCCGCTGCGAACTGGTTCTGGAAATCGTGTCGGACGACGTGCGCGCCGAACTGCTGGAGGCGCGCCCCCACAGCAGCGCGCGCAACATGCTCTCGGCCTTCGAGCTGAAGAACGGCCGGCTGAGCCAGGTGCGCATCGACAGCCGCGCCGACCTGGCCAACGTCAACCCGATGTGGATCGACCTCGTGGCCCCCACCGCAAGCGTGCGCGCCTGGGTGGGCGAGTTCTTCGAGCTTTACCTGCCCGACCCGGAAGACGTCACCGACATCGAGGAAAGCGCGCGCTTCTATGTCGACGACAACGATGCGGTGCACATGAGCTCGAACTTCCTGCTCGACAAGCAGGGCGATTCACGCAACGTCCCGGTGGCCTTCATCCTCCACCGCAACATCCTGTTCTCGGTGCGCAACGAGGAACTGCCGGTGTTCCGCCTGCAGCGGCTGCGCGCCCGCACCCAGCCCGGCTATGTCTCCGACGGCAAGGATGTCCTGCTCGACCTCTACGGCGCCGATGTCGAATACTCGGCCGACGCGCTCGAGGATGTCTACGCCGAATTCGAGCGCGTCGGCCGCCAGGTGCTGTCGCCGCAGGTCACCGACGACGAAGCCGCCGAAATCCTCGCCGAGATCGCCAAGGGCGAGGACTTGAACGGCCGCATCCGCCGCAACGTGCTCGACACCCGCCGCGCGCTCTCCTTCCTGATGCGCGGCCGCCTGCTCTCGACCGAGCAGCACGAGGACGCGCGGCAGATCCTGCGCGACATCGAATCGCTCGACGGCCACACGTCCTTCCTCTTCAACAAGATCAACTTCCTGATGGATGCCACCGTCGGCTTCATCAACATCAACCAGAACAAGCGCGTGTCCAAGCTGACCGCGATTTCGGTCGTGTTCGTGCCGATCAACATCATCGCCGGCATCGGCGGCATGTCCGAATTCTCGATGATGACCGCCGGCATTCCGTGGCCGATTTCCTACGGCGCCTTCACGCTGGCGATGGGCGCGCTCGGTTTTGGCACCTATCACGCACTGCGCCATCTCGAACAGCGCAAGGCCCAGCAGACGCTCGCGGCTCGGCAGCGGAAGGAAGCCTGAGGGGGCTTCCTTTTGCGCCAGGCGAAGCAACTGGGAATATCGCAGGGAAGTAAATAAAAAGAAGGGGGATGGCTATGAATGCAAGGCCGCATCAAACACTTAAACTCTCAACTAAAAACCTTTGATGTATCCATGCCCCCCGTGTTACTTGAACGGGGCATCTTACTTGACACCCAACAAACACGAAGGAAAGGATTTTCATGCATCCGACTTTGGACGCAATTAAGAGTGAACTTGTCGCCCTAGCTACGCAACTGAAAACCTCCGTGCCAAGCAACGAGCCGTTCAACGTCGTGCACAACAACTGGTCTTTCCCCGGCGTCACCCGTGACGAACTGATAGCGGATACAACATCTCTAATCCAGCTCATTGACCAGCGCGGTGGAGATACACTGAAGACAAACGAGACACTGCTGGCCGATTATACGAGACGACTTAACTTCATTAGGGGCAATACCATTCCACAAATGTGGGGCAGCCCGCAAGCAGCTGTGCCGGCCTATTTGACAACCTTGGATGGACTAAGGAAGGTTCTAGATGAAGCGCTTCAGAGTGACATGCCAACGGTTGAGGCGGAAAAGATCGAAGCCGGCCGAATTCTTAAACGTACTCTAACTGCATTACGCGCCATAGAAGCGAGAACATCAGAGGTTGACTCGAGATCAACTGATCTGAGCGAAAAAGTCGAGCGCATTGAACAAGCGCACGAAGCGGCTGACCAGCTCCCAACCGACTTAGCATCATTAAAGGAGCTGAGGAATACCCTAGAGCGTTTACTGACTGAATCGACCACCGACCGAAATACGGTGGGTGAAAAATTATCAGAAATTAACGGCATTCGAGGACAATTAGATCAAACCGAGAAAAAAGCTTCTGCAATCCTGGATCGGTGTGATGAAGCGTACCGCGCCACAACGAGTGAAGGTTTGGCCTCCGCATTTGCAGATCGGTCCAGGAGTCTTGGCAATTCAATGTGGGTATGGGTGGGCGGGCTCGTTATAGCGCTGGTTGTTGGAGCGAGCATTGGTTCTACCCACCTTCATACATTGGCTAAAGCCATTATGGATACTTCTATGCGAGGCAATAGCCAAGATAGCTCGATATGGGTGGAGCTAATTCTCACTGTGTTATCAATCGGTGCGCCTGTTTGGTTTGCGTGGGTAGCAACCAAACAGATTGGGCAACGGTTCCGCCTAGCTGAGGACTATGGTTATAAGGCGTCAATCTCAAAAGCCTATGAAGGTTATCGACGTGAAGCAGCGTTGGTTGACCCGGCCTTTCAGAGTCGACTGTTTTCCTCAGCGTTGACACGTCTGGATGAAATTCCTCTGCGACTTGTCGAAACAGAAACGCACGGTAGTCCATGGCACGAATTGGCATCCTCCCCCGTAGTTCGCCAAGCTGTTGCTACGGTTCCGGGTTTCATGGCACAAGTCACGGAGCTCGCCCGGCAAATGCTGCCAAAGGACAAAGAAACTGAGGCATCGAAGCAAGCAAACCCGACGAATGCCAAATCAGAACCCACGGACAGCAAGGATTAGCCGCCAAGCTGCCCGGACACTGGCGCCGATTGCTGGACAACCTCCGCAGCTTCTTAAACGTACCTAAATAAGCTGATATCGGTCGCGCCATCAGAAGACCAGAACGGTTAATCGCCAGTTACCAGACTTGTCGGAACGGGCGAGCTAATCAGGGTTCGGACCTATCGTAAGTGAATGCCCGTTTCTGACCGGATAGTGGGCAGCAGGCCGGGGCTACAGAAAAGCAGAAGAACGCCTAGATTTATGTGGGCGACACTGAGTTATCCGGCTCAGCGCGGCACTTGCGCACTTCCCATATACCGACTGATGACCGCAACGCGCCGCTGATACGCGCGCGAGCTGCGGTGGTTCTCGTACCAGCGCGGGTTGGGCACCATCGCGGCCATGCGGGCGGCCTGGTCGCGGCTGAGGTTGGCGGCGGAGGTCTTGTAGTAGCGGTGGGCGGCGGCTTCGGCGCCGTAGATGCCGTTGCCCCATTCGATGACGTTGAGGTACACCTCGAGGATGCGGTGCTTGCTCCAGGTGGCTTCGATCATCAGCGTGATCACGGCTTCCTGGCCCTTGCGGATGAAGCTGCGCTCGCCGGAGAGGAACAGGTTCTTGGCGAGTTGCTGGCTGATGGTGGAGCCGCCGGCGACGAGGCGGCCTTTCTTCAGGTTCTTCTCGACGGCGGTCTGGATGCCCTCGACGTCGAAGCCTTCATGGTTGAGAAATCTGGCGTCCTCGGCGGCGACGATGGCGCGCTTCAGGTGGATCGAGATGCGGTCGTAGGGCACCCACTTGTGGCGCAGTTCGGCGTCGGGGTTCTTTTCCTGCTGGCGTGCCAGGCCCGCTTCCATGAACGAGGTGGAGGCGGGGTTATGATCGATCCACCACAGCACGTGCGCGAACAGCCACGCCTGATACAGCAGCACCAGCGTGACCGCTGCCGCGACGCCCTTGCCGAGCCAGCGCCACAGGGTGCGCATCATGCGCGCAGCCCCGCGATGACGGGCGCGGTGTCGGGACGCACGCCGCGCCACAGACAGAACGCTTCGGCCGCCTGCTCCACCAGCATGCCGAGGCCGTCGGCGGTGCGCGCCCCGTGCGCGCGGGCGAAAGTGAGGAAGGGCGTGTCGCGCCCGTACATCATGTCGTAGGCCAGCGTGTCCGGCGTGAACACGCGCGGCGACAGCGGCGGCAGGTCGCCGGCGAGGCTGGCGGCGGTGGCGTTGATGACGAGGTCGAAGGGGGTGTCGGCCGCGTCGAAGCCGCAGGCGCGGACGCCGCGGCCGAACAGGCCGGCGAGTTCCTGCGCGCGGCCGACGGTGCGGTTGGCGATGACGAGCGCCGCGGGCTGCTGGTCGAGCAGCGGTTCGATCACGCCGCGCGCCGCGCCGCCGGCGCCGAGCAGCAGGATGCGTTGGCCGGCGACCGTGCAGTGCAGGTTGCGCGTGAGATCGGCGACCAGGCCGGCGCCGTCGGTGTTGTCGCCGAGGATGCCGTCGGCGTCGAACACCAGCGTGTTGACCGCGCCGGCGCGCTGGGCGCGCGGGCTCAGGCGGCTGGCCAGCCTGAAGGCTGCTTCCTTGAACGGCACGGTGACGTTGGCGCCGCGCCCGCCCGCCGCGATGAACGCGCCCACGCTCTCCGCAAAGCCGTCGAGCGGCGCGAGGATGACTTCGTAGGTCATGTCCTGGCCGGTCTGGCGGGCAAACGCGGCGTGGATCTGCGGGGATTTGGAATGGGCAATCGGGTGCCCGAATACGGCGTAGCGGTCGGTCATGGCGGCGTCATTCTAGCCGCTGACCGGACCGGATGGCGTTTTGTTTTGTGCGTTCAGGTCTGCGTCCAGGGCAGGCCGCGCTGCTTCCAGCCGTTGAGTTCGGCGCGGTGGCCGGTGGCCTTGTTGAGCTCGCCTTCGAGGCCTTCCAGCACGTTGTAGCAACTGCCCCGTCCGGCTTCGGTGCAGGCAGCGGCAGCTTTGTGTGAACGCTCGCCGTTGCGGCAGATGAAAAACAGCAGGGATTCCGGGTCGGTGGCCTGCGCGAGCTGGATGAGGAAATGGGGGTTCAGCACCCAGCCGGGCCAGGCCTGCCATTCGACATGCAGCGCGCCGGGAATGACGCCGTTGAGTTCGAGCTCCGCGTGGGAACGTACATCGATCAGGCGGGATCCGGGCGCGATCCGCAGCAATTCATGCGCTTCGTGCGGCAGCAGCGCACCGACGAAAGACCAGGAATTCGACTGGCTGCGACGGTGGGCCGTGTCGAGCAACTCCGTGATGCGTCCCATGATGGTTTCCTTTTATTGTCAATTCAGTATATGAAACCCCCTGCCCGATACAATTCGCACCACTTTGGTGCAATGCGGTGCCTTGACGCATTTTTTTGGTGCAATAGAGAAAAGCGGCGCGCGCTATGCCGTTGCCTGAACGCTTATGGCACAATGTCTGGCGCCCGGTTTTCGTATGGCACGGTTGCTGCTAACAGCTTTTGCGTGACGTTTGTGTGGCGGGTTAGGGCGACATTCAGCGTCGTAATTCAATCCATTTCAGTTGAGGAGATTCAGCATGGCCGTGGCCAATGTGATCAAGATGATTAAGGACGGCGAAGTGAAATTCGTCGATCTGCGCTTTACCGATACCCGCGGCAAGGAACAGCACGTTTCCATTCCGGCCCGCATCGTGACCGAAGACTGGTTCGAGGACGGCCATCCGTTCGACGGTTCCTCGATCGCCGGCTGGAAGGGCATCCAGGCGTCCGACATGCTGCTGAAAGCCGATCCCGATTCGGCCTACATGGACCCCTTCTTCGACGAGCCCACGCTGATCCTGACCTGCGACGTGATCGAGCCGTCCGACGGCAAGGGCTACGAGCGCGATCCGCGTTCGGTGGCCAAGCGCGCCGAAGCCTACCTGAAGTCGACCGGCATCGCCGACACCGCCTACTTCGGCCCCGAGCCCGAGTTCTTCATTTTCGATTCGATCACCTGGCACGACAACATGTCGGGCTGTGGCGTGAAGATCAACTCGGAAGAAGCGGCCTGGTCGTCGGCCGAGAAGTTCGAGAACGGCAACACCGGCCACCGTCCCGGCGTCAAGGGCGGCTACTTCCCCGTGCCCCCGGTCGACAGCCTGCAGGACATCCGCGCCGCCATGGTGCTGGCGCTGGAAGAAGCCGGCATCCCGGTCGAAGTGTTCCACCACGAAGTCGCGACCGCCGGCCAGTGCGAAATCGGCACCGTGTTCAACACGCTGACCAAGCGCGCCGACTGGACCCAGACCCTGAAGTACATCGTGCAGAACGTCGCCCACGCCTACGGCAAGACCGCGACCTTCATGCCCAAGCCCATCGTCGGCGACAACGGTTCCGGCATGCACGTCCACCAGTCGCTGTGGAAAGACGGCAAGAACCTGTTCGCGGGCAACGGCTACGCCGGCCTGTCGGAGCTGTGCCTGTACTACATCGGCGGCATCATCAAGCACGCCAAGGCGCTGAACGCGATCACCAACCCGTCGACCAACTCGTACAAGCGCCTGGTGCCCGGCTTCGAGGCGCCCGTGATGCTGGCCTACTCGGCCCGCAACCGTTCGGCCTCGATCCGCATCCCGATCGCCGCCAGCGAGAAGGCCCGCCGCATCGAGACCCGCTTCCCGGATCCCACGGCCAACCCCTACCTGTGCTTCGCCGCGCTGATGATGGCCGGCCTCGACGGCATCCAGAACAAGATCCACCCCGGCGATCCGTCGGACAAGGATCTGTACGACCTGCCGCCGGAAGAAGACGCGAAGATCCCGAAGGTCTGCCACAGCCTGGAAATGGCGCTGGAGCACCTCGACAAGGACCGCGAGTTCCTGACCCGCGGCGGCGTGTTCACCAACGACATGATCGACGCCTACATCGCGCTGAAGATGGAGGAGGTCACCAAGTTCCGCATGACCACGCACCCGGTCGAGTTCGCGATGTATTACTCGCTGTAACCGCAGCGCGCAAGTAAAAGGGGGGGCGGCTTCGGCCGCCCCTTTTTTTCGCGCCCCGGGACAGCAACGCGGCCACGGACTGCGTCTGCCCCGGATTCAAGAAAGCCCCTCTTTGGCCGTAATCAAGGGGGTACGCTACACTTTGCCCCCATGCAGATCGCCCGCCTCCCCTTCTTCTTGTGCCTGATTCTGGCTGCGCCCGCGCAGGCGGAAATCTACAAGTATGTCGATGAAAACGGGCAGGTGACGTTTACCGATGTCTACAAGAAAGGCGCCAAACGCATCGACCTGCCCGGTGCGCCGGCGCAACTGCCAGCCCGGGGGAAAACGCCCAGGCGGGCGTCCTACACGCCCAGCCCGGCAAATTTTCCGCGCATCGATCCCGGCACGCAGAAGCGGCGCGACGACATTCGCCGCCAGGTGCTGCAGGATGAAATGTCCAGTGAACGTCGTTACGCCGACGAAGCGCGTCGCCAGCTGGTGCTTGGCGAGCGGCTGCAGCCCGGCGAGCGGGCTACCGACGCCACCTATGTCGATCGCGTGAACAAGCTGCGCACGACGGTCCAGCAGCATGAGCAGAACATTACCGCTATCCAGCGCGAACTGGTCAATCTCAAGTAACGCTCGCGAGGCCTGCACGCACGGCCTTCAAGGAACCCGCGCCTGAAACCAATGGCCCGCAGGTGGATGGCAATGCATGCGGCAACAATCAGATCCGCTCGCAAATACCCGCCGTAGGCCGCCGTTGCCATAGAAAGCAGACGCTCCGGCAACCACGCTCCACCCGCAAGCACCCTAAAGGGCATAAAGGGTAGGCCGTGGTTGTAAGGCGCTGAAGCACCAACAACCACGCTCTGGCACAATCGGTGCTTCACCTGAGGGCATGAGCATGCCGTCGTTCTCACCCGCCGAGTTCTCCGGACTGGATTGCCTCTCCACCGGCGCCATGATGCTGGGCGAGCGTGGCCGGGTTCTGTATGTTAACCCGGCGGCCGAAACGCTGCTCGGGATATCCGGTGTGCTGCTGGTCGGAGAGGATGCAGGGGCGCTGTTCGAGCGCAGCCCCGAGTTGCTGGCCGCCATCCAGACTGCGCGCACCCAGCAGGAAACCGTCATCGAATACGAGCTGGACGTGACGGTAAGCGGCCACCCGCCGATCCGGATCGGCTGCAGCGTCTCGCCGCTGGAAAAACCGCCGCACGCGGTGCTGATCGAGATGCGTGCGATCGACCCGCACCTGCGCATCGCCCGCCTGGAGCAGGCGCGTCTGCAACAGGAGGCCAACCGTGAACTGCTGCGCAACCTGGCGCATGAAATCAAGAATCCGCTCGGCGGCATCCGTGGCGCGGCCCAATTGCTGGAACACGAGTTGCCGCGCGAATCCTTGCGCGAATATACCCAGGTCATCATCAAGGAATCCGACCGGCTGCAATCGCTGATGGAGCGCCTGCTCACGCCGCACCGCATGCCCCGTTTTGGTGCGGTGAATATTCACGAAGTGCTGGAGCGCGTCCGCAGCCTCATCCTGGCCGAGACGCCGAGCATGTCGCTGCGGCGCGACTACGACGTCAGCCTGCCGGAAATCCGCGCCGACGCCGAGCAACTGATCCAGGCCACGCTCAATATCGCGCGCAATGCCGTGCAAGCCATGCACGGCCAGGGCGAGATCATTTTCAGGACCCGGGTGGCGCGGCAGATCACGCTCGAGAGCCGGCGCTACCAGCTCGGCATGCGCGTCGAGATCATCGACAACGGCCCGGGCATCCCCGACGAGATCCGCGAGCAGATCTTCTTTCCGCTGGTGTCGGGGCGCGAAGGCGGCAGCGGGCTCGGGCTCGCAGTCGCGCAGACGCTCATCGCGCAAAACCATGGCACCATCGACTGCGAAAGCCGCCCGGGCCATACCGTGTTTTCTATTTTTCTTCCGCTTCCAAGCTGAACGCCATGCCGAAACCAAGCTGTGTCTGGATCATCGACGACGACCGCTCCATCCGTTGGGTGCTGGAGAAGGCCCTGTTGCGGGAAGACATTCCGTGCATGACGTTCAGCGCGGCCAGCGATGCGCTGCGCGAACTGGAGCGCAGCCAGCCTGCCGCCGTCCTGTCCGACATCCGCATGCCGGGCGTGTCCGGGCTGGAATTGCTGCAGGCGCTGAAAGAGCGGCTGCCCAAGGTGCCGGTCATCATCATGACCGCGTATTCCGATCTCGACAGCGCGGTGGCGGCGTTCCAGGGGGGCGCGTTCGAATATCTGCCGAAGCCCTTCGACGTCGACCAGGCGCTCGAACTGGTACGCCGCGCGCTCGCGGAAAACGCCAGCCGCGACGTGCCGGCCAGCAGCGACGCCCCGGTGCCGGAAATCCTCGGCCAGGCGCCCGCCATGCAGGAAGTCTTTCGCGCCATCGGGCGGCTGGCGCAGTCGCACGCCACCGTGCTGATCACCGGCGAGTCGGGCAGCGGCAAGGAACTGGTGGCACGTGCCCTGCATCGCCACAGCCCGCGTGCCGGCGGGCCGTTCATTGCGCTGAATACCGCAGCGATCCCCCGGGATCTGCTGGAGTCGGAGCTGTTCGGCCACGAGCGCGGTGCGTTTACCGGTGCGGCGGCCCAGCGGCGCGGCCGCTTCGAGCAGGCCGACGGCGGCACGCTGTTTCTGGACGAGATCGGCGACATGCCGGCCGAACTGCAGACCCGCCTGCTGCGCGTGCTGGCCGACGGCCAGTTTTACCGGGTCGGCGGACATACGCCGATCAAGGTCAACGTGCGGGTGATCGCCGCCACCCACCAGGACCTGGAAGTGCGGGTGCGCGAGGGCCTGTTCCGCGAAGACCTGTTCCACCGCCTCAACGTCATCCGCCTGCGCCTGCCGGCGCTGCGCGAGCGGCGCGAGGACATCCCGCTGCTGGTGCGTCATTTCATGCAGAAAAGCGCGCGCGAACTGGGGATGGAGGCGAAGGGCGTATCGGATGCGGCGATGAAGACGCTGGTCAACCTGCCGTGGAGCGGCAACGTGCGCCAGCTTGAAAATGTCAGCCATTACCTGACCGTGATGGCGCCCGGTCAGGTGGTCGAGGTGGGTGATCTGCCATCCGACCTGATGCAGGGAACGGCCGAGCAAACCGGCGGCGACTGGTTGCAGGGACTGGCTGCCGAGGCCAGCGCGCGGCTGGCGCGCGGCGAGGCGGCGATTCTGGACGATCTCACCCAGGCGTACGAAAAAACGCTGATCGAGGTGGCGCTGCGCCACACAGGCGGACGCCGGATCGAGGCCGCGCACCTGCTCGGCTGGGGGCGCAATACCCTGACGCGGAAGATTCATGAACTGGGGATGGATGCGGAATCCGAGGGGGACGAATCCAGATAGTCGTCCGCGTGAAGGGCGGAATTCGCACAACAAAAAAGCCGACTCAGGTCGGCTTTTTTGCGTGGGTGGCGGCAGGTCAGGCGGCCTGCGCTTCTTCCAGCAACTTCTGGATTTCACCCTTCTGGTACATCTCGATCATGATGTCGGAGCCGCCGATCAGCTCGCCCTTCACATACAGCTGCGGGAACGTCGGCCAGTTGGCGTAGTACTTCAGGTTCTCGAAGATTTCCGGATCGGCCAGCACGTTGACCGCCAGGAAATCCTTCACGCCGCAGGCCTGCAGCACTTGCGCCGCGCGCGACGAAAAGCCGCACTGCGGAAACTGGGGCGTGCCCTTCATGTACAGCACGACGGTGTTGTTGGTGACTTGGTCGCGGATGCGGTCGAGAGGGGTCATGGCAGGCTCCTGGACAATACTTGACTGGAATACTCGGAAATTATACGCATGCCGGGACGGTCGTCAAGCCGGTGCCGGGCCGTGCTGATGCAGGCGGATGGCCGCCTCATGGATCAGGTGCGGGACCCGCGGGCGTGGCGGCATGCGCAGCCACAGTGGGCGTGCAGGAAAGCGAGTGGAATCATCCGCGCAGCGCGCATGCTCGGGCGTTGGGCACCGGACGACGATGCGTTCCTCTGGTCGGGAGCTGACCCGATTGGGCGCGGCGGTGGCGCGGGCGGCCGGAAAGAACCAGGCAACGTGGTACCGAGGTATTGCCCCGGGCTGACCGGGTCCGCGCGGGGGCCGGTCAGTTGATCAGGCGTTCCCTCATGGCATACCCGCGGGGCACTGGTCCGAGGTGCCGTACAGGCTCTCGAAATAGTTCTTGACGTCGTCCATGCCCCACGCGGTGGTCCCGGTAATGCCGGGGAACACGGTCGACAGGGTGATGGTCCCGCCGTTGCAGGTTGCATTGAAAAGCGCTTGAACTTGACTCGGTGTCAAAGGGTAGTCCGGGGCGAATGCAAGTGAATTCAGCAGGGAGGCGATCGCCGCGCGGGCAAAGGCGATGTTGCCGCCGCCTTGCGCTTGCAGCCCTTGCAGCAGGGTCTTGGAATTGAAACCACTCGGATAGCTCGTAAAAGCCGTGGTGAAAGGGGTCGTGGGTGTGTAGGGGCTGGGCCATCTGTTGTTGCTGTACAGGGGGTCCGAGCCGCAGACATGTGGGGATTTCCAGCATCCCGGTGATACGCCCAGCGAACTGCAGGAGACCGGCTGACCATGGGAGGACGTATTGCCGGAAAGTTTGCCGGAGACGGTGCAGTTATACGGCGTCGCTGCCAACGCATTCCTGCTTGCCAGCGTGGCCAGTACCACCGGGGCGGCAAGACCCGCCTGGGTGAGCCTGCGACGGGCTGGGTCGGCCGGCGGCTGGTTGGGTTGTTTTTCTTGTTGCGTGTCCATAGGAGTTCCTCAGGATGCGTTTTGCGATAGTCATTGAATTTTAAGCAATAAATGCACCAAGAGCGGCACGGCGCGCCAATCCTAGGGCGGGGGGCCGGTGATCCGCGTTTTTCCGGCGAAGTGTAAATTTTTCCGACACTTGTCAGGCAGGGTATCAGCCTGCCGCCCTGGCGGCGTTGTCCCGCTTCATGGCCTTGTACAGCAAGTGGGGAATGAGCAGATGGGCGGGCATCCTCAGCCAGTGGCTGCGCACGAAGAGCGCGAAGTCCGCGAGGGGCGCGAAGGGCAAGCGGCAGTTCGAGTGGAAACCGGAGAGGGCGCGGGTCAACAGGTCATGGATGACGCGGTCGCCGTAACGCTGCGCGCCCCGCAGGTCGAGGGCGGGCGCGTCCAGGCCGAACACCCGCTGCAACTGGACGAGGGCGAGATACAGCGGGCGTTCCAGCGAGAGTTCCTGCGCGCGCTTCGCCAGGCTCGGCCAGAAATCGTCATCCCGGCCGGCGCCCGCCGCGAGCAGGGCGTACAGGTCGGAGAGATCCCGCAGGCCATGGGCCCATTCTCCTTCATGCATGAGATGGGTGGCGGAATGCAGGATCAGGTCCGGCTCGGAAGGGGCATGGAGACACGCCATGCCGGGAAGGGGCCGCGCGTTGGCCAGGATCCGGTCCGGTCGGGTCTGGATGCGGGCGGTTTCCGGCAGCAGGTTGTGGTGCACGTCCAGAACCGTGCCGCGCCGGATGTGCTGCATCGGGGGAATCTCGTGCATCCATTGCCGGTAGTAGCGCTGGTCGTAGGCATCGTGATGGCTGCTGACCCAGCCGGCCAGCATGAGCGCGGCCTCGGTTTCACCAATCGCCCGCTTCGGCACCAGAATGTCGATGTCTGTCATCAGGCGCCCGGCCGCGGCGGGAGAGCCGGTGGCCACGTAGGCGGCACCCTTCAGCACCAGTACCGGAATCCCGAGCCCGGCCAGGGCGGCGTCCAGCTTGCCCAGTTCGTATCGAACCGCCACTGCCTGGCGTTCCGGGAAGGCCAGCCCCGCCTCCAGGGCGTACCAGACCGGCCTGGGCAGCCCCGCCGCCAGGTCGTGCTGCACGGCCACGGCGCCCAGGCGCCCCAGCAGGCCCGCCGCCCGTGCCTGGGGAATGAGGCGATCCCATTGCGCCGGCGTGAAGGTCGCCATGGCGCGGGGCATCTTCAGGGCCAGGATGAGATCGCCGCAGGCGGGCGTCATGCCACCAGGCTCTCAAAGAATTCCAGCGCGTCCGGCAGCCGGGAGTATTCGAAGTTGCGGCAATCGCAGCGGTCCAGCAGCTGGGCCGTCAGGGCGAAGCCCAGTTCGCCGAG
The DNA here is from genome assembly GCA_021802945.1 of Pseudomonadota bacterium. GTDB lineage: Bacteria > Pseudomonadota > Gammaproteobacteria > Burkholderiales > Thiobacillaceae > Thiobacillus. The sequence goes on from JAJZRE010000003.1 coordinate 99,955, forward strand.
CAGGCTGTAGTTGAAGGCATGGCTGGCGGCATGGATGAAGGCGTCGGCCTTGGCGTGCGGGCTGGAATGCGCGTCGGAACCGGCGCGCCACCGTGGAAACACGATATGCCGGGGCATGGCCTTCTCGGCCATGCGCGTCACACTGTTCCGAGGCGGCTTGAGGTGCGCCACCGTGCCTTTGTGGGTGTCCAGGGCGGCCTCCCCGATGACGGCATGGGGCGCAAAGGCGCGTACCACGTCGATGCTGGCATTCTTCAGGCTGACCGGCCGTGCCAGGGGCACAACCATGCCGTCGTCCCGGTCGATGAGGGTGATTTCGTCGGACAGCAGGCGCCAGCCGGACAGGGCCAGCAGGGCCGTCAGGGTGCTTTTCCCCGCCCCCGGATCGCCCGGCAGGATCACCGCCTGGCCGTTCTTCTCAAGCACTGCCGCGTGCAACATGAGGTAGTGGTGGGCGTGGCCTGCAATGCACCAGTTCATGCCCCATTCCAGTTGCGCGAAATCGTGGTCGGCTGGCAATGGCTTGAACGGCGAGAAGTCGTCCATCCAGAAGAATATCTGGGGGCGCAGCCAGCGCCGCATGCCTGTGGGGGGGGCCAGGCGTATGTGGTAGTCGTGGTAATCAAATGTGCCGATCTCAAAGTCGGCGTAGAGGGTGTGCAGGCCTTGCGCCACACGTTTCTGCCGGCTGGTGAGATGGAACCGGAACGGGCCGGTGACCAGGCCCAGTCCCCGGGCCAGACGCGATTCCAGTTGAGGAAGCGAAAGCTCAGCCAGTCGCATCGCCGGGCCCTGTTTTGAGGGGTTCGATGAAATCCAGTTGGGACAGGCTGGTGAACACCTGGTCCAGGGTGGCTTCCGGGGCTGCGTCGCCCTGCACCAGCAGCCATTGCATCAGCGCGGCGGTGTCAACCGGGCCGGCCAGGGCCCGTTCCATGATCATGCCGGCCAGTTCCGACAGGCGATGGGTGTCGCCGGTGGCGCCATGATAGAAAACATACTCGCTTTCATCGGGCCACCGGCGCCAGGACAGCTTGGCGCAGGGTGGGACGCGCCAGTGGGTGGGAGTGGTCATGGATTCGCGGGTAGCCAATGCGGATCAATGATAACCGAGGCCTCGCTGGGATGTCGCCCCAGGGTCACCCGTTCATGGCCGGCCAGGTCGCGGAGCGTGCGTGCCTCGGAAAACCCCCTGGTTTCAAGCAAGGCGCGGCAGGCCGCGCCCTGGTCCCAGCCATGTTCCAGCAGCAGCCATCCCCCCGGTGCGAGGTGAGCGGGCGCGCCGTCGATGATGACGCGCAGGTCGTGAAGTCCATCGTTGCCTGAAGCGAGGGCCTGACGCGGCTCGAAGCGCAGATCGCCGATGTCGAGGTGCGGGTCGGCCGCGGCGATATAGGGCGGATTGGAGACGATCATGTCGAATTTCTTCACGCCCAACGTTGAATACCAGTTTCCGGCGACGCACTGCACATTGTCGGCCCCCAGCCGACGCGCATTGGCCTGCGCGACCGCCAGCGCGTCCGCGGAGGCCTCCACCGCCACCACGTCCGCCATGGGACGCGCCCGTGCCAGGGCAATGGCGACAGCGCCGCTGCCGGTGCCAAGATCGAGGACGCGCCATGCGATGTTCCCGGGCAAGCGCTGCAGCGCGGCTTCGACCAGCAATTCCGTATCCGGGCGCGGGATCAGCACTGCTGGCGTGACCGCGAAATTCAGGCCGAAGAATTCCCGTTCGCCGAGGACATAGGCGACAGGTTCGCCGGCCGCGCGGCGAGCGATCAAGGATTCGATGGCGCGCTGTTGTGACGGGGGGGGCGGATCGGTGTCATGCGCGATCAGCCATGCGTGATCGACGCCGAGGGCGTGCGCGATCAGCACGCGCGCTTCCAGCCTCGCTTCGCGCTTGGGCAGCCCGAGGGCGGCAGCGAGGCGGGCGGTGGCGTCATCGATCAGCCTGGCGACAGTGGCCGCGTCAGCCCCCACGCCTCAGCCCTCGCCGGCCAGCGTCGCCAGCAATTCGGCCTGGTGCTCGGCCGCCAGCGCGTCGAGCAGTTCCGTGAGGTCGCCGTCCATCATCGCGTCGATCTTGTACAGCGTGAGGTTGATGCGGTGATCGGTGACGCGGCCCTGCGGGAAGTTGTAGGTGCGGATGCGGTCGGAGCGGTCGCCGCTGCCGATCAGGCTCTTGCGGGTGCTCGCCTCGGCGGCGTGCTGGGCCTGGATTTCGCGGTCCTTCAGGCGCGCCGCCAGCACGCTCATGGCCTGCGCCTTGTTCTTGTGCTGCGAGCGGTCGTCCTGGCATTCGACCACGAGTCCCGTGGGCAGATGGGTGATCCGCACCGCCGAATCGGTCTTGTTGATGTGCTGGCCGCCGGCGCCGGAGGCGCGGAAGGTGTCGATGCGCAGGTCGGCCGGGTTGAGGTCGACTTCACCGACCTCGTCGGCTTCCGGCATCACCGCCACCGTACAGGCGGAAGTATGGATGCGGCCCTGCGATTCGGTTTCCGGCACGCGCTGCACGCGGTGGCCGCCCGATTCGAACTTCAGCCGCGAGTAGGCGCCGTGGCCGACGATGCGGATGATGGCTTCCTTGTAGCCGCCGACCTCGCCGGGGTTTTCCGACACGACTTCGACCTTCCAGCCGCAGCGCTCGGCGTAGCGCGTGTACATGCGCAGGAGACTGCCCGCGAACAGCGCGGACTCGTCGCCGCCGGTGCCGGCGCGGATTTCCAGGAAGATGTTGCGCGCGTCGTTGGGATCCGTCGGCAGCAGCGCGGTCTGCAGTCCGGCTTCCAGTTGCGCGATGCGGGTGGCGCTATCGGCCAGTTCGGCCTCGGCCAGTTCGCGCATGTCCGGGTCGGCGAGCATTTCCTGCGCGGTTTTCTGGTCGGCCTCGGCCTGCCGGTACTGGCGATACAGCGCCACCACCGGCGTGAGGTCCGCGTGTTCGCGGGTGAGCTTGCGGTAGCGGTCCATGTCGCCGGCGATCTCGGGCTGCGATAGCAGCGCATCGAGCTCCTCCAGCCGCTCGTCGGCGCGAGCGAGCTTGTCCAGTAAAGAGGCTTTCATTCCGGGCGCAGCCCGTAGAGCTGGCTGATCAGACGGACGACCTGGTCGCGCTCGGCGCTGCTGGCGTGATTGAGCGCGTGGGTGGGGGCGTGCAGCAGCTTGTTGGACAGCGCATGGCTCATCGCTTCGAGCACGGCGCGCGGGTCGTCACCGCGTGCCAGCGCCTTTTCGGCCTTTTCGATTTCGTGACGGCGATGACGTTCGGCATTGTCGCGCAGCGAACGGATCACCGGCACCAGCTCGCGGCCTTCCATCCAGTGCACGAAATTCTCGACGCTGGTTTCGATGATCGCCTCGGCCTGCGCCACCTGCGCGACGCGGTTGTCCATGCCTTCGCGCACCACCTGGCCGAGGTCGTCGACGCTGTAGAGGAAGACGTCGTCCATGTCGGCGACTTCGGCCTCGACGTCGCGCGGCACGGCCAGGTCGACGATGAAAATCGGGCGGTGGCGGCGCTGCTTGATCGCGCGCTCCAGCATGCCCTTGCCGAGGATGGGCAGCGGGCTCGCGGTCGAGGTGATGATGATGTCGTAGGACGGCAACTCATCGGGCAGCGCGGTGAGCGGGATCACCCCGGCATTGAAGCGCTCGGCCAGCGGACGCGCGCGCTCGGCGGTGCGGTTGGCCACGGTCATGCGCCGCGGATGCTGCGCGGCGAAGTGGGTGATGCACAGTTCGATCATCTCGCCGGCGCCGATGAAGAGGCACGCCTGCTCGCGGATGCCGGGGAAGATGCGCTCGGCGAGCCGCACCGCGGCGGCGGCCATCGACACCGAATTGGCGCCGATCTCGGTGCTGCTGCGCACTTCCTTGGCGACCGAGAAGGTGCGCTGGAACAGCTTGTGCAGCAGCAGGCCGAGGGTGCCGGCTTCCTCGGCGGCGGCGACCGCCTGCTTCATCTGGCCGAGGATCTGGGTTTCGCCGAGCACCATCGAATCGAGGCCCGCGGCGACGCGGAAGGCATGCTGTGCCGCCTGCTCGCGTGGCAGCGTATACAGGTAGGGTGCCAGTTCGCGCCGCTCGATGTGGTGGAAGTCGGCCAGCCATTGCGCCACGGCCTCGGGGGAGGGCGTGTTGACGTACAGTTCGGTGCGGTTGCAGGTCGACAGGATGGCGACTTCGGATGCGCGCTGGCTTTGCGTCAGTTCGTGCAGCGCCTGCACCAGCTTTTCGGGGCCGAACGCCACCTGCTCGCGGATCGCGAGCGGCGCAGTGTGATGGTTGACCCCGAGGGTGAGAAGCTGCATGACGGCTTTGGCCGAAAAACGAAGACCGCTATTTTACTTTACCCGCTGCCTAAGCTGCGCGCGCGGGGGCTTTATTCAAATCAAAGCGCAGACGGTCGTAATAGCGCCCGCGATACAGCAGGCGGCGGTGTTCGGGCGAATCGGAAAACCCGTTGCGGGTGTGCAGCACGTTGTTGCAGATGAGGCCCATGCCGGGGGCGAGGCGGGCGGTCAGGATGTATTCCGAACTGGCGAGGATGTCCGCCAGGGTTTTGACGGCGGCCTGCGTGACGGTGTCGTTTTTCCACACGATGGAGCGGGTGCGTGCGGTGTAGCGCATGGTGAGAAAACCGTCGTCCGGGTCGACCGCGAATACCGGCCCGCTCTGCTCGGCGCGGGCGACATTGTTTTCGTCCATGCGCGCGGGGATGGTCATCGCGTCGGGCTGCATCAGCGCGGCGACGTAATCGGGGTTGACGTCGCGCAGCTGGATGTAGGCGATTTCGTGGTCGAGCAGCGCGTTCTCGCCGCCGGATTCGGCATCCTGCGCGCAGTGCAGCGTCATGCCGAGGATGCGGCGGTCGGGCGCGTTGTAGTAGCCGTCGGTGTGCCAGTTGATCGGCTTGTGGGTGTAGGGGATGAAGTCGCCGCGCACGCCGCTGCCTTCGTCGGTCGCAGGGGTGATGCTGGACAGCCCGTCCTCGTCGGCGAGGTAGTTGCCTTCGAGCCGGACGAGGCCGAGCTGCCGTGCGAGCTGTCCGGGAATCGACTTGTCGGCCGCAGGCAGGTGCGGCGCGCTGTAGAGCGCCATGTTGGCGCGTGCGCAGCGCGCTTCGAGGGCGGCGAATTCGTCCGCGCTCAACTGCCGCGGATCGGCCAGCGGCACGACCAGTTCATCGATGCTGCGCGGGTAGGCGGCGAGCCGCGCAGCGCGCCAGGCGCGGTAGCCGGATTCGTTGGCGAGATCGAAGGGGGATGCGGCCAAAGAATTTATTCCGGCGGCAGCATGTCGGGGGAACCAAATCCCCGCTTGACCGGCGCGTCGGACAAGAGGCCCTTGAAGCTCTTCCTGACCGTGCCCATCATCTCGGGCATCTCGATGTCCATGATCTGGTCCATGATCCAGGTCTTGTCGCTGTCGCCCATCTCGTCGCGGATCTGCAGGCCGAGGAAGCGCAGCGCCGGGAAGCTGGCCTTGTCGTCGTCGGGGAACTCGAACTCGGCGTAGTCGTTGAAGCGGCGGTTCAGGAAATCGATGAACTCGGCCTTGAAGTTGCGGCTGGGATCGGGGCCGACCACGCTGATGATGTTTTCTTCCATCACCTCGCCCAGCCGGTTGGCGACCGCCTGCAGCACGGCGGTGCGGCGTTCGGGCGTCAGCGTTGCGTAAGCCATGCGGTCGCAGTAATGCACCAGGAAGGCGAGGAATTCGGCGATCAGCTTGAAGCCGCGCGCCGGGGTGATGATGTCGTAGTTCTCGCGGCCAAGGTTGTCGACGGCCTTGTCGGCGACGCGCCAGGTGGTCGAGGCGACCGCGGTGGCGATTTCCTCGGCGCTGCGTTCTCCGTCCTTCTTGAACCAGACGGTGCGTACACGTACGGGTTTGACCATGATTATTCTCCTGTGGCCACCGGGCGGGCGGGATCGGTGATCCACTCGCTCCAGGAGCCGGGGTAAAGCCGTGAACCGGGGAGGCCGGCGATTTCCATCGCCAGGACGTTGTGGCAGGCGGTGACGCCGGAGCCGCACATGTGGATGACCTGCCAGGCCGGCTTGCCCTTGAGCAGGGCCTGGTAGTTCTCGCGCAGCGCCTCGGGCGGCAGGAAGGTGCCGTCGACGTCGAGGTTCTCGTCGAACGGGTAGTTGATGGCGCCCGGCACGTGGCCGGCCACCGGGTCGAGCGGCTCGAATTCGCCGCTGAAGCGGCGGTCCGGGCGCGCGTCGAGGATAAGCTGCTCGCCTGTCCGCGACGCGCGCAGAACCTCGTCCGCTGCCACGATCTGGGTCGGCTCGGGCAGGCAGGCGCACGCGGCCTTGTGCAACTCGGGCAGATCGGCGTTGACCGGGCGTTTCTCGCGCAGCCATTTCGGGTAGCCGCCGTCCAGCAGGGCCACGCCGGGGTGGCCGAGCCAGCGCAGCATCCACCACAGCCTGCCGGCCATGGCGCCGTAGCTGTCGTCGTACACCACGACCTGCTTGTTGACGCCGACGCCCCACGCGCAGAGTTTCTCGGTCAGAACGTGGGGGTCGGGCAGCGGATGGCGTCCCGTGGTTTCGCTGACGGGGGCAGCGAGGTCTTCGTCCAGATGCGCGTAGCGCGCACCCGGGATATGTGCTTTCTCGTACGCCTGACGACCGGCCTCGGTGTCGGTGAGGGTGAAGCGGCAGTCCAGAACGACCCAGTTCGGATCGTCCAGATGCGCGGCCAGATCTTCAGTGGTAACGAGGGTGTTGGAAAACATAGGTCGGGAACCAGGAACTAGGAACTAGGAATTAGGAACTAGGAATTAGGGACCAGGGAGGGGGCGACATGCCGAGCCCCTGGATCCTAGCCCCTAGATCCTGGTCCCTAATCAGTAGCCGCCCTTGCCGTACGGCTTGGTCAGGCCGGCGACGCGCGCCGACTGGCGAGCGGGCTGGTTGGGGAACAGCTCGTACAGCTTTTTCTTCCAGTCGGTGCCCGGGTGGAGTTCTTCCATTTCGGCCAGCATGTTGCGGAAGTTGGGGGTGTGGCCGTCTTCCCTGTATTTGTCGCGCATGTAATTGATGACCGTCCAGTGGTCATCGGTCAGCGTGATCTTCTCAGCTGCGGCGATGACGGGGGGAACGTCGTCGCTGAAGTTGGCCTCCAGCAGGAAGTCCTCTTCACCGGTTTCGAGCTCTTCACCATTTACAACGTAAGACATGTTTTCTCCTTTCGGGTTGGTCACTAAAGAATCGCCGGAACAACCGGCAGCGGGTTTCAATGGTTCGCCGGCATCACCGGCGCAATGGATTTGTGCGGAATGAAAATTCCGCAGCCTAACAAACGGTTGCGTCCCATGCCTTCGTCCTGCAATTGCAGGGATTTGTGTGGTGGCACGTCATGCAGCATCAGGCTGTAGCCATGGATCGGGCCGGACGCGCTTTGCAGGGTCTGCCGCTTGCCGCAGATGAATCCGCAGCGCAACTGGAAATGGCCATCCAGTTCGCGCATCACGTCCTGCACGAATTGTTCTTCAGTGGCGCCGCCCGTGTCAACGAAGTGCGCGTAGATGTTGGCGAAGGCGCTGAATTCGCGGGTCTTGAAACCGCCGATCCGCAGGGCGTGGCCTGCCAGGTCGAACGTCCGCCCGACCAATTGCTGCATGTCATCCACCCGCGCCTTGGGCACCCGCACATACAGCTTGGTGCGCCGATTGATGTTGAGCGTGGCGTCGCCGCTGTTGGTTTCAGCGCCTTTCAGATGCTGGATGCCGGTGCCGCCATCGTCGCCCATCCATGGAAGCAGGCGCTGCAACGCATCGGCGAGCAATTGCGCATTGTCTGCGGGGATGGTCGTGCCGACGAGATCGAATTGCAGATCGATCATGTGGGGCGTGTATACCTCGGGCTTGTTTTCAGGCCAGTCAGCCCAGTTCATGGCGCATCCCCGGCGTGCTCTTGTGCCCAGGCCTGCATCAGGTCGGCCCATTTCCGTGCGCTCACAGGGTCGACATCGAATATGGTGAAGCGCTTGTTCTCGCGAATGCGGATGCGAAGAAAAGGCACGCCGCCCGACTCGTGAGTCAGGTGCTGGAACTCAACTTCCTGGCCGCCAAACGGCAGCCGCATTTTGTCTAGGGGCGTAATCTCAGGCATGGAGTCTCGGTCTGTGTGTTGCTTCAAATTGAGATGGATGCGTTGCACGGCAAGCCATCCAAATCCGGCTTCCTCTGGATGAGGGCGTCGCGTGGTATTTCAACCCTGTTTGGCGCAGGGGCTTGCGTTTGCAACAATATTTTAATACTCTTATCGATTACTGTGGCGGACACGTAATGTCTCACCCTTTGCCAAGATGAGGCATTACCGCGTTGGGGAAATCGATCTACTCCATTTGGGTAGGTTTGAACCTACCGCGATGGAGTAATCGTTTTACCCATGAGAATGATGGTGATGCGGCCATCAACCCAATACGATGTTGGAATACCGTTGAGCTGTCGGCTGAGCGGGCATTTCGAAATGTTCTAGGAGAGAAAATTATGGCAAAGAAGATGATTGATACGCCCAATCTGGACGAGCTCGAGAAAGGCCCGTGGCCCAGCTTCGTGACCGGCCTCAAGCGTCTGGCTAAGGACAATGACATGATGGTTGACCTGATGGGTCAGCTGGAAACGTCCTACAAGACCAAGTTCGGCTACTGGAAGGGCGGTACGGTCGGCGTGTTCGGTTATGGTGGTGGCGTGATTCCCCGTTTCACCGAACTGAAGGACGAGAACCATCAGCCCTTGTTCCCCGAGGCTGCCGAGTTTCATACCCTGCGCGTGCAGCCGCCCGCAGGCATGCACTACACGTCCGACCTGCTGCGCAAGATGTGCGACGTCTGGTCCGCGACCGGCGGTTCGGGTCTGATCGCGTTCCACGGCCAGTCCGGCGACATCATGTTCCAGGGCATCAAGACGGCTGACGTGCAGCGCGCTTTTGACGAATTCAACGAGATGGGCTTCGATCTCGGCGGCGCCGGCCCCGCGCTGCGCACCTCGATGTCCTGCGTCGGTGCGGCACGCTGCGAGCATTCCTGCTTCGACGAAGCCAAGGCGCTGCGTACCGTCATCAACAACAACCTGGACGACATGCATCGTCCGTCCCTGCCGTACAAGTTCAAGTTCAAGTTCTCCGGCTGCGGCAACGACTGCGTCAACGCCATCCAGCGTTCCGACATGGCCACTATCGGCACCTGGCGCGACAACATCCGTGTCGACGAGAAGCTGGTGCGGGAGTACTACAAGGCTCACGGAATGAATGATCTCGTCAACGACGTGATCAGCAAGTGCCCGACCAAGGCCATCACCCTGGTGTCCAGCGACAAGTTCAAGGCCAGCGAGCATGTCTCGGCGGCCAACCTGGGCGACGGCAACACCCTGTGCATCGACAACAAGAACTGCGTGCGCTGCATGCACTGCCTGAACGTCATCCCCGGCGGCCTGCGCACCGGCGTGGACAAGGGTGTGACCATCCTGGTGGGCGGCAAGGGCGTGCTGAAGATCGGCGCGACCATGGGTACCGTGGTGATCCCGTTCATGAAGCTCGAGTCCGACGAGGACTTCGAGAAGCTGAACGAGCTGGCTCGCAACATCCTCGACTTCTTCGCTGAAAACGCGCTGGAGCACGAGCGTACCGGCGAGATGATCGAGCGTATCGGTCTGACCAACTTCCTCGAAGGTCTGGACATCCCGGTCGATCCCAACATGATCAGGGAGCCGCGTTCCAACCCGTACTTCCGCTCCGACGACTGGGACGAGCAAGTCGAGAAGTGGAACGAGTACAAGCAGTCCGCCGCTTAAGTTTCGCGCTGTACCTGTTTCGCATAGGGCGGGCCCCGGTTCCGGCTGGGGTCCGTGCATTAAATCAGTTGGAGATAAAACATGGCAGAACTACGTCCGCCTATCGAATCCGGCGCACCGGATCCGATGCCCTACATGCACCCCGTGATGGTGAAGAACTATGGCAAGTGGGCTTTCCACAGCCATCCGAAGCCGGGTGTCCTGTATCACCGCGCTGAGTCCGGCGACGAAATCTGGACGGTCAAGGCCGGCACCCAGCGTCAGATGGATCACTACACCATCCGCGAGCTGGCCGACATCGCCGACCAGTACGGCGACGGTTTCGTGCGTTTCACCGCGCGTTCCAACATCGAATACATGGTGGCCGACGGCGCCAAGGTCGAGCCGCTGATCAAGGCGCTCTCCGACAAGGGCTACCCCATCGGCGGCACCGCCAACTCGGTGTCCATGATTGCCCACACCCAGGGTTGGCTGCACTGCGACATCCCCGGCACCGACGCCTCCGGCGTGGTGAAGGCGCTGATGGACGAGCTGTACGACGACTTCGTCAAGTGCGAGATGCCCAACCGCGTCAAGATGTCCACCTCCTGCTGCGAAATCAACTGCGGCGGCCAGGCCGACATCGCCATCATCGTCCAGCACACCAAGCCGCCGAAGATCAACCACGATCTGGTCGCCAACGTGTGCGAGCGTCCCTCCGTCGTGGCGCGCTGCCCGGTGGCTGCGATCCGTCCCGCCCTGGTGAACGGCAAGCCCTCGCTGGAAGTCGACGAGAAGAAGTGCATCTGCTGCGGCGCCTGCTTCCCGCCCTGCCCCCCGATGCAGATCAACGATCCCGAGCATTCCAAGATCGCGATCTGGGTGG
>JAJZRE010000077.1:0-3037 GCA_021802945.1 Pseudomonadota bacterium
CCGCGCACCATGATCGCATCCTGCGCCCTGTCGAGCAGCGAGGCTTGTTGCCGGATATGCGCGTCGGCGGCCTGGCGCTCGAGTTCCGAGGCCACGCGGGTGGCAAATATCTGCAGCGTCGAGGTGACGAAGGCCGTGTCGCGCAAGGGGCGGCTGAACAGCACGAACAATTGTCCGATCGGCTCGCCCGCCGAGTTGTCCAGACGGTGTCCGACGTAAGCCTGCGCGCACTGCGAACTGAGTTCGGCGGTACACGGGAAAAGCTCGCTGACGCGGGCGGGGATCACGTAACTGGACGCCTTGCTGAGTTGCTGGCGGGGTGTCCCGGCGAGCGGGTAGGTGAAATTCGGGATCAGCTTGCCGTCGACATAGGCCACTTCGGTGCGCGCCGACGGCGGTTCGCCAGGCTGGATGCGTGCGATGAATCCGGCGTCGGCGCCCAGCGCCGCGGTCATGTTGCCCACCAGCTCCTCGAAGAAAGCCTTGCCCGAATTGACCGATACGCCGGCGGCAATTTTCAGCACGGCCGCCTGGATTCTCTCCTGCTCGAGGCGGGTGCGCAGCGTGGCGATGGCAAAAGCCAGGTCATCGGTCAGTCCCTTCAGCAGGCGCGCCTCATCGGCGCTTGTGCGATTTGCCTGCGACGAGAAGAGGCAGAATACGCCATAGGTACGATGCCCGTCGTGCAGCGGCAGCACGACCAGGCTGCGATAGCCCTGGCGCAATGCGGCGTCGAGCCAGGGCTGAAAGCCGGGATCGCTTTGCAGGTCGTCGACAACCACCATCTCGCTGCTGCGCAAGGCCCGTCCGAACGGCCCGCGTCCGCTCTCGTTGTCGGCGGAACGGCTGACCTGGATGGCCTGCAGATAGCTGGTGCCCTTGCCGGCATGGGCCATGGGAAACACCGATTGCTCCGCGTCGTCCTGCTCGTAGCCGACCCAGGCCATGCGATAGCCCCCCACGTTGACGGCGATCCGGCAGATTTCGTTCAGCAGCCCCTGCTCGCCGCTCGCGTGGATCACGGCTTCATTGCAGGCACTTCGCATGCGCAGGGCGCGGTTGAGGCGAGCCAGTTCCAGTTCCGCGTCATTGCGGCTGGTGAGGTCGGTCATGCCGCCGACCATGCGGATGGCGCGCCCGCTGCCGTCGCGGATCACCGAGCCGCGATCGAGCACATAGGCATAGCGGCCGTCCTTGCGCCGGAACCGGTATTCGGCCGACCAGTTTCCCCCTCCGTCGTCGATCACCTGTTGAATGCTCCTCACGACGCGGTCATGGTCGTCGGGATGAAGATGGCGCGTCCGGGAACTGCTGTCGGCGGGCAGGGTGGACGGCGCGTGGCCGAACACGCTCTGCATGCCGTCGCTCCACCAGATATGGTCCGAAACCAGATCCCAGTCCCAGATGGTGTCGGAGGTGATGCGTGCGACGGTCTTGAAGCGTGCCTCGCTTTCGCGCAGGGCCTGCTGGACGCGTTTGCGCTCGGTGATGTCGCGTTGCACCGCCATGAAATGGGTGGGCCGGCCTGCGGCGTCGGCGACCGGAACGATGTCGAGATCGATCCAGACCGGTTCGCCGGCCTTGGTGTAGTTGACCAGCTCGCTGCGGACCGGCTGCCGGCTTGCCAGCGCAGCGCGGATGCGATCGAGTTCGCCACGGTCCGTGAGCGGACCCTGCAGGAAACGGGGCGACCTTCCCAGCACCTCCTCGCGTCGATAGCCGGTGAGGCGCTCGAACGCATCGTTGACGAACACGATGCGCGGACCGGGCTCGTCAGCGGGATCCGCCTCGGTGATCAGCACGATGTCGTTCAGATGGGCAATGGATGCCTCCAGCAGGGCAAGCTGCTGTTTCGCCTGCTGACCGCCGTCCGCGTCGTCAGGATGCCTTGCGGGATGCAGAGGGGGGGCGTGCGCGTCGGAGCTAGCCATGGGTTCCTGGCGAGAAGGCGGTCCATGTGCCGTGGAGACGTCGTCGCGGTCGAATGGATCCGGTCGGGGCGGTCATGGCGGGACGGGATGGTTGAGAATGCCCCATTTACGTCCATTTCGCGGCCAAACTTGAAATGACGGGGAGGCGCAGGCGCCGCGCATCCGGCATGCCACGGGCCTGTGGTATCTTCTCGCGTTGTAGAAGGGGGTCTCATCCGTGTTCAAGAAACAATGGCCGGCGTTTCTGCTGGCGTTCGTATTGCCGATACTCGCGGTGTTCTGGTGGTGGGGTGGGTTCAATGCGGTCAGCGTGACCGAAACCGAGGCCGGCCCCTACCGTTTTGCCTACCTTGATTACGAAGGCCCGATCAGCAACATGCGCAAATCGCAGCGCACCGCGCTGGACCGGTTCACCGAGGCCAAGGTGTCCGCGGGCGACACGATCAGCGTGATTCTCACCGATCCGCGCGCCGCCAACGGCAAGGTGCGCGCGCAGCTGGGCTACGTCCTGGCCGACGATGCCGCGGTTCCCGCGGGCCTGAAGGAAGGCCGCATCGAGCGCCGCCCGGTGTATGCGGCGCGGGTGCAGGCGGCGGTGCTGCTGGCGCCCTCCAAGGCCTATCAGGCGCTGGCCGACACGCTCAGACCGCTCGGAAAATCCATCGTCATGCCGACGGTCGAGCTGTACCGCCCGGCAGGCGAGGCGGACCGGATCGGCGTCTTTACCCTGGAAATGAATCGCTGATGGCGTTCTTCTCCGTCTTCGCGGCCATCGTGCTCGAACACCTGCGTCCTTTGCGGCAGCCGCTGCCGCACTATCATCGCTACGCCCTGTTTACCCGCTGGATTGAAAGCCGGCTCAACGCTGGAGAATACAGCCACGGTGCCATTGCCTGGACACTGGCGGTCGCGCCGGCACTGACAGGGGTTTGGCTGGTCTTTTTTCTGCTCAACGGCGTCAGCCCGTTCCTCGGATGGGTGTGGAACGTGGCTGTGCTGTACTTCACCCTGGGGTTCAAGTATTTCAGCGATGATGCCGAACGCATCGCGCGCCAGCTGCGTGCCGGCGATCTCGATGCGGCGCGCACGCAACTCGGCGCCTGGCG
>JAJZRE010000077.1:3137-5777 GCA_021802945.1 Pseudomonadota bacterium
GCCGGCGTGTTCGCCGCGCTGGTGAAAGCGCTGTTCGACAGCAGCAAGACCGCGTTTGAAATCGCGCTGGGGCTCACCGGCGTGATGGCGCTGTGGCTCGGCGTGATGAAGGTCGGCGAGCGCGCCGGCATGCTCGACGTGCTGACGCGCGGGCTCGCGCCGCTGTTCCGGCGGCTGTTTCCCGACGTGCCGCCGAATCATCCGGCACTGGGCGCGATGACGATGAACATGGGCGCCAACATGCTCGGGCTCGACAACGCCGCCACCCCGCTCGGCATCAAGGCGATGCAGGAGCTGCAAAAGCTCAATCCCTCGCCCGACACCGCGAGCGACGCGCAGATCCTGTTCCTGGTGATCAACACCGCCTCGGTGACCCTGCTGCCGGTCACCATCTTCACCTTCCGCGCGCAGCTCGGCGCCGCCGATCCCACCGATGTCTTCGTGCCCCTCCTGATCACGACCTATATCGGCACGCTGACCGGGCTGCTGGTCACCGGGCTGTTCCAGCGCCTGCACCTGTGGAATCGCGTCACGATGGCGTATCTGGGCGGCGCGACCGCGCTGATCGGCGGGCTGGTGGCGTATTTTTCCAGCCTCGACGCCGCCGAGATGACGCGGCAGTCGGCCATTCTCAGCAACGTCGTGCTGAGCGGCATCATCGTCGTGTTCCTGCTGATGGCGGTGTGGCGCCGCGTCAACGCCTACGAGGCCTTCATCGAGGGGGCGAAGGAGGGCTTCAACACGGCGGTCACGATCATTCCGTATCTTGTCGCCATGCTGGTGGCGATCGGCGTGTTTCGCGCCAGCGGCGCGCTCGACATGCTGATGGACGGCGTCCGGGGCGCGGTGCGCGCGCTGGGCTTCGACGCGCGCTGGGTCGACGCGCTGCCGACGGCACTGATGAAACCGTTTTCCGGCAGCGGCGCGCGCGCCATGATGATCGACACCATGCAGGCGCACGGCGCGGATTCCTTCGCCGGGCGGCTCGCCTCCATCGTGCAGGGCAGCACCGAGACGACGTTCTACGTGCTGGCGGTGTACTTCGGCGCCGTCGGCATCAAGCGCGTGCGCCACGCCGTCACCTGCGGCCTGATCGCCGACGTCGCCGGCATCCTCGCCGCCATCGGCATGGCCTATCTCTTCTTCGGAACTTCCGCATGAAGACGTATGACACCCTTGCCGCGGTCGATCTTGGCTCCAACTCCTTCCGCCTGGAAGTGGCGCGTGTCGCAGGCGACCAGCTCTATCCGCTCGATTCGCTGAAGGAGACCGTGCGCCTGGCGGGCGGACTCGGCGACGACAAGCGGCTCGACGAGGCCACCCAGGAACGCGCGCTGGCCTGCCTGCAGCGCTTCGGCGAACGCCTGCGCGGCCTGTCGCCGGAAGCGATCCGTTGCGTCGGCACCTCGGCGCTGCGCGTCGCCAAGAATGCCGACACCTTCATCCGCAGGGCCGAAGCCGCGCTGGGGCACCCGATCGAGATCGTCGCCGGGCGCGAGGAAGCGCGCCTGATCTATCTGGGCGTCGCCCATTCGCTGCCGGCCTCGCCCGACCGCCGCCTGGTCGTCGACATCGGCGGCGGCTCCACCGAATTCATCATCGGCCATGGGCTGAAGCCGCACGAGCGCGAAAGCCTGCACATGGGCTGCGTGAACTTCTCGCAGCGCTACTTTGCCGGCGGCGTCGTCGACAAGGCCGCGCTGAAGACCGCCGAGATGGCCGCGCGTGTCGAGGTCGAGCGCATCGCGAAGGAATTTTCCCGCGGCAACTGGCAGCAGGCGGTGGGTTCCAGCGGCACCGCCCGCGCCTTGCGCGAAATCCTCGAACAATGCGGCTGGTCGGCGCGCGGCATCACCGCCGACGGCCTCGCCCAGTTGCGCACCCAGTTCATCCGGGCCGGCCACCTCGACGCGCTCGACCTGCCCGGCCTGACGCGCGACCGCCGCCCGGTCATCGCCGGCGGTTTCGCCATCATGGCCGGCCTGTTCGCCGAACTCGATATCGAGCAGATGGACGTCGCCGAGACCGCCATGCGCGAAGGCATCCTCTACGACCTCTTGGGCCGCTTCCACCGGCACGACATGCGCGAGGCGACGGTGGACGAGTTCATGCGCCGCTATCATATCGATACCCGTCAGGCCGCGCGCGTCAACCAGGTGGCCATGAAGCTGCTGGCCGCCAGCGGCGGCGGCGACGAAAACGACATGCGCTTTCTCGACTGGGCCGCGCGCCTGCACGAAATCGGACTCATGGTGTCGCACGGCGGCTACCACCGCCATGCCGGCTACATCCTGGAAAACGCCGACATGCCCGGCTTCTCGCGCACCGACCAGGCGCGCCTGGCCCTGCTGGCGCGCGCCCAGCGCGGTGCGCTGACCAAGCTGCCGGCGTTCGCCGCCGGCGCGGTGCCGGACAACGACCGCCTGCTGGTGTGGGTGCTGCGCCAGGCCGTCATCCTCTGCCGCAGCCGCGCGGAACCGCATCTTCCCCACGTGGATGCCGAAGCCGGCAGCAAGCGCTTTCGCCTGACCCTGCCCGAGAACTGGCTCGAACGCAGGCCGCTCACCCGGCGCGCGCTGGAGGAGGAGGCCGTGCACTGGCACGCGGTGGGGATGAAATACGTGTTCGGCTAGGCCGTCT